>CAYRDG010000036.1:46588-54060 GCA_964422915.1 uncultured Frigoriglobus sp. | reverse complement strand
AGGTTTACAAACCCGCCGCCCCTGCCAATTCCATTTCACGCTGAACCAACACAGGACATGGTCCCGGTCAGATCGTAGAAGTAGTCGATGCAAACGCTGGCAGCGTTGAAGGCGCCCGTGCAGTTATCGCCTGCAGCGTAGAAGTCGATCATGCCACTCGACCCTGGTAAGTTGGGGTCGTCCGACGGGCACTCATAGTACTTGACCCGCGCCTGCGTACCTGGCAGCGGCCCGGTCTGGTTCCCGTCTGAACTGTACGGCGCGGTGCTGTAGGCCCAGGCAGCTACTGCGGAGTTGGTCGAGAAGTAGCCCTGGGGCATCATCTTGTAGACGTTCTCTTGTTCCACGTACGGCAGCAGGAACGCCATTACACCCGTGGTGGGGCCCGGGTACGACGAGTAGGTACCATAGCTCCCACCCGCGTTCACAAGACCGCCAGGAGGGAGGATGTTGTTGGCCGACTCGTAGTTGTGAGACGCCAAAACAATCTGGTGGAGGTTGTTGCTGCACTTCATGCGCGCGGCTGCCTCACGGACCTTCTGGACCGCCGGCAGCAACAGGCCAATCAGAATGGCGATGATCGCGATCACCACCAGCAACTCAATCAGCGTGAAGGCGCTGCGGTTGCGAGTCTCTCGATGATCCATGGAAATGCTCCCAAAGAGTGCATGAGCCGATTCCGAAATTGAGACAGATGAACTTGCTCCGTCACCCAAGATTCCGTCCGCCCCGCGGCGTCGCAGAGAATGGCCCCACCTACCGAAGACTCGATGGAGTCTCCGCTAGAGAGTCAGATTTTCAACGTGAGAAGAAACCGCGAGTCGAAGCGAGACGTTCGGGCGATCAAGCAACTCCCTTGTAATCTCGCAATTGCAGCCTGGCAAGAAAGAAAAGGGGAAAAATAGAAATGACAGGAAACCTTACCCTGTACACGCCGCTCCCCATGGGGCCGGCACATCCTGTACACAGGACGTGCCGGACACAGTTTTCGTGAAAGTGTGCCGCCTGCTCACCGTCTGCGTGAGAACAGCCTGTAGGGTCGGTCGTAGTAGCCCAGGCGTGCCTGCGGACTCACCGTCGTGGTGAGCAGGTCGGGCCGACCGGCAACGACCTCCGTGACGGTCGGCGTGGGCGGTTGCGGACCGCCAATCCCAAGCGGTGTGAGCACGATCGCGCCGCCTGCACCAGGCCACGGGTTCGGCGGAACGGGCCGATCGCTACCGCGCAGCGCCGTACCAGGAATCGGGGTCCAGAGTTGCGGCGTGCCCCAGCCACGGCCAGCGAGCGGTGGATGCCGATCGATGTAGGGGTTGCGAGAGCGATCGAAGAAGAGGTCCTGCGCGTAGGTGGCGCCGGGGCGTGCCGTTCGGCGATCCACCAACCCCGCGTAAACCAGCGCCTCGATCACAATCTGCACGCAGGTGTAGTTGTGACCCAGGCCGACCGACTTGCCCGCGAACCGTGTCACCAGCGGTGCGCGCGAGCGAAAGAAGGTGAGTTGGTTCGCGAATCGCTTCATGTTGTACTTGGTACCGTCGGCCGCGACCGCGAACGCGGTCAGTTGGCGATCCTGTTCCGCCGTCAGTGGTGTCTCGCGCGCCCGTACCCAGATGTGCCCGGCATAGAGGTTCAGGCCGTATTCCAGTGGCGTCAGCCGCGTGAAAGGCGTGAAACTGAAGCCCGCTTCCAGCATTCCCAGCCGACCATCGGGCATGGTAACGACGATGGCACAGTGCCCCGGCTTGCCACTGCGTGCGAAGACGTAGAGCACATTGAAGAGTGGGTCGGGGTCGCTCAGGAGGAGAACGTCGCCCGCTTGCGGAGCGTACTTGATCGCGGGTAGTCGCGGAATCGTGTTGAGATCGGCAGCAGGCTGGTAGAGATAGCCACAGGGAGCTTCAGCCGGTGCGTAGATCGTTGGATACGCCTTCGGTCCGGTCGGGTCGGACCTGGCACCGCCGAACACATCGACGCCCGGTGCGAGGGCCAGTGTGAGAACGACCGTCGAGACCATCGACTAGCTCCTTCCACGTCGACCACGGCGAGTGATCCACCGCTCCACTGTGACACCAGAAGCAGCGTGGGAAGAGCCTTCGATTCAGACGGCGTGGTCGGGATCTCTGCAACCGCATCGCCCAAACGGAACGACCGGTGCGACCTTCCAGATCTGTATCACACCGGTGCGGGCGGATCGGGCCGACGGAGCATATGGCGGGCAAGCCCAACCGCGACAACTACCCAGGCCATCAGACCCACCCAGGCGAACACTCCCGCCAGCGGCGCCAGGAACGACAACCCAAACTCCTGCGCCACCCGAAACGTACACATCGAGTACATCCCCAGCGGGAACACGCCGCCCCAGAAACCGTGATCGTAGCTCATGGGGTAGCGTTTCACCCCGTGCCGCCACACCCCGAGCATGAGCAACAACGGCAGCCACCAGGTCGCTGTGGCCCAGAACATGAGGGTCAGCCCCTTCAAGAAGGGCATCAACTCGACCAGGCTCGCCGTGCCATGCGCCGCCATCACCAGCGACGCCCCACCAAGAGTGGAAATCGCCATCGCCCCCATGTTAATCCAGTAGGGCGGGCTGAGGTCGGCCGCAGTAATTGGCCGGAACACCATACGGTAGAAGATCAGCGCGATCAGCCAGATGTACAACATCCCGCCGACCAGCCAGAAGCACAGGCAGGTGAACAGACCGATTGCGTCCCACTCACCCCCCAGATGCGTGACCACCAGACAGCCCAGCACACACACCGACTGAGTCGCAACCACAGTCAACAGCCAAACACCGCTCAGGCCCTTCTCAAGCTTGGGCTTATCCTCGGCCTCGATGAGTGAGGGAAGAATGCTGTACGAAAGCGTTGCCCAAAGCACGACCGCAACGGCCCAGAATGCCAACCCCATGCTGACGGAGTCGTGCAGGAGCACGCAGCCATTGCCCAGCACACCCGTGGCCGCGACCGTGGTGAAGAAGCCCGGCGCACGCGCGTGAGACGTGAGGTCTGCGCGAACATCGCTCCAGTGCCGCATACATCGCGCGGCCGTTAGCACCCACAGCACGGCATAGGCAACTGCGCCAACCCAGAAGATCGCAAGCGCGCCTGTTCGCCACCCGGCGGCGTTCACCGCCAGGGCAACAATGCCTGTCGCCATCACCATCGCGAAGATGTTGGGCGGGAGGTTTCGCATGTGTGAAATTGGTCGCCAGAGATTCGTGATCGCCTCATCGGCGCACGACCCACCGACCTCTACTCCCCCGCCTTTTGGAGATAAACCAGACGACGGAAGAGCCAGAGATTCACCAGCAGGCAGCCAAAACTGGCCAGGCCCGCTGGCCAGACGACCGAGTCGTCGCCGCCCATGAAGGCGTTCATGGTGGCCGTCAACAGCCACAGTTGGAGAATCACCAGGAGAGCCACGATGCAAAAGATGCCAGCGAAGATCGTGTCTTTCTGGCGTCGAGTCAGAATCGGTCTCACAACAGGCTCCGGTTAGGCATCAGCGTGATAATGGTATACCCGATTGTCGGAACGAGCCGCGGCCGCAATCCTGGAGGTTCGTGTGATTGAAGCAACAGATGAGAATTCCTGAGTACCAGACTTTCCGTCGCTTGAAGGAGAATCCCCATTCCGTCCGAGCTACTCTACGATCAGCCCGGCCTCGGTCCAATACCATGCCTCGCTCGCTGGTCTGGAGCAAGGCTCGTCACAAGCCCCTCACGCGATCGACTTCGCGCACCGGCAGCTTCGCTCGCACGAATGCACTGGTAAACTCGGTGTCAGGTTGCTACATGCCGCCGCCACTGCCGTCGCGACGCGCCGGTGAGCGAGAGGAGGCGATATGAACATCGCGGCTAAACAGGCAGAACTCGATTCTGTTTCCTGGTATCACGAGTTCGACTTCGGCAACGGCCTTCAGACACGCACCCACTGCGGTGACATCGAGGGACATCGTCGTATCTGGCGCTCTGTGGAATCGCATCTCGAGGCGGTGGACTTACGCGGCAAGTCGGTGCTCGACATCGGTTCCTGGGATGGTTACTGGAGCTTCTTTGCCGAGAAACGCGGCGCCCGATCCGTGCTCGCCAGCGACGATCTGGGGCAGAACTGGTCGGCCGGTCGCGGCATCCATCTCGCGAAAGAATTACTCGGTTCCTCCGTGGAGATCAATCAGAACCTCTCGGTTTATGACCTCGCTTCGCTCAATCGGAAATTCGACGTGATTCTGTTCCTCGGCGTCTACTACCACTTACACGATCCGTTCTACGCTCTGGCTCAGATTCGCCACTGCTGCCATTCGAACACAGTCGTCGTGATCGGCGGACCTGCAGGGACGGTTCTGCCTGCCGGTGCGGCCCGATATACGTTCACGGAACACGAGTGCGAATGGCTTCCGACAGAAGGCGCGTTACGGCAACTTCTGGAAGCGGCGTACTTCCGCGGGGCGGCTGTTGGCTCACTGCCGCCGCCACCATCGAAGGCTCCGCCTCCAGGCCGGCTCGGCTGGCGCTGGCGGCTTGGGATGAGCCTCGACGCTCTCCGCGGCACGCGCGACGGCATGTCGCGGCGGCTGGCTTCCGTACTCCCCCCAACCGATCGCCGCCTGGGCGAGTGTTCCCATGTCGTTCACCTTTGCTCGCCATTTGAAGGAGAGGTCGGGTTGCACGTTTACAAGCCGCCCTTCGGACTCCATGCCTACGATCCGCGTTTCCGCGACGCGCCCATCCGCCCGTGAGCATCGACAGACCTGGGCGCACCGCAGACGAGCACACAGCGTGCTACGTCTGCGGTTCACTCGCGTTTGGGATGACCCGTCCGGTATCAGGCTGACCGTTTTTACACCACCGACCTTGCGATATTCGGCCGGCCACAGAAGATAGAAATGGTGTGGCGGGTCGGTGGCGTCGTGGTCTGAGCGACATTACCCATCTGTTGGTCGTTACGTACGGTGATGCAGGGCGGAAGGCACATGCGACTGGTACTCGTCGGACCTCCAGGCAGCGGGAAAGGGACGCAGGCCGAGCGGCTGATCAAGCGTTTCCAGCTTGTGTTGATCGGCACGGGGGCGATGTTCCGCAATCACATCGAACGCCATACCGAGATCGGTCAGGCGGTGGGGCCGCTCATCAAACAGGGATTGTTGGCGCCGGATCGAGTCGTGGACGAGATGGTTGCCGAACTCTTCCGCAGCCCTGGTCGGCCTGAATCCTTCGTCATGGATGGTTACCCGCGAACATACGCCCAGGCGATTGCGTTCGACGCACTTCTGAAGATCGAACACCTGTGGCTGGACGCCGTGATCAATCTGCAAATCTCGGACGATGAGGTTGTGCGACGGATCGGCGGGCGTATCTGCTGCCCGGATCCGAAGTGTGGGCTTTGCTACCATGTTGTCGCGCGGCCGCCACGAGTGGCCGGCGTCTGCGACCAGTGCGGCACGGCACTCGTGATTCGTGAGGACGACCGCGAGGAAACGATTCGCCGTCGGCTGACGCAGTTCCACGCGAATACCGACGCGCTGCTGGAACACTACCGGCGACACAATCTCGTGGACGACATCTCCGCGACGGACCCAGCCAACGAGATATTCCAGAACATCGCGAAGGCTTTGGATCGCCGCTGTCTGGAGGTTCCAACGACAGGAAGGGAGCCGTAATCGCCGGGGGAGTTGAAGATTGAATGGCCGAACCAAACCACCGCTCCCGTATTCGCCTATAATGCCTCAATTCTTCATCCCGAACTCCGAACTCCGCAATGCTCAGAGCCAACGCCAATCGTCCGCCGGAACTGAAATCGGCCCGTGAGATCTCGCTGATGCGTGAAGCGGGCAAGCTGGTGGCCCGCGCGCTGCGCATCTGCCGCGACATGGCCAGGCCAGGCGTGAAGACGATCGAAATCGACCAGGCCGTCGAAGCGTTCTACACGAAGCATGACGCCGCGCCACTATTCAAGGGCTACCCCGGCAAGACGCCGTTTCCTGCGGTAACGTGCCTGAGTGTCAACGAGCAGGTTGTTCACGGCATCCCGGGCAACCGCATTCTCAAGGAGGGCGACCTCCTGAAGATCGACACCGCCTGCCGGCTCAACGGCTGGTGCGCCGACCGCGCCATCACGGTGCCCATCGGGGAAATCTCTCCGGAGAAAGCCCGACTGCTGAAGGTGGCCGAGGAGACGTTGCAAATCTGCATCGACCTGCTCCCCAAGCGGAAGTGGTGGACGCAGGTGGCCAGCGAAATGCAGAAGCACGTCGAGAAGGCGGGCTTCAGTGTGGTCACTTCGTATGTTGGGCATGGTATTGGGAGGACCATGCACGAAAACCCACAGGTGCCCAACTACGTGGACCGCGAGACGCGCAAGGCCGACTTCAAACTGGAACCGGGGCTGACGCTGGCCGTCGAACCGATGGTGAACATGCGCCGGGCGGAAGTCGACACGCTCGGCGATCAGTGGACCGTGGTCACACGCGACCGCATGCCAAGCGTCCACGTCGAACACACCCTGGCGCTAACCACCGGCGGCGTGGTCATCATCACGGCCGACGAGGGAGCGTTCGAGGACGAACCCAGGACCAAGGGATAGGTCGCAGGCGAAATCCCGCCCGAACCCTTGTCGGTTGTCCGGTCTCCCGTATTCTGGAGGTTTACCGGACTTGTGCGGCTTTTTCAGCATTTAGGTGCGTCATGAAGGTGCGAACCAGCGTGCGGCGGATCTGCGAGAAGTGCAAGCTGATCAAGCGGAAGGGCGTCGTCCGTGTGATCTGCGAAGACCCGCGCCACAAGCAGCGGCAAGGTTGAGGCACGATTGAGGTGGGCAGTGGGCAGCGGGTCGTAAACCCCTGTTCGGAACTGCCCATTGCACACTGTCCACTAACAACTGACAGGCTATGCCCCGTATTCAAGGCGTCGACATTCCGCCGAAGAAGCCGCTCCACATCTCCTTGCGGTACATCCGCGGGATCGGCCCAACCACTGCGCTGGAGGTGTGCGACAAGCTGCACATCGACCCCCACCGCCGGGCCGATTCGCTCAACGACAAGGAGATCGCGGAAATCGCGGTGCTTCTCGACAAGGAATACCTCGTTGAGGGGCCGCTCCGCCGCGCCGAAGGCGCGAACATCGCGCGGCTCAAGGAGATCAAGAGCTACCGCGGCGAACGGCACCGCAAGAATTTGCCGGTCCGTGGCCAGCGCAGCAAGACTAACGCCCGCACCCGGAAGGGGCCGCGCAAGACGGTCGCCGGCAAGAAGGGCGTGAAGGACCTCCGCTAATACGCCGGTGGGTGGCCAGTGTGAGCGCCGGTGAAGCGATTCACCACGCACCACCTTTCACTCACCAGCTTATGGATTTACTCGCACTCACACGAGCCACTAGCCACAACGAACATGGCCAAATCCAAGAAAAAGAAGACGCGGCGCAACGTCCGCCGCGGCATCGCCTCGCTGTGCATCGGCGGCGGCGAGGCCACCGC
>CAYRDG010000036.1:0-46578 GCA_964422915.1 uncultured Frigoriglobus sp. | reverse complement strand
TTCAACAACACCATCGTTACCATCACCGATACCAACGGCGACACCCTGTGTCACTCGTCGGGCGGTGCAGTTGGCTTCAAGGGAAGCCGCAAGAGCACGCCGTTCGCGGCGCAACGTGCGGCCGAAGAGTGCGCCGGCAAGGCGTCGAAGTTCGGCGTCAAGGAGCTGGAAGTGCGGGTGAAGGGGCCAGGCGCTGGTCGCGAATCCGCCATCACCGCGCTGCAAGCCGCCGGGTTAAACGTCAAGGCCATCGAGGACGTGACCCCGCTGCCGCACAACGGCTGCCGTCCGCCCAAGAAGCGCCGCGTTTGATTCCGGGAATGGAGTAGGCACACTCCGTGTGCCGTCGCTGTACCACAGGTAAAGCAACGGCACACGGAGTGTGCCTACTAGTTTGACTCGCGTGTTCGCGTTGGGGCTTCAGGCCCAGTGTTGCTGCATCCCTCTCCGTACCGACTCTGGGGTTCGCCGGAGAGCCGCTTCAACAAACGCCCTCACGCATTTTCTGGCCGACGAACGTTCGCCGACCAACTGACCCCTGATACCTGCCCCTGACACCTGAACATGGCTCGTAACACCGATCCCGTTTGCAAGATGTGCCGGCGCGAACAGATGAAACTGTTCCTCAAAGGCGACCGCTGCTTCGGCAACAAGTGCCCCATCGAACGCGAATCGCTGCCGCCGGGTATGCACGGCGCACGCCGCGGCAAGCAATCCGAGTATGGCCTGCGCCTTCGCGAGAAGCAGAAGCTGAAGCGGTTCTATGGCGTGCTCGAAAACCAGTTCCGCCGCTATTACGCCCTGGCAACCAAGGCTGTGGGCGACACCGGCGAGCAGTTGCTCTCGATTCTGGAACGCCGTCTCGATAACGTCGTTCACCGGCTCGGCTTCGCGGTGAACCGCAACTCCGCACGCCAGATGGTTGCTCACGGGCACATCCTGGTCAACGGCGTGAAGTGCGACATCCCAAGCATGCTGGTGAAGCCGGGCGACGTGATCAAGGTGAAGACTCGTGACGGAAGCCTGAAGATGGCTCGCGAGACACTCGCCAAGGGAACAGTCCGCATCCCCGACTTCCTGGAACTGACCAACAACCAGGATGCCCCTGAAGGCCGCATGACGCGCGTTCCCTCCCGCCAGGACGTGGACGAACGCATCACCGACATCCGCGAGCAACTCATCATTGAAATCGCGACACGCTAAGGTGGGTTCGTGGGCGATCTGGCCCACGTTACCTGCTGGCCTCTCCGGATTGGAAGCATGTGGCGTGCGACCCGCCACCGATGTGGCCCGTGTCGTTGGGCACACTGCCCACGACACCGCCCACTGTTTACTTCTCAGGTTGCCGTTTGGTTCGCCTCGAACCCTGGTCGTGGGTGTGAGACGGTAAGCCAACGGCGGGAGGATCGACCATGCGAGTTCGCTGGCGCGGGCTGGAGTTGCCGAATCGGGTTCACGCCGAACGGCCTACCCTCACCGACACCTACGGAAAGTTCTACGCCGAGCCGTTCGAACGTGGATTCGGCATGACCGTGGGCAACAGCCTCCGGCGTATCCTGCTCTCCAGCCTGGAAGGCAGTGCGATCACACGGGTCAAGATCCAGGGTGTGCAGCACGAGATTTCGACCATCACCGGCGTCGTCGAGGATGTCACCGATATCATCCTCAACGTCAAGAGCCTTGTGGTGAAGAACCTCTCCGACCAGCCCAAGACGATCCGGATTCAGAAGCACGAAGCCGGCTCGGTTCGCGGCGTGGACGTGCAGCACGACGAGACGATCCAGATCATCAATCCGGAACACCACATCGCCACGCTCACGAGCGACGTGCCGTTCGTGATGGAGATGACCGTCGAGAACGGCCGCGGCTACCGCACCGCCGACGACAACGCCGGCAAGGAACGCGAGATCGGCGTCATTCCCGTGGATAGCAGCTTCTCGCCTGTGGTGCGCGTCAAGTACGACATCGAAGAAACGCGCGTCGGCCAGAAGACGAACTACGACCGGCTGGTGCTGGAGATCTGGACCAACGGTACGATCGGGCCACAGATGGCCATCGTGGAAGCGGCGAAGATTCTCCGCAAGCACCTCAACCCGTTCGTGCAGTACACGGAGCCAGGGCCGGAGTTGCAACTCGATGAACCCATCGAGATTGGGCCGGCGACCTCGGTGGCCGACGCCCAGAACGCCGAACTGAACCGCAAGCTCGATATGAGCCTCGCGGAACTCGATCTCTCCGTCCGGGCGACCAACTGCCTGGAGAGCGAAGGGATCACGACCGTCCGTGAACTGGTACTGCGTTCGGCGGAAGAGTTGCTCGAAGTGCGAAACTTCGGGGAAACGACTCTCCGCGAAGTGCAGTCCAAGTTGACCGAACGCGGCATGACCCTCGGGATGCGAATCCCGCCACGCCGCAACTGACAGGTGAGCAGTAAGCCGTGAAGGGTGGTCAGCGTTGGCCGCCCTCCACAGCCCAAACGTACCCGCGCGACCCGTGGCACGGCGCGCGGTTCTTACACTGCACACCACTACCATCCTTTGAGGAACTGCCATGCGCCACCGTAAACGCGGCCGGATTCTCAGCCGTAACTCCGCACACCGCCGGAGCCTGTTTCGCAACCTGAGTCGCGCGCTCATCACGCACGAAAAGATCGTCACCACACTCCCCAAGGCGAAGGAACTTCGCCCTTACGTCGAGAAGCTCATCACGCTGGCTCGGAAGGCGCACGCGGTCGTTGCCGCCGCCGCAGGCAAGGGCGAGGCGGAAGAGAAGAATGCCCGGATGCAGGCCCTGCACTATCGCCGCCTGGCGATGGCCGAGCTTGGACCGGTTCACGGCACCGCCATCTGGACCAAGAAGGGCGAGTGGGTAGAGGACCCGCTCAACACATCCACCAAGAAGAGCGCCGACACGGTGCTCAAGAAACTCTTCCGCGAACTCGGCCCACGCTATGCCGAGCGACCCGGCGGCTATACCCGCATCCTCAAGCAGCACTACCGGCGGCTCGGCGACGCAGGCGCGACGGCTGTGGTCGAACTGCTGAAGGCGGGCGAAACCAAGGTGCAGGCGAAGGCGCGGCAGACACCAGCTACCCCCGCGCCCGTCGCACCAGCGGCACCCACCGCACCTGCCACGCCGCCAGCAACCAACTGACCGGCGATTCTGCCTGATATCCCTCGCGAGGCGGCCGATCGTGGCCGCCTCGTGGCATTGATGGCGGGCGGGCGGTTGTCGCGAAGAGTCCGATTACGCCTGCTTGCCGCACAGATGGAGCATCAGGCACCAACGGCCGAATCCACGAACTCCGGTCGCCTTCTTGCACTTCGCCTGGTTTCCTGTCGTTTCCCCATCTTCCCTGGTCGAAGGAGAAAACGGAGGGCCGTTGGAACTCTCGCCACGCAATTGAGCAACACCATGCGATTCGGCACCTTGGGCGCACGGCGTCGCACGTCAAGTATTTGTTGGTCCATCCTCGCCTCGTTGGGGGTGGCAACGGGCGCGCTGGCGGGTGAGCCGCCACCCATCCAGATTCCGCCGATTCCCACCCCCGCGCCTCCGGCCACACGTGTGCCTCCACCGATCCCCGCACCGCTCCCACCTCCGACGCCGGTTCTTCCACCGGTTACACTTCCGGCCACGCCGCTCATGGCAGCTCCATTGCGCGTTTACATCCTCGATGGCGTCGACCCGCTCGGCCTCGGTGGTCTCCGCGAGATGACCGGCCACATCAGCTCAAGCGGTTACGAAACGCGCTACGGATCGTGGTATCAGGTGCTGAGCTTCGAGTACGAAATCCGCCAGGTCCACGAGCTTCAACCCACAATGCAGTTCGCCATCATCGGCTACAGCTTTGGGGTGTACCGCGCGAAGGCTCTGGCCAACCGGCTCATTCGCGACGGCATCCCTGTCGTCATGGTCGGCTACATCGGTGGCGACTACCTTCACAACTCGCCATCTTCTGTTCCCTCGGGCGCCCATGTAGTGAACGTCACAGGTAACGGCTTTCTCGGAACCGGGCGTAATCTCTTCTGGAACGGCACCGACCTGACCGGCGCCGATAACCTTCGACTCGGTGTGAATCACTTCGACTTGCCGAAACAGCAGGAGACCCTCGACGCACTCATCACCGGACTCGGAGCACCGACAGGTACGCTAATACTGCCGACTACCCCGCCGATGTCAGGTGGAGTGAGCCACGAAACGGGTCGGCCGAGGCTGTCGCAGGCTGGCGCGAAGGTGACTGCGCCGGGCCAGCCTGCGAAGTCGACCGCCAGGCCGCCGCGGCGGTCAACCTCGCCCGCCGCGGCCGCATCGCTGCCTTACCACGGCGCCCGCCGCTAAGCGTTTGCAAACCACGCCGCGACTGGAACAACGGGCGCGTACAATTGGAGCATGTCCGACGAAGACGCACTTCTGGAAACCATCGCGGCGCATCCGGCGGAGGATACGCCACGACTGGTATTCGCCGACTGGCTCGACGAACACGGACGGCACGGCCGCGCGGAGTTCATCCGCGTACAGGTCGCGATCGGGCAGGTTGAAACGCTGCCGCGTATCGAACTGAACCGTCACGTCGAACTGTTCCGGCGTAACCAGGAACTGATCGACGACCGCCGCGCCGAGTTGCTCGGTCCGCTCACGGCGCTGCCACGCGATGCTGCAGTACAGTTTCACCGCGGCTTTGTCGAGGAAGTGACACTCTCCGTTTTTCACTTCCACCAACTTCGTGACGTTCTCGCCGCAACGCGTCCTCTGCCTCGCGTGACAGTACGCGATTCGGTGGGCCTGATTCGCGAATTCCTGGGACTCAATTACCTTCTGCCATCGGACGTGAACTCCGAACGCGCGCAAGAACTGGTCACGGCCATTGGCACGACTCCCAACGAATCCGAGGATGATCCACGCTGGATACTGGAGCGAGACGAGAGCTTCGTGACCGGGTCGCCGTGGTATCGACTAGCCGAACTCGACCTATCGGGCTGCCAACTCGGCGACTACAGCGCCGGGAGCCTGCTCACTCTCTCGCGCTTTCCAGCTCTCACGGACCTCGACCTCTCAGCCAACGACTTGACGGATCAGAGTCTGGATGCGCTGCTGTCGTTCAGGCTGCCGGGACAACTCAGACGGCTCATCCTTGGCGGCAATCTCATCACCGACAACGGCGCAACCGAGCTTGCGAACAGGTGGCCCCGTGGTGCGGACGACCGACTGGAGCATCTGAATCTCCGTTTCACACACATCGGGACAGCAGGACAGTCCGTGTTATTGCGCCGCTTCGGCGGTCGCGTGGATTTGTTCTGATGCGGCGAGATCCTGACGCGAAGGGAAACGCTCAATCTCTTCCGCCACGCGGGAACCGCATTCGCCGCGACTCGTTCAGTTGACGATGTGCATTTTCAGGGCATACTGGACCAGCCCGGCGTTGGTTGTGATGCCGAGGAGGTCCATCATTGTGTACTTGTGAAACGCGACAGTGCGGGGTGTGATCTTCAGGAGGCGAGCAATCTCCTTCATGGTATGTCCTTCGGCCAGGAGTTGCAGAACCTCCCGCTGACGGTCGCTCAATTTCGCTGACTCCAACTGCGACACGCGGTCGACAAGCAACGCTTCCACCAATCCCTGCGCCGCCAGCGGCGTAATGTACTTCCGCCCCATCATCACTTCCCGGATCGCCTGGAATAGCTCCGATACACCAGAGTTCTTCAGCACATAGCCCGCCGCGCCGATGCGGAACGCTTCGGCGGCCACATCGGCGTCCTCGTTCATCGTCAGAAAGATCACTCGCACATCGGGTGCGATTCGGGAGAGATGCCGGGCTGTGTCCAGACCGTTGAGTAGCGGCATCGCCACATCAAGGAGGACGATGTCCGGTGCGAGACGAATCACCTCGTCCAGCACTGCGCGCCCATCGCCGACGGCACCCACCACGTCGCACTCGGATTCGAGGAGCCGCGTGAACGACTCCCGAAGAAGTCGGTGATCGTCGGCCAGTATCACGCGCGGGCGGCTCATGGGATGTTCTCCGTGAGCGAATCGGCAGCGTCGACCTCGACCGTTGTCTGTGCTGGAATCACCATCTCGGAGTGTGTCGGCATTGTCAAGGGGACGCACACACGAATCCGCGTCCCGTGGGAGGGACGCGATTCGATCGCGATCTCTCCTCCGACCAGCTGGAGGCGTTCTCGCATACTGATCAACCCCAACCCGGTGGCAGTCTGAGGATCGAAACCGCATCCGGCATCCGACACGATCAGGCAGATTGTGTCGGGCTTCACGGCCAGTTCCACGGTGGCGTGAAGACTGCCGCTGTGACGGATCACATTTCGCAGCGATTCTTGCACAATTCGATACAGACACAGAGCCACATCGGGCGGAAGTGTCGCTAATTCTGGCGGGTATGCATACTCGACTATCAGATTGTAACGCTCGCGGAGTTCCTTGCACAGGTGCTTGACGGCCGCAACCAGCCCCAGCAATTCCAGTTTCGAAGGATGGAGTTGATGCGAGAGTTCGTGAACGGCTGAGGATAACTCCTTGATTCGGAGAGCCAGTATGCGGGGATTCACGGCCAGCGCAGGATCATCACTCGGTACGGGCGATGCCAGGAGTTCCGCCTCAATCGCCAGCAGGGCCAGTTCCTGATTCATGTCGTCGTGGAGTTCGCGGGCAACGCGCCGCCGTTCGGCTTCCTGTGCCTCCAACAGTCGCCCGGTCAGTTTGCGTAACTCCTTCTGACCGGCGAGCGCCCGCTGTTCCGCTTGCCGCCGCTCGGTGAGATCAAGGATCGATACGAGGGTGAATGCACCTTGCGAAGTGTGCAAGGGGGTGAGTGTGACATCAAGGGGGAAGTCGTGTCCATCGTTCCGGCGCGCGATCACCTCGTGACCTGGATGCAGGCTCCGCGACCAGCCGGGTACGAGCCACTCCATGGGCCGCCCAATCAGTTCCTCACGACCATAGCCGAAGAGTTTCTCCACTCCCGAATTGACGAGGGCGATGTTCCCCGCATCATTGACGAGCAGCATCCCGGTGGGGACCGTTTCGATCACCCGACGGAAACGCTCTTCTGCTCGTCGCCGTTTGATGAGTTGCGCGATCAATACAGAGATCATGATGATCTGAAAAGCGCCCACGCACGCGATTCCGATGGCGTACCACTTGTACTGGTCCCAGAATGATACCTTCCTGTACCGTACCAGGCTGCCCGGTGGCAGGTTTCCCTCGTCAACGCCCCAGCGTTGGAGTTGACGCCAGTCGAACACGGTGGAGTTGCTGCCGGCATCTGCGATCGAAAGCGACGCTGGCTCCTCGCCTTTCAGAAGCCCTATTGCGAGGCGGCCCGCGTGCTGTCCTGCCAGCTCGAAATCGAAGACACGCCCTCCCACAATCCCTCGTCCCACGTACGTTCCGACATGCCCATAGATGGGGGCGTTTGCCTTCTCCGCAATCAGATCCAGTGCCTCGGCGGGTACGAAGGTGCTACCCGCACCATCACGGAAAATGTGCAAATAATAGATCAAACTATTCTCAGGCAATGTGGCTACCCGGCGGCAGAGTTCGGCCATCGGTAACCCTGAAAGGTAGACCACTTCCACCTTTCCCTCGTAAGATCGCAACGCGCGTCGGGCTTCCGCTTCCCACACGGCATCGAACTGGCTAACTCCCGCGATGACGTAGACCTGTCGGGTCTTCGGGTGAAGGCGGAGGGCTATCTCGAGCGTCTTCGCCAGTTCCATCTGGATCGGGCTACCCTTGACATCGGGCGGAAGCCGTCGTGCCTGGATCTCGCGTTGATCCACGGCGATATACACCACCGGTGCGCCGGGGAATAGTTGCTCGCGGTGGTCGAGCACGAAGTCCAGCGCCGAGGACAGACCCGCCATCACGAGATTGACCTTCCGCCCGGCGTATTTCTGATGGAGAAAGTCAATCTGAGCCTTCTTGAACTGGGGGTCGATCAGCCGGGACGTATCAACGTATTCATTGCGGATGTCGATTCTCCACGGTGCCTCCGTAGCAAACGTAGATCGGATCGCGTGATCGGTCTGAATCAGGCCAGGTGCCCGGTCGCTTTCGTTGGGGTAGAAGACGACGACCAGCTTTCGACCGTCCGGCGCTGCCGCGGACGCGGTCGTTCCCACGCCTGTCGCGACCATCACACCAAGCCCGACCACCAATCTCTGGAGACGCATCGGTACGCTGCTCCCATCCCGTCTGCGTGTGAATGCCGAGTTGCGCGCGAAACTCAGCGGACGATTCAACTTGCGATAGTGTACCGCCACGGGCGTTCTACCGCACCTCTGCGACTGTCTGCTTTTCCCCGGCCGACCTGTTACTTTTGACAGGTGTATCAGGAAGTTACATGTCGTACGATTCCTCCGTACAGATTCTGCGGGCCGCTTCGAGACAGTAATCCAATCCTGATCCATCCTTCGGAAGGAGACAGGCACAAGCAACCGGACGACGACTCACTCTGTGCGAACCGATTCCTAATACTCTTTCGATCAACCCTGGTCTGGGCGATGGTGAATCTTGTGAGCATGGTCTGGTCGGCACAAAGTGGACTTTGATATCCGATTTATTCGGGATGTCCCGTGAAACGGACGCTCCTCGATCGATCCAGGCTGATGTATCCACACGCGTTGGATAGCCGCAAACACAGGGAATGCAATCACCCGTAATACCATATGTCTCTATTAGCCGTATAAATGTTAGCTCGTAATGATGATGGTGCGGCGCGAGTGAAGGAATCGAACGGGAGTGCGTGATGCGACACGATTGGTGTGTGTCTCCCACTCCGCCGAACAATCAGAGCGAGCCACCGGGCGTTACATCCAGGAGAAGCCATGAACGATGTGGACAATCTGTTGGCGCGAATCGATGGCGCCCTCGATTCTGTGAAGGAGAAACTCAAGCGGAACCAGCAACGAGAACTTCAGCACCACCAGGAGTTGCAGAAACGGCTGGCGGAGTACGAGAAACTACGGCCGCGCATCAGTGAGATTGCACGGCCGCGTCTCGAAGCACTGGCGAGGCGGTTTGGCGAGCGAGTGACAGTTAAGCCCACTGTGACGGAATCGCAGCGCACGGCCGTATTTGAGTTCCGCTCGTCGAAGGCATACATCACGCTAACATTCTCCGTCGCGCCAGACCGTGAGATCGAGAACGCGGTGTTGGAGTGTAATCTTCGCATCGTCCCGGTGCTGTGGAAGTTCGAGTCGCACTCGGAGTTCAGCACGCCGGTCAACAACCCCGACCTCACCGCTCTGACGCAGTGGCTGGATGATCGGATCGTCAGCTTCGTGGAAGTCTACCTGGAGATTCACGAGGCCGAGCTATACGAGAAGGCGGAACGCGTCGAAGACCCTATCGCGAAGATCACGTTCCCGAAGTTCGCTGCCGGTGCCACTCTCGATCACGGAGGCACCACGTACTTCTTCATCGACGAGAGTACAAAGGCGGAGTTCCAGAAGCAGAACGCTCCGGGCCGATAGCCCAGGCGGACGGTGTGATGGAGGGAGCATGAAGATCGGTGTCGTTGGGAGTGGACTGGTTGGTGCGACGGCGGCCTACTCGCTCGTCATGCGTGGCGTTGGCCGCCAGGTGGTACTCGTCGACAAGAATGCGGCCCGCGCCGTCGCGGAAGCTGACGACATCCGTCACGCCGTCCCCTTCGCACGACCGCTGGAAGTGTATGCCGGCGGCTACGAGGAACTCACTGGCTGTAGGGTCGTGATCCTCTGTGCCGGCGTTGGGCAGAAACCGGGTGAGACGCGATTACAACTCCTGCGGCGCAACGAGGCCGTGTTCCGGGAAGTGGTACCTGCGGTACTGAAGCACGCGCCTGAAGCCGTGATCGTTGTCGCGACGAACCCAGTCGACGTGATGACGCATCTGGCCGCACAAATTGCGGCCGAGGCCGGCCTCCCTGCGGGTCGCGTGTTCGGTTCGGGAACAACTCTCGACACGGCGCGGTTCCGCTCGCTTCTTGGGGCGCAATGCGGCGTCGATTCGCATCATGTGTATGGCCATGTGATCGGCGAGCATGGCGATTCTGAAGTGCTGACGTGGTCGCAGGTGTCCGTTGGCGGCATTCCGCTGGAGGCATTCGCGCGGATGCGGGGTGTGGACCTGTCCGATCCGATACGGCGTGAGATCGACGAGAAGGTCCGCAAGGCAGCGTACACGATCATTGCAGGGAAAGGGGCAACCTATTACGGCATCGGTTGCGCGCTGGCACGCATTGTGGATGTCGTTCTTCATGATCAGCGCGCCATTCTGACGGTCTGCGTTCCTGGTGAGGTGGCCGGGGTGAAGGATGTAACCGTCTCGTTACCGCGTCTGGTTGGTGGTAACGGTGTACTCGCCACATTCCCACTCCCCCTGAGCGAAGACGAACAGCGCCAACTCCGCGCGAGTGCAGGAGTCATCCGATCGGCGCTCGATGATCTTGAACGCGGCGAGTAACGTCGCGAGATGGTCGCAACAGGCCGCAGGCAGCGTGCCAGTTCAACATCATGGAGGGCGTGTCGACTCAAAGGTGAGTCCCATGATTGGTCTATCTGAACCCTCCGGGCAACATCACGCGGAACTCGGTGCCCCGGTTCTGTCGGAACCGACACCATTGATGGCCGCTGTGTTTGAATCTCTCCTCCGCTCCGGTCACGGCCGGTTGCGCCAACTCATCGTGTCAGCGGAGGGAAGCACCATCGTCCTCGCGGGGACGGTATCCAGCTTCTATCTGAAGCAAATCGCACAAGAAGCCGTCATCAACCTTCCTGGTGTCGCGACTGTGCGAAACGAGATTCGCGTCGTCACCGAGATTGATTGACACACAACGATCAGGCCGCACCGGACATTCTCATACGCATCAGGAACCTCCAATGGCAACAGCGAAGAGCAGTTCGACCGCCCCGGTCGCATCCGCGACAAATGGTGAGCCCGCGATCTCGATCAGCGCATTTGGGAAGGCGCGATCGACAATTCCTGGTGCCCCTCTCAGCCCGACCCAGTTGCAGAAACTGAATGCCTTCTGGCGCGCGAGTAACTACCTTGCCCTGGGGATGACGTATCTCAAGGCAAACCCGCTCCTGAAGGAACCGCTGAAGCCCGAACACATCAAGGACCGACTGCTCGGGCACTGGGGAGCGAGTCCCGGTCTGGCATTCTGTTACTTACACCTGAGCCGGGCGATCAAGGAACGTGATCTCGACGTGCTATTCATGGCCGGCCCGGGGCACGGCGCGCCTGGTGTGCTCGGTCCGTGCTACCTGGAAGGGTCGTACTCGGAGGTTTACCCGGACTGCTCCGAGGACGCGGATGGAATGCAGAAGCTCTTTCGGCAGTTCAGCTTCCCCGGAGGAATTGGCAGCCACTGTACCCCGGAAACTCCCGGCTCAATCCACGAGGGCGGTGAACTCGGCTACTGCCTGTCACATGCCTGCGGCGCAGCGTTCGATCATCCCGACCTCATCGTTGCCGCTGTGGTCGGTGACGGTGAAAGCGAAACCGGCCCGCTAGCCACGAGCTGGCATATCAACAAGTTCCTCAACCCGATTCGCGATGGCGCGGTACTGCCGATCCTCCACCTCAACGGCTACAAGATCAACAACCCGACGATCTGGGCGCGAGTCCCGCGCGAGGAGATCGAGGCATTCTTCCGCGGTACCGGCTGGATGCCGTACTTTGTCGAGGGGTCCGATCCGGAAACGATGCACCAGGCGATGGCGGCAACCATCGACAAGTGCGTGGACGATATCCGCGCTGCCCAGGATCTCGCTCGTGCCAGTGGAACGCCGCACCGTCCGCGATGGCCCATGATCGTGCTGCGGACGCCGAAAGGATGGAGCAGCCCCGCGGAGGTTGGCGGCCACAAGCTCGAAGGCTCGTGGCGCGCGCACCAGGTTCCGATGGCCGACGTGAAGAAGGATGCGTCGCGCCTCAAGCAACTTGAAGACTGGATGCGAAGCTACAAGCCCGAGGAACTCTTCGACGCAAACGGTACGTTCCGGGCAGAGTTGAAGGAAATCGCTCCGAAGGGCGACCGACGGATCGGCTCCAATCCGAGTGCGAACGGCGGTCGTCTGCGGAAACCGTTGCGGATGCCCGACTTCCGCAAGTACGGCATCACAGTGGAGAAGCCAGGAACGGCCGAGGCCGAGAACTGCCGACCCCTCGGCGTCTTCCTCCGCGATGTGATGAAGGCCAACATGCAGAACTTCCGCGTGTTCGGCCCGGATGAGAATACGTCCAACAAACTCAACGCGATCTATGAGGTGTCCAAGAAACTCTGGCTCGAGGAGTACTTCCCTGAAGACGCCGACGGCACCGAACTGGCGCCGGACGGCCGCGTCATCGAGATGCTGAGCGAGCACACGCTCGAAGGGATGCTGGAGGGTTACGTACTCACAGGGAGACACGGGTTCTTCAGCACCTATGAGGCGTTTGCACACGTTATTGATTCCATGTTCAACCAGCATGCCAAGTGGTTGACCATCTGCAATCAACTGTCGTGGCGCGCGAAGGTTCCGTCACTGAATCTACTCATCACGTCGACTGTGTGGCGACAGGATCACAACGGCTTCACTCACCAGGACCCTGGCTTCCTCGATGTGGTGGTCAACAAGAGCGCCGAGGTTACTCGCATTTACCTCCCGCCAGATGTGAACTCGCTGCTGTGTGTCGCGAACCACTGCTTGCAGAGCGAGAACTACATCAACGTGATTGTCTCGGACAAGCAGAATCACCTCCAGTACCTCACGATGGAGCAGGCAATCACCCACTGCACCAAGGGGCTGAGTATTTGGTCGCAGGCGAGCACCGATCATGGATGCGAACCAGAAGTGGTGATGGCGTCGGCGGGCGACATTCCGACAAAGGAATCACTGGCGGCGGTAGACATGCTGCGACGCGAGTTCCCCGATCTGAAGATCCGGTTCATCAACGTTGTGGACCTGTTCAAGCTCCAGCCCGATACCGAGCACCCTCACGGATTATCGCACCGCGACTTCGACAGCCTGTTCACCGTGGATCGACCGATTATCTTCGCGTTCCACGGCTATCCGTGGCTCATCCACCGACTGGCGTACCGCCGGACCAATCACCCGAATCTGCACGTCCGTGGGTACAAGGAGAAGGGGAACATCAACACGCCGCTGGAACTGGCGATCCAGAACCAGATCGACCGTTTCACCCTCGCGATGGACGTGATCGACCGTGTGCCGCGCTTGCAGGTGGCCGGCGCACACGCGAAGGAGAAGTTCCGCAATATGCAGATTGAGTGTGCGAACTACGCCTACGATCATGGTGTGGACAAGCCTGAAGCCGCGAACTGGAAGTGGCCGTACTGACCGGCCGCGCAGCAGGCCAATTTGCGGAGGCAACCTGTGTCCGAAGCAATCCTGGTTCTGAATTCAGGCTCCTCCAGTCTGAAATTTCTGGCCTTCGCAGTTGCCGGTGGTGAGTTGGGCCGGGGCAAGGTGGAAGTTCGCGGTGATGAAGGAGGGCATGAACGCGCGCTGGAGTCCGCCTTGCATCACTGCAAGGCGGAGTTCGGCTCGCACCGCCTGGTCGCGGTCGGTCACCGGGTGGTTCATGGTGGAACGAAGTTCATTGCACCCGTACGGATTGACGACGCGGTATTGAATGAACTGGAAACGCTGGTGCCGCTGGCACCTCTGCACCAGCCACACAACCTGGCCGCGATCCGCGCACTTGTGCGGCTGGCGCCTCATATCCCCCAGGTCGCATGCTTCGACACCTCATTCCACCGTGCGCAATCCGAGGTGGCGCAGTGGTTCGGCCTGCCACGCCGCTTCATGGATGAAGGCGTGCGCCGGTATGGCTTTCACGGTCTGAGTTACGAGTACATTGCGTCGGCACTGCCGGGTATTGATGCGCGTGCGGCAGCGGGTCGAACCGTTGTGGCGCACCTGGGCAACGGCGCGAGCATGTGCGCAATGCGCGATGGCAAGAGCATTGCGACAACGATGAGCTTCACTCCCGCTGACGGCTTAGTGATGAGTACGCGCGTCGGCTCGCTCGACCCTGGCGTGTTGCTGTATCTGATGCAGCACGCCAGGATGGATGCGGCGCAACTGGAACATCTGATCTACCGTGAGTCGGGATTGCTCGGTGTCTCAGGGGTATCGAGCGACATGCGAGAATTGCTCGCCAGCCCCCATCCGCACGCGGCGGAAGCCATCGAACTATTTGTGTATCGGATCGGTCGTGAGCTTGGTTCGCTGGCGGCCGCGCTGGGGGGCCTGGACGCGCTCGTCCTGACCGGGGGCATTGGTGAGAACTCGCCTGCCATACGCGCCCGGATCTGCCGGGCCGCCGCGTGGCTGGGGCTGGAACTCGACGAGTCCGCGAATGACGCAGGTGGACCACGGATCAGCCGCAAGGAGAGTGGCACGGCGGCCTGGGTCATCCCGACGAATGAAGAGCTGATGATTGCCAATCATGCCCGACAGGTGCTGTGCCTGACTGGAGCAAAGCCATGACCGACAAGGATCCATCTTCCAACCATACCACCGTCCCACTTTCGGACGAACGGGCCGCCCTCGACATCCTCACGAAGTCGCTATTTGGGCTATGGGAAACGGTCAACAATCTGGCGCGACTACGTCCCACGAAACGCGACCGATACCGGGTCACGATCTTCGGTTCGGCGCGCGTCGATCCGTCACACTGGGTATACGGAGTTATCCGCGACCTGGCGGCCGACCTGACGCGGCTCGGCTGCGATATCGTCACGGGCGGCGGACCAGGTCTGATGCAGGCGTCGAATGAGGGCGTGACACTCGCCGATCCGGATGGCAAGCTCCGGCAGTCGGTCGGCATTCGCGTTGAGCTGCCGTTTGAACAAGATGTGAATGCGTACGTGACCGACTCGTTCGAACACAAGACGTTCTTCACGAGGTTGCAACACTTCGTTCTCGTTTCCGACATCTTCATCGTCACGCCAGGGGGTATCGGAACCGTTCTCGAGTCGCTCATGGTCTGGCAACTCCTCCAGGTGAACCACCTGCGAGACACCCCGCTAATCCTGGCGGGCCACTTCTGGGATGGCCTAATCGACTGGGCGAAGAATGTCATGATCAGGCCGGACCTGCAACTGGTCAGCCCCGAGGATTTGAAGATTCCGCGCGTTCTGACCGATGCTCCGTCCATTATCGCGGCTGTTCGCGAACACCATGCACAGTGGGCCGCGCGATAGATCAAACAATCGCTTGCTGCCGACTTCGATTACATCACCGAGGATGCACCGATGAGAAAGACAGCGACGACCCCGCACGCGGCGCCTGCGAAAGCCAACTCTCTCGCTCGCTACGAGTGCAATGGCTTCAAGTTCCCGGACCGTGACTACTACGATCGACATGTTGTGTTCGATCACATTGTCCGGATGGAAGCTGCAACGCAGCGAGAGCGGTTCGAGGCCGTTGCCCGCACACTCCGTGACGTTCTCACCCAGCGCTGGATCGCCACCGCCGAAACCTACGATCGTGTGAACCCCAAACAGGTGTACTACCTGTCGATGGAGTTCCTCATTGGTCGATCACTCACGAACAACATCGTCAACCTGGGAGTGGAGGAGTTCGTCCGGGACGATCTCCGATCCGATACCCGGCAAGACTGGAAGGAAGTGCTGGAGCAGGAACCCGACGCCGGACTGGGCAATGGCGGTCTGGGCCGCCTGGCTGCTTGTTTCATCGACTCGATGGCGACGATGCAGTTTCCAGCCATTGGCTATGGCCTCCGCTACGACTACGGCATCTTCCGTCAGGAACTTCACCAGGGTTGGCAGTCTGAAGTGCCAGACCCGTGGCTCTCGCATCCCGATCCGTGGGAAGTGTCCCGACCGGGCGAGTCGGTTGTGGTTCCGCTGGGCACATCATTCGAGCTACGGCACGGCGATATCATCGTCCGCCGTGGCCAGTCGATGAACATGGTGGGAGTTCCTTACGATCGCCCCATCGTGGGATACGGCGGCAGCACAGTTAACACGCTCCGATTGTGGAAGGCCGGTTCGGCGTCCAGCTTTGACTTTGCCGAGTTCAGTGGTGGCGACTTCTTCGGCGCGGTTTCCGATCAAATTCTCGCCGAATCGCTCACACGGGTGCTGTATCCCGACGACTCCACGCCGCGTGGCCGCTCGCTCCGCTTCCTCCAGGAGTATTTCCTGGTTCGTTGCTCACTGGCCGACATCATCCGCCGGTTCCGCGCACGCGGCAACGACTGGGTCGCACTGCCAGAGAAGGTCGCAATTCAACTGAATGACACGCATCCGGCGATGGCCGTACCGGAGTTGATGCGAGTTCTGCTCGATGAAGCGCACCTCGGCTGGGATCTGGCGTGGGACCTGACAGTCCGCACTCTCGCGTATACGAACCACACACTCTTGCCGGAAGCGCTGGAGAAGTGGCCCGTGGAACTGTTCGAGGCTCTTTTGCCGCGCCATCTCGAGATCGTCTATGAGATCAATCGCCGCTTCCTTGACGTGGTGAGCGCGAAGTTCCCTGGCGACGATGCGAAGCTGGCACGCGTAAGCCTGATCGAGGATGGTGTGGAGCGAAAAGTCCGGATGGCGAGCCTGGCCATCGTCGGCACGCATAGCACCAATGGCGTTGCGGCCATCCATTCCGAGTTGCTGCGCGAGCGAACCGTTCCGGACTTCGCGGAGTTGTTCCCGGAACGCTTCAACAACAAGACCAATGGCGTCACGCCGCGTCGGTGGCTCCTGTTGGCCAACCCGGACCTGGCGAAACTCCTCACGGAGGTCGCGGGTAACGACTGGGTCACGAACCTCTCCGCGCTGCAGAAGATCGATCCTCTGGCCGAAGACGCGGCGTTCCGCAGTTCCTTCCTGGCAGCCAAACACGCCGCGAAGGTTCGCTTCGTGGACTGGATCAAAACGACCGCGGGAATCAGTCTCGATCCGGACACCATGTTCGACGTACAGATCAAACGAATTCACGAATACAAGCGGCAACTGCTCAACGCTCTGCAAGTCGTGATCCTGTATAACCGCCTGCGTGCCAATCCCAAGCTCGAGGTGCCGCCGCGTACGGTGCTGTTCGCTGGCAAGGCCGCCCCAGCGTATCACCTTGCCAAGGTCATCATTCACCTCATCACGAGCATCGCGAAGGTCGTGAATCACGACCCGGCTGTCGGTGGCAGGCTGCGTGTTGAGTTCCTGCCAAACTACTCCTGCACTCTCGCCGAACGTCTGATTCCCGCAGCGGACGTGTCGGAACAGATTTCCACGGCTGGCTATGAGGCCAGTGGTACGAGCAACATGAAGTTCATGATGAACGGCGCGCTCACCGTCGGCACGCGCGACGGGGCCAATATCGAGATCGCCGAGGAAGTCGGTCAGGAGAATGTGTTCCTGTTTGGTCTCACAGCCGAGGAGGTACTCGGCGGCCGCGGGTGGTACAACCCGCGCTGGCACTACGAGAACGAACCAGAAACGCGGGCGGCGCTCGATCTGATCTTCAACAACCACTTCAGCCCGGACGAACCAGGCGTGTTCGATCTGATCCGCGACACGCTGCTGGCAAAAGGCGATTACTACATGCACCTTGCGGATCTGACACGCTACGTCGAGACGCACCAGATGGTGTCGGCTCTGTATCACGACCGTGACGCTTGGACGAAGAAGGCCGTTCACAACGTGGCGCGATCCGGAAAGTTCTCAAGCGACCGAACGATCTTTGAGTACGCTCGCGACGTGTGGGGTGTGGAGCGTTGCCCGGTAGGGTGACGGCAAGCCCGGAGTGCGAGCCAAACGTGCATATAGTGGCGAACCTCGAACGGATTGTCATTCCGCAGCAAGTTTACCCACGGATGAGATGTCACTCACGACCGGAAACGGAGCGCGGCAATGACGTGGGAACGCCGCTACCGCTGGTCGCTCCTGGTTCGCACCTCGTTGGTGGTATGGGCCACCGTGGCGTTGTGCATGGCGCTCGTGATTGCCCGGTTGGTGTGGTGGGTGGACTGCCAGAAACAGTGGGAGTTGTTCGGATTCAGTCCGGAGGGTGCGAGGGCGACTCTCAGCACGCTGGTTGGGTCGATGCTCACGTTCATCGTGTTCGTGCTCTCGGCCACCATGATTGTGGTTCAACTGGCAAGCGGCCAACTGACACCACGGGTGATTGGGTTAGTGTTCTCACTGCCGTGGGTACGAATCACTCTCAGCGTGTTCACGTTCACTTACGCCTACACCCTGGCGGCCCTCAGTCGAGTGGAGGATCGCGTCCCCAATCTCCACGTCGGTGTCGCTGTTCTCCTGAACCTCATGTGTATCGTGGTTTTTTTCCTGTTCGTTCAGCGACTCTCGACCGGGTTACGACCGAGCACGATGATGCGACTGGTTGCGATTCGCGGGCGCAAGGTGATCGATCAGGTGTATCCCACTCTGTTCAACCCGGCACACCCAGAAGAATCCTCTGGCGTCTCGTTGCCGGAAGAGCCCACGCAAGAGATCGTTCTGGAAGGAACGGCAGGCGTGGTGATGGCGATGAACACGGAACTCATGGCACACATCGCGCGGAGTGCGGGTGTGGTGGTCACCGTGGTACCGCAGGTGGGAGACTCGATCGCTGCAGGTGATGTGTTGTTTCGCATCCACGGTTGCAAGCAGACCCTACCAGGCGACGCCCTGCGCGGTTGCCTCGCGATCGGAGCGGAACGCACCCTGGAACAGGACCCGCGGTTTGTGTTCCGCATCCTGGTGGACATCGCCAACAGGGCGCTCTCGCCGGCGATCAATGATCCGACAACAGCGGTTCAGTCGCTCGATCAGATCGACACCCTGTTGCTTGCCCTCGGACGCAGACGCCTGGATGAAGGCGTCGTCCGCGATCCGGATGGCGTACCGCGTGTTGTTTACGGCACTCCCGACTGGATCGACTTCGTGACTCTGGCTGTCAGCGAGATTCGCCACTTTGGAGATGGGAGCATTCAGGTCGATCGTCGGCTTCGCGCGATGCTCGAACGACTGATCCGCGATCTGCCGGCGACTCGTCGCCCGCCACTGGAGGAAGAACTGGCACTCCTGGGCAATGCAGTGGAACGTCGATTCCGCGATGAATGTGACCGACGCCGTGCCGCGGTCGGCGACTATCAGGGTGTCGGCGGATCGGAGTGAGTATATCCAGTATTGTGTGGAGTCCTGGCGTGGATGGGTTCCTGGAGAGCGTATCGAAGCTTACTGTGCTGGGCTTCGTCATCTCCTGCATGATCGTTGCAGGGTTGAGGTTGCGTGTCCACGAACTCGTGGCGCCACTGCGCCGAAGCCGGTTCCTGTGTCGCGTGCTCGTTGCGAACTTCGTCGTCGTCCCGGCGCTGGCCTGGCTGCTCATCAGGCTGGCGCCCCTGGATCGTTCGCACGCGATTGGGTTGATACTGCTCGGCGGGGCAGCCGGGGCACCGTTTCTTCCGAAACTGAGTGAGATGGCTCGCGGCGACGTGACATGCTCGGTGGCGCTCATGCTCCTGCTGGTCGTCGGGAGTGTTGTTTTCATGCCGCTGACGTTACCGCTGCTGATACCGGGGCTGGCCGTCGATCCGTGGCCGATTCTCCGGCCTCTGCTATTCACAATGATCCTGCCACTGGCAGCAGGGGTGCTCGTGAGGCGTTACGCAGAGCGCTGGGCGACGAAACTGCGGCCACCGGTGAATGCTGTGTCGAATGTGAGCTTGGTGGCGGCCGTCATTCTGCTCATGTATCTCAACTTCAGCGCGCTGCGAGGAGTATTCGGAACAGGAGCGTTGTGGGTCGGCCTGATGTTTGTCGTGCTGGCACTGACAACCGGCTTCGCACTGGGCGTCCCGGCCGCGGCCACCCGCTCGGTGGTCACACTGGGAACAGGACAACGAAACATACCGGCGGCACTTGTCGTTGCGACCCAAAATTTCACGGACCCTGGCGTCGCCGTGATGCTGCTGGCCACGACACTTGTGGGTCTGGCCCCCACGCTGTTGGCGGCACGATGGTTCGCACGGCGCGCGTCCAGGCACGAGGCAGGGGAACCAACGGCGACCGCGAGCCGGGAGTGCGTCGCGTCGGAGTGAGTTGACGGTAGTTGGTACGAGGGTCAGGAGCTTTTCGATTTCAGGAGAGCAACGATGAGTAAGCAGCGTGCGTTCACAACTCGAATGATCCTTCTCGGCGCGGCAGCGCTGGGAATCGGGTACGCGTTCAGCGGCGGGCAACCCGGAACAGCAGGCACTCCTGCGGCAGCTCCGCCGCCCGCCAAACCAGTCGCTGGTCGCGCTGCGGCGAGCCAGAATCGCCCGGACGATCGCGAGGCGCTTGGGAAAGCGCTCAATAGCTTCGCCGCCGCCTTCACGAAGGACGATGGGAAGGCGGTCGCCGCGCACTGGACTGGAGAAGGTGAGTACATCAGCAACGATGGCACGACGTTCCGGGGGCGTGCCGAGTTGGAGAAAGCGTATACCGAGTATTTCAACAAGAACCCGGACAACGTGATGACGGTCGAGGTGGAGTCGATCCGCTTTCCGTCGAAGGACAGCGCGGTTGCTGAGGGGTTCATGAAACTCCACAGGGGGAAGAAGAAGGAACTTGTGGTCAGTCGATGCAGCTTTCTCTTCGTTCGCGAGGATGGCAAGTGGCGAATCGCGATTGCGCGTGAGTGGCGTGGCGACGGACTTTCTCTGCGCGACATGGAGTGGCTGATTGGGAAGTGGGAAGCCAAACGGAACGGGGCAGTCGTGGCCACACGCTACGAGTGGACCGCGAACAAATCGTTCATTCGCTGCAACTTCTCAATCACACGGAATGGGAAAACGACGATCGGGATGCAGATGATCGGAAAAGACCCAACCACGGGACTACTGCGGGTGTGGACATTCGAGGATGGAGGCGGGATTGGCGAGGCAGCCATCACACGCGACGGCAAGAAGTGGATTCACACCGCGCGCGGTGCGACCGCGGACGGTAGCGAACTGACGACGACTAACATCCTCACACCCATCGATCACGACTCCTTCCTCTGGCAGGCTGTGGATCGGACGCTCGATGACGAGGAACTCCCCGACCTGCCGCCGATCAAGGTGACCCGAGTCAAGGCAAAGCCGTAACTACTCAACCCAACAGGAGGACACAACCATGCGTCGCATGATTTTCGCAGCAGGGGCAGTAGCAGCGGTTCTGCTGGCGTGGGGCCACGATTCCCAGGCTCAGCGCCGGGGTGGCGGTGTCCGCGCGGGAGGCGGAGGAGTTCACGTCGGTCCTGGGGGCGCGGTCGGTGGTGGTCGGGTGGGTGGTGCCGCGGTCGGCCCCTATGGCGGGTCGGGTTCAGGCACCCGAGCAGGTGGCACGGTCGTTGGTCCCGCTGGCGGCAGCCGCAGTGTGGGTGGCGGTCAGGGGTCGTACACGACCAACCGTGGCACAACGATCAACTACGGCGGTGTCGGGCGAGGCGGAACAACCCCTGGAGGTGTGAACTACGGTCGGGGTGTCGGCGGCGTTCAGGTAACGACTCCTGGCGGACGGACCGCAACGAAGATCGGCACGGCCGGTGGTGCATCAGGGCCAGGCGGCCGCACGGTCGGCGGTTCGCGCGGAGTGGCCACCGGGTCAGGTCCGAATGGCTCGTTCAGTTCCGCTTACCGCGGGGGTGTCGCTGTCGGCCCGCATGGAGGGGTCGCCGGGGGCAGCCGTGTCGGAACGGCTGTCGGGCCGAATGGTGCGGTTCGAGGAGGCACACGCGCTGGTGTTGCGGCAGGTCCTTACGGGGCGGCCGCTGGCGTGGCTCGTGGCGGCGTGGCCGTTGGTCCAGGCGGCGTGGCAGTGGGCGGGTCGCGTGCTGTCGCCGGACGTGGGGCTTACGGCACTTTCTACGCCTCTCGCGGTGCGCTGGCGACGACTGGCGGCGCGGTCCGACGGAACTTCGCCTATTACAACACGTTCACACCTCGCTGGTATGCAAGCCATCCGGGGTTGTGGTTTGCCGCAGGCTGGACCGCCGGCCGAATCTGGGCCGCACCCGCCTGGAGTTCCGTATCCTCGTTTTGCAGTTACCCCTCGGAACCGACATACTACGACTACGGCGAGACGGTCGTATACTCCAACGATACCGTCGTGATCAACGGCGAAACCGAGATACCTGCTGCGGAATACTCACAGCAGGCCACCGACCTCGCGGCAGCCGGCGCGGCGGCCAAGGTCGAACCGAAGGCGGATGACTTCCAGCCTCTCGGGGTGTTCGCGATGGTCGGCGAGGGGGAGGAGAAGTCCACGAATCTCTTCCAGATCGCTGTGAGTAAGGACGGAGTGATTCGTGGCAATTACTACAATGCACTGACGGATACCGCCGAACCGATTTACGGCTCGGTGGACAAGAAGACGCAGCGGGCCGCGTGGACCGTTGCGGATCGCAAGTTCCCGGTATACGAGGCCGGGATCGCCAACCTGACGCGAGCGGAAACGACAGTCCTCGTTCACTTCTCGAAGGACAAGTCGCAGCAATTCACACTGGTCCGGATCGAACAGCCCGAGGAGGCGGCGAAGCCGGGAGAGTAGCGCGCGAGTGGCCTCGGGAGAATTCCGTGCAACGGCTGAACCTTGCACATTCCCGGGGCCACCGTTCGACAGCCAACCTCCGCTGAATGATGCACGCAGGCGAGTGGGTACGCTGCCAGAGTGGAGGATCGCTGACACGGTCTTCATGCAATCGAAGATTCGAACGGGATCCGAAGGAGGACGAGATGCTGACTCTCAGGAAGCAGGTGGTGGCGATTTATGTAGACCGTTCCAGCGGGCAGTGGATCGTCCGGGACGCGGAGGGTGAGTTCTGGATACTGCCAATTTCTGAGAATCCTTGGGACCGCCGCCGTCCGTTCGTGCCGACCGACGAGACCGAACTGGACCCTGTACCAAAACATTACAAGTACATGCTTGGGTTACCTTCTTAACGAATCGAGACTCCGATGAACGCCGAACACGCCCGGTTGCTGGAGGCACGCGAGGCGAACATTCCGTGGCGGAAATGGGGACCATACCTCAGCGAACGGCAGTGGGGAACCGTTCGAGAGGATTACAGCGAAAGCGGCAACGCCTGGGATTACTTCAGTCACGACCAGGCCCGCTCTCGCGCCTACCGGTGGGGTGAAGACGGATTGGCGGGTATCTCCGACGACAAACAGCAGTTGTGCTTCGCACTGGCGATGTGGAACGGGAAAGATCCAATCCTGAAAGAACGTCTCTTCGGACTGACCAACAGCGAAGGTAACCACGGCGAGGATGTCAAGGAGTATTACTACTACCTGGATTCGACACCGACGCACTCGTACATGAAGTACCTCTACAAGTACCCTCAAGCGGCGTACCCCTACGCCGATCTCATCGAAACGAATAAGCAACGGAACCGCTCGGACTTCGAGTACGAGTTGATCGACACGGGCGTCTTCTGCGACGATCGCTACTTCGATGTGTTCGTCGAATACGCGAAGGCGTCGCCTGAAGACATCCTGATCCGCATCACGATCCACAACCGCGGCCCGGAAGCGGCCGAGATTCACCTCCTGCCAACGCTGTGGTTCCGCAACGAGTGGGCATGGTATCCGGGTCCAGCGCGGCCAGCACTTCAGCAGGTCGCATCGACGCCGGCCCGCGCCGTGGTGCAGGCAACCCACCCGGCGCTCGGTCAGCGATACTTCTACTGTGAGGGCGAAGTTCGGTTACTCTTCACCGAGAACGAGACGAACACACAGCGCATCTTCGGGGTCGCGAACCGCACGCCCTATGTGAAGGACGGAATCGATAACTTCGTCGTCCATGGCCAGGCAGACACGGTCAACCCGGCGCAGACCGGGACGAAGGTCGCGGCACACTATCAGTTCATCATTCCGTCAGGCGAATCGCGGACGATCCAACTACGGCTTACCGAACTGGCACCAGAGGTCGTCCCTCACTCCAACGGGTCTGGTTCCGCGCCATTCGGCACGACCTTCGATCAGACTCTCGCCGCGCGCCGACAAGAAACCGACGACTTCTACGCCACGATCATCCCGGATCAGGTCGGTCCGGATGGTGCGAACGTCATGCGTCAGGCGATCGCCGGAATGCTCTGGAGCAAGCAATTCTATCACTACGATGTGGACAAATGGCTGGAGGAACGAGGGTGCGACCCATTCAGCCCGGTGCGGAAGCAGTCACCGAGAAACGATAGCTGGCACCACATGTACAACGGCGACGTGATCTCGATGCCGGACAAGTGGGAGTATCCCTGGTACGCAGCGTGGGACCTGGCATTTCACGTTCTGGCACTGACGTTGGTAGACCCGGACTTCGGCAAGGAACAACTCAAACTGATGCTCCGTGAGCGGTATCTCCATCCCAACGGCCAGATACCGGCTTACGAATGGAACTTTGGCGATGTGAACCCACCGGTCCACGCCTGGGCCACCATCTTCAGCTATCGGCTGGACCGAGACCAGAATGGAGAAGGTGACCGCGAGTTCCTCAAGAGTTGCTTCCAGAAACTCCTGCTGAACTTCACCTGGTGGGTGAACCGCAAAGACCGGACTGGCCGGAACGTCTTTGAGGGTGGTTTCCTCGGGCTCGATAACATTGGCGTGTTCGATCGTAGCTCGCCGCTACCAACCGGCGGTTATCTGGAACAGGCAGATGGCACCGCGTGGATGGCGCTGTACTGCCAGAACATGCTGGAGATCGCCGGCGAACTGGCCATCACCGACCCCGACTACGGCGACATGTGCTTGAAGTTCGTTGAACACTTCCTGTGGATCGCCTCGTCCATGATGCACGTCGGCGGTGAGGGTGGGATGTGGGACGAAGAGGATGGCTTCTTCTACGACGTGCTACGACTGCCCGATGGACGGTCGCAACGGCTGAAGGTCCGGTCGATGGTGGGCCTGCTGCCACTCTGCGCGGCCACCGTGTTCGACGGAAAAGTGCTGGCGAAGTACCCGGAGTTGCAGGAACGCGCGAAACGGTTCATCACCGCGCGGCCCGAACTTCGCGAGGCGATTCACGACCCAGTCGAGACCGGGGTCGCCGGGCGCCGGCTTGCCTCCATCCTCGACGAGACACGACTCCGCCGCGTACTGGAGAAGATGCTCGACGAGAAGGAATTCCTGAGTGAGTACGGTATCCGCTCGCTGTCGCGCTATCACGCCGAGCATCCCTACGTCATCAACGTGAGCGGCCAGGACTACCGTGTGGACTACCTGCCGGCCGAGTCGAACACCGGGATGTTCGGCGGCAACTCGAACTGGCGCGGGCCAATCTGGATGCCGGTGAACGCCCTGATTGTCCGTGCACTATTACAGTATTATGCGTACTACGGCGAGAACTTCACGGTCGAGTGCCCAACGGGCTCGGGCCAATGGATGAACCTCTATCAGGTGGCCGAGGAGATCAGTCGGCGACTCGCCAAGATCTTCCTGCGCGATTCGTGCGGCCATCGCCCGGTCTACGGTGGCACCGAGAAGTTCCAGAACGATCCGCAGTGGCGCGACCTCGTCCTCTTCTACGAATACTTCCACGGCGACAATGGCGCGGGTCTGGGAGCCAGCCACCAGACAGGCTGGACGGGCATAATCGCACGCCTGATGCACCTGTTCGCCATCACAACGCCCGAACGTATCCTTCAGACTGGCAAGGCGGCGGGCGTCTCGGAAGCTACCAAGACGGTCCAGCAAGAATGCAACAGTGCTACACTCGCTGCCGTTGAGCCAAGATAACGTATGACAGCATCTTGCGACCCAGGTATCCTGTCCGCAAACAACGCAGACACGATACCTGGACCACACAGCCGGCCCGGTCGTCGCAGGCGACGAACCCTGGAGAACGATGCATGACCTCCACACGAATCGTGGCGCACGCGGTTACGGTGTGTGCCCTTTGCTGGCTATCGCTGGCCCTGACTGGCTGCGGAGGTTCGGGCGGTCCATCGAAGGCCGAACTGCCGCCACCCATTGTGACGGTCGCCCCGCCAGTCGAACGGATGGAAACGCATTATGAGTTTGCCACTGGCCGCACCGAGGCGCTCGACCAGGTGGATATTCGTTCGCGGGTGAGTGGCTATCTGCTATCGATCCACTTCACGCCCGGCCGAGAGGTGAAAAGGGGGCAACTCCTCTTCAACATCGACCCCGAACCGTTCAAGGCCGACCGTGACCGCGCAAAAGCCAATCTCGACACGGCCGTCGCTCAACTGGCGAGTACCGAGGCCGATCTGGAGAAGGCCAAGAGCCAGGTAGCGACGACCAAGACCGAATACGATCGGCAAGAGAATGCGTACAAGAAAGGCGTTGGATCCGAGCAGAAGCGCGACATCGCCAAGGGGAAGTACGATCAGGCCACAGCAACTGCTCGCTCTGCCGATGCGAACGTCAAACTCAGCAAAGCAAAGATTGAGGAAGCGAAGGCGACCCTCCGTAACGCCGAGATCAATCTCGGCTACTGCACAATCACCTCGCCCATCACAGGGATCGTCGGCGACAAACTCGTCACCGAGGGAAACTTGATCACCGGCGGTGTGGCGTCCACAACGCTGCTCACAACGGTTGTGGCTGTCGAGAAGATGGATGTTGCCTTCGACGTGGACGAGAACACGCTCCAGCGGATTCAACAGGCCGTGCGTGATGGCAAGATCATCGCGCCTGCGCCGGGTGAGGTTCCCGCTGAGGCCGGGCTGGCCGTCCACGGAACCGCATACCCACTCAAGGGGAAGATCAACTTCGCGGACAACAAGGTGGATACCAAAACGGGTACGATCCACATGAAAGCCCGTTTCGATAACCCACTCCCACCCACAGGCGCGCGGTTGCTCGCGGCCGGCATGTACGCCCGGCTCCGTGTTCCCATCGGCACGCCGACACGGGCGATGCTCGTGCCGGAATCGGCGCTGGGCTCCGATCAGGGAATCGCGTTCCTCTACATCGTCGGCTCCGACAACAAGGCTGTCAGAGTTGACGCAGTGACCGGGTTGCAGGATGGCGATCTTCGCGTGATTGAGTCGGTGGAAGTGCCTGGCTCTGGCAAGCCGCGCCCGCTGACCACGTCCGACCGTGTCATCGTGACCGGCGGGCAGCGTGTCCGACCGGGTATGACGGTCGATCCGAAGCCCGCGAGCAAGTAAGCGCCGTTCCTTTGAGATTGTCGAGGAATCATCGTGTCAGGGCTTTCGAAATTCTTCATCGACCGGCCGATCTTCGCCGGCGTCATCTCGGTTGTCATTGTGATCGCCGGCCTCGTGGCCGTGCGCCAGCTTCCGATCGCGCAGTACCCTGAGATCGCGCCGCCCACAGTCGAGGTTCGTTGCACGTATCCTGGCGCGAGTTCGACCATCGTGGCCGAAACGGTCGCGGCCCCCATCGAGCAACAGGTCGTCGGCGTCGAAAAGATGCTCTACATGTCGTCGCAGTGTACGAACGACGGCACCTACGTCCTGACGGTCACTTTCGAGGTCGGAACCAACCTGGACGACGCCCAGGTACAGGTGCAGAACCGCGTAAACCTGGCGTTGCCGGTACTGCCCAACGAGGTCAAACAGACCGGAGTGAGCGTCAAGAAGAAGTCCCCCAACATTCTCCTGGTGGTGAATCTCATTTCACCAGATGGCTCCCGCGACCTGCTCTACCTGAGCAACTACGCCACGATCAACGTGGTAGACGAGTTGAAGCAGGTGGAGGGTGTCGGCGACGTGACGATGTTCGGGCAACTCGACTACAGCATGCGAATCTGGCTCGATCCCGACAAGGTTGCCTCACGGAATCTCGCTGCTTCGGACATCGTGAAGGCGCTTCAGTCGCAGAATGTGCAGGTGGCCGCCGGCAGTCTCGGTCGCCCGCCCGTACCACAGGGTCAGGCATTCCAGTACACGCTCACCACGCAGGGGCGACTGACACGCCCCGAGCAGTTTGGCGAGATCATCATCCGGGTTGGCGAAGATGGTGCGGTGACGCGATTGCGCGATGTGGTATCCGACCGCCGCACGGTGACAGACGAAACGGGTACGCGACGACAACTCGGCGGCATCGAGCTGGGTGCCAAGAGCGAGGACACCGGCTGCACACTCGACGGAAAGCCGTCGGTCGGCGTGCCTGTCTATCAGCTTCCTGGCTCCAACGCCCTCGATACTGCCGAACGCGTTCGGAGCCGGATGAAGGACCTCAAGAAGGATTTCCCAGGCGGTGTGGATTACGCCATCGTCTACGATACGACGCCGTTCGTCAAAGAGTCGATCGACGAAGTCTTCAAGGCGTTGCGCGATGCGATCATTCTCGTTGCCATTGTGGTGCTCGTCTTCCTCCAGAGCTGGCGGGCGACGTTGATCCCGCTCATCGCCGTGCCTGTCGCCATCGTCGGGACATTCGCTGTGATGCTCGGCATGGGGTTCAGTCTCAATAACCTCTCGCTCATGGGGTTGGTTCTGGCCATTGGTATCGTTGTGGACGATGCCATCGTGGTGGTCGAGGCGGTGGAACACAAGCTCGAACACGGTTACGCACCCGCAGCCGCGGCGCGGGCCGCGATGGATGAAGTGGCTTCGCCGATCATGGCGATCTCGCTGGTGCTAATGGCGGTGTTCGTGCCCTGCGCGTTTATCAGCGGTATCACCGGACAGTTCTTCAAACAGTTCGCCGTGACCATCGCCGTCTCGACGTTCTTCTCGGCGCTCAACTCACTCACGCTCAGCCCGGCACTCTGCGCGCTGCTGTTGCGGTCCAAAGCCGAGCAAACCGACCTGTTGACGAAGGCGATTAACCTCACGATGGGGTGGTTCTTCCGACTATTCAACGCGACATTCGACCGCAGCGCGTCGGGCTATGCGGGAGCGGTGAGGTGGCTGTTGCGGCTCTCGGTAATTGTGTTGGTGGTCTACGGTGGGCTACTCTACGCGACGTACAAGGGCTTCACGACGGTCCCCACTGGGTTCGTTCCGACGCAGGACAAGGGCTATCTTGTGGTCAACGTCCAGCTTCCGGATGCCGCATCGCTGGAACGCACGACATCGGTCATGGCGGAAGTCGAGAAGATCGCCGGCGGCGACCCGAAGAACAAGGAGAAGTATCCCGGCATTCCCGGTGTGGCGCACACGATCACGATTCCGGGCACATCGGTAATTCAAAATGCCAACGGCTCGAACTTCGGAACGATGTTCGTCGTTCTCGATGAGTTTCACAATCGGCACTCCAAGGAGTTGAGCGGGCCGGCGATCACGGCCAGGCTCCGCGCGGAGTTTTTCCGCCGTGTCGAACGCGCGTCGGTGGCTGTGTTCCCTCCACCACCCGTGGATGGGCTGGGCAGCGCCGGTGGCTTCAAGGTGATGGTTCGCGACCGCGCCGCGCAGGGTCTTGGGCCGCTCCAGGCGGCAACCGATGCGATGGTGACCGGGGGCAACCAGGAGCCAGGACTCGTGGGACTGTTCACGCCGTTCCGTTCGAACACGCCGCAGATGTATGTGGATGTGGACCGCACGAAATGCATGTCGATGGGCGTGCCGCTCAACGATGTGTTCCTCACTCTCCAGGTCTACCTGGGCGGCTATTACACGAACGACTTCAATCAATTCGGCCGGACGTGGCAAGTGAACCTCCAGGCCGACCCGCTGCGTCGACTCACGCCCGATGATGTGCGGCAACTCAAGGTGCGCGGCTCCGATGAGAAGATGGTGCCGCTGGGAAGCGTTGCCACGGTGAAGCCCGTGGGCGGACCAGTCATGGTGACGCGCTATAACGGCGTGGCGGCTGCGGCCATCAACGGTGCATCGCTACCTGGCATCAGTTCCGGGCAAGTCATTCGCTCCATCGACGAGGTCGCGACCAAGGCACTCCCACAGGGGATGGATTACCAGTGGACCGAGCTAACACTGCTCCAGATTCGCGCGGGCAACACGGCGCTCGCGGTCTTCGCGCTGGCTGTACTCCTGGTTTATCTGCTCCTGGCGGCACAGTACGAGAGCATCCGGCTGCCGCTGGCGGTGATTCTCGTCGTTCCCATGTGCTTGCTCTGCTCGGTGATAGGCGTGGCGCTGGCGCACTTCGATGTGAACATTTTTGTGCAGATCGGTTTCGTCGTGCTCGTCGGTCTGGCCGCGAAAAACGCGATCCTGATCGTTGAGTTTGCGAAGGGTGAGCGAGCGAAAGGCACGGCGGCGGCCGAGGCTGCGGTCCTGGCATGCCGGCTGCGATTGCGTCCGATTCTCATGACGAGCTTCGCGTTTATCCTCGGCGTGGTGCCGCTGGCAGTGGCTACCGGTGCCGGCGCGGAGATGCGGCAAGCGTTAGGCATCGCGGTGTTCAGTGGGATGCTCGGCGTGACCGCCTTCGGCCTGTTCTTCACCCCGGTCTTTTACTTCGCACTGGAACGGCTGGTGGGTGGAGGTAAGGCCTCGCTCGTGGCCGCCGCGCCCGAGAGCGCGACCATACACCCTGGCTCATCGAGCACGAACGGCACCGACCACTCGCATGCTCCCCAATCGCCCGATACTGAGAAGTCGCCATGACCGACACCGGACAGTCCTGTCCTCTCGGTGCCACAGTCGCCGACCGCGGCGTCAACTTCAGCATTTATTCCCGCACGGCGACGGGCGTTGAGCTACTCTTCTTCGACCACGAAGACGCCGCGTCGCCCTCTCACGTTGTTCCGTTCGATCCCGTCACCAACCGCACCTATCACTACTGGCATACGTTCGTTCCCGGCGTGAAGGCCGGACAACTCTACGGCTACCGATTCCGTGGCCCCTTCGAGCCTGCACGCGGGTTGCGATTCGACCCCGACAAGGTGTTGCTCGACCCATATGGCCGCGGCATCGTCACTCCGAACGACTACCATCCCGACCACGCCCGCCGACCAGGATGCAACGCCGCAACCGCAATGAAAAGCGTGGTCGTGGACACCTCGGCCTACGACTGGGAAGGCGACAAGCACCCACGCACGCGATCCGCACGCTCGATCATCTACGAAATGCACGTTCGGGGCTTCACCCAGAATCCCAATTCCGGCGTCAAACAGAGTGTTCGCGGCACTTACGCGGGGCTGGCGGAAAAGGTGCCGTATCTCAAGGATCTCGGCGTCACGGCGGTTGAGTTGCTTCCGATCCATGCGTTCGATGTTCATGCCTGCCCACCAGGACTGGTCAACTACTGGGGATACCAGCCCGTCAATTACTTCTCTCCGCACCCACAGTACAGTTCACACCGCGACCCACTCGGACCTGTCAACGAGTTCCGCGACATGGTCAAGGCGCTGCACCGAGCCGGGATCGAGGTGATCCTCGATGTGGTGTTCAATCACACTGCGGAAGGAAATCACGACGGCCCGGCGATCTCGTTCAAGGGAATCGACAACCCGACCTATTACATCCTCGAAGACGGCGGCGCGCGCTACGCCGACTACTCCGGGTGCGGGAACACGCTCAACGCGAACCACCCGATCGTGCGACGGATGATCATCGACAGTCTGCGTTACTGGGTCCAGGAGATGCATGTCGATGGCTTCCGCTTCGATCTTGCCTCGGTGCTGTCTCGGGATGAATCTGGCCGGCCGCTGGCAAACCCGCCAGTCGTGTGGGACATCGAATCGGAGCCGGCACTGGCTGGTACTAAACTGATCGCCGAGGCGTGGGATGCGGCCGGGCTGTACCAGGTGGGGAGTTTCGTGGGCGATGCCTGGAAGGAGTGGAATGGCCACTTCCGCGACGACGCTCGCGACTTCTTCCGCAGCACACCCGGATCGGTTCGGCGATTCGCCGACCGCCTCATCGGCAGTCCCAACGTCTATGCTCACAAACAACGGGAAGCCGAGCAGAGCGTGAACTTCGTGACCTGCCACGACGGCTTCACACTCAACGATCTCACCAGCTACAACGAGAAGCACAACGAGGCCAACGGCGAGCAAAATCGCGACGGCGCGAACGACAACCGCTCGTGGAACTGTGGGGTGGAAGGGCCGACAACCGACACTGCAATCGACCAGTTACGAAACCGGCAGGTGAAGAATTTCCACACCGTCACGCTCCTGTCCATCGGCCTACCGATGCTCCTGATGGGCGATGAAATGCGCCGGACGCAAGGCGGCAACAATAACGCCTACTGCCACGACGATTCATCGAACTGGCTCGACTGGTCGCTCCTGGAGAAGCACGCGGACATCCACCGATTCGTCACGCTCCTTCTGGCACGGCGAACGTTCCGCCCAACGGGACACGAGGAGCAGCGGTTGAGCCTGGTCGAACTCATTGATCGTGGGGAGAAGGCCTGGCATGGCGTCAAGCTCAACCAGCCCGACTGGAGCGACACCTCGCACGCTTTTGCCTTTGGCGCTGTGCTGAAGCAGCACCAGCTTGTCTTCCACATGATCCTGAACGGATACTGGGACGCGCTGGAGTTCGAACTGCCCGCTCGGCCGGCGCCGCAGCCCTGGCGACGGTGGATCGACACATCCTTGCCGTCACCCAACGACATCACCGATTGGCGAATCGCCCCACCAGTGGCTGGCTCGACCTACGTCGCCGGGCCACGCTCGGTTGTGATGCTGTACGCTGATGTAGTGTCAGGGATTGCCTGATACACTTGTACCAGTCCGACGATAGCGCCGGAGAGGCTCTCTCATTCGTTGCCGTCCATGACTTCCGAGGATACCTCATGCTCCGAATCGTGATGACCGTTTGCCTGCTGATGGCCTGCGAAGCGAGACTCGATGCCGCAGGCCCTTACGACGACCTGCTGAAGCGGGTGCCGCCGAACACGAATACCCTGATGTTGGTCAATGTGAAGGGAGCATATGCCAGCCCGATCGCGCGCACCGAGAAATGGTCCGACGATTACTTCCAACGCTACCGAACCGGTGTGGGTTTCGTTCCGCCGGAATCGGATGCTGTTGTGATTGCCTCTAATGTGAACCTGTCGTCGATGACACGCGACCACGAAGTGGCGCTGGTCAAACTCCGAAACAATATCAACATTCGCGAACTGGCAGCCCGGTCAGGCGCCGTGACCGACCGCATCGCCGATCAGGCCATCGCGCTGACACCGGAAGACGTGTACTACATCGGGATGCCGAACTACATCCTGGCCGGCATCTACCCTGCGAATCGGCAAGCCGCCACACGCTGGGTGAGGCACGCCCTGAGCGGCAAGGACACCACGCTTTCCCCTTACCTGAAGCATGCAACGGATGCAGCCGGCGACACCGCAGTGACCATTGCCGTGGATCTATCCGACTCTTTCGATCCTGTTCTCCTGCGTGCCGGGTTGCCGTCCAGCCCTGCCGTTGTCCGCCAGGGCAAGGTGAACGTGGAAGTGTTGTCGCGGGTGATCGCGACCGTACAGGGGATGACGCTGAGCATCAAGGTACACGAGGGGATCAGTGCCAGTGTGCGCGTCGATTTCGGCTTCGAAATCACTCCATACAGGCGCATCATGCGCGAGTTGTTCCTGGAACTCCTCGACTACGAGGGCGTGGCACTCCCTGGCATGTCGGGCTGGACAGCGAGCTACGAGGCAAAGTCGATGACGCTGAGCGGATCGCTCACCAAGTCGAATCTGCGGCGCGTGCTGTCACTGTTCGCGTTCCCGGCTCCTGGAAGCGAAGAGGATGAGAAGGTACGAGGGAAAGCGGAAACCGTTTCAGTCCCGGCCACGAAACGCTATCTGGGTGCCGTCGATGTCATCCTCGACGATCTGCGCAAGATCAAGGACTCGCCAGACTACAAGAAGATGGCAACGTGGAATGAAAAGGCCGCGGAGCAGATCGACCACCTCACACGCCGGGTGGTAGACCCAGTGGCAATTCTCGCCGCACAGGACGCGGCCAAGCGACTCCGGGCGCTGGCGGGCAGCCTTCGTGGGGTGCCGATCAACCTCAATTCACTCGCCAACCAGGCTTATGTCTATGGGACAACGAACACCGCCTGGACCGTGAGTTGGCGACGCATTCGCCCGGTCTGGGTCGGCGGGGGTGGAGTATCAACGAATATCCCCCAGATCGTGGCGCAGCAGCAAAAGGTCATCGACAGTGATCGCGAGCGGCGAACGGAAACGTGGATTCAGATTGATGAACTCCTCGCCGACGCACGCAAGAAGCTGGAAACCAAGTACAAGACTCGCTTCTGAGAGCGAGCGATCACCAGATAGTGAACACGGCCCACTGCTTCAGCCAGTGGGCCGTGTTCGTTGCCAGCCGTTCATTCACACCCGGACGCGGCGCGGATCGCTCGCCGGTCGAACAACATTCACTCAACAACTCACGCGGGCGGTTCGGGCCGGGTCGCCTCTGTCTCGCTCGCCTTCAAACCCACGGGTTCACCCTCCGCAGGATGCCCGCGTAACCGCATGTTCACAACCTCCACGACGAGCGCGAAGGCCATCGCGACGTAGATGTACCCCTTGTCGATGTGCTGACCCAACCCCTCGGCCACGAGCATGACGCCAATGAGAATGAGAAACGCCAGGGCCAGCACCTTGATGGTCGGATGTCGATCCACGAAGTTGGCGATGGGACCGGCGAAGTAGAGCATCACCAACATGGCCAGTACGACGGCGACCATCATGACCCAGATTTGCTCGACCATCCCGATAGCTGTGATGACCGAATCGAGCGAGAAAACAATGTCGATGACGGCGATGGTGGCGATGGTCCAGGCGAAGCTCGCAGGCTTGGCCTCGTGATGTACGCCGGCGTTACTGGCCCGCGCATGCTCCATCTTCTCGTGAATCTCGTAAGTACTCTTGCCCACCAGAAACAGCCCACCGATCAGGAGGATCAGATCGCGGCCGGAAACCTCGCGAGCCTCGATGTCGGTGATGATGCCCAGTGTCGGCAGCGTGAACAGTGGCGCGGTGAGTTTCAGTAAGAGGAAGAGCGACCCGAGCAGCAGCAACCGCGTGCCCAGCGCGGCAATCAAGCCGAGGCGACGTGCCTTGGGCTGCTGCTCCTTTGGCAACCGTCCGGCAACGATGGCCAGAAAGATGATGTTGTCCACGCCGAGTACGATCTCCATCGCAGTGAGCGTGAGCAGGCCCAGCAGAATCGACACCAGCGGCAATGATTCTTTCCGCACCACGCGGATTTCGCGCACCTCGGATTTCTTGATTCTCTGTGGTTCCGAAAGCCCCGGCCGCTCAACCACGAATTCCTCCTGCATCACGCGGCCATGAACGACGCTCTTGTCGGCAAGCGTCACTGCATCGTTGGCCTTCCCGTCTGGCTCGCTGTTGATCGCAATTTGCTTGACATGTTGCATCTGGACTGTAGTCGTGCCGGTCCTGGTCTCGACGCTAACGGCAGAGAGCTTCAACCGGCCCTTCACCGTATCGCCTTCGACCGGCTGAATTGTCACTTCGGGATACTGGGATGAGTCCGGCGCAGCAGGCGCGGCTTTCCCCTGCGCGAACAGGGGGCGTAGCGCGGAACCGAGCATGAGCGCGAGACCGACGGACAGCACGAAGACCGGCAGCGGACGGCGTGGCATGGCGAGGTCCGGGCGGGGATGGAAGGGGCGACGGGAGAAGTGTATTCACATCACAGGGATCGCGGGAGCGGTGACTGGCATTTCCTGGAATGTGAAGGAAACTGACGGTGGCGGATTCCGAGCCACGTTGTGAGTGGAGAACCGGGCGGGAATGGCACATCCGTTGATATTCAAGCGGCCCTGTCCAGTCCGGCTTGCGGAGTGGGCCGCGCGGGTTTACAACTAGGCTCTCGCGTCGAACCAACACTTCCGAAGGATTCGGAGCGGGCACTCGTACCCGCCTGGGCGGAGGACACGCCATGCCAAAGCTCGTGGGACGGAGAATCCCCATCTCGCCGTACCGGGCCGTCGTCACGGATCTGATGCACTTCAGCCGGCAGGTGCCTGCCGTCACTGCGGAACGCCGACTCGACCTCAGTCGACTGGTCGGCGCCCGCGCCACGGCGACACGCAAGCCTCGCTGGACTGTGCTGTTCAGCAAGGCATATGCGATGCTCGGCCGCGATCACCCCGAACTTCGCCGCTCGTACCTGAAGTTTCCTCGCCACCATCTCTATGAGCATCCACACAGCATCGCGGCCCTGAATGTGATGCGGCGAGTCGGCGACGAGGACGTGGTGATCTTCTGTCTGATCCGTAGCCCGGAGAACCGGACGCTGGCGGAGATGGACGAGATGGTGCGGGTTCACCAGGAAACGCCTGTCGAGGAATTGCGGGCTTACCAGCGGATGCGGGCCACAGGTCGCATCCCGTGGCCCTTGCGGCACCTCTTCTGGTGGTGCTCGCTCAACCTGTGTGGTCGGCGCCGGTGCCACAACTTCGGTACCTTTAGCATCAGTTCCATTGGTGCGCAGGGCGCAGGGCTGGTCACCATCATCCCGGTACTGACCACCGCGCTTCACTACGGTCAGTTCGACGCCAACGGTTCGCTCGACATGCGGCTCACATTCGACCATCGCGTGCTCGACGGTGCCCAGGCCGCGCGTGTCCTCACCGATCTCGAATCGCTCCTCACACGCGAGATCGTGCGCGAAGTGGAAGCCGGGTAGAGAGCCGTTCCTCCACCGAACGAATAACGCCCGGAGGTACCTCCGGGCGTTGTGGTTTCGAGTACCGACCTCTGGCGATCACCGCCTGACTGGTGCCGGGAGTTCAGGCGGTCCCAGCACGATGGGCGGCACATCGGGTGTCGCACGCCGAGGCGTGCTACCGGAAGCTGTGGGTTCTGCGGATGGCAGGTATGTGGGTCGTGCCGGTTCGCGATCGGGGGCAACTCCGCGGACGGCCTTCACGGGCGGTTCCAGGAGTGGTGCAACCGGGGCCGCCGATGAGCGAAGCTCCGTCCGGCTCGCTGCGGTCAGCCCACCAGGCGCCGTCGTGCCACGCGCGGCGACGCGCGACGGCGGAGCTTTCAGTGCGGCCAGCCACGATTCTTCCAGGGCGTCGACCGAGTCGAAGCCATAGACCTTGTTGGCGGCGGTGTTCCAGCTTTCGATGGTGTTACCCTGCATCCCCATGCCGAGGAACTGGAGCAACTTGCCACGCCCCTCATGACCGTCGCCGCCCTTGCTCACGAGATAGTGAGACAGTGAGTAACCCTGCGCGTAGAGCACGATCATGTCGCGCGGGTATTCGGTCATGCGGAAGAGAACCCGGCAGCGAATTCCACGTCCGGCGTTCAGGAGTTCGCGGCAGCGGATGTCGTGCTGGTAGCGTTCGTCATCGTTCTCGGACAGCACGCTGCCGCCCTCATCGGCCCAGCGTGGGACTGGACGGCCGAAGTGGTGAGCCAGAACCGTGTGTGTGACTTCGTGCGGTAGCACACTGTTGAGCAACTGCTTGGCCTCGCCGCGAATCTCCATCGTGATGGAAGTCACGACCGACCGGCCACCTTCGTTTCCGAAGGTGAAGGTAGTGGCTCCACCGGCCGAGCCGGAAGTGAGCTGGACATGCAGCGGGCAGCGCCGCGGCCACTGCGGCATCTTGCGACCGAGCCACTGAAGAGCTTTCTCTTCGCGGTAGAACTCGGCCATGTTACCGAACTTCCGAGCCAGTTCGGCCGTCGGCGCCTGAACGGTGAAGTTATCGGTGTTGTACGTCGCGGCAGACGCGAGTGCAGGTGCAACAAGCACGAGCGCAAGCGCCAGGATATGCCGACGAAGAGTCATTCCCTTGACCTCCGTGGTGAGTGACGACCGGCTGCCATGCAGCATGCGAATCAAGGGTCGTCGGAAGTGTAACCGCAAGGAGTGTGCCGGGAACGCGCAGAGGCTGCGCTGCGCGGAAATCTACCGCCCTAACGTGCGGTGTGGGCAGCGGTTCGGGATTCCGCGTGTGATGACGGCGAGGAGGGCATGCCGCGCAAGTGGTGTAAGAACTACAGCCTGAACCAAGCCGAAAGGTATTGCAAGAATTACAAGCGCGAACGCTTCAATGTTGTTCGCCGAGGGACACACCCTCGCTCAACTCAACGCTCTCTCAATCCCTCGCTCTCGAACTGTAATCGCGGCCTCGCACCCATCGTTCCAGGCTTCGCGGCGTTTCGGAACTCTCTCGCTGCGTGCGCACCGTGTTGGGGGTCAGGAAGCCTCAGGCGACGAGCCTTCTCTTCGCGTGAAAGTACCGGGGCAGGTAGTCAACGCGTTGCCCCGCCTCGTCGGTAATCGTGACGAGCGCGGCGAGCGATTTGTTGTCCCGCGGAAGATCAGGTATCGGAACCTCCTCGCGGGGTTCGAGGAAGAACTTCCTCGAACCCCATCCCACCACGACTCACTTCCTGGAAGCGTATGCCTTCTGGAAGGCAGCGAGGCCGGCGCCTGGATCGAGTTTGAATCCGCTTTCCGAGAGCACCAACTCCAGCGCTGCCAGGGCACCGAGCACCTCGAAAGCGTCAGTGTAACCCATGTGCGACAGCCGCCAGATGTGCCCCTTGAGCGTGTCTTGCCCGTCGGCCAGTTTGTAGCCGTACTTCTTCTCCAGCGTCTTGAGCGTCGCGGTGCCATCCACACCTTCGGGCACTGCGATCACGGTTAACCCGCTGTTGGGCTGTTCCGCGAACACCTTCAGCCCCATCGCCTCCACCCCGGCGCGACACGCTGCGGCGATGCGATTGTGACGCGCCCAGAGATTCTCGATTCCTTCCACGCGAATGCGTTTCAGACTGGCGCGCTGCGCGCGGATGAGTGTGTTGCCGGGAGTGAATGGCGTGTCGCTTTCTGCCAGCGATTTGCGGTAGCGCCGCAGGTCGAGGTAAAAACCGCGAACAGGTGTCGCGTCGATCTTCTTCCACGCCTTCTCACTCACGCTGACGAACGCCAGCCCCGGCGGCATCATGAGCGCCTTCTGTGAACCTGTCACAACCACATCGAGCTTCCAGGCGTCCATCCGGCACTCCATCGCGCCGATGCCGCTGATGCCATCCACTGCGAGCAGCGCGTCGGATTTCGCAACAACCTTGCCGAACGCTTCGAGGTCGTGTCCGACGCCGGTGCTGGTTTCGGAGAGCGTGGTGAATACGACCTTCGTGTCGGGGTTCGCGCCCAGTGCCTGCTGGAGCATCTCCGGCGTGACTGCCTTGCCGTAAGGAACTTCCACCGCGACGATGTTCGCGGCAAATGCCTTGAGGATGCCACGCCAGCGTTCGCCCCAGCGCCCCGCAGTGCAGAGGATGGCTTTCTCGCCGGCGGCGAGCGTGTTCGAGACGGCCGCTTCCATCGCGCCGGTGCCAGAGCAGGTAAGCGTGTAAACAGGCTGGCTCGTCTGGAAGACGTACTTCAGCTCTTCACCCACCTCGGCCAGGATCGCTTTCGCTTCGGGTGCGCGGTGGTAGGTAACTGGCCGGGCAAGTTCCAGCAACGTTTCTTCGGGAACAGGCGTCGGGCCAGGAGTGAACAATCGCGACTTCATATCAGGTCCTTGAGTGCAGGGAATCCCTGTTGTTTTATTACTCACGGCCTCTGTTGTCGCGCGAAGCTGTATCGGCCGCGCCGGCGGAGACAGGCGGAAGAACGCGCTTCAGGGAAAGGATGTTGCGTGCGAAGGGACTGCTCCGACGATACTCGGTAACGATTGTGGTGACATTCCCTCGCGTGAGAGTTGCGATGCTTCGTCCGGGTCGAGTCGTTTTGCTTCTTGGGGCATGTGTTTTTTGTGCGGCCGGATGCTCAACGCTCGCGAAGAAACCGCCCACACCTGCCGACGACATCCTTGCGGGCCTCGCCCGTACCGTGGCCCCGCCTGGCGAGCGATACTTCCTCATCGTATTTGGCTCGCAATCCGCACCGAAACGCCCCAAATACACTCACACCTGGGCAACAATCGTGCGGGTAACCGGCTGCGACGGTCCTGGGTCGCCTGTTCTCGACGAGCACACTATTAGCTGGATGCCTGCTTCGCTCGACATCAAGCCACTGGCCCGATCTCCGGAACCCGGAACCAATCTGGGGCTTCACTTCACGATTGAAGAGATGCTCCGGCAAAAGGAACGGGTATCGGTGTGGGGACCGTATGAGGTTGGACCGGGCCTCTACCAGCGATTCCTGGTACAGAAACAGTTCCTCGAATCGGGTCAAATCGGCTACCAGTGCATCGACGCCATCGGCGAGGCCAGCCGGTTGGGGAACGGCTGCGACTGCATTCACGCGTTCACCGACATGGACCCGCTGTATTCACGCAACCGCTATCCGCTTTCGTACTTCGGCGATTCGGCGAGCCGTCACATTGTCCGCCAGCTTCACACGCGCCCCGTGATCATTGATCCCCATGCGGATCATGGCTGGCTGCTTCCGCTGTTGGGATTGGAGCACTACCCCCTCACCCGCCGGCAATACATTGGCCGCACGCTGCCTCGTACTCCCGAGAATGTGGATCGCTACATGCGTCAGCGGGGTGAGTAGCGGCCCCAAGACCGCGCAAACCTCTCCCCGGCTGCGTGTTACTTCCCTTGATTCCAGTAGATGCGGGCGTTCCCGGTCTGGCGACCGACGGCGATGATGTCGATCTTGCCATCGCCGTTGAGGTCCGCGCAGGTCAGGTCTTCCACCGCAACGCCACCGTTTTCGAGGATCCTCCGCTCCCACTTCGCGCCCTTGCCATCCGTGCATTTGTAGATGCGGACGCCCCGACGCTCCTGGAATGTGTCGCCGGCCTTGGGGTTATCACGAACGCCGATCACGAGTTCCTCCGCGCCGTCGCCGTCGAGGTCCGCGAACCAGACTGCGTGCCCCCAGCGCAGGTGGTCGTCAAGGACATGGCGATCCCACAATCCACCCGGCCCCGGCTTCGGCTCCGTGTAAGTGACGACCTGGTTTCCGTGCCACGGTTCGATGGTCGCGATCACCGGCGCGCCTCGCCCCACATGCCCCTCCTTGATCTCGCTCGCGCCGCGACTTCCTTTCGCGTTCGCCTGGTTGCCGACACCGACACGGCTCGTCTTCCACTTCCCATCCATCGGTCGGATCGTGAAAACTCCCTCGTATGCGGTTACGAGGATGGCCCTGAGCGGTCGCTTCCCATTGACCGTGGCGGAGTATACCGGCCAGAAATTGTGCGTGACGTGCAATTCGTCCGAAAGCACCTGCGTCTTCCAGTTCTCCTTCTTCTCCGGCTCCTTCGCAGGCACCTTGTAGGCGATGATCCGCACGCCGCGGCCATCCATCCAGTTCCCCTTCGCGCTGGAATCGCGACCCATGAGCGGGACCATGACGACTTCCGGCTTGCCGTCGCCGTCGATGTCCGCCACGCGAACACGGTGGACCACAGGTTCTTCACAGGGAATCTCATGCATCGTCCATTCCTGCGTCACGTCCTTGCCGCGTTTCAGCCACACCAACTGCGCGGCCTGCGCCGTGTTGAATGGTTTCCAGGCCGCGCCAAGCACGAACTCCGGCTTGCCGTCGCCATCGATGTCGATGGGCGCGATACAGACGTTATCCGGGCGCGTCTTGCCGTCGAGAATCACATACTTCTTCCACACGCCCGACTGCGTGCCAGGGTTCCTGTACCACACCACCTTGTGCTGATCGACAACAACGATGTCGGGCTTCTTGTCACCGTCCACATCAGTGGTGACGACCGCGTAGCCGATCTTCAGCCCGGTGTCGATCTCTTGCGGTTTGAATCGCGGGAAGTCGGCGGCGAATAGAGGAGAGGCGGCCACAGCTGCGAGCAAAGTCAGTCCGTAACGCATGTGAGGCCCTCGCGAGGAGATTTGTGAGGCGGATTGCAATTTCCCGCGCCCACCAGGGGCTGAACGTGTTCTAAACACCCAGCGCCAAAGGCGAAGCCCAAATCGGGAAAGCCTCTCGGCGCTTGCGGTGCGACTGTTAGATACGGACAATAAGCCATGACCCGCCCGCCTGACAGGACGAATCCTCGATGACGATACCTGCGTCGCACCGGCCGGCCCGCGAATGGCTACTTCTGATCCTGGCCCTCGTCATTGTCGGGGTCGTGATCCTGCCGCTGTGGCAAGTTCTACCTGGTCCGGAATCACGCGAGGAGATGGCCACGAAGTGGACACGCGAACGCCTCGTGCGGCTTTTCATTGGTCCCGAGCAGGTACTCTGTTACGTTTGCGCAGTCTGGACCGCCCTGATCCTCCAGAGCCGCTATCGCGAGGTACTTCGACAGCGCAAAGCGTTCGGCCTCGATCTGCTTCCGACCGAGGAAGGGGCACGCATTTTGCCAGAAGATGCCCGACCTCTGGCCCGAAAAGTGGAGCAACTGACCTCCGGCCGGCCGTTTGTCCTGGCGAATATGATACGGCTGGGGCTGGGGAAGTTCGCCATCAGTAAATCGGCCCCTGACGTGGCGGAAGTGGTTCGGAATCAGGCCGACGTGGAGATGTCTCGCTTCACCGCGACTCTCTCAACGGTGAACTACCTCGCGTGGGCGATTCCCGCCATCGGCTTCGTCGGCACCGTGCGCGGGCTAGGCGGCGCGTTCGGCGCTGATGCTGTCAATATCGAGGAGTTCACACGACAGGCGAAGGATCAATTGAAGATCGCCTTCGACTGCACCCTTGTGGCACTGGTGCTGAGCCTAGGTGTGATGTACTTCCTCCACGCGGTACAACGAGCGGAGGAGACACTCGTTACGGATGCCCAGGAGTATTGCCAGGAACACTTGCTGCTGCGTCTGTACGATCCGTCGAAGGAGGCGTGATCCAGGAATCCAGGGGCCGAAGCCTCTGGGTGTTGACTGCCGATCCGGCTATCGCCGGCTTTTAGCCTCGATCCACCACGCAAAGCACCCATGATCTGGTCACGCAAATCCGCACCAATCCACGACCGCACGCGGGCGGTCGGTCTCGACCTCACTGCGAGCCGCATCCGCGCGGAGGCGGTTGCATCGCGATCACGCGCACTCGTACTCGACGAGCCAGACGCCGAACTCCTGCTGTTCGTCTCCGGCGAACGGCGTTCGCTCGAAGTCGGCCGCGCCGGCTTCGCCGCGTGTCGCCGGTTCCCGCACCTCGTCTGTTCGAGTTTCCTCCCTTCACTCGGCCAGCCACGCGAGTGGCGACTCGGCCGGCACACACTCCTCGCCGAATCGGCGCTCGGCCTCGCCTTCGACCGGATTCGCAAGCCCGTTACGGCCGAAACCGACGCAATCGCCTTGGCTCTGCCTGTCTACCTCGCCCCGGCTCAGGTCACGCGCGTGACTGCCGCCGCTGGCCGGTCGCGACTGCCGTTGAAGGGAACCGCGGCGGGCGCGCTGGCACTGGCCGCCGACCGCGCGGAGACCATCCTGAGCGGGAAGCCAGCCGCGCCCGAATCTGCTGAGGCCGACTGGGTGGTACCGCTGCGCCCGGCGGTGGGCGGCCCTGGCGCAGTCGTGATTCTCGACGCCGATGAGTTCGCGCTTTCGGCTACTCTTGTTTCCGTGGAAGAAGACCTCGTTCGGATGGTCGGCTCGGCGGTGTGGCCGCGGCTGGCCCTGAAAACGTGGAAAGATCGCCTGCTCGACGCCGTGGCCGATCGGTGCGTGCGGCTCTGCCGGCGCGATCCGCGCGACAACGCCGAAGCGGAACAGGCACTCTACGAACAACTCGACGAAGCCATCGATCGCGCCCGCGCGGGCCAGCGAATGAGCCTCTTCGTTCGCACGGCACACTGGTTCCAGGATGTGATCCAACAACCTGAAGAGTTCGAGGCACACTGTGCGGCACTCGCCCGGCTCGCAGGCGACTCCGTCCGCGACTTCACCAACGGCATCGGACTGGCCGAACCGCCACGTGCGGTGTGGCTGACGGACGCCGCCGGCCGCTTGCCAGGCCTCGTCCGGAGTATCCAGGCCAATACACCCGAGGGCGCCGCTGTGGAAGTACTACCGCCAGGCGCGGTGGCCGCTGCGGCCGCGGCGCTGGTCCCGCGATGGCTGAGCGCGGAACTGCCGCGTACGCACCTCGATAGTGTCATCGCCGTGCCGCAACGGATCGACGTGCGGAAGCCGTCCGAGTCACCGCGTTCGGGTTCAGGAACACTGTCGTGATGGAAGCGGCGATTCTCACGCACACTTCGCGCTGCAGAGTGAGCGGAACACAGTGAAAGGACGAGGGACCCTCCGATGCGACTTCGTCACAAGCCGCCGACGCTCGTGAGCATGTGGATGCTCGATGTCTTCTGCTGCGCGCTCGGCTGCGTGACGCTCCTGTTCCTCCTTAACAGTCGGATGGCCACCGACGCCGTGAGAGCCAATCAGGCCGCGTTACTCGATCTGAGTACCACCGACAAGAAGCTCGCCGCGGCACTCACGACACTCGAAGAGACGCGCGTACGGCTCGCCACCGAGGAACAGACACGCCAACGGCTGGCAATGAATGTTACGGAACTGGAAGGGATTCGCCTCACGCTCATCAAGGAATCGAGCGGACTAGCAGACCGACTCAAACTGATCCAAACCGAGCGCAACGAGACGGCACGAAAACTTGCTCAGGCACGCGCCGACACGAAACAGACTCGCGCGGCACTCACGACGACGCAAGCAGAACTTGCGGCCGCCGAAAAGAACACAGCCACAACAGCGAAGGAACGCGACCTCGCCCGCGAACAAGTGATCGCGACAACCGACCTCCTGAAGAAGCGCCAGGCTGACCTCGATCTGCTCGCGAAGAAAGAAACGGACACCTCCACGCAACTCAGCACGCTCCAGAAGCTCATGCGGGCAAAGGATGCCGATCGGCTATCGCTGGAGACGCGCGTGTCGGCACTCCGCAAGGAACTGATCGACGTGGAAGCAAAGCTCCGCGCCGCACAACGCGATCTCGATGCCAGCCTCACGGATGCGAAAAAGGCCGCCAGGACGGCGACGGACGAACTGGCAACGGCAAAAGCAGCCGCCAGGAAGGCGACAGACGAACTCGCTCGCGCGAAGACGGGTGCTGCCAGGACGGGCGAGGAACTCGGCACGGCCCGCGCACAGATCAAGGACCTCTCTCGAAAGATCGACGACGCCAACGCGACAATCATTGACCTGCAAGGCCAGAAGGCGAAACTCGCCGACAAGTTCAACAAGATTCAGTTGGAGAAGGAAGCCCGCTTCGCCGGCATCGCCATGACCGGCAAACGCGTCGTGTTCCTCGTGGATATGTCTGGCAGTATGGGCAAACGCGATCTGAGCACAGGCGACAGCACCAAGTGGCCACTCGTGATCGAGACTGTGGGCAAGGTGATGCAGAGCATCCCCACGCTCGAGAAGTATCAGGTGATCGTCTTCTCCAGTTCAGCCGCCTGGCTGTTCGGCCGTGGCGAATGGCAATCTTACGAGGGAACGAAATCGGTGCAGACCGTGACCACGGCACTCCTGAAGATCAAGCCCAAGGACGACACGAACATGTATGCGGCGTTCGACAAGGCATTCGGCCTGCGACTCGCCGGAATGGACACGATCTATCTCTTCTCCGACGGCCTACCGACAAGCGGTCCTGGTCTGACACCAGCACAGCAGAACGCGAACCTATCGGAAGCGGAATTGAGTGTGATTCTGGGTAAGCATGTCCGCGACAAGCTCCGGCGTGACTGGAACCCAACAAACACCACGCATGCGCGCGTGAAGATCAACTCCGTTGGCTTCTACTTCGAAAGCCCCGACGTGGGTGCGTTCCTCTGGTCGCTATCGCGCGAAAACGACGGCAGTTTCGTCGGGATGAGCCGCCCGTGACGAGACCCGGATACACATGGGGCATGCGCTGTTTCCGGATTTCGCTCGCTGTTCACCGTCACACATTCAAGCCCACGGCCCGCATGAGCGCCAGCCCGTTGCCGTGGGGAACTACGCCAGGATGCATTGTGTAGTCGAAGTGGAGTTCCCCCTCCGCGATGTCGTCGCGGAAGTGGACGTTCACCGCACCTGGAATCGTGTCTGTCACAGCGGTCAGGCTCAGGTCGTGTGTCGTCACGAAACCGATCGCTCCAGCGGCAACGAGTGTGCGAACCACGCCCTCCGCGCCGGCCACGCGATCCGCCGAGTTTGTCCCTGCGAAGAGTTCGTCGAGCAGAAAGAGCAGTGGCGGTGCGCCGGGGCGCGTCGCGATATCGAGTAGCAGGCGAACCTTCGTCACTTCCGCGAAGAATCGCGATTTCCCGGCCTGAAGCGAATCCTGAACGCGCATCGTCGCGCCGAGCGACACCGGCGTGAGTGTGAAACTCGTCGCACGCACGACTCCACCCGCCAGTGCCAGGACCGCGTTCACGCCAACAGCACGCAGCAGTGTGCTTTTGCCGCTCATGTTCGAGCCGCTAACGATCAGCACACATGGTTCGCTGCCGCCCAGCGCCACGTTGTTGCGTATCGCTCGCTCTGTGGGAATCAGTGGGTGCGTGATGCCCGTGGCGCGAAGTTGAATCGGCCCTTCTTCCACGGTGGGGAAGAGGTCTGTGGGGTTCTCGTAAGCGTGGCCGGCGAGCGACGAGAGCGCTTCCACTTCCCCCACGGCCCGGAGCCAGCTTGCCACCGCGCAACCCGAGCGTGCCCGCCATGCTTCCAGCTTGAATGCAAATCGGATGTCCCACATCCGCAGGAGTGCGATGGGCAAGAACAGCGGATTGCGCCGGGAATTGAACCAGTGCAGCAGTTCTCGCAACTGCCCGATCTGGCGCGA
>CAYRDG010000035.1:0-56423 GCA_964422915.1 uncultured Frigoriglobus sp. | reverse complement strand
TTACCCAAATTACCCAATTCACGCCGGCACCACCAGAGAACTTGGCTACACCCAGCTTGAGTGCGCGTGCGAGTTTGAGAGAAGAGCGGAAACCGAGGTAATCGCGACGACTCACATTTGCCCTCCGTGAAAGAGCCGAAGACCGCCCGGTTCTTCCGGACGGCCTTCGGTGAGGGCCGAGGCGGGCCGCTTCCTGACCTGCCCCACCCTCTACGCCACGCAGCAGGCCATCTCCGTGCTGGTGCTGTGGTTATCGATGAACTCCAGCGGGCGCGGGTCGCCAGCGTAGCGAGCATCGGCCGGGTGGAAGATGGCCTGCTTCAGTCGGGCGCGCTGTTCCAGTACAGCGAGCTTTTCTGGCGAGCCAGGAGCAGCGGTCGTGGGCGATGCAGGCAGCGGCGCTCTCCCGGTGAAGTTGCCAACACCACGGCGAGCATACTTGCTGGTGGAGGGGTATTGCTCCTTCACGCCTGGGGCGTAATAGCAACTCCAGCACAGCCCACGGGGGCGGTTGACTTTCGACTTCGAGCAGTGGCGGCAGATCGTATTCATGGCGATTATGGGATTAGGTGTTGTGTTCAGTTGGGCGATCAGGATTTCACATCTCGTCGGTGTTGCACATCGATGATTCGGGTTGCTCAGGCCGCGGCGGCTTCACTCACACAGGGAGCGATGTCGATGACCGGCGGCGGCAGGACCGGGAACCGTTCAGCGAGGGACTTCTCGACTTCCAGCAGAAGTTCGCGGCGCATCAGATCGCGCGGCGTATCATCGAACCAATTGAGGAACCAACGGCACGCCGCCGGCTCACCGAGGCGCTGATCGGCCTCGAAGCAGGCCCGCGCGAAGAACTCCTCGACCTGGCCGACCGATTCCAGTTCATCGCCTTGCCAGCCGCAGTAACCCAGGGCGCAGGCGGCCTCAACGGGCCAGTCCTGCACACACATCAGCGGAGGTGGGGTGGTGGTGCTGCCCTGAGTCAAACGCGGGTCGTCGCTGCGGAGCGCGTCCCGGAGCGCTTCCAGACCTGCGGTTGAGAGCACAGGCACGAACCCATCCCGCCACACCAGACGCCAGCTTTCCATCGTCGCCCCTCCCCAACTGGGAACCGCAATCCGCGGTTCGTTCCTTTTGCGATCTCGCGTCCTCGTTGCGTTTCACCCGTTGACTGCCGCTTCAACTCCTCATTAGCAGCCCACGCGATTACTTATACGTCCGTTCACTATGCCTGTCAACAGCTATTCGGCAGAAAATCCCAACTTTACTTCTTGCGCGATGGCTTTTCGTTATTTCGATAGACGTTGTTAACGAGCGCCGATTGATGAAACTAGACATTTCTAGACATGGCATTGATTGAAACAGAACCGCCCGTTCTCAGGAACTACTCATCATCGAGGGTGTTCAGATAGGATGGGGAACGGCCTTTCGCGACCGCATCGAGCAGGAGAACGTCATGTCCCGATTGATTCTGTGCCTCATGTTGGGGGGAGCATCGACGCTCGTGGCCAATGCCGCCGAGCCACTGCGAAAGATGGAGTGGAAGATCGGCGGTGTGACGCGCGAAGCGCTCGTTTACGCCCCCGCGAAAGCTGGTGAAAAACCTCATCCCCTCGTGTTCGTCTTCCACGGACACGGCGGAACGATGAATCGGGCAGCCAGAAAGATGGCGATTCACGAATACTGGCCAGAGGCGATCTGTGTGTATCCCCAAGGATTGAAGACACCCGGCAAGATCACCGACCCTGAGGGGAAACGCAACGGCTGGCAGAACAGCCCCGGTGAGCAAGGCGACCGCGACCTCAAACTCTTCGATGAGATGCTCACCTCGATGCGAACGAAGTATCGCGTGGACGACAAACGCATCTACTCCACTGGTCATTCCAACGGTGGACGTTTCACACAGTTGCTCTGGGCCGAACGCGGCAACGTGTTCGCAGCCGTCGCACCATCAGGCACGACCGCCGGGTTGATGGTGCGATCGTTCAAGCCCAAACCGTGCTTACACATCGCGGGGGAGAAGGACGATGTGGTGAAGTTCCAGTGGCAGAAAACGACCATGAACGCCGTGCGAAGGATCAACGGTTGCGAGACGCAGGGGAAACCCTGGCAGAAGGGCGAGAACCCAACCGGCACGCTCTACGAATCGAAGGGCGGCACGCCACTGGTGACGCTGATTCACCCAGGTGGGCACACCATGCCGGCCGAGTCTGCGAAGCGAATCGCTGCCTTCTTCAAGCAGTACACGAAGAAGTGAGCCACCGTCCGTTTCGTAATCGACCATTCTTCACGAGCATCGGCTACATGCCCACGGCGAACGCGACGCGGTTCTTCACACTCAGACAGATGCCGGACCCACACGGACATGCTCGGGACGCACGCCGACGCCGACGAGTCGCGCCGGGATGCGCCGCAAGATCCGGAACTTCTGGAAGGCACGCACAAACGGCGGCACACGCGTGGATTTCTTCGCGGCGAGCGCCTGCGAGATAATGCGGTTCTGAATCTGCACCTGAAGCCACTGCGTCAGTTGCGTGGGGAATGTGCGGCGGCGCTGCACTGCGGCGAGGTCGGCGTCGGTCAGTGTGCCTGTCTTCAGCTTTGGCGCGAGGGCATTCGCGGTTGCCACAGCGTCCTGAATCGCAAGGTTGATGCCAACACCGCCGACTGGCGACATCGCATGCGCCGCGTCGCCGATGCACAGCAGGCCAGGCAACCACCATTTCCGCAGCCGATCCACGGCGACGGTCAGTAGCTTCACGTCGTTCCAGTCTCGCAACTCTTCCAGGCGATCGGCCAGCACAGGAGCAACAGCGGCAATGTCGGCGCGAAAGGCTTCGATTCCGCGTGCCTTCACCGCTTCGTGTGCCCCCTTCGGAATGACAAAGCCGCATTGCCAGTAATCGCCGCGGAATAGCATGATGAAGAGGCGGCCGGCATCGAAACGGCCGATCGGTCGACCGGGGTCGGTCGGCTTGTGCGAGAGCCGCATCCAGAGCACATCCATCGGTGCGCCGAGGTCCTTCACGGGTAGACCAGCGCGTTCGCGCACCGTCGAATGGCGACCGTCGCACCCTACCGTCAAGTCGGCGCGAACCTCCAGCGGGCCGTCGGGCGTGTCGGCCTGAACACCGACGACGCGACCGCCTTCGCGAATGAGATCCGTGACCGCAGCGTGCATGAAGAGACGAAAGGTTGGGTATGGCCTGGCGTGCTGGGCGACAAAGTCGAGGAACTCCCACTGCGGCATGAGGGCGATGAACTTGCACCGCGTGGGGAGCGATCGGAAATCGGCGAAGGGGAACTCCAGGCCCATGAAGTTGCCCGTTAGTACTGGAGCTTCCTGGTGCGGCCGGCGGAGGAACGCATCGAGCAAGCCCAGTTCGTGGATGACCTGAAGCGTGGAGGGGTGAATGGTGTCGCCCCGGAAATCGCGGAGGAAGTCGCCGTGCTTCTCCAGCACGACCACATCGACACCCGCGCGAGCCAGGAGCCAGCCGAGCATCATCCCTGCTGGCCCGCCGCCAGCAACGCAGCACTTCGCGCGAATGACTTGTGTTGGCATGAACGACCCTGATACGGACTCCGAACGGCTTCTCTTCACGCTATGCTGGCAGCGCCTCGCCCATTCCAGCGACAGGTGATGAGGGATTATATGCGGGCATCGGGTCGAGTGTCATTTCGCGCTCAGAGTTGCCTTCAGGAATCCTGATAGTACCGACATGAGCTTCGGGTGAAGCGGCAGAGTGGGGTTGGTGTAGCTTGGCAGTTGCAGCAGCCGGTTCGTCTCTTTCACCGCACGGAGGACGTGGTTCATCCCCTCAATGATCGCCACTTTCGCCATCGGATTCGCCTTCGCCAGACTGTTGGCGTCGGCCGCGGACACCTGGATGTCCGTTGTACCGGAAACGATCAGCATCGGGCACTTCAGCTTCGCCGCGAGTTTCGCCGGATCGCGTGTGAAGACCGATATGAGGTACGGTTGCACGCTGGCGCGGAAGAGCGTGGCGAGTTCCTTGGGCGTCTCCTTCACCGTCTTGCCAGCCTCGAGGTCGGTCATGATCGCATCGCACTTCTTGTACAGTTCAGCGGGGAAGTTCTTCTTGAGTTGCTCGCGCAGCACCACTTGAAGTGGCCGACCGGGGCCGCACAGCGAGACGAAGGCGTCGAACTTTGCCTCGCTGGCCGCGAGCAGCCCGATCAGTGCGCCTTCGCTGTGCCCGATGAAACCGAGCTTGCCGAACCGCGAATCCTTGCGGAGCAGTGCGGCCCACGCAAGCACATCCGCCGCGTAGGTATCCAGGCGAATGCTCTCCTCCTTCACCATCGCCTTCGCGCTTCTGGCGATCCCGCGCTTGTCGAAGCGCAGCACGGCAATGCCTTCTTTCGCCAGCGCCCGACCGACCTGCTTCAGGCAATCGGTGGCAATGAACGGGCCGTTGCCGTCGCGGTCGGTTGGGCCAGAACCGGCATGAAGAATCACCACCGGCCAGGGAGCGGGCGTCGGCGGCAAATCGAGAGTGCCATAGAGCGTGCCTGTGTCGGTCTTCAGTTCGATCGACTCACCGAGGAGCCGCGGGGCAGGTGCGGCTTCGGCTGGTGAAGCAGCAAGAACAAATGCAAGCGTGAGGAACATGAGATACCTGCGGAAACGGAGCGTGGATGACTTCCGCATCGATTGCACCGTAAAATGTCGCAATGAGCCAGACAATTCGCTTGCTGCCGTTCGCCGACGCCGATGGAGCAACTAACATGGCCGCAGACGAGACCATGCTCGAATCCGCGGTGCGCGGGGCCGCCTCGCTGCGATTCTACACCTGGAGCGAACCAACGCTCTCGCTCGGCTACTTTCAGCCGGCGGAAGATCGCGCAGCTACTCCGAACCTCTCGCGACTCGCCTGGCTCCGGCGCGCCACAGGCGGAGCGGCCATCGTTCACGATCGCGAGCTCACCTACGCCCTCGCACTGCCGTCCGGGAAAGACTGGCATTCGACCGAGCACTGGATTTGCCGCTTCCATCACATCCTCCAGCGCGTGCTGAAGGAACGCGGCGTGGAGTCACACGCGGTGGTGTGCGGCGAGGAGCAAAAGCTCGGACCGGTGGTGTGCTTCCTCCATCAGACTCCGGGCGATCTGCTGATCGACGGCTCGAAGGTCGCCGGTAGCGCGCAACGGAAGATGCGCGGCTCACTCTTGCAGCACGGAAGCATCCTCCTGCATCGCAGTGAGTATGCGCCGCACCTGGCGGGAATCTGCGACCGGCCTGGTGCGCCACAGTTCGCGCCGGAGGAACTCGCAGGAATGCTGGCGATGGCCTTTACTCTGGATACGGGCTGGTCAACCGTGCCGGGTGAGTGGACCGCCGAGGAACACGCACGCACCGCGACCATCCGTGCCGAGAAATACGCCAACCGCGAGTGGAACGAGAAGCGATGAGTTGCCCAACGCGAAGCGGTTCATGGTCTGTGACGGAATCGAAATCGCTCAGCCTTGAAGACCGAACAGCTTGCGGAGCGCCTCACGGAGGCCGCCGCTATGGCCCTCGCCGCTGGCTTCGTGGAGTGCCGCAATGGGGCCGTGCAGCACGCGGTTCTGGAAGAGCCGAAACGCCTGCTCGATGTAGGCGCGATCCGCATCGGTAAGCTTGCCGTTGAGCTTTGTCAGTAGCGGAGAGAGGATCGCATCGCGTTGCCTGTCCACTTCCGCGGTGAGCTGACCGATCACCGGGCCGTTGGCGCGCTTGTTCCATTCGGCCACGAACCTCGTCACCTCTCCCTCAACGATCGCCTCAGCCGCAGGAAGATGCCGACGACGTTCAGCCATGCGTTCATCCGCCACACGCGCGAGATCGTCCACATTGAAGATACTCACGGTATCGCCATCGTGAATACGTGGGTCAAAGTCGCGCGGCACTGCCATGTCGAAGATGATGAGTGTGCGGCCGGCACGCCGTCTGCGGACCCTCTCGTCGAAGCGTCGGCGTGAGATAATTGGTTCGGGGGCGCCAGTCGTGCTGAGCACGATGTCGGCCTGCGCGAGTGCGTCGTCGAGATTCTCCCACGCGATCACGCGACCGCTGCAATCCTGCGCCACGGCGGTGGCTTTCTCCGGGCTGCGGTTGGTCACCAGCACGGTGGCCGGATTCAGTTCGGTCAGGTGCTTCAGCGTCAGCCGGCCCATCTTTCCCGCGCCGATGACGAGTACCGTTTTATCGGTGAATGTGTCGAAGACCTGCCGCACGAAATCGACCGCTGCACTCGACACGGAAACGTGCCCGTGTGCGACGCCGGTTTCGCTGCGTACCCGCTTTGAGACTCGCAATGCCGTGGGAAAGAGTGCGTTCAGGAGTGGCCCGGTAGAACTCGCCTGGTGTGCCAGTTCGTAAGCCTCTTTCACTTGTCCGGCGATCTGCGTTTCGCCCAGCACAACGCTATCGAGGCCGCCAGCGACGCGGAAGAGGTGCCGTGCCGCCGCGGCATCGGCATGCTCATAGAGGTGGGGAACAATGACCTCTGCAGGAACGCCGTGAACTTCGCTCAGAAACTCTGCCATGAGCGGAACATGCAGAGCGGCCACCGTGTCCTGACGCGAAACGTAGATTTCCACGCGGTTGCAGGTGCCAAGAATCACGGCTTCGGTCGCGAATCGCGCGTTCAATTCCGCAAGCGCTCGCTGTGTCTTGGCGGGGTCGAACGCGAGTTTCTCCCGGAGTTCGACTGCGGCCGACTCGACGTTGCAACCGATGGCGCGGAGGTTCACTTCACACCTCCTGTCGCAAACGGATGCGAAGCAACCAGCGCCACGAGTAACAGCGCGAACGACACGATGGACAGCATCGACAGTCGCCGCGCCGGGACGTGCGCGCCATATCGCAGGTAGAGCAAGACGAGGAAGACCAGCCACAACCCCGCCGTGGATAGCACTTTCAGTGAGAGCCAGTTGTCACCGATCGAATGGCCGTGCTGAAGTAGCAACGTGCCCACGAGCAGCCCTGCCGTGAGCAGGGGGAACGCCCAGTTCAGTGCATGCCGATTCATCGTTTCCAGCCGTTCGAGGCTGAGCATCGGCACAACACGGCCCGGCGTAACCTTACGTCGCAACCGGCGCGCCTGAATCAGGTACATGACGCTGGAGAGGAAACCGACACTCACGCCGACCGAGGCCAACAGGATGAGCAGGCCGTGGATCACGCCCCAGAATCGCTCGCCGGCCGCCCACTCGGGTACAGTGAACTTCGTTGTGCCTGGCTCCGCGGTGACCAGCGCCAGCGACAGCCCGACAAGCCCGATGACGACCGGAAGCACGAACACCGCCCACGCCTGCTTCGCATGGTGAACCGTGCCATAGAGGTAGAAGAGCGCGAGTACCCACGCGAGCCAGAGGAGCGAGCCGTAAGGAACGGCCGGCGCGGGGCGATTGTAGGCCAGGTATGCGGTCTGTGCGAACACGCCCGCCGCGCCGAATGTCAGCCCCGCGATGCGCCACACACGCCCTGGCCATACCAGCCGCGCCACCTCGCACAGAAGAGCGCAGAGATAGCTCAGGCCGAAGCAGGCGTGCGTGATACCTTGCAGGGGAGAGACGGTCATTGAGTCGCGGACCTCGCGGAGCGCAAGCAGCAGCAAGTATTATACAAGCGATCCGCGAACCGTTCTCGATATCAGCCGCTCGCATGCTCCACGTCTTCCGCACACAGCCATACACAGCACGGTTGACCTCGTGTTGATCGAACCGGCGGCGACCGCACCGATCCTGGCCGATCACCTCTCGCCAGTGTGCGCGTATTCGGCGTGACCTGTCATCAGCGCTCGCCTCCATGAGTTCAGGGCGCACTGTGATTCATGCCGACTGCTCACCGCGCGGTTGTGCCCCATTCCAGACGAGGTACTCGACCGCTGCCCGAATGTTGGGCGATTCGTGTAGAATGAATGGGCACGCCTCGCTATGCTTTCACCATACGGGGCGACTTTGTGACTGAATCCCGCGGCTTCCTCTCCCGGAAGCATTGAGTCGATGCCAAAAAATGAGCAGTTTGCGCCGCCGCTGCCCGAAATTGTGGGCGGCGCGCCGGCCATGCAGGACGTGTATCGTCTTGTCCGCCTCGCCGCGCCCAAATCCGCGCACGTCCTCCTCATTGGGGAAACAGGCACCGGAAAGGAAGTGATCGCCAGGGCGGTTCACAAACTCAGTAAGCGCGCGGATGGTCCCTTCATCCGCGTCAACTGCGGCGCGCTGCACGAGAACCTGCTGGAGAGCGAACTATTCGGCCACATCAAGGGCGCGTTCACCGGCGCCGTTGAGAACAAAACCGGCCGCTTTGAGGCTGCACACGGCGGCACCATCTTCCTCGATGAGATCAACAGCACCTCGCCGAAACTTCAGGTGAAATTGCTCCGCGTGCTGCAAGAGAAAGAGTTCGAGCGGGTCGGTGAGAGCCGGACGATTCGCGTGGATGTGCGTGTCGTGGCGGCGACCAATGCGTCTCTTGAACAGGCCGTGGAGGAGGGCGAGTTTCGCGAAGACCTGTACTACCGACTGAACGTCATCCCGGTTCACTTGCCGCCCTTGCGCGAACGTCGCGAAGACATCCCACTGCTGGCGCAATTCTTCGTGAAACGATATGGCGATTTGAACAAATGTGTGGTGCCAGAACTGCCACCACATGTGATCGAGGCAATGAAGTCGCACGACTGGCCGGGCAACGTCCGCGAACTGGAGAACACACTGGAGCGACTGATTGTACTGGCCGATGGCGGGCCGATCCCGCCGGAGTTGCTCCGCTTCGGCCGGCCGCGACCAGTCATCCGCGGATCACGCGGCACCCCGGCGGATGTACCATCTCTCATTCATACACTTGTTCGCGCGGGAATGCACGCTCTGCGACCTCACGGCGTGAGGCTTCACAAGTTTATCGTGGATGGTGTGGAACGCGAACTGATCGAAGAGGTGCTGCGCGAGTGCAATGACAACCAGGTGAAGGCCGCGGAACGCCTGGGGATCAACCGCAACACGCTGCACAAGAAACGCGAAGAGTACCGCAAGGCGGATGCCGGGACTGCGGAACCGTCCGATGGGGAACTCGACCCGCCGGCGAGCGCCGCAGGCTAACGAAAACTGTAAGTCGTGTGCTTCCTCCGATGGCTCTCCCAATCCTGCTGAATCTGACTGGCAAGCAAGTCGTCGTGGTGGGCGGCGGCGCGGTGGGGCTGCGGAAACTCGCCGCGCTCCGTGCTGCCGGCGCGGCCGTTCGCGTGATCGACCCGCGCACGCCGCTCGCATTGCCGCCCGACGTGGAACAGATCGCGGAAGCGTATCGCGCTGAGTATCTCGATGGCGTATCGCTCGCTTTCGCCTGCGCGACACCCGAAGTGAACGCGATGGTGGTGGCCGATTGTCGAAGGCACGGCATCTGGGTGAACTCCGCTTCCGATCCGGTCACAGGCGATTGCGCTCTTCCGGCCGTTGTGCGTCGTGGAGAACTGACACTCGCAGTGAGCACGGGCCGCGCGGCACCGGCGCTGGCGCGTCGCATTCGCGCGAAGTGGGAATCGGAGTTCGACCAGTCCTTCGCGGAATGGATTCGCGTGCTGGCCGACGTGCGAAGTGAGGTACTGGCAACAGTGGCAGACGAGAGCCGCCGTCGCACATTGCTCAATGGCTTCGCAGACTGGCACTGGCTCGCCCGTCTGCGTGCCGAAGGCACCGGCGCGGTACTCGTCGCGATGCGCGCCGAGATTCACCAGCCGCCGGTCACCGAGTAAGCCTGCATGCCGCTTCACTCGCCCGGCGCCGACTCACTCAACTTCCCGGCGATGGTGGCCATCGACACGAGCACGCGCGGCGTGGTCTGTGGGGTGAAGAGTCGCACGCTTCCGTCGCAGAGCGCGAAGTTCGCACCCTGTGGGAAGTAGCCGCCGAACCACCCCCCGACCAGTGGTAGTGAGTTCGGTGTGTCGTTCAGCCCGCGCACGGTGGCGTTACCGCCGCGGAGCCATGACCCAACCTCGTGGCGTGATTCGCCGAAGAGGAGCGTCTGGCTGACGCCATCAGTGATACGACCGAAAGGTGTTGCGGAATCGTAGCGAAACGCGCCGGCGTTCGGATCGCCAACAGGCAGGATCGCGGCGTCAGCACCCACACCGCCGATGCCAACGTACGAGGTAGCCGCAGACGAACCCGACGGCAGCACGGGCGGGTTCTCCGGACAGATCAGTGCAACGACGGCCACCCCGGCGGCCTGTTGGTTCGGTTCCGCCGGGAAGGGCTTGGTGCGGTCGATTCGCGCCAGCAGTTGCATTGTGTCCTGCCGGTGCTGATCCATTCCTGGAAGTAGATCGACAACCCAACTCAGCCGCAGATCGGGCGGCGTACCTTCCAGCGGAACGGTTCCTGGCGGCACCTGGCCAATCAGTCGGCTCAGGTCGTACTTGCCGCCGCGGTTGGGGAGCACCAACGCATCCGGCCGCGCGTGGTTGCTCGCAAAGAGTGCGATTTCGCGCAAATTGTTCTGCGAACCGACGAGATTCGCCTTCAGCCGCGCCTGCGGAATGACTGTGAAGAGCAGCGCTGCCAGGACCATGAAGAACAGCACCGCGCCGATGATCGTGATACGTCGCGACATGTCGCATCCTTGTGAAGATCAGCCCCCATCAGGTGTACGAAGTGCATGCCGCGCGGGTTTGCGATGAATCACTTGAACTTGCCGAACAGGTCTTCGTCGGGCCAGGTCTTCACCTCGTCGGCGGCGCGGTGCATGGGGCCATCGATCAGGTCTGCCGGCGGTTTGCCGCTGGCGTTGGCATCCGTGTTGAAAAGTACGGCCCAGTTGAGGCCATCCCATCGGCGAACGAGTAGCGTGCTGGTGCCGGCGATTAGCCCGTTGTGCCAGGTGTTCGCGCGGCCGGTGTTGCCGATGGGTCGGACACTCCAGCCGCAACCGTAGTAGGCCGCCTTCGGCTTGCCGGAGGCGTCGTGTCCGGCTGCGCCCTGCGGCCGCGCCCACATCTGCTTGATGCCATTCGCAGAGAGCAGCGGCGACTTGTGGCCGTAGTCGAACGCGCAGGCGAACCGGACCAGATCGACCGCCGACGCGATCCAGCCGCCGTGCGCCTCGAAGCCCTCGATGTTCTCTGCGCCATCCGGCAGCGGCACGAGTTGCCCAGCACGCGGCGCATAGAGGCAAGGGGCAGTTCGCTTCTGGGAGTCGTAGTAATGCACCTCGCCTTTCGCGCGATTCCTCAGCAGGCCCTTGCCCAGTGACATGTCCACCACATTGACCGGTGCAAGAACGTGTTTCTTCACCCACGCTTCATACCGCTGCCTGGTCACAGCTTCGATAATACGGCCAAGCACGAGGTAGCCGAAGTTCGAGTAGACCATCTTTGCGCCAGGCTCGAAGTCGAGTGGCCGGCCCATCATGTAGCGCACGATGTCGTCGGGAGATGGCGGCCCGCCCAGGCCAAGCGACTTGCTGATGCGTCGCGGAACCGCGATGGGATCGAAGCCACCTTTCCGATCGCGGTCCCAGCCACCGGTGTGATGGAGGCACTCCCGGACGGTGACCTTCGCCCAGCGTCGGCCGATCCTGGCACCCGCAGGCAGCGCGGGTTTCAGTCGGATGTAGTTCAACACAGGCTCATCGAGCTTCACCTTCTGTTGCTCCACGAGCATCAGCACTGCGACGGCCGTGATGGGCTTGGAAACACTCGCGATGCGGAAGAGTGATCGCGGGCGCACCGGAATTTTCTTCTCGACATTGGCGAAGCCGAAGCCACGTGCGTAGACGAGCTTGCCGCCGCGTGTCACGGCCACGGCCGCACCGGGCAACCGTTGCTCCGCGACGAACGCCGTGAGGAGCTTGTCGAAAGGTGCGAGCTGTGGGTTGGGCGCGGCGGTAAGCGGAGGGTGTGAGCCGCCAGCGGCGAGGATTGCAGACGTAGTGAGGAACTCGCGACGTGTGGGAGGGCGCATGAGAATCCCCTAAATGGGCGGTGAATCGCGTGCCTCAGCCACTCAAACCTTCGCCGACGCTCTTGAGGTCGGCCCGCTTGCCTTCATAGGTTTCATCGAACGCAAGCACAGTCGCATCCGGCTGCACGCCCTCGGCGCGGCAGGCCATCTCATAGACCGCGGGCCACCAGTTCTGGTGCCGTGTCAGGCCCTTCTCCTTCACCGTTGCCCAGTTCGAGAGAATCTTCGACCACGCGGCATCACCGAAGTCGAGTGCTTCCTTCAGGCTGCCGAACTCCGGGACGTACCATTGCCGACCGATCTGCGAGTGGAGAACCTCATCGGCCCAGTCGAAATCCTGCAGCGTCGCCATCAGTGGAATACCGGATTCCTGCGCGACCTCGAACTCGTAACGCTTGCCGGTGCGCGGCATGAGTCCCTGCTCGATGAAGTACAGTACGCCGTGCGCTTCCATCGGCGTGCATTCGGTGTTCAGTCGGTGCGACCAGTTGAACGTAATCTTCGCCTTCGTCCAATCCACGCCCAGCGCGACGAAGCCGACTTCGCCCATCATCGCGTGCCGGGCCTCGTCCCAGAGCTGGCGGGCCATGTCGCGGTAGTAGCCCCACGGCTTGCCGGGCGTTCGCGTGATGATCGACGCCATCATCTCCGGCACGTCGATCTCACGGAGACGCTTGTAGAGCATCATCAGTGCCTTCGCGCGGGCCGGGAATGCCTCGTTGTAAAGGAAGCTCTCGGCGTTGACGCCCTGGTTCCACGGATCGGTGAATCGCTCGTCACGTTGCGGGATGGGGTCGTACTGGTAGGGTTTCTTTGAATACAAGCGTTCGGGGACCTCGGCTGATGTGGGGCCCGTGCCATCAAGTCCGCCTGCCGCGGCGAGGAACGCCCGTCGTTCCCAGATGGCGTCTGGTTCACTGTCTCCCGTCGAGGCGCGGGCGAAGCTGCCGAGACACGCATCGCACCACCTGGCAATATCGTGCAGTTCGAGTGCGGCGAATCGTAAGACACGCAAGCTCGGAGCATCAGTAAGTGGGTTGCTCTGCGCCCGGTAGTCCTGAATCCCGGAAGACAGATTGCTGAGGCTATCCATGTACGCGGACAGAAAGGGAAACCCAGCCGGTGTCGCCAAAACCTCGTCGAAGAACGCCTCCAGTGCCGGGTGCGGCACATCTTCGAGGCCCAGTGGCGGCTCGCGCATCTCGCCAATGCGCGTGCGTAGCACGGTGGCGTGCTCGGCGCACAGGTACGCATGGTGCGCGAAGCCAGTTTTCAGTTCGTAGATCGGTTCCGCGGTGATGCGCGCGGTGAGTATCTGGTGCAACCTCTTGAAGCAGTAGTGGAAGCGTTTCAAGCGGCGAACGCATTCCTCCACCGAGAGTCCGGGCTTTGCGGCTTCCTCGAGAGTGCAAAGCCCCCCGAGCGGCGGCAGGTTCTGGTACGAGGTGTAATTCGCGAGCGGCGTGGGAGTCATGGTGAAACTCAGGATAGCGTTCCTGAGCAGGGAGCGTAAGCCCTGGCTTCGCGGTACATTCAGAGGTGCGGAATCAGCGACTGGAACGGCTCGTCACAGGCATCGGCCACCTCGCGCGCTGCCAGAAATGCCGGGAATATGGTTCCCACCACGATGGCATAAACGCCCATCTGAACCGTTGCCGAGAGAATGCGGACGAAGGTGCCTGTGCCGGCATTCGTCTCGATCATCGTGGCGACGAAGATCACAAATACCAACGACAGCAGCCCAGGCCCCACCGAGGCGATACCGGCGGCGCGCGTACATCTGTGGGCCAGTTCCTCATCCAGCGCGGCCCTGGCCAGACACGAGAGCAGCATCAAGATGAGCATCGTGCGAACCATCTCGAACACACCGGTGATCATCGAAATGAGCATTCGCCCCTTGGGCGTGAAGTCGCGATTGTCCGGATAGAAGACGGCAGCCATGTAGAACATCGTCGCGTTCAGTCGGGTGGGGATATACCCCCAGCGGATCTCTTCGGTCTGCTCATCGGCCTTCACAAGGGTGAACTCATCCCCCTGCGCGAGCAGTACCAGGATGAAGCAGAAGTGAACACCGACCAGCACAGCGGCCGCAATGCCGTAACCCCAGTGTCCAGGCACGCGCGGCCCGGACAAGCACAGCCCCACACCCACGGCCGCCAGCAGCCAGTTCAACAATCCGACCACACCAGCCAGCGTGACGAAGTACAGAATCGGATCAATGAACGCTGTCTGAAAGTAATAGACTAGTAGCAATACCATCGAGAGGATGAACAGACCTAATGATACCCAGATGAGCTTGACGCCAAACGCGGCACGCTGGAACGCGGCTTTGCGTGCGGCACGCTCCTCCGGCGACAGATCGTCGTCGACTCTGAGCCTCTGGGTCTTGCGCCGGTGTTTGCGGTCCTCGTCCTCATTCACGGGGTCGAAGTCACGGTTCTCGTCCGGCTGCTTCGGCCTCTCGTTCTTCCTTCGTTGCGGTTTCTCGTCGCGTACGGCCTTGCGCTGCGCCTTCGGTTTCTCCTTGGGTTCATCCGCTTCCTCATCGTCCTCTGTTGAAGGAGCTGTTCCTACGATGGGAGAGAAGATTGTCTTGCAGGTGGGGCAACGCACCATCGCGCTGGTGCCATCGGGCACCTGAAGTCCACTTCGGCAACTCGGGCAGGTCAGCAGCATGGATGCATTCTTTGGAAGCGACGTGTTCGCAAGTACGTTTGTTCTACAGCGAGGCAGGCTCAATTCGCAATGTCGGATCGAAGGAACGGCTGGGGGAGGCCACGCTGCGGTTTACGCGCAACAACGATTTGCAATCAGTTAGATTTGAGCAGTTCGTTGTCTCTACTCAACATTATGGAGGCAGCATTTTGGCCATCTCTTGCGCGGTCGAGACGAGAAGTCCAAGTAACCCAAGCGATCTCAAGCGTTTTCAGTGGCATTCAGGGTATCGCGCGCAAACCGTGGCGTGACCTCGCTCGGGGGGTGCAGTACATGGTTTGCGCGCTCCCTGTTTGAACGGCAATCGCGGGCGTTCGCGGAGAACCACAATCCTTCCCACTCCCGATATCGGCAGGACCGGTCAGATATCGACAAGTCGAAATGTGTAAACGGTTTAGGATTACCTGTCAAGAAAGTGATTGTCGCGAAACGCAAACCATGTACTGCGCCTCGTAACGACCTAACGAAAATCGCTTTGTGAGTAGCGCTCTCGTTCAACTGTCGAAGTAGAGCGCGAACTCATACGGGTGCGGCCGGACACGCACCGCGGCGACTTCGGCCTTGCGCTTGTAGTCGATCCATGTCTCGATCACGTCCTCGGTGAAGACGCCGCCATGTAAGAGGAACTCGTGATCGCGTTCCAGCGCATCGAGCGCCTCGGCCAGTGTACCGGGCGCCTTCGGCACATCCTTGAGTTGCTCGGGTGGCATGTCGTAAATGTCCTTGTCGAGTGGCTGCCCTGGATGTGTCTTGTTGCGGATGCCGTCGAGCATCGCCATGAGCATCCCGGCGAAGGCGAGGTACGGATTGGCGGTCCCATCTGGCACGCGATACTCCAACCGCTTCGATCGAGCACGCGACGAATACACCGGAATACGCACGGCCGCGGAACGGTTCCGCTGACTGTAAGCGAGGTTCACCGGCGCCTCGAAGCCTGGGACGAGTCGCTTGTAGCTGTTGGTGGTGGGGTTGGTGATCGCACAGAGTGCTGGCGCGTGTCGCAACAGGCCGCCCAGCGCATACATCGCCAGTTCCGAGAGGTTGGAATAATCACTCCCGTAGAAGAGGTTGACCAGGTCGCCGTCCTTCTTCTTCCAGAGCGAGGCGTGGACATGCATGCCGCTGCCGTAATCCTCAAAGAGCGGCTTGGGCATGAACGTGGCGGCCTTGTTGTGGCGTCGCGCCACGTTCTTGACAATGTACTTGTATTTGAGAACGTTGTCGGCCATCGGCACCAGTTCGTCGTAGCGAACGTTTATGGCACACTGGCCACCGCCGGCTTTCTCGTGGTGGTGGCTCTCCACAATCATCCCACATTCCATCATTGCCAGCATCATCTCGGATCGCAGATCGTGGAGCGAATCGGCGGGCGGGCACGGGAAGTATCCCTGCTTGTATGGCACCTTGTAGCCGAGGTTGGGCCGTTCGTCGCGCCCTGTGTTCCAGGCTCCTTCGGCCGAGTCGACGAAGTAGAACGCGGAGTGCGCCGTCTGATCGAACTTCACATCGTCGAAGAGGAAGAACTCCATCGACGGCCCGAACATCGCCGCGTCGGCGATGCCCGTACTCTTCATGTAGTTGACGGCCTTGCGTGCCACGTTCCGCGGATCGCGCGAGTAGTCTTCCTTTGTGAGTGGGTCCTGGATGTTGCAGAGCATTGCAAGGGTCACGTCCTTGCAGAACGGGTCGATGAACAGCGTGTCGGGCTGCGGCATGAGCAGCATGTCGGATTCGTTGATGGCAACCCAGCCGCGCAGGCTGGAGCCGTCGAAGCCGATACCGTCCTCGAAGGCGTTTTCGTCGAGTACCTCGGCAGGTAATGTGAAGTGCTTCCAGAGTCCGGGGAAGTCCATGAAGCGGAAATCGACGGCCTTCACCTCGCGTTCGCGAATGTAGGCCAGCACTTCGCGGGGGGAGCGTGTGTGTTCGCGCATGGCAGTTTGGGTCCGGTCCCGTGGCCGGAAATGGTGGGTGGTGGCGACCGCGGGAGAGAGGTGGCGCGTCTCCGATGTTATAGTGAAAGCGGAGGCGGATACATACCCAGACGAAGTCAGCACCAATCTCTCCAACTCTGGGTCGCGGTCGCGGTATAATCGGGTAGGCCGTTTCTCTTCACATCACTGCAGCGAGGTGTGTTCATGTCGCAGGCCATCGTCGATCCTTCGGAAGTACGGCGGTTCGCAAGCAATCTGAAACGCTTCAATGCCGACCTGCAATCTGCCGTTGCCAGCCTGCACGGGCAACTCGTGGCGCTGGGTGACACCTGGCGGGATCAGGAGCACGATCGTTTCCGCCAGGAGTTCGAGGCTACCATGCAGGTGCTCGAACGCTTCCTGAACGTGTCCGAGGAACACATCCCGTTCTTGCTCCGCAAGGCCGAGCGGATCGAGGAATACCTCTCTCAGAGGTGATTCATGCCCGCCGACGTTCGTTCCATTGCGGCCGTCATCGACTGGCGTGCCGATCTGACCAACTACGCCGACTCGCTCGCCGAGGCGATGGCCGGGGTCGAACTGGAGATTCGCCGCGCCTACGACTGGATCGAGGAGCAACTTTCGCGCTGGAAGAAGGCTATCCGCGACTGTGAGGAAGAAGTGGTGCGTGCCAAGGCGGAACTCGCACAGCGGAAGTTCCCCAACTGGGATGGCGGCGAGCCGGACTGCACCGTCCAGGAGAAGAATCTGAGGCTGGCGAGGGCACGGCTGGAGCATGCGGAGGAGAAGGTCGAGGTGTGCCGGCGATGGTTGGGGCGACTGCCGAAGATGATCGACGAGATGTTCACCGGATCGTCGCGTCGGCTCCGCACGATGTTGGAAGCCGACCTGCCGGTTGCCCTGACGGAACTGGGCCGCCGCGTGGCCTCACTGGAAAGCTACGCCGGGCTTCGGCCCGATTACGCACCGTTGAGCGGTGTCGGTTCGCCACAAGTTGCCGCTCCTCAAGCTCCATCCCCGCCGGGCGAGGTAGAGAAGGCCGCAGACCGCCCGGATTCGCAACACATTCCAGGCTCGATTGCAGCTTCTACAGAAGCGACAGCGAGCAACGCAAGCAAGGAGGGGGCCTGAATGAAATTCGGCGCGACACGCAGCCAGATTTACGATGCCCAGAAAACCGCCCGCGCGAAGTGGGACGCTGCACAGGATGCCTGGAACGATGACGTGAGCCGCGGCCACGGCGAGAACACTATCGAGCCGCTGGACGCGGCCGTCAGCGACGCGCTGCGAGCCATCGACCAGCTCGCGGTACTCTTCACCCAGATCCGCCAGGAATGCGAGTTCACCGGCTGACGCCCATCGACTGAGATTTCCCACGAGCCATGCGATTCCGCTCTCTGCGGTCGCGGCTCGTTTCGTCACCGTGCGAGTTACTCATGCCTGAGAATCTATTCGACCGACAGCGCTCCGCACTCGCGAGCCTGACCGATGTCACTCAGCGCCGAGCTACTGCCGAGAAGGAACTGACCACAGCGTTCGAGGCCGTGGGCGAGAAGGCGGACCGCGAGATTGCTCGTGCGCGCAAGTCGCATGCCGCGGCGCTTGCGGATGAAGTGGGCGTGCTGGATGCCGCACTCTCGGAGATGAAGGAGAACATCGAGCACGAGTACACCGTTGCGCAGGTGGAAGCGGAACGCACGCGCAGCGAGCGACGCAAGCAAACGACCGAACGATTCCGCGCCGCCGAGAGTCGCGCCCAGAACGAATACAAGGACAAGCTCTGGAGCCATGATTCCATCCTGGAGGGGAGTGAGAAGGCCGCGAAGGAACAACTCGAATCGCTCCAGCGTAAGGCGGCCGGTGGTGAGGAACGCACCGAGGAGCTGTGGCAGCAAGTTGAGCCCTTGCTGAAGCGCGGCCGCGTGAAGCGTGAGCTGGTAGAGTTCACGGGCGAACTGCCGTCACCCACCGAGGACGACCCGATTCAGCGAATGACCAAGTGGCTGGAATCAGCGGAGAAGAGTACGGAGAAACTGCGTCGGCGGAAGTCGCCGGGGCTGGGTCTCTTCGCGGGGCTGCCACTGTTGGTTGTGCTGTTCGCCGCTCTGGGTGCCACGGCGTTCGCCTTCGTGCCTGAGCTGCAAACTGCTGCCATCATCACGGGTGCATCGGGCCTGGTGCTTGGGGTTGGCGCGTGGCTGTTTGCCCGCGGGCTCGGTCGGCGTGTCACGCTCCGCGAAGGAAAGCAAATCGCCCAGCAACTCACCGAGGCCACGCACGCGGTGAAGCTCCTCAGAGAGTATGCGACCGCCGAGTTCGTCGCAGAGGTGAAGCGACTGCGCGAGAAACATGCGCGCGCCCGACAGAAGACCGACGACTATTATCGGCCACTACTGGAGAACCAGAAGACACAGTACGACGCGGAAGTTCTGCGTGTGGAATCGGAGTTCGCCACGGCGTCCGATGCCGTACGACAAAAGCGTGGCTCGGACACGCGCGCCGCGGAAACCGATCACCGCGCGAAGACGATTGAGGCCGAGACGCGACTCGGGGCAGAACTACAGGCAGCCGAAGATACGTTCGCGGCGAAGATGTCCGAGGCCGCGGCGGCGCGCGACAGCGCGTGGGGATCAATGGCTCGCGACTGGAACAGCACCATGGCCAGCGTCGCGGAGGTATTCGACGCACTACGCGCCGATGGCCACGCAGCATTCCCGACATGGGAAGCCTTCACTCCGGAGCGCCCACTAGCTGATCACGTGCCGGCAGGCATTCGGTTCGGCGAAGTGAGTGTCGAACTCGCGGCGCTCACCGATACCACACTCGCCGACGCGCGACTCGCACCCCCGGCCTCGCTCTCCGTCCCTGTGCCTGCCTTCTTGCCGTTCTCCGAACGCTGCTCGATCCTGCTTCGTGTTCGCGACGATGGGCGTGCCGCTGGCGTATCGGCGCTCCAGGCGATGATGCTTCGCTTCCTCACGGGGTTACCCCCAGGTAAGGTGCGATTCACCGTGGTCGATCCAGTCGGCCTCGGCGACAACTTCGCCGCGTTCATGCATCTGGCAGACTACGACGAGAAGCTCGTGACCTCGCAAATCTGGACCGAAGCACGCGACATCGAGCAGCGACTCGTGGACCTGACCGACCACATCGGTAGCGTGATCCAGAAGTATCTCCGCAATCAGTACCAGTCGATTGAGGAATACAACCGCGCCGCGGGCGAGGTGGCGGAACCGTACCGCGTGCTGGTGGTGGCGAACTTCCCCTCGAACTTCACGCCCGAAGCCGCCAAGCGACTGCTCAGTATCGCCCAGAGCGGACCGGCCTGTGGTGTGTGCGTATTGACTACGGTTGACACGCGCGCCGACATGCCGCGCGATTTCAACCTCGCGGACCTCGAATCGCTCAGCTACACGCTGGCATGGAAGGAGAAGGAAGGTCGATTCGCACCGAAAGACCCAGTTATGGCGACATTCCCACCGCTCATCGACCGGCCGCCCGTGCCTGCTACCGTCGCGGCGCTGGTGCAGCGCGTGGGGAAAGGAAGCAAGGAAGCCGCGCGCGTGGAAGTGCCATTCGATTACATCGCTCCGAAGTCGGAAGACATCTGGAAGGCCAGCGCCGCGAAGGGCTTCGACGTGGCCGTGGGCCGCTCGGGCGCGACGCGCAAGCAGATGTTCTCACTCGGTCGCGGCACCGCGCAGCACGCCGTTATTGCCGGCAAAACTGGCTCCGGCAAGTCCACACTGCTGCACGCACTCATCACCAACCTCGCACTCACTTACAGCCCCGATGAGGCGGAACTCTATCTCATCGACTTCAAGGAAGGTGTCGAGTTCCAGTGGTACGCGACATACAGGCTCCCTCATGCACGAGTGGTTGCGATTCAAAGCGAACGTGAGTTTGGTCTGAGCGTTCTCCAGCGACTCGACGGTGTCTTGCGTGAACGCGGCGAACAGTTCCGCGAAGCCGGGGTAAACGACCTCGCCGCTTATCGCACCGCGCGGCCGGGAGAGAAGACGCCTCGCATTTTGCTGGTGATCGACGAGTTCCAGGCGTTCTTCACCGAGGATGACAAGCTCGCACAGGAAGCCTCGCTCTTGCTCGATCGTCTCGTGCGGCAGGGGCGAGCCTTCGGCATGCACGTCTTGCTCGGCTCGCAAACGCTCGGCGGTGCCTACTCGCTGGCACGCAGCACGATCGATCAGATGGCAGTGCGTGTCGCGCTGCAATGCTCCGACGCCGACGCGCAGATGATCCTGAGCAAGGACAACACCGCAGCGCGGCTCCTCTCGCGACCAGGCGAGGCAATCTACAACGATCAGAACGGACTGGTTGAAGGAAACGATCCATTTCAGGTGGTGTGGCTCGCAGAGGAGCGGCGCGAACAGTTACTGGAAGAGATCCACAACCGTGCCGGCGACCGCTGGCCGGCACCGCTGGTTTTCAGCGGCAACAGCGCAGCCGACATCTCAACCAATCGCGCGCTGGGGAATCAACTCGCGGCACACGCGCCCGTCAAAGCCCCTGCGGCATGGCTGGGCGATGCGGTGGCGATCAAGGAACCGACGGCCGCAATCTTCCGGCCGCACGGCGGGGCCAACTTGCTACTGATCGGCCAGAGTGAGGAATCGGCGCGCGCGCTGTTCACCGCCTTGATGCTGAGCCTCGCGGCCCAGGCAAGCCGCAAGGCGGCCGTCTCGACTTCCGAGGGCGACGGGCAGGCGACAGAGGCGGCGGCGGTGGCGCCCACCCCGCGTGAAGGAACGGCAACGCTCTTCACATTGCTCGACGGCACGCCTGACGATGCGGAGGAAGCCGAGCAACTTCGCAAGCTCGCTGCTGCACTGCCGAACACAACCGCGCCACAACGACTGGCGCTTCCTGCGGCACTGGCGGAGCTGGCTGCGGACCTGGACCGACGTTTGAAAGGTGAGGCCGAGCGGACGCCGCGTTTCCTCCTGATCTTCGGCATTCAACGGTTCCGCGAGCTGCGCAAGGCCGACGACGATTACAGCTACGGCCGGCGCGGCGAGCGCGAACCGACACCGGCCGAGCGTCTCGCCACACTGCTGAAGGACGGACCGCTCGCCGGCATTCACGTTGTGACATGGTGCGACTCACTGGTGAACCTCAATCGTGCCTTTGATCGCCCGCTGGTACGCGAGTTTGCCATGCGGATTCTCTTCCAGATGAGCGCGACCGACAGCAGTACTCTGATGGATGCTCCCACCGCGTCGAAACTCGGCCGGCACCGCGCTCTGTTCCTGCAGGAGGAACAGGAGCGGCCCGAGAAGTTCCGCCCCTATGGAATGCCGTCGGCCGAGTGGCTCGCGACGGCGTGCCGCACGCTCCGTGACCGAGCCGGGTTGCACGCGGAGGCGATGGGCGTGTAAAGTCTGCGGGTGAAAATCCTGGAGGCACGGATGCCCCGAACGACTTCGCTTCGCATCGCTGTGATTGGTGCTGGTCCCATTGGCATCGAGGCCGCGCTTTACGCCAGAGCGTGCGGTCACGCTGTCGTTGTGTACGACCGCGGACCAGTAGGCGATCACGTTCGCCGGTGGGGCCACGCTCGCATGTTCACACCGTTTGGTGTGAACGCAACGCCGCTGGGTCTGGCCGAGGTTCGCCGCGAGAAGGCCGGCCGGTCGCTTCCAGCGGAAGGCGACCTCATCACGGGGCGGCAGTTTGTCGAAGTGTATCTCGCGCCGCTGGCAGAATCCGAAACACTACTCGAATCACTTCACATCGAAGAAGCCGTGATACAAGTCGGCCGCGCGGCGAGCCTCAAGAAGTCCGAGCAAGGTGAGCGTCTGCCGTTCCGGTTACTCGTCCGCACTGGGTCAGGTCAGGAGCGCATCGACACCGCCGATGTGGTACTCGACTGCTCAGGCACGTTCAACACACCGAAGCGACTCGGCGACGGCGGCATTCCCGGCGTGGGCGAGTTGAACGCCCGGCCGCACATCGCATGGGGAATCGAAGACGTGCTCGGCGAGCGGCGTTCGCACTTTGCCGGCAAGAGCATCGTGCTTGTTGGCGGCGGCTACTCCGCGGCGACCACGATCTGCGCCCTGGCGGAATTGGCGGCCGAGGAGAATGCAACGTGGGTGTTCTGGCTCTCGCACGGGCCTCGCGGCGCGCCCTTGCCGCGCATACCCAACGACACGCTGAAGGAACGCGACCGCCTCGCGGTCAAGGCCAACTCGCTGGCAACTCGGTGCGATGGCAACCTGGAGTTCCACCCACAGACCGTGATTGACGAGGTAACGTGTCACGGTCCTGATGGCGGCTTCCGCATCGCCGGACGAACCGCAGGGAAATCGGTTTCGTGGGAAGTGGAGCGATTGATTGCCAATGTTGGCTATCGCGCCGATTTGCGGATCAGCGACGGGCTGAGCGTGGACCAACCGCAGGGCAAGCCGGAAACACGCGAGCCAGGTTACTTCATCCTCGGTGCGAAGAGCTTCGGCCGCGACTCCGGGTTTCTACTGCGCGATGGTTTCGACCAGATTCGCCGCGTCTTTGCGCAACTCGCCGGGAACACCAAGCTCGACCTGTATACGAAGAAGGTCGCGTGAGTTGCTCTTGAGGCGAGCCGACTGAGGTCGCTACACTTCGCGTTCGCTTCTCACCCTGGCAGGAAAGGAGCCTCCAGCATGTCGCGAACGCTCACTCACGCCGCGACCGAACCCGTTTCGGATCGCAATGCGGCCTGGCTTGAGGAACTCGTTGAGGCCGTCACACGCAGCCGAGGTGTGTTCCTCACACGGTTGTCGCAGGCCACTACGATGGGCGAAGCGGCGTTGATGCTGCATGCTCTGGCCGAACTGGGCGAGGGCGACAATACCTCCGAGAGTCTTGCACTCGTGGACCGGCTCACGCGCGAGTGCGTTCTCGACGTCGGTGAGGCCGCGGCAACCCTGACGGCACTCGCACGTGCCGGCCACGCGCTCCGCTTGCAGTGCGCGAACACCGTTTACGACTCGCTCGAAATCCTCCTGGAATCGCAGAACGCGGACGGCGGCTGGGCTTCTTCGGGAGGCCCCAGTTGCCCAGGCACGACGGCGCGCGCACTGGAGGCACTCGGCTGCTTCGGCTTCCGGACGCGCCAGTCGATTGCCGGCGCCGCAGTGAAGTTCCTGCTCGCCGCGCAGGAGGAAGGCGGAGAGTGGTGCAACCTCTCCGCAGTTCTCGCGGGATTGCGATCGGTCAATTTCGACATGTATGCGATGCCGGTGCGCCGGGCAGTGCGATGGTTGAAGGAGACACAGAACAGCGACGGCGGTTGGGGCGAAGGTGGATCGACAGGGCCGGCGACCGCGGAGGCGATGCTCGCGCTGCTCACTGTACACGAACACACGGGTCCCGAAACGCGGGCCGCGGCGGAGTATCTCGTTGGCACCCAGCGAGCCGACGGTAACTGGCGCGATACCGAGTGCGGCACCCTGCCGCTGATCGCGCTTGCCCGCTATGTGCGACTGACCGGTGCCGGTCTCGAGATGTAAGCATGTGAGGCTGCGGGTGAGTGTTCATTTACTCACTCGCAGCCTCGCGCGGGTTTGAAGTGAACTACTCTTTCGGCAGAACGAGGTTCACGAGTTTCTTCGACCGAACAATCACCTTCGTCACTTTCTTTCCTGCCAGCGATTCCTTCACCTTGTCGTCGGCCAGTGCCGCGGCTTCCAGTGCCTTGTCGTCGATGTCGGCGACAACCTTCAACACGGTGCGGAGCTTGCCGTTGATCTGGACGGGAATGTCGATCTCATCGGCTGCGGCCAGCGCCGGGTCGTACTGTGGCCATTCCTCGTACGCCAGCGTACTGGAGTGGCCCAGCGCGCGCCACAGTTCCTCCGCGATATGCGGAGCGTAAGGCGCGAGCAAGAGTACGAATGGCTCCATAACACCGCGCGGGCGGACCTCCAGCCCGGTCATGTGGTTCACGAACTTCATCATCTCCGCGATGGCGGTATTGAAGCTCAGGCGTTCTGTATCTTCGGTCACCTTCTTGATGGTCTGATGCAGCACGCGGAGCGTGTCACGGTCGGGCAGAACATTCTGGACTGTTGGCGCGATGGTGAACACCTCACCGTCGTCCACGATCAGCCGCCAGGCCCGTGTCAGGAACTTGTAGACGCCGACGATGGAAGCCGTGTTCCACGGTTTCACCGCTTCCAGTGGCCCCATGAACATCTCATACAGGCGGAGGCTGTCGGCACCGTATTCGCGCACAACGTCGTCGGGGTTCACCACGTTGCCGCGTGCCTTCGACATCTTCTCATTGTTCTCGCCCAGGATCATGCCCTGGTTCACAAGCCGCTGAAATGGCTCCGGGCATGGAAGGTATCCGCGGTCGAAGAGAATCTTGTGCCAGAAGCGTGCGTAGAGCAGGTGCAGCACCGCGTGTTCGGCACCGCCGACGTAGAGATCGACTGGCAGCCAGTACTTGAGCTTCGCCGGGTCGGCGAAGGCCGTGTCGTTTTTCGGATCGATGTACCGCAGGAAGTACCAGCACGAGCCGGCCCACTGCGGCATCGTGTTTGTCTCACGCTTAAAGGCCTTCCCACCGATGGTCACATTCACCCAGTCGGGTGCCTTCGATAGTGGCCCTTCGGGTGTGCCAGTCGGTTTGAAGTCTTCCAGGTCAGGCGGTACGAGCGGCAGTTCGCTCAGTGGCACCGTGACGGTTTCGCCATTCGGCCCGTGCAGTACCGGGAATGGCTCACCCCAGTAGCGTTGCCGGCTAAACAGCCAGTCGCGCAGCTTGTAGTTGACGCGTCGGCGGCCCAGCGCACGCTCTTCCAGCCAGCCGATGATCTTCGCTTTCGCATCCGTTGTGGGCAGCCCATTCAGGATGCCGGAGTTGACCGCGAGGCCTTCCTCGCAGTACGCCTCCTTCAGATCGCTCACCGTACTGCCGGTCTCCTTCAGCCACTTTTCCGTTGGCTGCACAACCGTGACGATGGGCAAGTCGAACTGCCTGGCGAACTCGAAGTCGCGCGTGTCGTGACCCGGCACGGCCATGATTGCGCCTGTGCCATAGCTCGCCAGCACATAATCGGCGATCCAGATCGGGACGCGCTGACCATTCACCGGATTGGTGGCATACGCACCGGTGAACACACCCGTTTTCGTCTTGGCAAGCTCCGTGCGCTCGAACTCGCTCTTGCGTGCGGCGGCCTGCTGATACTCCTCGACGGCGAGTTTTTGCCCGGCCGTGGTGATCTGTGGAACCAGCGCATGCTCGGGCGAGAGCACCATGTAAGTGGCGCCGAAGAGCGTATCGGGGCGCGTGGTGAAGACGGTGATGACGGCCGCGTTATCAGCCAGCGTGAAATGAACTTCCGCCCCCTCGCTCTTGCCGATCCAGTTACGCTGCATCTCCTTGATGGAGTGCGACCACTCGAGCGGTTCCAGGTCTTCCAGCAATCGCTCGGCGTAAGCGGTGATGCGCATGAGCCACTGACGCAGCGGCCGACGCTCGACAGGGTGACTGCCGCGTTCACTCTTGCCGTCGATCACTTCTTCGTTCGCCAGCACGGTGCCCAGTGCTGCGCACCAGTTCACGGGGACCTCGGCCTGATACGCGAGCCGGTGGTTGCCCTGATACTGGCGTATCGCGGCTTCGCCCTGCGCGTGCACATCGTCCGGAATCGGCAATTCGCTGATTGGCCGCCCCTTCTTCTGGACCGCGTCGTACCAGGTGTCGTGGATCGTCAGGAAGATCCACTGCGTCCACTTGAAGTAGCCCGGATCGGTGGTATCGACTTCGCGATCCCAATCGTAGGAGAAACCGAGCGACTTGATCTGCCGGCGGAACGTGTCGATGTTCTTCCGCGTCGTTATGCTGGGGTGAGTGTTGGTCTGCACCGCGTACTGTTCGGCAGGAAGGCCGTAGGCGTCCCAGCCCATCGGATGCAGGACGTGGAAGCCGCTCATCCGCTTGAAGCGGGCGAGAATGTCGGTAGCGGTATACCCTTCTGGGTGGCCGACGTGCAGTCCGGCTCCGCTGGGGTATGGGAACATGTCCAGCAGGTATTGTTTGGGCTTTCCTGCGACTGTGGGATCGGCAGGGTCGGGCGTGCGGAAGGTCTTGTTCGTTTCCCAGTAGTGCTGCCACCGACGTTCCACGTCGGCCGGTTTGTAGCTCGGCATCGCATCGCCTTGGTTGAAAGCTATTGGCTGTTGGCCGCTGGCTGGTTAGAGGACGGCTGGTGCAGGCGCGAAGTTCGGAGTTTTTGTACGGTTCAGGGGTCGGGGCATACAGCCAGAAGCCGCGGAGTTTCTCGTGGAACATGTCGCAGCGTTCACGTTGGGCCTTGTCCTGCTCGCGGCGGGAGCCGTATTGCTCGTGTTCGGCGCGGCGCGTCTCGACCGTGCGACTGGCCGCGCACCGTTTGCCATAGGTGCCGTGGCGGTGGCGTTCGGCCCGATGGTCGCCGGGTTGGCGTTCTGCCTGGCGGCTGTGCTGCGGCAACCGCCCGTGACGCGGTTGGCCGTCGGGGCCATTGTGGGGCATAATGTCGCGAGTCTGGGGCTGGTGCTGGGCGTCGCGACGCTGGTCCGACCAGTCGCGGCGACGGCGAACCTCTTCCGCACAGCCATTCCGCTGGCGTTCGCAGCAACGGCACTCTTCTGGTTCCTCGCGCGCAACGCTCCCGAGTTGCCGCCCGCGCGTGTTGATGGCGGCATTCTGCTGGCGGCATTCGTACTGGCGGTGGTGCTGATGGTGAGAGCGGCCCGGGGTGAGTCGGCGGAAGTGAAGGCGGAGTTCGCGAACTGGCTCCCGGAGCGAATCCCACTCGCTGCATCCGGCCTGCTGGCACTCGCCGGGCTTGCGGCGCTTGTGAGTGGAGGCTACCTCATCGCCGCGTGCATCGTTCCGGCCGCGACCTTCCTGAAGTCGCCGTCGCTCGTGCTGAGTAGTACGCTGGGTGCGTTTGTCGTGACGATACCGACGCTCGTGGCGGCCGTGATTGCGTCACGCCGGGGGTGGTCGAACCTCGTTCTCGGCATCACCGTCGGGCCAGTCGTCGTCAACATGCTGCTGACGGCCGGCCTCGCCGCGCTCATTCACCCACTGCTGATCGACCGGTGGGTGATTCTCGAAGTGATCCCGGCGATGGGCGTGATGACACTGCTCCTGGTGCCGCTGCTTCTGAATGACCTGCGTGTGCCGCGGTGGGAGGGCGTGCTATTGCTCGCGGCGTATGCCGGCTTCACTCTGTGGCTGGTGTCGGTGGCGCGGCGAGTGGCGGGGTGAGTTCCGCTTCGGCCCGCGCGGTGTCGGCGTCGAGGTAGCGCGTGCCCCAGAGCCAGAGCGCTGCCCCGAGTGCAATCATCGCGCTCGTGAGCAGGAAGGCGAACTGCAAGCTGGAATGATCGGCCACGGTGCCGATCAGCGGCGGCGAGAGCACATCGCCCAGAAGGTGAATGACGAGCACGTTAATGGCGAACGCAGTTCCCCGGATGTCCGACCGGACGACATTCGCCAGGATCGTGTTACCTGGTCCGGTGTAGAGGAACAGGCCGAAGATCGCCAGGAATGCCCAGAGCCATGATAGCGGCAAGGACGTGTACAGCAGCGCGATGAAGCACGGCAGTGCGAAGATCGCTCCGCCGGCACTCACCCAGAAGTACGCCCCACGGACACCGCGCTTGCGGAGCATCTCTCCGAGCCAGGCGCCCGTTGCGGTTGAACTCAGCCCGCCCAGCACAAGTATCACGCCGAAGATCATCCCCAGGCCGCCCGTGTCTGGCGAATCGGGTGTGGCCGTCGCATCGTACACCTGCGCCGCATGAATCTTCGCGCTCTCCACCCCGAGTTTCTCGGCGAGGGCCTCCTTCATCTGGGTGAAGTCGCGCACGGTGCCCTCCAGCGCGCGGAGTTTCTCCACCTCGGCGGCAGGTATTGTCGCGCTCAGTTTCTGGCGAGCTTCCACCGTCACCACGAAGTGCGCTTCACGTTGGTAGAAGTATGCCGGGACCCATGCGGCCACGCCGCCCATGACGAAGGTGATGGCTGTCATCCCGGCGCAGCAGAGCGCGAATGAGCGATTGCGAACCAGCACGCCGAGCACTTCCCAGTACCAGGGCCGTGTGTCCTTCGCCACGGGTGCGGGTCGGGGCAGTTCCTTTCGCGTGAAACAAAAGAGGCCGAGCAACAGGCCCGAGAATGTGAACCAGAACGCCGGACGCCAGTCGTGCGTTAGCGTCAGAATCAGGCCGCCGATGCCAAAGCCCAGCGCGCTGCCCACGGGTATCGCCATATTGAACGCAGCCAGCACCGGACCGCGCTGGCGCACCGGGTAGGCGTCGGAGAGCAGCGCAGAGGCGATTGGAGCATAGGCTGCCTCGCCGATTCCCACGAGGCAGCGTGTCACAAGGAGCATCGTGTAGCCCGTCGCCAGACCGGAAGAACCGCTGGCCAGGCTCCAGAGCGATACGCCAGCCCCCAGGATGACCCACCGGCGGAAGCCGTGGCCATCCAGCCAGCCGAAGATCGGCGAGAACAGCATGTATGTGACCATGAACGCGCTGGTCAGGAGACCGAGCTTGAAGTTCGCGTCCGGGTCGTTGGGTGCGATGATGGTGCCGTCCTGTTGCAGTTTCGGCAGGACGGCCGAGAGAACCTGTCGGTCGATGTAGTTGAAGAGATTGATGCCGATGAGAATGGCAAGTGCTGCCCGCGCGCCTGCCACTGCGCGATCTGGCCCGCTCGAGTTGTTTCCGAGTGTCCCCACCGGTATCCCTCAGCGTGAGTCCGCTTGGTTGAACGGTCCGCAGCGTAGGCTATAATCTCCGCGAAGTCGAGGCGAGAACCCGCCCGCCGACTCTGCGAGTGGAGGCTTCACAAGCGAAGCAGGAGACGCAGCCATGTCCCCCGACGATCTCGAAACGCGCATCGTCAGCGAGATCAAGGCCCGCGCCTACGACGACAACTATATCGACCGCAACGAGCAACGCGAAATCATTCAGATCGCCATTGAACTCGGCGGCACGCTGGAAGGCGCGCTGGCGGCACTCACACATGTCTGCGGCGACTGCAATTACCTTCTGGAATCACGGCTGTTCAAGGAGATTGAACAGGAGATCGCTCGCGTGGCTGGCAGCCGCGGAACGATTGACCACAAGGGATTCCACAGCGTGCTCGCCAGCCTCAAGCAATCCACGCAGGGGAAGAAGAACGATCGCGACCTGAAGCGGCTCATCGTTCAGGTGATTGAGGAGAACGGCTCGCGCGTCCGGCGCGGCCTGTTCTGGAACTGGTATCGCTGCCTCAAGCGCGAAGTCGGACTGGGGTGAGTTGACGCCCCGCGGCCCGATACCTACCTTAATAGCTTCCGAAACATCGGATTAATCGTCACGGCCACACGGGTCAGGTGGAGTCACATGAAGCGGAAGAATCTCGCCAAGTCGCGCCAGCAGCGTTGCCGGTTCTGCACGAAGGAGGGATGCCCGCGGCCCGCGTTCGTCGATTACAAGGATGTGTCGAATCTCAAGAAGCTCATCACCAGCCAGGGGAAGCTGTTCAGCCGTAAGCGCAGCGGGCTGTGCGCGGCGTTCCAGCGTGAAGTCAGCACCGCCGTGAAGCGTGCGCGCTTCATGGGTCTGCTTCCCTACGTCGGCGAGTAAGGCCAGCGCATGTCGTCGGTACGCGGCAGGTCTCGTGGCTCTCCATGAGAGGGCACCGGCCTGTCGAGCCACTACGGCATCAGGAGCGCGCCGTGGCCACTGGTGAGGAAATCTTTCGTCAGGGTGTCGCGGCGCAGCATTCGGGCGACGTGGCCGCAGCCGAGGCATGTTACCGGCAACTCATCGAAGTATTCCCCCAGCATTCCCAATGCCTCACTAACCTCGCCGCCATCGTCGCAGGCCGCGGCCAGGTCGCGGAGGCCGAGCACCTTTACCTCGCGGCGGTTCGTGCCACCCCGGACTTCATCGAAGCCCATTTCAAACTCGGTAACCTCTACCGACACTCCAGGCGGTTCCGCGAAGCGATCGCGGCGTATCAGGAAGTCCTTCGCCGCGCGCCGGACACGCCCGCGGCGCTGGTGAACCTCGGTCTGGCGATGGGCGAGGAAGGGAACTGGCCTGGCGCTGCGGAATGCTTCACCCACACTGCCGCCATCGCCCCGGATACGCCCGACGTCTTCGACCTGCTCGGCTATGCGCTCGCTCGCTGCGGCCAGCAGCAAGAGGCCATCGCCGCGCTGCGGCAATCGGTGGTGAAGTCGCCCGACTCGCCACGCGCGCATCTGAACCTCGGCCTCTACCTCGCCGGCTCCAACGCGCAGGAAGAGGCTATCGCATTCCTCCGTCGCGCGCTGGAGTTGAAGCCGAACTACCCGGAAGCGCACAACATGCTCGGGGTCACGTTCGATGGCCTCGGCCGAACGGACGAGGCACAATTCGAGTATCGTGAAGCGCTCCTGGGCCGCCCGGAGTTCGTCGAGGCTCACGTCAATCTCGGGTTGAATCTCGGTGAACAAGGTCGGGTGGATGAAGCCGCCGACGTGCTGCGGCGCGCGCTGGAACTTCGCCCCGATCCTGTTACCGGCAGCATGCTGCTGGCAGACCTGTTGTACTCCGCGGACTCCTCGGCCGAGGAACTGCGCGATCAACACATCCAGTGGGCCGCGCAATATTCAGGTTCGCTTACGCCTGCCGAGCTTTCACCTCGTCGGCCAGCGACTGAGCCTCTCCGAATCGGCTACGTCTTCGGCGACTTCCGCTCACCCACGGCCCGCGCGTTTCTCGAACAGGTGCTGAGGCATCACGACCGCGCGCACGTCCACGCCTCCGCGTACTCGAACGCGATCCGTGCCGGGGAACTGAATCGCCTCCGAGAGCTGGCCGATTCCTGGCACGAGCTGTCTCACCTGTCCGACGAGCAGTTCGCCGCCGCGATCCACGCCGACAACCTCGACATCCTGGTGGACCTGAGCGGCCACACGAGCGGTAATCGCCTGCTCGTGTTCGCTCGCAAACCAGCCCCGATGCAGGTGAGCCTCTTCGGCTATCCGGCGACAACTGGCCTCAGCGCCATCGACTTCCACGTGACGGACGCCACGACCGATCCGCCCGGCGCGGAATCATTCTTCGTCGAGAGACTCCTGCGACTGCCGGACGTGAGCTGGGTGTATACCCCGCCCGAAGATTCGCCGCTGCCCGGTCGCCTTCCTTCTGCCGATGGCCGATGCTTCACCTTCGGCTGCTTGAATCACCCAGGCAAGCTCTCCGAACCGTGCCTCGACACCTGGAGCGATATTCTCAATGCCGTGCCGGAATCGCGATTGATGCTCCGGGTCAGTCAATCGGCCTCCGCTGCGAATGGGATGCGAGAGTGGTTTTCGAATCGGGGCATCTCCACCGACCGCCTGGAGATCGTGTGTCGGATGCCAGCGGCCGACTACCTGAGCGCGTATCAGTCGCTCGACCTGGCACTCGATCCGTTCCCGTACAACGGGGCGGCGACGACATGTGATGCGCTCTGGATGGGCGTTCCTGTACTGACAGTCGCTGGTCGGGACACACGCGGCCGGCAGGGAGCGAGTATCCTCAACGCCGTGGGGTTGCCGGAGTTCGTGGCCGATTCACCCGACCACCTGGTGAGTCTCGCGGTGTCATGGGCAGAACAGCGAGACGCGCTCACCGACCTGCGCGCCATCCTTCGCGAGATGGTCGCGCACTCGCCACTCACGGACGCGGCGAGCTACGTCCGGCATCTTGAAGCGGCATTTCGCACGCTGTGAAGTGCGGGGCTACTTTGTCACTCCCATCGTGCGGCGGATGAAATCGAGCTGGAGCCTGAGATAGTGCTGCCCGCCGATACCATGACGCGACCGCGGATACAGCATCATCTCGAAGGTCTTGTTCGCTCGCTGGAGGGCATCGGCGAGTTGCACGCTATTCTGCATGTGAACGTTGTCGTCCATCATGCCGTGAACGATGAGCAACTTGCCGGTGAGGTTCTTCGCTCCGGCCACGCAACTCGACTTCGCGTACCCTTGCGGATTCTCCTTCGGCGTTAGCATGTAGCGTTCGGTGTAGATCGAGTCGTAGAGTTTCCAGTCGGTAACTGGCCCCGAGGCGATCCCGGCACTGAAGCTCTTTGAGTGTGTCAGGGCGTATGCCGAAATGAAGCCACCGTAGCTGTGGCCGCTGATCCCCACGCGTCGCGCATCGATGTAGGGCTGCTGTGCCAGCCATGCAACCGCTTCCTCCAGGTCCTTCAGTTCCTGGACACCGAGTTGCTTGTAACACGCCCAGGCCGAGCGGGCCCCCTTGCCACTGGCCGAGCGCGGATCGACACGGAAGCTCACGATCCCACTGGTGGCCAGCGATTGTTCCATCACGCGGCCACCGCCGTACTCATCGCGGATCGTGGGGGCGTGCGGCCCGGCATAGGTCGAAACCCAGACCGGATACTTCTTCGCCGGATCGAAGTCTGGTGGATATGTGATCGCTCCTTCCAGTACGAACCCATCTTTCAGTTTGATTTTCACACGCTCATATTTGCCGAACTTGTACTTCTGGCGTTCGTACACCGGGTTGGTATCGAGCGTGCGCACGATTCCTTCCTTGCCCGCCTCGCAAAGCCGCGAGCGCGTGGGTGTCATCGGATCGCTGAAGCGGTCGATCCAGAGGCCGCCGGAGGGTGCGAGTGAGACACGGTGCGACTTCCCCTTCTCACTGAGTAATTCCACCTCGTCCCCGATCGTGACGCGGCAGAAGTCGGTGCCCGTGGCGCTTGTCATTGCCGCCGTGAAGTAGACCGTCTTCTCCATCGCGTCGACGCGCAGCACATCGCGTACTTCCCACTCACCTCTTGTGACTGGCCCCAGCAGTTTCCCCTTCGCGGTGTAATGGTAAAGGTGTTTCCAGCCGTTGCGCTCGCTGAGGAATAGGAACGAGCCATCTGGCAGAAAGTGTGGCGCGCCGGGATCGTCGACCCATGCCTCGGTGGTTTCGCGGAAGAGTTTCCGCGGCTTCGCGCTGGGTGTGTCCCATACCACGAAGTCGAGCCATGTCTGCGTGCGATTCTGGACGTAAGCGAACACCACGTTCGACTTGCCAACCCAGCCGACGCGCGACACGAGCGTATCTTCCGGCTTGTACTCACCGAAGTCGAGGTACGTTGCCGGGCCGCCATCCGCGCGAGTAACGCCGAGCTTCACGAATGGATTCGGGTCGCCTGGCTTGGGATAGGAGTAACTTTCGAGTCTTCCGCGTGTGGTCGTGAGTTCCACGAGGTTAAATTTCTTCACGGGTGTGTCATCGAATCGCAGAAAGGCGATCCGGGAGCTATCGAGCGACCACCAGTATGCCTTTCCGTTTCGGTTGAAGATCTCTTCCTCATACACCCAGTCGCCTTTTGCGTTGAACACATCCTTGCCGCCATCCGATGTCAGTTGCAGTTCCTTCTGATTTGTCGCATCTGCGGCAAAAAGGTTATTGCCGCGGACGAACGCAATCCGTTTTCCGTCCGGTGAGAGGCTGACGTACTCGCGGCCGCCAGCGCCCTTCGTGAGCCGTACCGCGGGGCGGCCATCGAAGTACGCCAGCCCCAGATCGGTGCCAATATCGAAGAGAAACGCCTTGTGATCGGTGGTCATGCGGAACGACGTGCTCCGCGCGAGTCTCTCCGCGGTCTTGATGTCGAGATCCTTCAATGCCGCGAGCGATTGTTGAATCTTCTGTGGGCTGGCGAACGGCTCCGACTTCCCGGTGCGGGCGTCCACCTTCAGGAGTTTGCCACTCTTGACCTGGAGGAAGTACCCGGCATCGAGCCACGCTCCGGCGCTTACAGGTGTGCCAGCGAAACCGAATGTGAATCCACCACCGCGGCCGAGAAGTACGGCCTCTGTGACGTGCTGGTTGCCCGTGAATGTTTCAGGCAACGGACGGACAGCACCCAGCGACATAGGCACCAGTTTCCGCAATCGACGGACGGGGTGAGTCGCTCCGGGAAGCAGATCGGGGAAGAGGTTCCAGGTCGTGAATCCATCCTCAGCGCGGGGTTCAAGGAGGTAGGCCGCAAGCGCACCGAGCGGTTGCGCTGTCTTCACCACAACCGTACCTGCGGTTACTGTGCCAGCGCCCACCGACTTCCAGTCGCCATCGACCTGCATGAGCCGATACCGCTTCGGAAAGCCAGCCTCGCGGGCCTCCGCGAGCTTCACCAGGAACGTGTCGGTCGTGAGAACGATGTCCTCGCGCAGTTCCTGGACTGCGATGCCGTGACGCTGAAGTGTCTCGATGGCGGTCGTGGCGTTGGCGGGAAGGAGATACGCTTCGGGCAGGTCGACGAGTTCCTTCGGCTCGATGCGCGCGAGAAACTCCAGCGAGTAGCTTTTCGGTCGGTCGGTGACGACGCGCTTGCCATTCTTCAGCTCTTCCTCGAAGCCAAGAATGCGGATGTGCTCTGCGAACGAGTGAGTCGCGGTCCTGGTAGGGATGTGCTTCGGCGGTGTTGGGGTGGTGAGTTTCGCCAGTTCTTCGCGATGCCCGGCAGCCACTTCAAAGCATGCGATTACGAATGCCTTCGTCGCCGCGATGCGTTCCTTGAACGGAGCGTGCGTGTACGATTCGGAAAGGACGCCGACCGTGCCACGGAGAGCGAAATACTGCGTGCTATAGCGCGGCAGCGCCGGGTATATCTCCCACTTCGTGCGTTCCTTGTTGAAGTTGCCGTACGGAGCGAGGTCGAAACCCGCGGCGGCTTTCACCTTCTTCGTGGCCTCGGGGAAGAGAGTGCCGAGCGACCACTTCGCGATGTCGGTATTCGTGGAAGGATAGCGTGGTCCGTCGTAAGTGAGTGTGTGCCGGTGTGGGCTGCCGTCGGTGGTGTGGCAGTCGATGACGAGGGCCGGGTTCCAGTCGCTAACCAGTTTCACCAGCGCGCGAATCTCAGGCGACTGGAGCTTCACGAAGTCGCGGTTGAGGTCGTGGCCCTGCCCGTTCGCGCGTGTACCAACCTCGGGCGGACCGTTCTGTTCGGGGCGATGCTTGCCGAACTTCTCATTGCCGTCGGCATTCAGGTTCGGCACGAGCAGGATCACGAGATCCTTCAACAGCGGTTGCGGCTTCTTCTCGGTCAGTGTGCGGGCAAGTTCGAGGAGCGCCTCCTTGCCGTCCACTTCGCCCGCGTGGATGTTGGCGAACGCCAGCACGACGAGCTTGCCCGACCGCTTTGCCTCAAGGGCGGTGTGAACCGGCGGGTCGGCGATGACCAGCAGTGGGAGCTTCCGCCCCTCGTGCGTGGTGCCAAAGTAGTCGAGGTGTGCCATGGGTCCGCGCTTCGCGACCGCTTCGCAGAACGCGATCACGTCTGCGTGCTTCGACGTGGCCTTGTAGCCGGTCGATTCCGCAACGGTCTGGAGTTGCTGTGCAAACGTGAGGGAAGGAGCTGTGAGAGCCACGAGGGCAACAATCCAACGAGCCACGGGGAATCTCCAGATGAACGAGTGGGGTGAGGTGAAGTGTAGCGACAGCCGGATTCCATCGCGAGCCTGCAGTTTCGTCCCATGTGATTCACCGCGCGCGACAGGTGCCCTCGTAGGTCGGTACCTCTTCGAGCGGGACGTATCGGGTCTCGTCGATCTCCAGCGGCAGCGTCGATCGCAGCCGCCCACGGAGTGCTCGAATCACTCGTCGCATGCGGTGGGGCAAAAGGGTGTTGAGTCAGACGGCGTTCAGACCGGCCCACGCGCTGTGTCACTCCTCCCACAAGGCGAAGTCGGCGAGTGGCGGATGGGAGTGTTCACGCAGCGGCATGACACTCCCTCTCCGGGTGTCGTCCGCCGCTGCACCTTGGTGTTCGCCCGCGGCAGTGTACCACGCCCAGCGCGGAGCATCACTTCGCGCTGGGCGTCTTCCACTGTTCCTTTTCTTTCTCGCGGTCAAGGTACGGCACGCCTTTTGTCATCCATTCCGGAGCGGATTTCCCCTTCAGGTGATGATCGAAGAACTGAAGCATCCGCATGGCGAAATCGCGAGCGGCGGCCCGGTTCGCCAGGTTGTGCGGCTGGCCGTTGTAGTTGAGCATGTAAACTTCCTTGCCTAATCGCCGCAGGGCAAGGAAGTATTCGATCCCCTGATACCAGGGCACGGCGTCGTCCTGATCGTTGTGAATCATCAGCAGCGGCGTCTGCACACGATCGGCCGCGAAGATCGGTGAGTTTTCCATGTACTTGAGCGGGGCCTGCCACGGCGTCGCGCCGATGCGACTCTGGCCATGCTCATACTGGAACTGCCGCGTCAGGCCGCTCCCCCAGCGGATACCATCGTATGCGCTGAACATATTCGCCACGGGCGCACCAGCGACGGCGGCCCGGAAGCGGTTCGTTTGCGTGACCATGTACGCGATCTGGTAGCCGCCCCACGACTGACCGTTGATCCCGATGGCCTTCTCATCCACGAAACCGCGATCGACCACGGCTTGAATCGCCGGGAGCACGCACCGAATCGCGCTGGGGCCAGGGGTACCAACCTTGTAGGCGATGTCTGGCATCAGCACGAGGTAGCCATTGCTGGCGTAGAAGGTGGGGTTGATGGTCTGCCCGCGCGTGACCGTGGGCACCCGGAAGCGATGGATGTTCTCCGAGAGCCGCTCATAAATGTAGACCACCATCGGATACTTCTTCCGGGGGTCGAAGTTCTCCGGCTTCACGAGGATACCGGAGAGTTTGTCGCCGTCGGTACTCGTGTAGTGGATCAACTCGGCCTTGCCCCAGTTGTAATCCTTCACCTTCGGGTTGATGTCAGTGATTCGCTTCAGCTCGTGGAAGTCGGGTGTGGTGACGTAGTAATCGGGGTACTGCGTGAAGGTCTGCGCGGTGAGAACGTACACGTCAGCGTCCTTCGCCTTCGTGGGCACGCCGTAAGCGCGGGCGCCCATGAGGAGCAGTTTCGGCGCGGCACCCGGTTCGAGTTGATAGAAGCCGGTATCGTGGGTGGCGAGGTTCTCCGCGCCCAGGAGGTGCGGCTTGCGCAGATCGACGCTACGGTCACGATCTTCGGCCGCGCGTGGGCGGAGGAGCGTGAAACGGAGACCGAGTTTGCGGCCGATCTTCGTGAGGTTGTCAGCACTCGATCCATCGGGGGCAATCTTCCAGATGTCGAAGCGGTCGCTCAGGAGTATGAACTTGCCGTCGGTGGTCCAGCCGGAGTTGCCGTAAGCATTCGGGTTGCTCGGCAGATCATACTGCTCGTTGAAGAACTTCACTCCGAGTCTGGCGGTGAGGTTCGTTTTCTTGCCGCCAGGCACGGAGTAGGTGAACCAGTCCTTGCCGTCGAAGCCCAGCGCGTACTTGCCGTTGGGTGCCAGCGACAAATTCGTGGCGGTAGCGGTCAGGAGTAGCTTTCGCTGGCCAGTGCGGACATTCACAAGCGCATAGTCGTTGGGTACGGGGTAGGCATAGCCAGTCATGTGCCGGTACCTGCGGTCGTCGGCGGCGATGCCCCAGTCGCCGGCATCGGGTTGGTCCACGCGGATGCCGTCCTCGGAGAGTTGACGGATTTGCTTGGTATCGAGAAGCACAACCGCGCTGTAAGTGCGGTTGCGGTCGGCGCTGGCGCGGAGTTTCTGCATCGGCTGGAGTGCCGCGTCCTTCCAGTGCCAGATATCGAGCTGGAACTCATCGGGCGACGGCGCGGCAGGAGCCGCCTCGCGTTCAGGTGCGGTGCTGATGTAGAGCTTCGTGCCGTCTTCCGAAAAGCGGATCGTGCCGCCCGCGAGCGACCATCCCTTCTTCAACCCGGGTGAGTCCGGGCCAGCGACTTCCGATAGCGATCTGGAGGTCGGAGCCGGAGCGTTGGTGGCGGCAGCCGGCAGAAGCAGAGTGGCGAAGCCGCCCGCTACGGCACCGAGCGGCACACCCGTGATCGCTTCCGGTTGACTTGCGTTTCGCTCCCACACGAAGACACGCCATCGCGCCGGGACGGTGCGTCTCGCCGGAGGAGAGGTACTGCCAGCCTGAGTGTCCTTCAGTCGCGGCGCCGGCGCGAGATTCGGCTGTGGAACCTGGCTGTCGTCGTAATGGAAGGCGAGCCGACTTTGCTTCTCATCCCAGCTCAGGTTGGCGTAGCGGCCTGGGCCGTTCTTGATCGGTTTCGCCGCAGTACTGAAGCGTGGGTTCATCGCGAAAACGCCGTTCTTTGCCTCCACCTTCGAGGACGCGATATACACAAGCGTCTTTTCATCCCGCGAAAGACGGTATTCGGTCACATCTGGGATGGTGCGCGCGACCGTGGAGTCGAGATCGCGGATGTAAAGGTCGGAGCCAGCGGCACGGGGCGCCGGAGCGGTGGGCGGCGGAGTCATCCGGCGTCCCTTTCCGGGCCTGCCCGGAGAGGTTCCCTTACTGGTGTTCGCCGATCCTCCCTTGCGATAGAGGATCAGACCCGCACCCTCACCTGCGACCTGAAACGACGTGACGCCGCCGATCCGTTCCAGTTCCTTGCCGCTTGCCAGTTCGACAACCGCCAGACCGCCCTTCGGAAGATCGTCCGACTTGAGTTTGCTGGCCTTCGCCTTGTCGATTTCCGCTTTGGTGGGCGTCAGCGGGAGCAGCACGCGCTTGCTATCGGGTGTGAATCGCGGTGCGGCACCGCCAGCCCCACCGCCGCGCGTAAAGTGATACTCCTTGCCAGTGGCGAGGTGACGCACCACGGCTTCACCTTCCTTCTCGGTGCCCACGAGATACGCGACATACTGCCCATCTCGCGATAGCGTCATACCGCTGGCCGATCGCCAGATGTCATAATCCGCGAAGGTGAGCGTCTTTTTCCTGGCGGGATGTGCGGCGGGTTGTGCGGCGATCTGGCTGGCAGTCGCGGCAAGCATCGCGAAGAGCGCAAGTGCGGCCATCGCGCGCGGCCACGCCAGACGCGGCATTGCGTTGCGGATCATGGTGAGGTCTCCATCAGGAGTCGCGGCCTGTGGCACGATCCCCGTGCTTCGCGACGGCTTTTGCTGGAACTCAATCCTGGTTGTTTCGTTAGGTTTATCGCGGCGAGGTGGGGCCACGCCAGCAGATTTCTCCATCTTAACTGAATTGCCTCACCGGTAGAGTCGATTCAACCCGCGTCTTCGATACCAGCCCGCCAGCCCGTATGATGGAAATGATGGGCCACAATGAACGCATTCGGAAGGTGGCCCACCGGTTGAGGATGGCATGACCGACCCTGCGACACTCCGCTCGAAACTCGATCCGTTCTACGTAGCCGTCGAGAGTGTCCTGATTGGGCAGCGTCGGCTGATCGACGCCCTTCTCATTGGCCTGCTCGCCGAGGGTCACATCCTCCTGGAGGGCGTGCCGGGCCTGGCCAAGACGCTGGCCGTGCGCAGTGTGGCCGCGGCGCTGCAACTGAAGTTCCAGCGAATCCAGTTCACGCCCGACCTTCTCCCCTCGGACGTGATCGGTACGCAGATTTACAACCCGCGCAGTGGCGACTTCACCGTAAAACAAGGGCCAGTGTTCGCCAATGTGATACTCGCCGACGAGATCAACCGTGCCCCGGCGAAGGTGCAAAGCGCGCTACTCGAAGCGATGGCCGAGCAGCAAGTGACCATCGGCGAGACGACGTTGCCGCTCCCACGGCCGTTCTTCGTGCTCGCCACACAGAACCCCATTGAACAGGAAGGAACGTATCCGCTACCCGAGGCCCAGGTGGATCGTTTCATGCTGAAGGTGGTGATGGACTACCCCAGCCGCGCCGACGAACTGGCCGTGCTCGATCGGATGGGCGGCCTCTCGGCAATCACCGACATCGCTCAGGTCCTGGACGCCGCCGCGCTGAAGGAGTTGCGGCAGGCGGTGGATTCGGTATACGTCGATGCGAAGGTGAAGGAGTATATGATTGACGTGATCCGTGCGACGCGCAAACCGGCAGATTACGGTCTCGACCTCGCGGGGCTGATTCAACTGGGCGCGAGCACGCGCGCGGCGATCTCGTTGCTGCGAGCGACCAAGGCACACGCATTCCTGGCTGGCCGGGGCTATGTCACACCCGAGGATGTGAAACGGGCCGCGCCGGATGTGCTGCGGCACCGGCTGGTGATTTCCTTCGAGGCCGAAGCCGAGGACCTGCGACCCGAATCGCTGGTGAAACAGATACTCGATAAGCTACCTGTGCCGTGACTGGTGCACGGCTGGTGGAATGATTGAATCGCACTCGCGACTGGTTGAATGAACCCCGGCAGGCTGCCGCCGCTGGACAGGAAAGGCTATGCGACAAGTCCTCTTCACGCTCCCGGACCCGACGGGCTGGTTCGGCCCTCACGGCATCCCGATGTACGGCTTCGGGGCGATGCTGTTCCTCTGCTTCGTTCTTGTGGTCCTCTGGGGATCGCGGCGCGCCAAGCGAACCGCCGGCCTGGCGCCCGAGCGGTTCCAGGACATGGTGATCTGGATCTTCGTTGCCGGCCTCGTCGGGGCGCGCGTGCTGTACATGATCCAGTATGCCAATCATTTCCCGGACAAGAGTATCCTGGGGTTGGTCGGCGCGTTCTTCAAAATATGGGAAGGCGGAATCATCTTCTACGGTTCGGCGTTCGGCGGCGCGCTGGGCTACGCTCTCTTCTACTGGTTCGTGCTGCGGCACCTGCACATCAACGGCTGGAGACTCGCCGACGCCGCTGCGCCGCTGCTGGCGCTGGGCCTGGCCATCGGGCGCATCGGCTGTTACCTCAACGGCTGCTGTTGGGGACAGGTGGCGTGCGAGGAATGTAAGTACGTTCCACTGGGGGCGGCACATTTCCCACTCCTGCCGGCACACGCCCGCCAGCAACTCGTGCGTGAGGAATACCTTCAGACCACCACGGGCTTCACGACCTACAAGCTCGCCCCATTCGAGGACCCACGAACGCGCGTCAAGGCCGTGGAACCGTCCTCACCCGCAGCGAAGGCTGGCCTGGAAGCGGGCGATCTCATCGTGCGTGTGAACGGGGAGCCAAACTCGATCTTCCTCGACCTTTCCGGCTCCACGGAGGACGTGAATGCGGCGATTGCGAAGATGAAGGGCCAGACAGGGGTCGAGTCGCTCTCCGACAATCGCAAGCGCGTGGTGTTCGACAAGTACCAGGACTATCTCCCGGCGCGAATGATGCTCCGGAACTCACCGGGCGTGGAAGTGACTGCGACCGATCGGCTGGAGGAGAGCGTTCGCGACTGGCCGCGCGGCCGGGGAAAGCTGGAACTCACCGTTGCACGCGGCCCGGAAGCGAGCGCGACCGAGCACACAATCGTGTTCACACCGGCGACCGTGGGGCTATATCCGACGCAGCTTTACGAAACGGTGAGCATGGGGCTACTGATTCTCTTCCTCCTGGCGTATTACCCCTTCCGCCGGCACGACGGCCAGTTAATGACGTTCCTGATGATCGGCTATGGTTTCCACCGATTCGTGAACGAATCGCTCCGGATCGAGCCAACAGTCGGCGGCGGGCTGACGCTCTCGCAGTGGGGGAGTGTCGTGATCCTCGTCGCGGCCCTGGCGATGGAAATCTACCTGTGGCGCACGATGCCTTCGCGCTGGAACCGCACGGCTGATGTGGCGAACACGCCCGGCGCCGCTCACTTGTCCAGTCCGTAAGCCTCGCGCTCGAAGCGGTTGTCGAAGTAGAAGTGTTGACCGCGACGCCACGCCAGAAAGCTGGAGATCATGTACGCCGGGACGATGAACACGCCCCACCTTTCGCACTGCCGGACGTGGACGTGTTCGTGATCGCGCGTCTGTTCCAGCGACTCGCGATCCTGGCCCAGGACAACGTGGCCCAAACACATCGCCGATGCCTGGATCGCCAGGCAACGCCGCAGGAAGAAGCGAGCGAAGCCGCCATACACCTCCAGTGCCCCACGCTCGGCGCGAACACGGCCGCCGCTCACGAGCGTTGGCAGCACGAACGACAGCCCCAGGAGCGTGACCGGAAACGCCCAGGCATAGCGAAGCGGCGCGAGCATTGCGGAGCGCATGGTGCTTCGGGTGTAAGGGGAATGGAGCGCGCGAGCAAATCACTCTCACGGCTTCAGCGTGTTGGTGTTCCCCTCGGATCGGGTGCCGTTCTCGATCTGTGTCGGCCGGCCGAAGGCGTTTCCTACCACGAAGTTTCCGCGCCCGCCTGTCGCCTTCAGCGCGAGCGAAGTCGCCTTCGGGCGGTCGTCGCGAATCAGGCAACCGCCGACACGCGAGTTCGTCACATCGGTCATCAGCAATCCGACAGCGTCGCTGTCTAATATCGTCAGATTTGCCACATTCAGGCGGTCACACGTTTCCAGCGTCACGGCAGCGGGCGCGGCCCGTGTCCTCGTCACGAGAAAGCCCGTCAGCGAGCAGTCGGAACAGTGGCGAAAGACGAGGTCGTTGGCCGTGCTGGGTTTCTCCTCGCTGGCATAGCGCGGGTTACGATCAAAGTTGTTCGACCCGATGGTGATGCAACTGCTGTGTTCGGCCAGGATGTTATGCTCGTAGCCTGTCCAGAACGTGTTGCCTGTCACCACGACGCCGCGAGCGTGGTGGAGGTGGAGGTTCACTTTCACATCCGATAGCACATTGCCGGCAATGGTAATGTGTCCGTCGCGCATCTCGTCGGTTCCCTTGACCCGCGTGGCAACCGGCCCCAGGATGCGGATGTTCGCCGAACCCGGAGCGGTGTGGTTGTGCTGAATCGTGCAACCCGTGATGGCGACCTCCGCATTCGAGCCGCCAGTGCTATCGATGAAGACGTTGGCCGTCGCCGGGCCATCCTTCCCCTGGTTGCTTTCGAGGTCGCAGCCGGCAATCTGGATGTTCCGCACCTGCCCACCGCGACACACCACGCCGCCGCCATCGCAATAACTGACGTGACAGCCCGTAACGTTGATCTGATGAAGATTCACGTTATCCATGAAGATGCCGATTCCGCTGTTCTCATAGATGTGGCTATTCGCAACAATGACATTGCGATTGCGCGCCGTGAGATGGATGCCGTGATGGCACTTGCGAATCAACACGCGCGCGATGGTGAGTTGCATCGTGCCTGTCGCCTCGATGCCGTTAGCCTTCGGGTTGTCGCCGACGATCTCGATCCCTTCCACCACAGGCATTCGCTCGTTCCAGACCTGCGATTTCACCGTGTCGGGATCGGCTGTGCCGGTATGAGTTCCGATGAACTTGAACGCTGGCCCCGCGCCAGCCATGACAATGCGCGCCGTGCCGCTGCCACGAATCGCCACACGACCGGCCCGGTTCAGGTTGATGGTGACTGGCTTCGTGATGCGGTAAATGCCGTGGGGGAACACAGCGGAGCCGTTCCTGGCGTTCACTGCGTTCTGGATGGCCTGCCAGTCGTCGGTCGTCCCGTCGCCCCTGGCGCCGAAGTCGCGCACGGTGCCAACGGTAACCTTCGTCGGATCGGGAAGCCCGTTGTCTATCGGTCGCGAACGGGCGAAATCCGTGAATGTAAGCGTGCCGAACACCAGCACGCACAGAAACACACCCGCGGCAAATGGCACGAACACGCGGCGCGACATGTATGGCTCTCCAGGCATGAGAATGCCGCGAGCCTACCAGAAGGTGTTGCAGATGGGAAGCAAGTGAACCCACTTCGCCGCGCAGTTCACGCGCCGGCTTCAATCGCGGCCCAGTCGATGCGTTCCCGGTCGAGTGCGGGAAGCGCGTAGGGCATCGCTTCGAGATACTTCGGCGCGGCGCCGGTGTTGAACACCACCACACGCTCATCGGGCTTCACTTCCCCGGCCGTGACCATCTGTTCCAGGATGTCGAAGCAGACGGCCGCCTCCGGGCAGACGCTGATCCCCTCGGCTGCGCTGGCCCGGCGCATCCAGTGGGCAATCGAGGCCTCACGGCCTGCCGCCGCCTTGCCACCACTGGCGCGGATGGCATCGAGCATCATGAAGTCGCCAACCGCGACGGGTACCCGCAACCCGCTGGCCACCGTGTGGGCATTCGGGAAGAGTTCGGCGAACCGTTCCGCCTTCTCGAAGGCGCGGACAATGGGTGCGCACCCTTCCGCCTGGCAGGAGATCAGTCGCGGGAACTGCCGCGTGTCGAGCCAGCCGAGTTCGGCCAGTTCCTGGAACGCTTTCCACATTCCAATGAGGCCGGTACCGCCGCCAGTGGGGTAGAAGATCACGTCTGGCAGCGACCAACCCATCTGCTCGGCCAACTCCAGCCCCATCGTCTTCTTGCCTTCCAACCGGTACGGTTCCTTGAGCGTGGAGAGGTCGAACCACCCCATGCGTTCCGCGCCGTCCTTCACGATTTTCCCACAGTCGTTGATGAGGCCATTGACGCGGAAGGCCTTCGCGCCATAAAGCGCCGCCTCGAACTGATTCACCGAGGGCGTGTCGTGCGGCATGAAGACGAAGCATTCCATCCCGGCTCGAGCAGCGTAGGCTGCGGCTGCTCCGCCTGCGTTGCCTGCGGTCGGCAACGCGACGCGCGTCACACCCAGCCATTTCGCCAGGCTCACGGCGGCCGTCATCCCGCGGCTCTTGAAGCTGCCGGTTGGGAGTTGCGATTCGTCCTTCACGAACAGTTGCGATAGCCCAAGTTGCTTCCCCAGCCGCGGGCAGTGGAGAAGCGGCGACATCCCCTCGCCGAGTGTGACCGGCTCCACGTTCAGCGGTAACGGAAGTAGTTCGCGGTACCGCCAGAGTGAAGGTGGGCGCGACGCGATCTCTGCTGGTGAGACGGCCGCGCGAATCCGATCGAGTTGATAACGCACCCAGATGGGGCGGCCGTTGTGCATGTTGGCGAGCTGGCCGAAGGGCAGCGCGGTGCCGTCAATGGCAGCTTCAAGATGAGAGACGTAGTGCATGGGGGTATGGTAGTGGCAGGCTGGCACGCTTTCTCCGCAATTCGCCGTGTGGCGTGCGGTCCTATAATGTCATCATGCCAATCATTCTTTTCGACATCGACGGGACGCTGGTGCGCACGGGCGGCGCCGGCAAGCTGGCCATGGAATCCGCACTCGCGCAGGCCTTCGACGTGAAGGAGTTTCACGACAAGGTTCCGTACAGCGGCCGTACAGACGTGGCCATTGGCCGCGACCTGCTCCGTGTCCACGACATTGAGCCAACGCCAGAGAATCAGCGTACGCTTCGCGATGCCTATCTCGCGAACCTGCCGAACAGCCTGCGGAAGAAGGGCGGGACCGTCTGCCCTGGTATCCCGGAGTTGCTTGCAGCCATCGCCGGGCAGCCCGGTGTGGTGCTGGGCTTGCTGACTGGCAATGTGCGACAGGGTGCGCAGGTGAAACTCGACCACTTCGGTCTGTGGGGCTTCTTCGCCTGCGGTGGCTTCGGCGACGAGCATCACGACCGCGACGACGTGGCCCGCTCCGCGCTCGCGTGCGTGCGCGAGCATGTTGGTCGCCAGGTTGATCCGTCGGAGGTGTGGGTGATTGGTGACACACCGCTGGATGTGAGTTGCGCGCGGGCCATTGGCGCCAACGTGGTCGCCGTCGCCACCGGCTGGCACCCGCTGGAGGAACTCGCCGACCACAGGCCCGATTTCATGTTCAAGGACCTCTCCGATCACACAGAATTGCTAACCGTGTGGAAGTGAACCGCAAGGTGGCCAGACTATTCGGGAGAGCCGCAGATACACTGCGTGTGCATTCTGTCACTGGGATTTGCGCTGAGATCGCGCGTACAATTCCGTATCGCATTTCATCTCTCCGGGAGTTGCACTCATGCCGTTCGACGCTGCTGAAGCTGCAAAGCTCGCTGCTGATACCGAGGCTTACTGCCAGGAACTCCGACCGGAAGAGGAACTCTGCTATGCGGAGCGCCGGTCGAACGCGCAGGTTGTCCCACTGGCACGCAAGTACAACCTGCTGGGTATGAACATCGCGCGCGAGTATGGCGGACGTGGCGCAGACAATGTCAGCTACTTCAAGGCGCTGGCCCGTATCGGCCGTGAAGGAACGCCCGTCCGGACCTTCTACTCCGGCCACCTCAGCATCGGCGCGTACCCCATCCAGACATGGGGAACGGATGCCGCGAAGCGCAAGTATCTCACTGCGGCGGCGCGTGGTGAGAAGATACTGGCATTCGGCCTCACCGAGCCAGAGGCCGGCAGCAACCCGCGCGAACTCACTACCACCTTTGAGAAAACGGGCGACCGATACTTGCTCACTGGCGTGAAGTATCTCATCTCCAATGGCGGTATCGCGGACGCCATCGTTGTGTTCGCCTATCCGGCCGGCTCGCTCGACGATCCCAGGCGTCGGATGTCGGCCTTCATCCTCGACACCAATCAGAAGGGTTTCGAGAAAGAGTCGTTCGCCCCGAATGCGAAGATGGGCATGCCAACCTCCAACACCGCGATGTTCCAGATGGAAGCATGCGAGGTTCCGGCAGAGAATCTACTCGCAACCGAGGGCGAAGGCTTCCGCGTGGCGATGGGAACGCTGGTGAGCGGCCGATTGAGCGTCGCGGCGGGCTGTCTGGGGGTAATCGAGGACTGCCTGATCGAAGCAACCGAGTACGCAAAGATGCGCCGTCAGCATGGCAAGGAGATCGCGCGGCACCAGCTCATACAGGAACACATCGCGATGATCGAGATTGATCGCGCTGCGAGTGATGCCCTGGTGATCCGCGCGGCCGAGGCGAAGGACCGCGCCGCGGCGAAGCCAGAGGATCGGGAACTGGCACGGCAGGTGGACTTGCTCGCGGCGCAGGCAAAGTTCTTTGCCGCCAACGCGGCCTGGGACGCGGCCGACCGCGCCGTGCAGGTATGGGGTGGGAAAGGGTGGAGTCCGCTGTATCGCCCAGCCCGGCACCTGATGGACGTGCGTGTCTGCCGGATCTATGAGGGAACCGACGAGATTCTCAAGCTGAAGATCGCCTCCGCCGTGCTCGGCAAGGAGTGGGAGGCGTTTCGGTAATTCGTGAAGCGGACCAGACCGTCCGCCTCACTGTTACCGGAGGAGCGTGTCGGCGGCGCGGCGAATCTCCTGGTACTCGCCCGTATCACGCAGCGCCTTCAAGTCGGGATCGGTGGCCATGCCGCGCACGTCGGCGAAACCCTTCCGCAGCGCGTCGCGGAGTTGCGTGGCGGCCTTGCCCAGCAACTTTTCGTCGCCGTTTGCCGTGAGCGAATAGACACACGCGGCCTTGTAGAGGATTACCGGCGCATCAGAGAGCATCTGTGCCCGCGCGATCTCCTTGCGGGCGGCCTCGTGCTGCCCCATCCGTGCCAGCAGCACTGCACGGCCAGCGATGCCCAGTGCATACTCCGGGTACGCCTCCACCATCTGATCCATCACCGCCAATGCTTCTTTCTCGGTTCCTTTCTCCCGGTCGCTGAGGATGTGGCCGAGATTCTGAAGCGCGAGGAGCGAGCGCGGGTTGCGTTTCAGCGCCTTGCGGAAGTCTTCAACTGCCGCTTCCGGCTCACGCGCCATGCGGCTCCAACCACGAGCGACGAAGTCCTCTTCAGTCTTCAGCTCGGCACTGGCCACAGCCTTTCGGTCGGCCTCGGCTCCTGCGTGGTCGCCGCGTCCCTCACGGACAAGACTTCGCACGTAGTAGGCGAACAGGGGCGTCGCACCACAGTCGAGTGCCGCAGAGATGTCGGCTTCTGCCCCGGCGAACATCTTCTGGGCTTCCGTATCGTGGCCACGAGCCAGTTTCATTTTCCCAAGTCGATAGCGAACCACAGCGCGATGCCGCAGGGCATCCGCGTAGTGAGGATCGCGCTCCAGCGCCTTCGTGAACTCGCTCTCCGCGTCGGCGGAGTTGCCGTGTCGACTGAAGACCAGCCCACGGAAGTACGCCGGGCGTGGGTCCTTTGGCAGTAGCACGCGAGCCACGTCGTAGCGTTCCAGTGACTGGTCGCGCTGGGCATGCTGGTGACGGCAGTACGCGAGGCAGAAGTGCGCCGCCGCGTGCGTTGGCTCCGCCGTCACGACTCGATCGAGGAGCTTGATTGCGTCGGAGAATCGGCCGTGCGCGAGAGCGTCAGCGGCATCGAGGAACTGCCCGCGCGCATCGGTGGCATCGCGCGGTGTATCTCCGGTGAAGGTTTCTCCCGCCGCTGGAGCGATGGCAGCAGCCTGCCGGTGGAACAATGGCGGCGTGACACCTGGAGCGAAGCACGCCCGTGCCAGGGTGTTCAGCTTCCACGCCTCGGCGATCAGTGTCCGACGTTCGGCCGCCGACCGCGTTTGTGCCTCGAACCATGTCGCCTGTGCGAGCAGGCCGAGCAGTTCGCCCAGGTCGCCGGCCAGGGCTTCACGCTGCGCGTCTGTGAGATGCCGCACGTCTGTCCGCCCGCGCCAGTCGACCTCGCCGGGCAAGCCGTAGCTGGCCAGCAGTTCGGCCGCGTTCCGCGTTCCGCGTGCCCGGGCTTTCGTGTCGCCAGGCAATACGAGGTCGAGCCGTATGGGGTCGAGCGTGCCATGGAGGCTGCGGGCCTTGATCACGGAGGCAACGCGGGAGTTCTCTTGTTCGGCTCGAAGTTTCCCTTCCGTACGGATGTAAGCGATCCCGCCGAGGCAGAGCGCCAGCGCGAAGAAGCCCGCCGCCGCGAGTCGCATTGGGAGACGCGGATTCCGCCGGCGCCACTTTCCGAATCGCTCGCGAAGCGACACTTCGCGGGCGTATTTCAGCGGCTTGTCGGTGAGGTGACGTTCGATATCCTCGCGCAACTCTGCGGCATTCTGGTAGCGATTCTCCGGCTCTGTAGCCAGGAGCTTATGAATGATGGCCGCGGTCGCGGGCGTGACGGCCGGATTCAACTCGCGAATCGAGGGTGGACCCGTGCGGCGCGTGGCGACCATCGCCTCGATGTCGCGTGTCTCTCGGGCCGACGAGGGGAACGGGAGCCTGCCCGTAAGTAGCTCGAAGCCCAGCACCCCCAGTGCGTAGAGATCGGTGCGAGCATCGAGGTGGCCGGCGCCGCGGGTTCGCATGTCCACGAGTTGCTCGATGGGCATGTACGGCACCGTGCCGCCGACCTGCTCACGTTCCGGGTCGGCGGCATCGGAGGAGAGGTTGAAGTCGAGCAGCATTGGCTCGCCAGTATCTGCCAGCAGCACGTTGGCGGGCTTGATGTCGAGGTGAAGGATGCCCCGTTCGTGCGCATGGCCCAGCCCGGCCGCCAACTGAGCCATTACCTGAAGCACCGCGATCGGATCACCGATAATGGGTGGCGGCCCGACTGTGCTCCAGGTCCAGGTAGGTGTTCGCGTCGGGCTTCCCTTCGAGTCACTGAGCCTCGAGTGCGATTTACTGTTGTCATCGTGATAGGTGGAGCGGGCAGCGCGGGCCGATGTACTCTTGCGCGCCGCCGTGTGCGATGTCTGCTCGGCGCGATACGCGCGAAGCAGATCGGCGAGCGTGACACGGCCGAGGTAAGGCATGCAGATGATCTGCACGGGCGCTTCATCGTGAACAGAGTAGACTGGCACCACGTTGGTGTGCTGGAGTCTCGCCAGGCGTTCGGCTTCGTGCGTGGGGCGTAGCGTGATCTTCAACGCCACGGGACGATTCGCCAGTGACGCTTGCTCCGCGAGATAGACGCGCGCAAACGCACCGCGGCCAAGTTCCGCCACGAGCGTGAATCCCAGAAGCGTATCGCCAACGCGTGGGGAATATCGCGTGACACCGGCGGCGACTCCGCCGTTGAGGTTCCACGACGAAAGCGACAACTCAAAGTCACCCACTGGCGGCGGCGTGACATCGACAGAGAGCGCCGAACCAGCCGCTACGGGCAACGGCAGCGGCCTGGCAATGCGCGCAGGGGTTGGAGTCACGGAGACGCGCACCGTCGGCGGCCCCTCGGCATCGGTACAGGGGTCGGATCGCAGAGAGGTCGGCGATCGATTGGCGGCGTGGTTCGGGGTCGGGACGGCGTGTGGCACGTCGGCACGCTGTGGGGGCACTGGCGGGGGGGTCCTGTCCCCTGTCAGCGCGAGCGGTTAAATCGACCATCCTGGGCGACGAAAATCGGTGCCGCGAAAATGCGGCGAGAGTTTCGCTCGTTGCGCTCTTAGGACGGATTCGCACCGGATGTGGCAGAAGATCTGGAACTTTTGTGGCAATTTGCCCGGTCAATTGTGAATTGGTACGGGCTTCTTCGCGCCTGATCGCAATTCACGCAAGGCATGAACCACGCGATTCATCATCCGCCCCAAAGTTCATGCCAGTCGCGAGTGAACGGGGAGTAGTGGGGCGGTGGTGATCGGCTGATAGCTGGTGTGGGGCGCAGCTTTACTTTGGGGTCGGCTGGCCGAGCATCCACACGGCAAACGATGCGAGCCAGTGCTCGCCCGCGTAGTCGCCGCTGGCGACGTGCTTCAATCCCGCCTCGGTGTGCTTACGTGCGGATGCGGCCAGCGCCGCGCGGGCCGGGTCGTTCGTGGGAAGCACTGTCAGGATGCCGCGCAGACACCACGCTCGGCTGAGGTTCAGCCCGTCGAGATGCACGAGTTGCGGGTCGGTGCGGTCAGTGACTGTCGCCGGTACGAACAGCGTCGCAGGTTCTCCCTTCGCCGCGCCAGGGAGGTACTTGTGAAACCAGGTGCGGAACTCTGTTGGTGAGAGTACGCGGCGCATGAGGTCGGCCTCGCAGAGACTCGGCGAGAGGAAGTCTGCGCCGTCGGGTTCCCACTTCGCCGGGGCGTCGGTGTCCTTCGCGTAGTACGCCTTCGCCCGCTCCTCGATCACGTCTTGTAGCTTCTTGTTGCCCACGGCTCTGGCATAGTCGTGCGCGAACGCCAGACCGAACGCGGTGTTGGAATGCATCCCGGCGCGGATTGGATAGGTCTGCTTTGGGAAGAACTCGACGTAACGCCCCGCGATCAACTCTGCCAGTGGTCGGAGTGCCGTCGACCACCGCTTCGCGTCCGGATCGTTCCAGGTGTGAACTTCCTCGGCCAGTTTGAGCAGCCACGACCAGCCGTAGGGACGCTCGAATGACTTCGCTTCCGGTCGGTTGAAGTACGCGATCTCAGCCTGAATATTCTTTGCCGTCAGGTGCGCGTTCAGCAGGGCGCGGATGGCCTTCGCTTCGGGAAGGTCGGGATGCGTTCGCAGCACGCGAACGAGCATCCAGTGGCCATGCACGCATGAGTGCCAGTCGAAGCAGCCGAAGAACGCCGGGTGCAGGGCTTTGGGCGTCTTCGCATCTTCGTCGTTGAGGAGAACGTGGCCGGGTTTGTTTGGGTACTGGCGATCGGCACCCTTGAGAGCAAGTTTCGCAAATGCGGACGCTCGCGCGCGGGTCAGCGTCTGGTCTTTGGGCTTCGCATCCTCGGCGGGCATCGCGGCGACCCCCAGAAGCGGGATGAGTGCGAGCGAGAAGAGACGTGACATGGCATTCTCCAGAATGGCGAGCGGCGTCCGCCCGCCGATGTATCACTACGGGGGGCCGACGCCGCTGACGATGCCATGTGTCCTTCGCACGCCTCACGCCGGAGCGCCGAGTATCTCCTTCAACTTCGCCAGGCCGACGCGCTCGCAGTAGTCGCCGAACGCCTCACCCGCGGCGCGTTCGGCCTTGAACGCCGCAAAGATAGTCGCCAGCTTCGGCACGATCTGTTCGACTGGCACACCATCTTGCACCATCGCGCTAAGACGCCGACCGTATGTGTCGCCGCCAACGTAGAGCGTGAACTTCGTTCCGCCACGGCCGACAATGCCGATCTCGCTCTGATAAGGGCGGGCGCACCCGTTGGGGCAACCTGTCATGCGCACGCTGATGGGCTCATCGGCCAGCCCCAGATCGCGCAGCACTGGCTCCAGTTGGCTGATGAGGCCCGGCAACGCCCGTTCGCTCTCGGTGATGGCCAGACCGCACGTCGGAATCGCCGGGCACGCCATGCTCCATCGCTTCACCATCGACAGCGTTTCGGGCCGTGGGATGCCGTATTCCTGAAGCATCGCATCGACGCCCGCGCGGTCGGCCGAGGTGAAGCCGCAAAGCAGAATGTCCTGCTGTGTCGTCAGTCGCACATCGCTCTTGTACTTCGCGACGATGGCACGAATGCCGCTGCGCAGCCGCAGCGTGCCTTCATCCTTGATGCGGCCATTCTCGACCGAAAGACCCAGGAACCACTTGCCGCCGCCCATCCCATGCCAGCCGTGGTGCAGGTCGAGGCCGGTAATCGGTGCCTCGCGCGGCTCGTGGCGCGGCCCGCGGAAGTAATCGGAATAGAAGACGTCGCGGTACTTCTCGACGCCCCAGTCTTTCATGACGTATTTGAGGCGCGCCCGCTTGCGATTCTCGCGGTTGCCATGGTCACGGAAGAGCTTGCACATCCCCTCCGCCGCCGCGACCACCTCATCGAGTTCGATGAAGCCAACGGGTTGCGCCAGCAGAGGATACGTGTCCGGGTTGGAATTGGTCTGCCCCTGTCCGCCGCCGGCGTAGACGTTGTAGCCCACGGGCTGCCCCTTCTCGGTGATGGCGAGGAAGCCGAGGCAGTTAGAGAGCACGTCTGTGCAGTTATCGTGTGGTAAACCGAAGGCAGTCTTGAACTTACGAGGAAGATACGTCTTGCCGTAGATCGGCTCGGCGACCTCCGCAGGCACGCCGTCGAAGCTCATCGGTTCGCCGTTCAGCCAGACCTCGTGGTAGCTTTGCTTGCCAGCGCGTGGGGCGAGATGCTGGGCCACCGCCTGGCAGTCGGCCATCATCTGCTGACGGGCCGGATCGGGCAACGGGGCCGGGCACGACAACACGTTACGGGTGATGTCGCCGCAGCCGCCGAGTGTGGTCAGCAGTGTGGCGTTGATTCCCTGCATCGCCGACTTCAGATGCGGCTTCAAGATGCCGTGGAACTGGAAACTCTGGCGTGTGGTGATACGCAGCGTGCCGTTGCCGTGTTCCCCGCAGATGTCGTCCATCGCGAGATACTGCGCGGCGGTCATTCTTCCGCCTGGCAACTTCAGCCGGATCATGAACATGTATGCCTTGCCGACGCCAGCCTTCCCCCGGTTCTTGCGGGCGTCGCGGTCTTCTTGCTGGTAGCTGCCGTGGAATTTGATGAGGCTCTTGTTCACCTCGTTGAGGTGTTCGACGGTCGGGTCATCCACCTCCTCGCGCATCGTTCCGCGAAGGTAGCGCCCTTCCTCCTTGTGAGCTTCCACCGCGGAAAGCCTCGGCGCAGTCGTCGATTCGGACATCTCTCGCTCGTTAGTGAAGTACGGTAAGTGACGTAGTGTGTTTTACACACCCTGGGGTCATTCTTCACCCCCATTTGCACCTGGACCTGGAGAATTTGTAGGTTGGTCGCTTCCTGCAACAGGTCGGTGCTGGGGTGCAATAGCAATTACTGGCAACCCGAGCAACCGCTTCACAGGAATGAACTCCCCCACGTCGTTTCCCTCGATCCGATGGCCGACCCACTGGAGGAAGTAGCCTCCCAGGATTGCCCCAATCCCCCAGTACCAGTCCAGGAGGAACAGAGCCGGCACACCGGCGAGGGCCAGTGGGATGCCGAGCATGTGAATCCAGTAGTTCGCGGGGGTCTGGTGCCGGTCGAGCCAGTTGCGGCGTGCCCGGCCCGCGAACGACAGCATTTTGCGCGCGATTGGGAAGCGGTAAGCCATCTCAGGGAGTTCCCGGTTACGGTTGCAGGTTTCAGGTTGTTCTATCTCGCGACTTGGCAAACGCAGCGCGAACCGGCAGACTGTCATTACCAGAGTAGCAGGCCGTGCACGTGCGCCATTCCAGGAAGCAGCGACACACGCCGTGAGCCAGCGATTCTCAACGGGAGCCATGTCATGAAGATCGCACCGTCCATCCTCTCGGCCGACTTCGCGCGGCTCGGTGAGCAGGTCCGCGAGGCCGCGGCCGCCGGGGCCGACCGCATCCACGTTGACGTGATGGATGGGCACTTCGTTCCGAATCTCAGCATGGGCGCGGTCGTTGTGAAGGGCTTGCGGCCGGTCACGACCCTGCCGCTGGAAGTTCACCTGATGGTCGAAGACCCGGGCCGCTTCCTCGATGGCTTCGTGAAGGCCGGGGCCGACTCGTTCATTGTCCATCTGGAAGTGCTGCGTGACCCGCGGCCGATTGTCGAACAGATTCGCGGCATGGGCAAGAAAGTAGGGATGGCATTCAACCCGGACATGCGCATTGAACGCGTCGAGCCGCACCTGCGCGAGATGGACCTGGTGCTGTGCATGACCGTCTTCCCTGGCTTCGGCGGGCAGGCGTACATTCCCGAGAGTACAGAGCGGATCAAGAAGCTTCGCAAGCTGGTGGACCGTCACAACCCGGCGTGCGAGATCGAGGTGGATGGCGGTATCGACGCCAGGACCATCGGCGAGGCCGCGCGAGCCGGGGCGAATGTCTTCGTGGCAGGCACGGCCATCTTCGGCGCGAAGGAAGGCGCCACTGCGGCCGTGAAGAACTTGCAGAAACTGGCCCAGGGATCGTGACCGGTGAGGATCAGAACCGGAAGTCCGCTCCCAGGCTGATCGACTGGACCCAGAAGTCGTTGAAGGTCACGCCGGTGTTCTGTGGAGCCAGCGCGTCGCCCAGGCGCGCGGCGCGGCTGAGATACGCGAACGAATAGCCTGTGAACAACCGCAAGTGTGGCGTGATCTGACGCCCCAGTTGTACGTTGAACGACGGCATCACTGCGAATGTCGTCCGTTCCACCCAGTCGATGCCACCTAGCCGCTGATAGTGGTTGCCGAGCCGTGCCTGTGCTCCATAGAAAACGCCGCTGGCCGTCGCTTCTGCATTCGTGGCGCCCAGCGCGAGTTTCGCGGCTCCGGCAACATACCAGCCATTCGATCGCACCTCGCCAGCTAACCCCACCTGCGCACCGTGGAAGTTATTCGAGGTCGAGGCCCGGTTCAGACGGTAGTCGTCGTTGGTCGCGTAGTCGCCCAGGTAGAGATTGTCGCCGAGAAAGGCGTAGCGATAGCCCGCGAGCCAGTCCAGACGCGCGTTATCGTCACAGTACAGTCGCTGGCGGAAACTCACATCGACTGTGGTGAAGAATGTGTCGAGCGTGAAAGGCAACGCACCGGCCACCTGATGCCTGAGCGGAGCGGGTAACAGCACAACCTGCGGGATTCCGCGTCCACCGTTCGAGAACGTCACCAGCGCGCCGGGAGCGCGCGTGATATAAGTGGTGGAGAGATCGCGGAAGAAGAAGTTCGCTTCCACACCGCGTGTGTTGGCCTCGTCGAACCAGTAGCCAACGGCCAGAGCCATCGCCGCGCTAAAGTTCCCCGATGTCAGACTGCTAACGGGCACGACCGGCCCTGGCAGCGTGCCGCCGGGTGAGAGCGGATTCGGCACGCGGATGCGAATGTTGGTCGGGGCCGCGCGTGTCGGCATCCATGCGAGTTCCAGAGAGGGTGTAACCCACCATCGACCGCGCGGGCCGCACACGTCCGCCAACCGGCGCTCCGGGGCCTGTTCAGGCAGATACATGTAACCAGGATCGTACTCGACTCCCGGCGCGGTACCGGGACGTGGCACTACCGCCAGCGGCGGAGTTGGCTGCGCAGGAACAGGTAGGAATGGCAGGAGCGGATCAGGCAACGCCGCAGGCGGCGGATCAGGAACGACGGGAATCGCAGGCCCTGTGGGAAGCGGATCGGGCGGCGGCAGCGTGGGCTGTGCAACTGCCTGGCCCGCGACTGCCACCGCGACCATCCCGGCGAACACCCAGCGCATTCGCATCCCTCAGCCCTCTGGCACCTGGCAGCGACGCGGGTTCGTACCGTCCAGCAGGGTTCGATGCAAGTTGAAATCGGCCGTCGTCGCCTGTGGGTGTAACCAGAATCTCTTGGGGTCAGGCAGCCAGGTTCCAGTAGGCCTCCC
>CAYRDG010000034.1:0-58054 GCA_964422915.1 uncultured Frigoriglobus sp. | reverse complement strand
TGCAGTGGAACCACGTCTCAACATAGTCACTCTCGGGGTTGGTGATCTCGCCAAGGCGGTTGCGTTCTATCGTGACGGTTTGGGGTGGCCACAATCGAGCGCGAGTGTCGGCGACTTCGCCATCTTTAAGCTGTCCACGGGAACTGCTCTGGCCTTATACCCTCGTCGTCTCCTTGCTGCCGATGCGAAGGTAAAAGATAGGGGTGGCTTCGGTGGGATCACACTCGCGCAGAATGTTCCAGACAAGAGGACAGTCGATCTTGTGCTGTCACAAGCGGTAGCTGCGGGCGGTGTACTCTTAAAGTCCGCGCAAGAAGCCGAGTGGGGTGGTTACTCCGGCTACTTCGCAGACCCTGACGGACATCCTTGGGAGATTGCATGGAATCCGTTCCTTGTTGTCGAGAAGGGTTGCCTTCAGTTGCCCAACTAGGCGCATTGCCGCCCAACAAAACCTTGCAGCGGACGCGTTCAAAGCAACGCACCGCTGAAGGTAGGCGTTCGGCTGTTGAGGGTTTGCGGTGGTAGAAACTCCCTCGGAACCTGATCCCTGGTTAATGCCCATCCCCTGGAGGGTGTGGCTGCTCTACTGCATCTTCGCTGGCGCGGTTGCTGGCTGGCTGGCTCTGGGTGTAGCGGCAGACAGCGTGACAGGGGTCGCGGTCTTCGCTTCCATTGGCGTCGTCTTGTTGACTCCTTGGCGGGTGGCGCATCACCGCCTCATCTCGCTGGGCGAGGGGCAGTCGGGACTCAAGCCGATAGTCATCCGTGTGGGCGCCATCCTGGGCATCGCAGCGAGGAACGGGTTCGGCGGATGGATTCTCGGTTCCATTGTAACAGCGCTGGTACCATTGGTAATCCCAGGCGCCGACTCTGTAGCCCGGGTTGGGCTCGGTGTGGCCGTTGCAGTGTCGCTGGGGTTCGCCTTCCGGGCCTTGTAGACCAGCGTCACTCGGTGTCGGTGCGAACGCCAGATCACAGTTGACTGGACGATTCAACATCTCCGGAGCCGCCGAACATGTCGCAGCACCTGACCCGGCCGTCTGTGCTGTTGGTGTAGCTCACTGGCTTGTGGTAGTCGTGACTGTAGTTGCGGCCTCGGCGGCCGAGCTTTATCGTTCGGCGGCAGAGGCTATCGTCTTCCCCTCGGCGGTGCTCTCAATCGACCCTCGCAGCGGCATCAAACGACGCCACCATCCGGATGTCAGAGTCGGTCCGAGAAGGTGGGTCGCGAAGCTCTGCCGAAGGCTGTGGCTGTAGAACGTGACGCCGCCAATCTCCTTGATGGCGTTCTCCCAGGCCAGGACGTCAAAGGTGTCAGGAACCGTTTTTGGTAGGTTTTGCTTTCTCCAGGCCGTGGGCAGCCTTATCTTGCCGGCATGGGACGACCGTTGCGAACTTCCGAAGACGGCTACGTCTATCATGTGCTCAATCGCGCCTATGCCCGCCTGCCCCTCCACACAAAGACGGCGACTCCGGCGCCTTCCAGCGCATGCTGGCTGAAGCCTGCGACTCGATATCTTTTTGAGATGAGGAGAGCTTCCATGAAGAAAATAGTCCTTTGTCTGACCCTCGGCATCGCCGTGGGCGCGGCCGGGCTGGTAGTGGGGCAGCCCCCTCACAAGGGCAAAGAGGCCGGCAAGGGCAAGCGCAGACCGCCGGTGTTGGAACAAGTGATGAAGGACAAGCTCAACGGCAAACAAGGCAAAATCCTGGTGCTGGAATTGACAGCACCCCCGGGAAGTAAGAACCAACCGCACCGGCATCCGGGTCCGGTCGTCGGCTACGTCCTTGATGGCGAATTGGAAGTGGCAATCGATGATGGCCCCGTCAAGGTCTACAAGAAGGGCGAGGCTTGGTACGAACCGGCCCGCGCTCTACATCGCGTCAACGATAACCCCAGCAAAACCAAGCCTGCTCGCTTCCTGGCTTTCATGCTGATGAATACGGAAGACAAGAGTATCGTCCTGCCCGCTAAAAGTGCCGGAAACGGGACGGCGCAGACTCAAGTGCAACCAGCGTCGGTCCCAGCGGTCGACAAAAACACGCCCGCTGGGAAGGTTAAACTCCGGCGTGTGCTGGAGCAAGCGATGGCGGATAAGTTCAATGGCAAGCAAGGCAAAATCTTGGTGTCGGAAATAGAGAAAGCGCCGGACAGCGGCAGCGAACCGCACCGGCATCCGGGTCCGGTCGTCGGCTACGTCCTCGATGGCGAATTGGAAGTGGCAATCGATGATGGCCCCGTCAAGGTCTACAAGAAGGGCGAGGCTTGGTACGAGCCGGCCCGCGCTCTACATCGCGTGAGTCGCAACCCCAGCAAGGACAAACCGGCTCGCTTTCTGGCCTTTATGCTGATGACCACGGAGGATAAGCAGATCGTCCTGCCCGCGAAGGAGTAACTCCTCCGTGTGCCGGTGTCGGCATCGCGCGGCGGGAGCCGCACGGACCTCGTCGTGTGGATCGGGAAAGGAATAGGGGACATGTTCGGTTTTCGAACCGAACATGTCGCAGCACCTGATCCGGCCGTCAGTGCTGGTGGGTGTGGCTCATGCTATTGTGGTGTAGGCTGCGGTTGTTGCGGCCGGGCCGGTGAGCTTTGGCGTTCGGCGGCGGAGGGTTTGGGTGGTGGATGCGTCAGAACTGGATGGCGTACTGACCTTCCTCCGCTCGGCCGAGCGGTTGAAGGACACACTCCGCACCTCGCACACCTCGTCGGGCCGGCCGGAGAGCGTGGCCGAGCACACCTGGCGGCTGTGCCTCATGGCCGCCCTGCTGCGGGGTGAATTCCCGGAAGTGGACTTCAGCCGGCTCGTCCGCATCTGCATCGTCCACGACCTCGGGGAGGCCGTGGGCGGCGACATCCCGGCCGTCGCCCAGGTAGCCGCCGCACCGAAGGCGGAGCAAGAACGGCGGGACTTGGAGTCCATCCTCGCCCCGCTGCCGGAGCCGCTGCGGTCCGAGATACTGTCCCTGTGGGACGAGTACGAGACGGCCGCCACCCCGGAGGCGCGGGTGGCCAAGGCGCTGGACAAGCTGGAGACCATCCTCCAGCACAACCAGGGTCGCAACCCGCCGGACTTCGACTACGAGTTCAACCTGGGGTACGGGCAGCGGTACACCGGCGGCCACCCGCTCATCGTCGCCTTCCGCACCGCCCTCGACCGTGAAACCCGCCACCGGGCGGCCGGAGCGAGTGCGGCGGGCGGGCAGCAAAGGCACGCCGAACCAGTCGCTGCACCGGACCAGGCCCGCCGTCAGCCTTCTGGGGATTCGTAGCTCACCTACGCGAGTCGGGCATGTGAGCTTTGTCATTCAGCGTCTCCTTTGCGTGCGCGCGTGCGTCAGTAAGCCCGATTGCGCTTGTCCGCAGGGGTCACTCGGTACATGATGAGCGCTCGTTCACACCAACAGGAGGTTCCGTATGGCCCACCGCATTGCCACACTGACTGCGTTGACCGTGCTCATGCTCACTCCGCCCGCGCAGGCCGACGACTGGCCGCAGTGGATGGGGCCAAAACGTGACAACGTCTGGCGCGAAACGGGCATCATCGAGAAATTCCCGGCGGGCGGTCCGAAGGTACGCTGGCGTACTCCTATCCACGGCGGTTATGCCGGTCCCGCTGCAGCTGGGGGCAAGGTCTACGTCATGGATCGGGTCATCGCGAAGGGCGTGGTTGCGCCGACAGACCCGTTCGACACCAAGCAGAAGATCGCCAGCAAGGAACGCGTACTCTGCCTCGATGCGAAGACCGGCAAGGAACTCTGGAAGCACGAGTACGATTGCCCCTACCAGATCAGCTACCCCTCGGGGCCGCGTTGCACTCCGCTCATCCAGGATGGGAAAGTCTACACGCTCGGAGCGATGGGAAATCTTTACTGCCTCGACGACAGGAGCGGGAAGGTACTCTGGTCGAAGGACTTCAAGAAGGACTACGCCGCGAAACCCGCGCTGTGGGGCTATGCCGCACACCCACTGATTGACGGCAAGAAACTCATCACGCTTGTCGGTGGGGCAGGAAGCCATCTTGTCGCCTTCGACAAGGACACAGGGAAGGAACTCTGGAAGGCAGGCACGCAGCCCGAGACAGGCTATGCCCCGCCGCTTATCACCGAGGCTGGCGGCAAGCGTCAGGCCGTGGTCGTCTGTCCAAAGGCGGTCTACTCCGTGAATCCGGACACGGGCGAGCAATACTGGAGCAAGCCGTACACAGCCGACAGTGGTTGCATCATCATGACGCCTGTGCGGTCTGGCGAATATCTGCTGGTCGGTGGCTTCCACGACAAGGGAATGGTGCTGAAACTCGCTCCGGACAAGCCAGCGGCCGAGGTTGTCTGGCAGAACAAGAAAGGACTGGGCATCTCGCCAGTGAATGTACAGCCGATCTTCTCAGGTGGCGTGCTCTACGGCTACGACGATGACAACGGCCTTGTCGCGGTGGAACTGCCCAGCGGCAAGCGACTCTGGGATACCAACGGCCCACTCCCTGGCGACCCCAAAGGCTCGGATACCGCATTCATCGTCAAGAACGGCGACCGTTTCTTCCTCTTCGCCGAGACCGGTGATCTTGTCATCGCGAAGCTGACGCCGAAGGGGTACGAGGAACTCAGCCGCGCGAAAGTGCTCGATCAGACCAGCGCTGCCTTCGGCCGCAAGGTCGTGTGGTGCGCACCGGCTTATGCCGACAAGAAGGCATTCATCCGCAACGACAAGGAGATTATCTGCGTCGATCTGGCAGCAGGAAAGTAGTCGAAGGCCGTCTCGTCGAAGTCGCCGAGCCTGCGGACTTGAGAACTTCGACGGGACGAGCAACAGTCTTACGAGAATCGCCTCTGCCGTTGAACGAGGTACTCCAGCAGTGCCTTGTCGAATCCAACCGAGGTATCCACGCCGACGTAATCGACGTTGGCGGCGGCGCACTCGGTGCGGAAGTGGTTGCGGAACTCATCCACAAAGGCTACGTAGTCGTCGCGAATGCCCTGCGCGTCGATCTCCTTGTGCTCTGGCGACTCCACGTCCTCGAAATCGACCAGACCCGTCAGCGGGAACTTCGCCTCCAGCACATCCAGAACATGGAACACAATCACCTCGTGACCCGCGTACCGCAGCCGATAGAGGCTGCGGATCACCGCGTCGGCTTCCTTCTTCCAGTCGTCCGTGGTGGGCAACAGGTCGCTGAAGAGCATCACGAGGCTCTTTCCCTTGATCATCGAAGCAAGCTGGAAGAGGCTCTCGGGGATGTCCGTTTCGCCAGTCGGTTTGAGGTTGGCAAGCACGGAAAGAATCGTACCCAGTTGCGTGCGCTTACTCTTGGGTGGGACGACGGTACGGAGCTTGGTGTCGAATGCCACCAGCCCCACCGGGTCTTGCTGGTAAATCATCAGATAGCCCAGCGCCGCGGCCAGGCAGATGGCATAGTCGAACTTCGTGAGTGATTCATCGGCCGCGCCCAACGCCGACCAATCGACCTTCACCCCGGCCTTGCGTGCCTCGGCGGGGCCGTTCCAATCCATCGACTTGGAAAGGTCCATGACGAGGTAACCCGTCATGTTCGTCTCGGCCTGATACTTCTTGACGAAGTATTTCCCTGTCTTGGCGTAAACCTTCCAGTCGAGCGTCTTGAGATCGTCGCCAGGGTTGTACTTGCGGTGCTCGGAGAACTCGACGGAAAAACCGTGATATGGGCTGGCGTGCAGGCCCGACAGGAAGCCCTGCACGATGAACTTGGCGCGCAGGTCGAGTCGTGCGACCTGGCGAATCACTTCCGGGCGAAGATACTTCTCGGCGTTGGCCATGACTCCAGTTTACTGAGAACGACCGGCTGGCACATTGGCTACCATCTGCGTGGCCCGAGTACTTCAGCCCCCCGAGGATGCCGCACGCCGCGAACGATCCCACTTCTCGCTCTGTTGGCTGTGGCATAAAGCCCGCCCCAGAACCGAACGGCAACACTCAGGTTCAACCCACGCTGCCCAAGAACGAGACGCCAACGCTTGAAGCCAAGCCCAGCCGCATCAAAAGCCCATTGTGGGAACTGGAGAAGAAAACCGTGGCGTCCCGGAAACCATTGAAGTACGGTCTTGACAGTGGGTCACCCTCCGTCACCCATTTCGCGGGAGGTGTGCTGATGACCGCGGTAGTTACCAGGTGCAAGTTGGCGCTGGCCGCAACGCTGGGGTTCCTTCTCATGGCGCTGGGAGCAGCGAGCCTGGCGACTTTCCACCCGGTGTTTCGAGGTCTGAAACGGGTGGATCTGAAGCTGCGCGAGGGCCGACTGACTGGCACATTGCGAACCGGTTCGAAATCCGATGACCAGGGCTACGACGCGGAGGTGCTCGGATTCGTGGAAGCAAATGGCGGCAAGGTGACACGTTTTGACGCGGTCGCCAGGGGACTCTGGTGGGCCGACGGCGAGCAAGGCGATGGGACTTCTGCCGGTCTGACAGGTCTTCCGAAAGGAAAGAAGTATCCAGTGGCAGTGGCCTTTACTCTGGCGGATCCTTCGGATGGCGTTGCGAGAGTGGTTCCGTATGCGGCCTTGGGGGTCAGTTCGTACCCCAGGTGAGCAGGAACGTCTTGTCCATCGCTCAATACTTCCGCATGCCGCGCCAGCGACGACTGCAACAAGGTGGCAATGCACTGAGGTGAAAGAGGGCTTCCCGTGATCCGTCTTATGCTTGCGGTCCTGATCCTCACTTCCCTGTCCGTTTCGGCAATTGCCCAGGGACCGCTTGCAGCATTGCCGTCAAAGCCCGGGGCGCACATCGACAAGATCAAGGCGCTCGGCGACAACCAATGGCTCAGCCTCGGTGTGCCGACAGCCGATCCCAAGTGGGGCAAGGCACGCGGGCGGTCGTGGTGTACCAACATGCCGTACGCGCCGGGCTTGCGCGGCATGTTCGTCTTCGGGGAAGGAGTCCATGCCTACGTCAAGCCAGACGGGCACTACATGAACGACCTGTGGTTCTACGATGTCAACGCCAACCGGTGGCTCTGTCTGTATCCCGGTATTGAGGTCAAGAGCCTCGTCAATCGCATCAAGACCAAGGAACTAGTCGTCAATGACAACGGTTTCATGGTGGACAAGAAAGGCGAGCCGTTGCCACCGCTCTTGATCCACGCCTACGGCTATCTCGGCTACGACCCGGCACACAAGAAATTCGCGATGCTGGCCAGGCAATTCGACAACTACTTTGCCACGGGCGACCCCACCCGATTCCGCGAGGCCAATCAGTTGTATCTCGAACAGATCAAGGCGAAAAAGAAACCACAGTATTCCCCCTTCTTCTACGATGTCGCTTCGGGCAAATTCGAGAGCCTGGCCGTTGAGAAGGGCGTTGGCGGGCGACCCTGGGGCGGGCAGATGCTCGTCTACGTTCCCAGCAAGAAGCAGTTCTGGTATGGCGGCGGTGGCGAGGTGGCATGGTACTTCGACCGCGGCAAGCGCACCTGGACCACCGTCAAGACGAAAGGCAAAGCACCAACAGGAATCGACCACTGCGTTGCTTACGACACGAAACGCGACCGCATCTACAACTACTGCGACGATGCCAGGGAGGCGAAAGACAACTTCTTCGCATACGATGTGAAAACCGACACCTGGAGCCGACCTGCTCCGTCCGGCAAAGGCCCCACGGGCCTTTCGGGCTACGAGTCCATTTTCAATTACGATTCCGTTAACGACAAACTTGTTGTCATTCGTCTCTACCCCAAAAAGGGTGATCCAGGCCGGAAGCAAGGCATTTATGTGTACGACCCGGCGACCAATAGCTGGGCCGATCCCCTGCCGATCCCGCCTGATGTCGTCAAGGCCATCCGCAATGGCAACTACGGCTGCTACTCTCCGGAGTTGAACGCGTACTTCTGCCACTTCGCCAGCGACAGCCAGGACAACGGCACGATGTGGGTATATCGGTACAAGGCTGCGAAGAAGTAGCCAGTTCTTGCCGCGCAGCCGATCGGACTTCAACGATGCCGCCACGGGCTCGTTGATTTTCGCATTCCCTTCTCACCGCTTGCAGGTACAATTACACCATCCCGCCGAACGGAACGTTCACTCATGCCACTTGATTGGTCCCCGCTGGTCGAGTTCCTCCGCAGCCACCAACGCCCCCTGCTGATGACCCATATCCGCCCGGATGCCGACGGACTGGGTTCACAACTGGCCCTCCACGACGCACTGACCGCACTCGGCAAACAGCCGCGGATCGCCATCGCCAGCAAGCTCCTCCCGCGCTACGAGTTCCTCGATCCGACGCGGGCAGTGATCGAAGACTTTCGCCCCGCCCACTTTACCGATCGCGACTGCGTGGTGGTGCTCGATACGGGAACCTGGAATCAACTGGGCGACTTCGCGAAGTGGCTGCAGAACTCACCCCTGCCACGCGCGGTGGTAGATCATCACCGCACGCAGGACGATCTCGGCGGGTTGCAGATGGTGGACATCACCGCGGAAGCGACCGGCCGACTGGCCCACGAACTGATCCGCGCCCTGGATGCTCCGCTGAGCCGCCCTGCGGCACAGAACCTGTTCATGGCGGTCGCCACCGATACCGGCTGGTTCCGTCACCCGAACACCACACCGGCGACCTTCGCACTCTGCGGGGAACTGATGGCAGCCGGTGCCAACCCGACGGAACTGTATGAGCGGTTGTACGAGGCCGCGACGCTCGCCCGCTTCCGGCTTACTGGTGTGGCTCTCGATCGGCTCACGACACGAGCCAGCGGCAAAATCGCCTACACCGAGATTCGCCTGACCGACTACACCGCCACGGGTGCGGTGCCTGGCGATACGGAAGACCTCATCAATTACCCCCGTGGGGTGGAGAACGTCGAGATCGCCCTGGTGTTCATCGAGCAACTGGATGGCGGGACGAAAGTGAGCTTTCGTTCGCGCGCCGCCGACGTGTCGAAGCTCGCCGAGCTATTCGGTGGCGGCGGGCACAAACTCGCCAGCGGCGCCCGCGTGATGAAGCCGCTGCCAGAAGTCATCGCCGCGGTGTTGGCTGCTGCCGAAACGGCCCTGGTATCGCAATAGCAACGAGTCATCACACCAGACGCAAAGTCTATTCGATTCTCTCAGTGAACGTTCGCGTGAATTTCGTGCAGTTACGGTAAGACTCACCGGGGATCATTCCCATGTCGTACACCCTTCGCGATCTGCCACTGCCTGTGAAGGTGGTTGCCTCCGTCTTCCTGATGGCCGTGGGTCTTGGTTACGGCTCGGCGATGGTACAGTTGCATATGCAGGACTCCAAGTCGGGCCAGCCGATGCCGACAGTGGATGACGTAATCAAGAAGTTCACGGGCAAGGTGAAGTACGACCCGGCCAACGCGCCATCGGCACCGGTATCGCGACTCGAAGCCCTCATCATGGGGGCAGACGATCGCGCCGTTTCCGGGCAAACGATGTCGCCAGCCTTCACGAGCGAGGATCGCGCAAAGGGCGACCTGAAGTTCGCCAATGCAATCAAGGGGAAGTCTGAGAAAGAGATCGAGGCTGTCAAGGCACAGCGCAAGGGCGAACAGAACGCTATGCGATTGTGGATCAACACCCCCGATGACCAGCGCAAGGCGGCTTACACCGCCGACCGCTTCACCATCCCCACGGGGCAACTCTCCCAGCCGATCACGCCTGCGTTCCACGACGGGGATGCGGTCAAGATCAAGTCCCTTATTGACAATCGTTGTGCCACCTGCCACGAACCGAACAGTGGTGAAGCAAAGGCAGACGGAATTCCACTGACAAACTACGATCAGATTGCCAAGTTCATGCAGGTCAACGCCACTCCCATCTCACATGGGTACGTCAAGGTGGAAGAACCAATCAGCATCACGAAGTTGACGCAATCCACGCACGCACACCTGTTGAGTTTCGCGATGCTCTTCTCGCTCACGGGTCTCGTCTTCGCTTTCAGCAGTTATCCGAAAGCCTTGCGCGTGATCCTGGGGCCGTGGGTGGTGATCGCGGTATTCGCCGACGTCTCCTTGTGGTGGCTGGCGCGGCTTTCGGATGAGTGGGGGCCATTCTTTGCGATGGGCGTGGTCTTTACGGGCGGCGCCGCGGGTGTGGGTGTCGCGGCGCAGATTATCCTGAGCCTCTTCAACATGTATGGCACGAAGGGGAAACTCGTCCTCACGATGCTGTTCGCACTCGGCGGCGTGCTCGCCGGGCTGGTGTGGGTCAAAACAATCGAGCCAGAGTTGCGGATCAAGATTCAGCAGGCGCAACGCCAGTCGCAACCAGCCAGTACGGACAACAAGAAGGACAGCACGAAACCGCTGAGCAAGGGCAACACGACCGACAGCAACACAACGAACGGCAAGCCGCACGTCCCGATCAACGAGTTGGACCGTCTCCTCACATTGCCGGTACGAGATGCCGAGGGGAAGGTCGTGGAGAAGCCGGGTTTCAACGGGAGCGAGACCGGGACGATGGCCCGCGCGTTCTTTGACAAGGACAAGTCGAAGGTCTATCCGCAGGTGATGGGCGATCCCACGGCACCTCAGGCACAGAAGGACATGCTGAAGGCGCTCCGGCAAGCGGAACTCGACGCGGTACTCGCGTGGGTTCGCACGCCGGACGCCGCACGCAAACTCGCCTACGAGACCAACTCGTTCGCCGCACCGGCGCTGGCTCCGAAGATCGCGCCGGAGTTCATCAACAACGGCAAGGTAATGGTGAAGTCGATCATCGCGGCCCGCTGCGCCGCGTGCCACTCATCCGGTGAGAAGCAGGAAGACTATCCGCTTACCAATTACGAAGAGTTGTCGAAGTACCTCAAACCCATCGCGCCGGCCGCCGCGCCTGCGCCGCCGCCCGCCGAGGCGCAACCCACGCCAGCGAAGGCCACCACGCCAATCCCACCGGCAAAGGACGACTGATCCTCACAGCCGATTCTTCGCGCGGCAGATTCGCTAATCCTGGTTATGCTCGCGGAGCCAGCGTGCCTTCTGGCGATGCTCCTCCGCGAGTCGGACTTCACCCAGTCGTTGATAGGCGTCCGCGAGGGCGCTATACGTGGACGGCCGGAACGGTCGAATCTCGACCGCCTTCTTGAGCGCCGCTACCGCCTGCGTGGGTGAATTGGTTCGCAGTCGGCAGAGTCCGAGGATGCGCCAGTCGTCCGCGAAGCGTTGTCGTTTCCCCAATTCTTCGAGGTCTGGGATCGCGCCGGGCAGGTCGTTGTTCTGGAAATCGTAGCGGGCCAGGATGGTCAGCGCGCGGACGCGGGCGCGAGGCGTGAGGAATCGTGCAGCCAAGCCCTCGCGTGCATGCGCGACGCGGCCAGGATCGCCAGGCGCGGCGAGGTCCGCAAGCGCCAGCACCGTTTCTGCATCACGCAACCCTGACGCATAGGCAGATTCCAGGTGAGTGCGTGCCCGTCTGAGATAGTCTGCCGTGTGCCGGGAATACTGCGGGTTGAGGCGGGCCATCAGGTACGCCAGACCGAGGTTCCGTTCACGATCGGCCTGCGCGAGTAACGGTGATTCATTGATGGGAACGAGTTTGGGCGCGGCAGTTGTGTCCTGCGATGTCTTTTGCGGATGCAAGCCGATGCGGTGGTGCGTGAAGGCCACATGCGGGACTTCCGTCTTGCCGCGCGGCATGTGGCACGCTGTGCAGTCGTCGGCCGGTTCCTTCTTCAGCCGGTGTGGCAGGTCGAGCTTGCAGCCACGCTGGGTGTGGCACGTCAGGCACTTCGCCCGATAGTACGCGACCCGATCGGCGGGTCGCGCGCTCGCATGTGGGTCGTGACAGGAGAGGCACGTCATCGTCTCGGACTTCTGGTAACAGGCGCTGAGGTGTAACTGCTCGGCGTGACCCACAACGGCCATCGGCTCGTTCGCTCCTTCGGCCCTGTAGTGAATTCGGAAGTCCGTCAGGGGTCGTCCGGGCTGGAAGTCGCTGATCTGGCGACCGCGTACTGCAACGGTGGCCGCACCGCCGAGGTGACACGAAGAGCAGATCGCTTCCTGAAGCATTCGAGGAAGCTTACCCGGATGGACGATGGTGGTGTCGTTAGCGCCCGCGGGGAGTTTCTGCCGCGTGTGAAGTTCCTGATGCAGCGACCCTGGACCGTGACAGCGCTCGCAGCCGATGGCGTGTTCTGTCACGGTCAGGCGGTTGATCGCGCCGCCGAATTCCTCGGTGCGGCCCGTGTGGCAGGCGAGGCATTCGAGTACGATGGGGCGTTCGAAGCTCGCATGATTGGGCACGTCGTAGCCCGGCGACATTGCCCAGTTCTTTGTCGTTGCGAACCAGGTGATCGGCGACTCATGGAGGAAACCGTCGACCTCGACCGCGTAAGCGCGCGCATGCTGACCTGAACCGATCCTGTAGCGGATCGGTAAATCGACGCGGCCAATCAACTCGCCGGAAGTCGTTGTGAGCGACTCCTCGTGATGGAGCCGTCCACCGCTCCGGTACACGTGGTACAATCGCCCGGATGCCTGCTGGGTGAATGACCCATCGGGCGGCTCGGCGCCTGGCTCGATCTCTGCGGAAGCCCGGCTGTGAGGGGTGAGAAGATACGACTGCTCGTGCGACTTGTGGCAGCCGCCGCAGACTGCGGAACCGACGAAGTGAGCGTCGGCTCCGGCGTTGAGGAACTGGCTCCTGGTGAACGGCGGCTCTGTCGGTTCCTGCAGCGCTGCAGGCGGCTCGCCCGTCTGGCGCACTCCGCCCACGAGGGCATACCACAACGCGAGTGCCACAGCCGCGGCCAGTACCGCGAACCGCCATCCGATTCCCACCGAACGGGGCCGAATCACAACCACTCTCCAGACAGATCGGGCGTTACTTCGCCACGTCGCACACCAGAGTGGCGTAGTTGCGGATCTCCTCGAACTTCTTGCCGGCATGCTCGCCCGACTTCACTTCCACCTGCTTGGCCACAACGCCGTAGCGCCCCGCGCCGTCGTAGCCTGGCGTGTAGCCGTCCTTGTCGGTCTTCGCGGTCTTCTTCTCACCACCAGGCTGAATCACCGTGACTTCCGAACCCATCACTGGCTTGCCTGCGGCCAGGACGCGGAAACGCACCTTCCCCAGGCCACCCTGTGCGACAACCTCCAGCGGCAACTTCGCGCCGACGACTTTCGCACCCGCGCGGCCAATCACCGCCTTTGGGAAGTATGCGAGCTTGAACGGCTTCGAATCGCCCTTCTGGAGCACGCCATAATCGGTGGTTCCATAGACAACGCAGTCGCCGCGGCCGGGCACGTTCACGAGATAGCAACCGTCGCCCTTCTTCCATTCCAGTATCGATTCCTTGCCGGCGGCATCGCGGAGCGTCAGCTTGGTGTTGGCGATCTTTTCGATGTTCACATCGGGGTCGGGTTGAAGCGTGTCACTGAAGACCACCTTCGCCGACTGGCCCTGCTCATCAGGCACGATGAACGCGAAGTGCGCCTGCGCGAGAGCTGAAGCGAAAAGCCCGACCACCGCGGCTCCGATCATGCGAGACATAGGTTCCTCCTGGGTAACGGGTCCTCGGATCGGCAAGACTGTTGTAGAGCGCGGTGCATGAGAAATGCCGTGGGCTGTGCGCATCATTGCAGATGGCATCAGCGGGTGAAAGACGAATCTGCCTTGCATTCCCCAGGTACTACTCACGAGCCTTCAACAGGATATCCGGCACGTCGGACGTGATGCCGCGGACGATGATACGCTTGAACGGCCACTCGACCGGCGGCGTGACGACTTCCGGGCCTGTTGCAGTCACGAGCACCGTATCGGCACAGGCCGCCGACCCAACGCGCGGCTGCCACACCACAGCCTGCCCCTCGAGTAACGCTTCGTCGTGCCCGGCGCGGCGGAGTTCCTCCGCCGTGAAGCGGCCCGTACCGTAGCCAGGCTGGCTCAGACGATCTTCAAACTCGAAGGGTGTGGCTGCCAGCACGATGGAATTGGCCTCTGTCGCCTCGGTGAGCATCGCACCAGGCACACTGAACGACCGGTATACGGCCGAGAGTTTCGCGGCCAGCGCATGCGCGGCGCGTAACTCGTCGGGTACCTCGAACGCGACCGTGCGCGCGACTGTCACGAACAACCCGGCGCGTTGACCTGTTGCCTGGAGCGTACAGAACCGCTCAACTCGTGCCGGGGTGAATGCCGCGCGGCGATACTTCGCCCCACGGCCATCGGCCATCACACTCAGTGTCGCCGGCTTGATGCCATGATGCAGAAGACGGTGGCCGAGTTGCCCGGCGATCTCCTCTTCCGGGTCGCCATGACGCAGAGCCCGTGCCGTCGCCTCCACAGCGTGCGCGACCCAGAGGCCCAGTTCGCGGTAGGCGTCTTGCTCGAACGCGGAGAGAGTGCGGACCAGTGGGCGGAGGCGTTCAGCGATCTGCGGCATGTTCGGGAACGGACGGTCGGCCACCACGGCGCGCCCACTGCAGACGTTCATGAGCAGATCTGCGCGGCCCGACGGCCACGCCCATTCCTTCAACTGAAATCCAAGCTGGTCGATCTCCTCATCAAAGAGTCGCTGAGAATCGACGCTCGAACAGAGCAGCCACCGTTGCCGACCGTTGGTGTATACGCCCGGCCGTTCGGTTTCGGCAATCAGTCCGCGAGCGACCAGCCCCGAGGTGAACCATGCAACGTGCGCAGGCACGAGCAGCACCGCCGCCTCGCAGTTCATCTCCGCGAGTATCCCGGCCACGAGTTGCTGCTTCGCGTCGATGTCCGCGCGCCGGGCAGCGAGTTGGTCGTCGGTGGGCATGATCAGGGTCGAAGGTCCGGACGTCGAATGTTGTAAATGCCGCAGTGAGATACCTTCGACTTTACGACATTCGACTTACACACTTGAGACTATTTCCGAAGTCCCTTGCACCATTCCGTCATCAGTTCCAGTCCGGCAGTGTCAACCCGGTTAGTACCAATGGGGGGCATCTGGCCGCTGTTGAGGCCGCGAACCCCGATACGGTGGAGTGCCACACTGCGAGCCGGAGCGCCCGGGGCGATCAGTCGCGCGTCGGGGAGGTTGAAGGTCTGGTGCATTGGCTTCTCGTCGATCAGTCGCATCCGGTTCCACGCCGTGGGGAAGTCGAGTTGCATCTGCGCGTTGCCGCCGCCCGCCTCGACGTGACACGTCGCGCAGTTGACGTGCAACCACGCCTTCGCGCGCTGTTCGAGGGGCTGCGACTTGTCGTATGGGTTGGCGAATTTCCTGAGCTTGGAGAGCGGCGCGGTCAGCAAGCTCGTCGGCTTCGGTCGGCGCTGGTTCGGCTGTTGCTGGTCGGCGGTGTCGCGTGGCGTGCCCACGTCGCCGACCCAGTTCACATCGAACAGACCGATATGCTCGAAGACGCGAATCTGGTTGTCGGTGTGGCCATTCGGATATGTGTGATCCATGTTCAACTGCATCGTGGAGGGGCCGAGTACATAGTTCGCGGCGCGGCTGTGGCACACCATGCACTCCGCGCGGCTGGGGAAGTGCCAGGTGAAATCCTTCTCGCCGCGCGGGGCCTTCACCTTGTACGTCACGTCGGCGCCCTTCGCATCGAGTAGCGTGGCATCGGTGCCAGCATTATTCCACAGGTAGGTGTAACCGTACCACTCGCCTTCTTGCTTCGTGAGGAAGCGTGTCTCGATCCACTTCCGACTCGTCGGGTCGCCCTCCTTCGTTTCGAGTGCGAAGCTCTTGACCAGCACTGTCTTGTTGGGAAACTCCCACGCCCCGCTCGCCCGATAGCTGATCGCGCCGCCGGGCGGTAGCGCGATGAACCGCTCCTTGTGTAGCCCGTCCGACCAGAACTCCGCGTTCACGGAATACGGCACCAGGCCAGGCTTGGTCTTGTGTCCTTTCACCGAGTCGAACAGTCCGCTATCGCTGAGCTTCCGGGGGAAGTTCGTGTCCTGCTTGGCCGTGTTCCGTTCGAGTGTGAAGAAGCCGCCGTCGCCCGCACCTGCGTGGTGGCAAATGATTAGTTCTCCTTTTGAGTCGAGTGCGATGCTGGTGATCCTCAGCGTGGTGATGGCAATTTTCTTGTGCCACTCGATCTTGTTGCCATTGTGCTTCACGGCCCAGATGTGCCCGGTGCTGTAGTCGCCATAAATGTATGCGCCTCGAAGTTCCGGATACTTCTGTCCCTGATACACCACACCGCCCGTCAGTGATCGTGCCTCGGAGTGGTGGTGTTCCACTGTTGGCTTGACGATGGGGACAGGGGCCGCCTTGCGGTTCGGGTAGAACGGATGGCTACCTTCCATGACGCTCCAGCCGTAGTTGTCGCCCTTCTTTACCAGGAACGCTTGTTCCCAGAGGTCCTGTCCGTTCTGGCAAACCCAGAGCTGATCACTGGTCGCATCGTAGGTGATACGCCACGGGTTGCGGCAGCCCATCGCCCATGTTTCCGGTGCGAAGTCCTTCTTCCCCACGAATGGATTGTCCTTCGGCACACTGTACATCTTCCCAGTGGCGGGGTGGTCCACGTCGATCCGCAACACCTTCGCCAGCAGCAGGTCGGTCCGCTGCCCGGTGAGATTCGTGTCGGAATCGGAGGTGCCGTCGCCGCTCGTGACGTAAAGCATTCCGTCGCCGCCAAAGCAGACCGCACAGCCATTATGCCCGTCTGACTCCCATTCAATTACATTCTTCCCGCTCTTCGTATCAATGGCATATGGTGGTTTTGTCGTCATGGTATAACGTGTGACAACGGATGCTTTCCTCTTGTAGCCAGAGAGTTTCCCGTTCCAGCCCACATAGATGTAGCCGTTTTCCTTCCACTTCGGGTGGAAGCAGATGTCGTAGGCGGTGCCGCCCAGCGGCGTGTCCATGAGTTTCGCTGCGTCCCTGGCCGTCGCATTCGCGGAGAGCTTGTAACGGTGAACGGTCGAGTGCGCGTAGGCTTGTGGCTGCGTGATGAGGAGCATCTCATCGGTGCCAGGGATACGCGCGGTGAAGATGGGGAACTCCGGCCGGAATTTGTCGAACGTCCGCGCCGCGACAAAGAGCGGCGGGGGGTCAGGGAAGCCGAGCACGGTGCTTGTCGTCAGCGGCGTGCGTTTCTCGATACCGAAGGGGCGAGAGGTTTTCGCATCCGCGCCGACGAACGTGAGCGTGGCGTAGTCGTCGCTCTGGTGGAAGAAGGGTGGAATCTTCTTCGTGGCGATGGGCGCCACGCATGACAGTTCCGGTTCCTTCCAGTCCTTATGGTAGTCGAACCGACAGAGGTTGAGTTTCCACATCTCGCCCGCGACGGGTCGCCCGCCGGTACGGAGGAAGTCTCGCCACGGGATGCGCCCTTCCACGCTCCACCCCTGATCGACATCGCCGCGCTTGTTGAGTGTTCCGCGGTTCTTCACCTTCGACTGAATGTGGAAGGAGCCGGCCTTCGCCATCGCGCCAAGCTTGTCGTTATCGAACCTGGGGTAGAACGCATCGAAGAGTGCGCCGGCGGCGTTGAACTGGAACTCGTAGTAGCCAGTTTTCTTCGCGTCGGGGCGCAAGAACATCTCGAATACGTCGTTCTTCCACAAATCGCCATCGTGCCGGGTGATGTCGGCGAAGAGATCGGAGTCCTCCATTTCGGCGTGGAAGTAGAGGTACTCGCGATCCCAGAGGAGTTTCGCCGTGGTTGCGGTGCGGGCCATGCGTGTCTGAACGCCCAGCCAGGGAAGGTGAAAGGCGGTGATGGGCTGCGCGTGCGACCAGGCAACTTCGTCGGCCGTGCCGTCGAGGGTGATGGGAGTATCGACCCAGCGGCACTCAAAGGCGCTCGGGGGGGCGTTCTTGAGCGGCGCGGGGATGGGGTGATCCGCTCGCGCTTCGGCGAGCCGGGGCCGCAGAGTTACGGTTACGGCAGCCAGTAAGAGTACGAACAGGGGGGCAAGTACGAGTGCAGAGCGGCGGGTCATGGAGGAAGGCCCGGCAAGGTGGTGATGCGAGGTCTGCTCATCCTAACCTGCGGGGAAGGAACGAGCTATGCTTTTTGCGCGCGTCTTGCTGCCGGCAGCCGAAGCTACTTGTCATGCACAAATGGTAACGATTTGCGAGAAAAGCGTCAGATTGTCTTGTCGCCATCTTGATCGTGCGAATATGATTGAAACCGCGAGTTCCAGTGGGCGGCCAGCAGTTCCAGGTCGCCGCAGTGAGACGCCACGCCGTTCACGACTTCAACATCGGAGCCAACGACACCAAGGACACCGCACTCCCGACCGGGACGCGCATTCGCATCCACATCGTGGCGTGAAGCCACACATACGACTACGACGGAACGACGATAGCGGGGGAGACGGTCGGCATTCACTACTCTGGCAAAGCCCAGCCGATTCTGCCGGGCACGCAAGGTGGCGTGCAACTGCTCACGTTCGACAAGGGCAAATGGAAGACCCAGCCGATGAAGAAGTAACCGGGCGAATACCGCGCAAGGTGTCGCGGCGCTCGCGTGTGTGTCCGTGGGATGGTACCTACCCCACGAAGACGCTTGTGGCGAGGTTGGGGAACGGATCGAGCCAGCGGGCCGCCGACGGGTTGCCCGGCAGGAGCGTTGCTGGAGCGAACAGCGCGATGTGGCCTGCGCTCGGACCGCCAGGCGCAGTCACGAGGTCCACGCGGCCGTCGCCGTCAGCGTCCACTGCGGAGACTCGCAGACCCGTAGCATTCCCCGTCCAGAGAATCGTACTGATGATGTTCACCGGCCCCTGCCCGGTCGCCACTGCCCGACCGCTAACTACTCGCAGATGAGCGGCACCGTTGGCTGGTCCTGTGATGATGTCGGCGTAGCCATCGCCGTCGATGTCGCCAACTGTCAGGTCAACGCCGGCGGTCATGGTCGGGTCGTACATCCAGAAGTCGCCAACCAGGCGTTGCTGACCAGCGCCTGTGGCCAGAGAGCGGCCATCGTAGACCGCCATGTGCGGACCTGCGCCCGTGCCAGGAGCCGTGACGAGATCGGCGAAGCCATCGCGATTGATGTCACCCAGCGCAACGTGAACGCCACCCAGGAAGCCGGGCGCATAGGCATAGAAACTCGCGATTTCGCTCAGATCACGACCGTTGAACACTTTGACGTGCGGCGACAGCCCGAGGTCGGCGCCCACGGCCAGGTCCGCGGTGCCATCGCCGTTCACATCGCCAGCCGACACCCACACGCCACCCATGTAGCCAGGGAATGGGTCGAAGTCGGCGATCAGTTGCGCCGTCGAACCGTCCCAGATGCGGATGCGCGATTCGATCCCGGCTCCGGTGCCAGTCACAAGATCGGCGATGCCATCGCCATTGAGATCGCCGCGCGCGATGCGCACACCACCGCGGTAGGCATCGCCGAAGGGCGTCACGCCGATCGCGAGGCTCCCATCGGGCCTGTACACGAACGCCTGCGAGGTATAGACCCCAGAGTCGAGTGCGACAGCCCAGCCTGGCGGCGTGGTCGCCGGGGTTGAGTTGCTCTGTGGGGGCGTTGGCGAGGGCGCGACCGGCGGCACGGGCGGGGATGCTGGCGGCGGTGGCGGCGAGGCACTCACTGGCGGCGAGCGCAACCCGGCAGGAGCGTTCACGTCGATCAGTGTGAACGTGGTCCGAACCGGGTTCAGATTTCCGTCAACCGTGCTGCTGGCTTCAAGCCCGCCGAAGGTGGTCTGTCCCTTGTATGTCGCCGCGATCGGATAGAGAAGCTGGTTGTGAATCGGATCGGTCTGACGGAAGACCGTCCGAATCGACCACGTCGAGCCATAGAGCGTCGCCAGCCGAATCTGTCCGGCGAACTCGTTGGCGTAAGTGATCGGCAGGTGCTGCCCGGCTTCATCGGAGAAGACGATGTTGGCTCGCCCGGCAGAGTCGAAGTACAGTTGCGGCGCGAAGCCCGTGAATCGCGGGCCGTCCCCCGCGACGTAGCCATCGGGCGTTCTGGCCACGACGGCGTGAGTCCACCGGCCATTCACCAGCGTGTGATACATCAACTGCGAGCTTTGTGGCGACCCGGTTGGGTAGCGATCCACGTAGTAGCTGGCGATGGCGATCTGACCGTTCGGCGTGACTGCGATACTGGCACCCAGCCCCGCATCGGCCGTGCCATCCTGCGGCGACATCACCACCTGTGAGTTCCACGAACCACCACGATTGGTGGCGTACATGAGCGTGCTCTCGACCGTTGAGAACGCGCCGGCGATGTAAAACTTCGGCGTGTACGTGACGTGAGCGTGGTCCTGCGCATCAAGTGCAAGCGAAAGGAATCGCGGTGCCCAGCGTCCGCCAACGAACCACACATCCTGACTCAAGTCGGCCGTGTCGGCGATCTTGGAGAAGCCCCACCTTCCGCTGCTGTTGGTCGCGTAGAACAGCGAGCCACCACCGAAGTTGCCAACGCCCGTTGCCGCGGCGTTCGTCTCGGTAAAGATCAGGTGAATCGAATGACTCGACCCGGCAGTTGCGACGAGATTACTCGGCCCCCACTGACTCAGCCACGGCGGCACAATCGTCTCGACCTGCCGCCAGCCCGACGTCATGCGTGCGAAGTGCTTGATGATCGTTTGGTACTTCCCCACACCGCTATTCCACTGTTTCTCGAGGAACAGCGCGTGCGGCGTGCCATCGGACGTGAAGACCAGTTGCGCGATCTGCGATGCCTTCTCAACATCGCCAGTCGAATCGTATTGCGCGGAGGTGAAGTCGCGCCCTGCGGAGGCGATGGTCGCTTGCTGCCAGGAGCCCTGCACACGCGAGCGGTAAACGAGATTGCCGCCGTTCCAGACCAGTTCCCCCAACTCGCCGGTGGGGCTGTACTGCATCCAGTTGAATTCCCCGGCCGGAATCACAGAGCCGGCGGGAGTGAGTCGGTCTTCGAGGTGTTCCACCAGAAGCGCGGGCGCGTGCGCGCGTCGGGTCATCAGGTCACCTGCCTGGTGCGAGGTTCGGATTGGGGGGGAGCCGAACGTGCGTACGTACCCACAAGGTGGCCTGTGGTCAATACGTCTTCGTCGGAATACGCCTTCGTCGGATGAACGCAGAGGGCGCAGAAGTCTATCGACACGGTAGCGAAGCCGAAGTCACACTTGCAGGGCTTGCCCTGCATCGAATCGGACAACATAACGGCTCGCTGGCGCGATCGGCAGCGACTCGCGATCCGATTAGGCTCGCCAGAAGCGCCGCCGCTCCCTGATCCTCGCAACCGTACCTAAAATGCGGTGATGGACACCCCGGCGATCCGCACCGACAGCCTGACCCGCACTTACCGTAAGCCACAAAAACGTCGCTTGCGATGGAACAAACCCGCCGACGACGAGGCCGCGCCGCGCGACTTCATAGCGCTCGACCAGGTGTCTCTTGAGGTGCGCCCTGGCGAGTTGTTTGGATTGCTCGGCCCCAACGGCGCCGGCAAAACCACTCTCATCAAAATCCTCACAACGCTCCTCGCGCCTTCATCCGGTACCGCGAAGGTCGATGGCCTTGACGTGGTGAAGGACGCCGAAACCATCCGCGCGCGCATCAACATGGTGTCCGGTGGCGAATCGAGCGGTTACGGCATCCTCAACGTGCGCGAGAATCTCTGGCTCTTCGCGCGAATCTACGGCGTCCCCACCGCAGTGGCACAACAGCGCATCGACCGGATGCTCGACATCGTTGGGCTAACCGACAAGGCGACCAGTCGCATCAGCCACCTCTCCACCGGTCAGCGACAGAAGATGAACTTCTGCCGCGGCTTCATCACCGATCCGAAAATCCTCTTCCTCGACGAGCCGACGCTCGGCCTCGATGTGACCAGCGCTCGCGCCATCCGTGCCTTCGTGAAGCAATGGATGCGCGAACAACCCGAACGCACCATGCTCCTGACAACACACTACATGGCGGAAGCAGACGAACTGTGCGACCGCCTCGCCATCATTGACCGTGGCAAGGTGCTCGCCTGCGACACGCCAGCAAACCTCAAACGTCGCACGCAGAAGTACCCGATTTACGAACTGAGCCTCGCTCCGGGTGCCAGCGACTGGGCCAATGTGAGTAAGATTCCTGGCGTCCACCAATCCACCGCGACCACCACGCCCACGACCGTGGACCTGAAAGTGGCGCTGCTGGAGGAACCCGTGATCGGTTCCGTTGTGCAATCGCTGGTGATGGGCGGCGGCCACATCCTGACGATGAAGAAGGTCGAGCCTACGCTCGAAGACGTGTTCATCGAACTGGTCGGTCACGGCCTGGCCGAAGATGAGAACGCGAAACGCGGCAAGTCGAGTGGCTGAACCACAACCGCGTACCGTGTGCGGTCCTGTATCCCATTCCGGCAAGTGATAGTGGACTTAGTGCCACTAACGAACAATGGGCGATCACGAGGCGGAAGCCAAAACGAAATCGGGGAAAAGTTCGTCACGCAACCGCGCATTCAGCCAGAGCCTTCCTGCATGTTGGGACTACTCGAATCGGGGGGAACCCGAGACGTGACGACGCTGTCTTTCCAGCTCACAATCATTCCCCTATTCGCGATACGTTGTACCCACATGCAAGGAGGCCCGGTTGCATTCGCAACCGGGCCTCCTTCAGTCCGCGGACTGATTCATTTTTAGTACATGTCGTCGTAGTTGCCGCCGGCGGCGCCCTTCTTGTCGTCCTTCTTCTGCTCCTCGGCGATCATCGCGTCGGAGGTCAGGAGCAAGGTGGCCACGCTGGCCGCGTTCTGCAGCGCGCTGCGGACGACCTTCGTCGGGTCGATGATGCCGCGCTTCATCAGATCGGTGTACTCGCTGGCGCGGGCGTCGTAGCCGTAGTTCACCTCGGTCTTGGCGAGAACGTCCTTCGCCACGACGTTGCCGTCGTCCCCGGCGTTCTCGACAATCTGCCGAACCGGTGCGCGGCACGCGCGAACGATGATGTTGTAACCAACCTTCTCGTCGTCCGAGAGATCGCCACCGGCCTTCAGACCATTGGACGCGCGGAGCAACGCCGTGCCGCCGCCTGGAAGGATGCCCTCCTGGTGCGCGGCCTTCGTCGCATGCATGGCATCCTCGACGCGCATCTTCTTTTCCTTCACTTCGCTCTCGGTCGCGCCGCCAACGTTGATCTTCGCCACGCCACCGGAGAGCTTCGCCACGCGCTCCTGCAACTTCTCCTTGTCGTAGTCGCTGGTGCTCTTCTCCAACTCCTTCTGAATGGTGGCGATGCGGGCCTTGATGGCGTCCTTCTTGCCGGCGCCCTCAATGATCGTGGTGTTATCCTTGTCGATCTTGATCTTCTTCGCCTTGCCGAGTTGATTGAGCGTGACCGTTTCGAGCTTCAGGCCGAGGTCTTCAAAGATGGCCTCGCCACCGGCGAGCACGGCGAGGTCTTGCAGCATGGCCTTGCGGCGGTCGCCGTAGCCAGGAGCCTTCACGGCACAGACCTTGAATTGCCCGTGCGTCTTGATGACGTTGACGACCAGCGTGGCCAGGGCGTCGCCGTCCACGTCCTCGGCGATGATGAGCAACGGGCGTTCCTGCCGGCCGCCGGGCACGATCTTCTCCAGGAGTGGGAGCAGGTCGCGGGTGTTGCTGATCTTCTTCTCGTAGATGAGGATGTAGGCGTCGTCGAGATCGCACTCCATCGTCTCGGCGTTGTTAATGAAGTACGGCGAGAGGTAGCCGCGATCGAACTGCATCCCCTCGACGAACTCGTAGTTCGTCTCGATGGTCTTGGCCTCTTCGACGGTGATGACGCCGTCCTTGCCGACCTTGTCCATCGCCTCGGCAAGTTTCTTGCCGATGTCCGCGTCGCCGTTGGCGGCGACAGTGGCGACGTGTTCCAGGTCCTTCTTCCCCTTGACGGGGGTGCTCATCTGTTTGAGCTTCTCAATAATGTCATCGACCGCGCGCTCCATGCCGCGCTTCATGAGCATCGGGTTGGTGCCTGCAACGACGGCTCGCAGTCCCTCGTTGAAGATGGCCTCGGCGAGCACGGTGGCAGTGGTGGTACCGTCGCCGGCCACGTCGGAGGTCTTCGACGCGACCTCCTTGACCATTGCGGCGCCCATGTTCTCATAGTGATCGGGGAGTTGAATCTCCTTCGCCACAGTCACGCCGTCCTTCGTGACCGTCGGGCTGCCGAACGACTTCTGAATGATCACGTTGCGGCCCTTTGGCCCCAGCGTGACCTTCACCGCTTTGGCAAGCTTGCCGATCCCACGCTTCATGGCGTCGCGGGCTTCCTGGTCGAACGCGATCTGCTTTGCGGACATTCTTCACCCTCGTGTGAGTGGTTGGTGTTGAGTGTATTAGCGGGTATGCGAATCAGGAGACAACGCAGAGCACGTCGCCTTCGTGCATCAGGACAATGTCGCCGTCGGCGGCGCGGTCCTTGAACTCGTCGCCGGCCCAGGTAGTGAACAGCACCTTGTCGCCGACCTTCAGTTGCATCTCGGCGCGTGTGCCATCCGGCTTCATCTTGCCTGGCCCGACAGCGACGACCGTGCCACGCTGCGGCTTGTTGCGAGCGGTGTCCGGCAACAGAATGCCGCCGGCGGTCTTCTCCTCGGCGGCCTCGCGGCGGACCACAATGCGGTCGCCGATTGGTTTCAGGCCCATCATGGCTCCCCGAAAGCGTGGAATCGCAATAGACGGCGCGTCACATGCAAGTACCGTGCCCGGAGGACGCAGGCGTGCGAAGTGCTGAGCTAAAAACGACTTGCGGCGAATGATCCACGAAACGCGAGGGGGACTCCTGCCAGGATTGCGCAACGAACGGCGCGTCAGGCTGACGCTTTGTCAGGGCTACCGTTTCCGCTTCCTGGCATTCTTCTTGAGCATCGCGACGAATGCAGCGTGTTCTGGTGAGGAAATCCCTTGCTGGAGCGTCGCAAATACCTTCGCCCGATCGCCCGCGACAAGCGCCGGGACCGGACCGAGGGCCTGGGTGTGAGCCGCGTACACGAAGTAGATACCTGGCAGTTAGTTATCTGGCTTCGCGTGGCCTTGAGCACTGATCGGAGGCACGATCGTCTCCATACCGTAATTCTTCGACGCCTTTGCGGTCTCCGTCGGGCAGTCGCGGGATCGTCTCGGGCTTGCCGCTGGTCGTTGGCTTGTTCGGCTTCTTGGTCACTCGTGACACTACATTTATGGCGCACCTCCGGTGTGAATCTTACCCCGGTCGCAGACGCAGTCGCGATGTTCGCTCTGGTCCCTGAGAGAGCGCTGGGTGATTACACCCGTTCCACGATCATCGCTACAGCGTTGCCACCGCCGAGGCAGAGCGAGGCGAGGCCGTATCGCTTACTGTTTCGGCGAAGCGCGTAAACGAGCGTGACCAGCACGCGCGCGCCGCTGGCGCCGATGGGGTGCCCCAGCGCGATCGCTCCGCCGTGGATGTTCACCTTCGCTTCGTCCAGTTTCAGTTCTTTTCCGCAGGCCAGCATCTGCGCTGCGAAAGCTTCGTTCAGTTCGAACAGGTCGATGTCGGATAGTGCGAGTTTCGCCTTCTCACACGCGAGTCGGATCGCGGCGACCGGCGCAACGAAGATGTCCTTCGGGTTCACGCCACTCATGCTGTACGCAACGATTCGCGCCAGCGGCTTCGCGTTGGTCTGTTCCACGAAGCGAGCCGAAGCGACCACCACGGCAGCAGCACCATCGGAGAGTTGTGAGGCGTTACCGGCGGTCACGGTGCCATCGGGTTTGAAGGCGGGTCGCAGTTTCGCCAGCCCTTCCGCCGTACTTTCGGCGCGAATGCCCTCATCCTGAGTGATGGGCGCAACGGGCTTCTTGCTTGCCGGAAACGTGACTGGCACCACTTCGTCCGTGAATGCGCCGCTGGCCCACGCCGCAGCGGCGCGATGGTGGCTCTGAGCCGAGAAGCGATCCTGTTCGGCGCGCGAAATCTCGCACTTTGCCGCGATGTAGTCGGCCGAGTCGCCCATCGCGCAGTTCTCGAACGCACACCAGAGGCCATCGTTGACGAGCGAATCGACGGTCGTCTGGTTCCCGTACTTGTATCCCTGCCGTGCACCGGGCAGAAGGTACGGCGCGCGGCTCATGCTCTCCATTCCCCCTGCGGCAACGAGGTTGGCATCGCCGGCGCGAATCTCCTGTGCCGCGAGCATCACCGCCTTCAGCCCGGAACCGCAGACCATGTTCGTCGTGTGCGCGGGCGTTGTGTCTGGCAGCCCGGCGAAGAGCGCCGCTTGCCGCGCGGCCGCCTGCCCTACCCCGGCCTGTACCACGTTGCCCATAATCACATCTTCAACCTGGCCCGGCTTGATCCCGGCGCGCTTCACGACCTCCGCGATGGCGATTGCACCGAGTCGGGGCGCGGTGAGTTCCGTTAGTCCGCCGAGGAACTTGCCGATGGGCGTGCGAGCTGCGGAAAGAATGAAGGCATCCATGTGAACTGCCCCAAGTGAAGGAGAGGTGGTGCAAGGGAATGATACGCGACGCCGAGCAGAAAGCGGAAGCCCCGAGGCTGCGTCACGAATTGCGTGTGTGTTCAGACGTAGAAGTTCACGTCCGCCGATCGGGAAGCCACCTCTGCCCCTCTTCCTGGATGATGCGTTCCATCGCTTCGATCCACTTCGGGTGATCGTTCAGGCACGGAGCGGCGCGGAGTTGCGTACCGCCGGCGTGTTGAAAGACCTCGCGGCTCTCATTACCGATTTCGTCGAGCGTTTCGAGGCAGTCCGCAGTGAAGCCTGGCAGCGCCACGAATACACGTTTCGCGCCCTGCTTCGCCAGTTCGGTCAGCACATCGTCGGTGTATGGCTTGAGCCACTCGCTACGGCCGAAGCGCGACTGGAATGTCTGTGTCCACTGGTTGCGCGACCAGCCCATCCGTTCCACCAGTCCCGCCGTTGTGCGTTCGACCTGCTCCGGGTACGGGTCACCCTTCCGCACATACTCTTGCGGCAGCCCGTGGAAGCTGATGACGAAGTGATCCGGCTCCCACGGGAGTTTCGCGAGGTCGTCGCGGATTGCGGCTGCGACGGCATCGAGGTAGACGGGGTGATCGTGATACGGCGGCGCGACACGCAGCGCAGGCACGCGGCGTTCTTGCATGAGAGCCTTGAACAGCGAGTCGGTGACGCTGGCGGTGGTGGTCGCGGAGTATTGCGGGAACATCGGCAGTACGATGAGCTTATCGACGCCGCTGGCGATCATCTCGGAGACGACCAGGCGCACCGATGGGTTGCCCACGATCATCCCGAATCGTACCAGCGTTCCGGGGAAGCGTGCTTTCAGCAGTTCGGTTTGCCGAACGGTGAAATGCAGGAGCGGTGAGCCAGTTTGCGCATCCCAGATGCGTGCGTACTTCGCGGCGGACTGGGCGGGTCGCTTACGGAGGATGAACGCGTTGAGAATGAGCTTCCACTTCCAGCCCTGATTCTCGATCACGCGCGGATCAGAGAGGAACTGACGGAGGTAGGGCCTGAGAGCCTCGGGGGTCGGGGCGTCGGGCGTGCCAAGCTGGATGAGGAGAATGCCGGTCATGTGCCAGCGGGCAGGGAAGAGTGGGTAGGGAAGAGTGAGCAGTGGGCAGGGAAGTATGCGTTTCTAACTGCGCTCTCGACTATCCACGATCTACAGTCTTCTCGGTTCACTGCCCACTACTCAACTCACTGCAACTGCCACTCACTTCTTCTTGCACTCCGGCCCTTCCTTGGCGGGGTGTTTCTCGGTGATGTGGCCATCGCCGCCGGCAGCCTTTAGCGCGGTGGCGCGATCGGCGTTAAGCTGGATGTAGCTGGCCCACTGGCTGGGGGTGTTCGGCTCGGAGTAGATCGCCTCGACCGGGCATTCTGGGACGCACGCCTCGCAGTCGATGCAGTCGGCGGGGTCGATGTACAACATCATGTCGTCCTGGTAGAAGCACTCCACCGGGCAGACGACGCAGCAATCGGTGTACTTGCAATCGTTGCAGTTGGCGGTGACGACGTGGGCCATGAGCGGCTTACCCTCTGAACGCGGAATAGACACTACTTGCAGCAGTCATATCACACGCTGGCGCAACGTCAAGAGCGTAGCTGACATCAGACCAAAACGCAGACGCGGAATCATTCACAACATGCTGTACGGGTCGATATCGACCTGGAACTCGACGTTCGACGGCGGCCGGGCCACCGCCAGCACCGTGCGGAGCACTTCGTGCAATACCGCGCTGCTTTCGGACTGCACCTGAAAATGGAAGCGGTAGTAGTTGTTCAGCCGGAACACCGGGCACTCCGCCGGACCAAGCAAACGGATGGGGGCGATGCCGCCAGGTGCAGGCGTTACGCGTGCCATGGCCTCGCGGAAAGCCGCTGCTAGTGTGTCGGCGAATTGCGACGCGGCTTCCTCCTTCTCACTGCGAACGATCAGCCGGGCCATCCGCTCGAAGGGTGGGTAACGGTGGTGCTTGCGGTGCGAAAGTTCGAGCCGGGCAAACTCACCGTAGTTGTGATTCGATGCGAGTGTGATGCACGGATGCTCCGGCGTGAATGTCTGCACGAGCACCTCGCCGCTGCGCTCGCCGCGCCCGGCGCGCCCGGCGACCTGCGCGAGCAGTTGGAACGTCCGCTCAGCGCTGCGGAAATCCGGCAGGTGCAACCCCACGTCCGCATTCACCACGCCCACAAGCGTGACGTTCGGGAAGTCCAGCCCCTTCGCGATCATCTGTGTCCCAACGAGAATCTGAATCAATCCGTCGCGGAAGGCGTCGAGCACACGCTGATGGCTGCCGGGCCGAGACATCGTGTCGCTGTCCATCCGTTGGCAAACACTGCCTGGGAACTTCTCCTCGATTTCGGCTTGCAACTTTTCGGTGCCGAGGCCCTGGTAACGCATCGACGGCTGCTCGCACGACGGGCACTTGAGAAACGGCGCGGTATCGAAGCCGCAATAGTGGCAGACAAGTGCATTCTTCGTGCGGTGGAAGGTGAGCGCGAGGTCGCAGTGAGCGCACTGCGCGACGTGCCCGCACGCTTCGCAATGGACGTGCGTGCTGAAACCGCGGCGATTCAGCAGCAGGATGATTTGCCCTTTCTCTTTCAGTGTTTTACGCATCGCATCTTCGAGCGTCGGGCCGATGGCGCCGCCACGACCGGGCGATTTCGGCTCATGACGCAGGTCGATGAGTTTCACGCCCGGCAGTGGGCGCCTCTCGACGCGGTTGGGCATGGAGAGGAGCGAATAGCTTCCCTTCTCCGCATTGGCCCAGCTTTCGAGCGAGGGTGTCGCGGAACCCATCACAATGGGGATGCCCTCGAGCCTCGCGCGCATCACGGCCACATCTCGCGCGTGATAGCGCGGTGTGGATTCTTGCTTGAAGGTGTTCTCGTGTTCCTCATCGATGATGATGAGGCCGAGGTTGCGTGTGGGTGCGAAGACGGCACTGCGCGCGCCAACGACGACGTTCACCTGCCCGCTGGCAATGCGCCGCCAGTGACCGCCACGTTCCGCATCGGTGAGGTGACTGTGCATCACTGCGAGGTTCCCGCAACGCCCCTTGAAGCGTGCGAGTGTCTGCGGCGTTAGCGAAATTTCGGGCACCAGCACGATCACTTCCTTGCCCCGACTAACGACCTCTTCGATGGCACGCAGATAAACTTCCGTCTTGCCACTGCCCGTGACGCCGTGAAGCAGAAAGGCGTGATAGCCGCCCTCACGCACCGCGGCGCGAATCGGTTCCCACACGCGAACTTGATCGGCGTTGAGTTCGATGGGCGGCGTGGGCGGTGTGTCGTCACCGTCGGCGTCGCGATCGGGGTTCGCTGCCTCGCTCTCGATGCGTTCGGAATACTTCCGCACCAGCCCCTTCTTCACCAGACCGGAAACAACACCCGCCGTACATTTGGCCAGCCGTGCGAGCTGGATCACCTCCAGCGGTCGGTTCTCTTTTTTGAGCTTCTCCAACGCCGCCTTTTGTTGTGGCGTGACGGGTGGCAGCGGGTTGGGGAGTTGTTCCTTCGTCAGAGGTTCAACAAACGTGGCGACGCGCGTGCCGGCGTTGTCGCGCACTCCCGCTGGAACAACGGCGTGCAGTACCTGCCCCCAGCCGCAGAGGTAGTAGTCCGCCATCCATCGCGTGAGTTTCATGACGTGCTCGTCCACGATGGCTTCATCGTCGAGAACACGCGTGACTGATTTGATCTCGTAACCAGAGCTTGGTGGCCGGTCGCTGACACGGACACAGAAGCCCGCGGTGGCTTTCCCACCCTTGCCGAAGGGGACTTCGACGCGCCGGCCAACGCCGATCATCTGCGCGAGCGTGTCAGGAACGGCGTAGGTGTAGGCGTGGTCGAGGGGCCTGTCGAAAACGATGTCGGCGAAGAGTGTGGCTTCGTGATCTGGCGAACGCCGGGCATCCGCGCCCACAATCTCGTCTTCAAAGAGTGCGTTGGGGGCCGTCATGGCCGTTCGCTCCGGGGTGTGGGTCCAGATCGTGTTCATGCGCCCAGTTTACCACCGGCCGCGCTCACGCCACAAGGACAGTTGCCCATCCCCTAACATCGGCACAACTGGCAGGAGAAGATGAATATGCACTGTTGGTTGATTGGATAACACTTTCACGGCTTCGGTTTCGGCCGACTGAAGGCGTCCAGGAGTTCCGCGACCTCATCCGCGGAGGGTCTCGGCTTCTCCTCTGCATCGGGAGGCCCTGGAGAAGTCGTTTCCCGCTCGCCTGTCAGGTGCCAGTCGACGAACTCCTCGCACGTCTGCGCGACACAGCCGCCGCGTCGGGCGGCCTCACTGATGCGGCCATCGTTTGACACCACTCGCAGCATCGCCGGGCGCGGTTCCTCCGCGATCAGTTCCTCGATGAGATCATCAGCGGTTTGCTTGAAGGCGAAGCGGACCCTCACACCGCGGTGAAGCGTGGCCAGCGATGGAGAAGGGGCACCATACGCATCGAAAATGACACGGATTTCCGCACGGCCAGCAGCAACGGCCAGCCAGTCGAGGAATCGCCCACGCGCGCGGTCGAATTGCGGCGCGGGCATATCCTGCCGTGCCAGCCCAACTGCGAACATCAGGTTGTAGCCGTCGATGAGGAACGTCACGCGCCGGCACCTGGAGACATTGATGGCCGCCCGCCCACCAGACTCAACCGAATTCTAGCGGATGACAGTAGCGTGCGCCTGGGAAAAGCCGAAGGCCGCGCGTCGCGACGCGCGGCCTTCGTATCTATGTGCAATCGGCCGGAGGATCGGCCGTCGGAACGGTTACGCAGACTCGCCCTCGCCGGGCGATGAGCGACTGTCCGTGGGGGTTGGATCGCTGACGCGGTACTTCTCGTCGAGCCACCGGCCCAAATCGATCTTGCGACAGCGGACTGAGCAGAACGGGAAATCCGGATACTCCTGCCAGTTCCCCGGCATTGCCTCGTCACAGATCGGACATCGCACCTTACTCATCGGCTCGCTCCGACCCGGACTTCGGAAAATCCCCCGACAACCGCGATAACCTGCGCCGTCACTTGTCCTTTTTCTTGGAGCCGCCCCCCGCCGGTTTGGATTCACTCTTCGCTTCCGGTTTTGTCTCCGATTTCGTTGCGGTCGGAGTCGGCGTTTCGGTCTTCGTTTCCGTTGTCTCGGTCTTGGTGGCCTCGCTATTCTTCTCACCGGCGCGGCGGTAGTCGGTCTCGTAGAAGCCGGCGCCCTTGAAGATGATCGCGCCGCCACCTCCGAAGAGGCGTTCCAACTTCTTCTTCTTGCACTTCGGGCAGGTCGTCAGCGGCGGTTCCTTGAACGATTGCAGTTCGTCGAACGTGTGGCCACAGGCAGTGCAGCGGTAATCGTACGTCGGCATCGGCACTCCAGGCGAGCAGCCAGTGATTGATTCGGTTTGGTGGGAAGTCGGCAGAGGTCCTAACCAGCGGCGGCGACAATGACACTTGCCGGCCGTAGTACGCGATCGTGGATCAGGAAGCCTTGCTGAAGCACCTGGACTACGTGCCCTGGCGGCACGTCCTGACTCGGTTGCTCCATCACGGCGTCGTGAAGGTTCGGATCGAGTGGCATCCCTGGTGCAACTTCAATGCGGGTGATGCCGTGCCGCTTGAATGCGTCGAGGAACTGAGACACGGTAGCCGCAACGCCAGCGGCCAGTGCCGCGGCATCGCCACCCTTACGGGACGCATCCAGTGCGCGATCGAGGTTGTCCAGCGCCGGCAGCACATCTTTCGCCAGCGATTCGGCCATGTATTTGCGGTCATTTTCGGCATCGCGCAACAGCCGTTTGCGGGTGTTGTCGAAGTCGGCGAGTCGCAGCTTGTAGTTGTGCAACTCTTGCTCGGCCGCATCGAGTTTCGCGCGGAGTGTCTCGACCTCGGCTCCATCGTTGGTTGGCGTCTGAGTCTGGTCGTCAGTCATCATGAATAGCCCTGAGTGGTCGCCGCGACCTGTTGGCCGCGAGCCCGAGTGAACCTTCGCACAAGGCCCACTGCATCCTATTTCTTCTCTTCTTTTGGAGGGTTCTCGCCGTTCACGAGGTCCTTCAATTTGCCGAAAATTCCTTTCTTCCCTGCCGGCAGTGTCGTTCCTTCCAGTTCCGCGAGTTTGCGGAACCATTCCTCCAGTTCCGGTGAAAGGCGGGTCGGTGTTTCGACCACCAACTGCACGAGCAGGTCGCCCTTGCGCTTTGGGTCGTCGAAGTGCGGCATCCCATGACCAGGAACGCGCACCACGGTGGTGTGTGTCTGCGCGCCGCGCGGTACTTCCACGATCACCTTCTCCCCGGTGAGGCCCAGCATCTCCACCTCCCCACCGAGGGCAGCGCGGGCGAAGGTGATGGTTTGCCGCGTGATGAGGTTGTGGCCGTCGCGCTGGATGGTTGCGTGTTCGCGGATGCGGACGTGCAATTCCAGATCGCCACGCGGCGCGCCGGGATCGCCAGCGTGACCACGCCCGACATAAGTGAATGCCTGGTGATTCGGCACTCCTGCCGGAATCGTTACCGTGACTTGCTCGTGGAACTCGACGCGGCCGGCCCCGCGGCAGTCCGAACAGGGATCGGTGATGACGTTGCCGCGACCACCACAACCACGGCAACGCATTCGCGCACTAATGCCGAAGCCCGTGTTGGCGAGTTCAAAGCCCTGCCCACGACAGCGCCGACACTGCGCGGGCTGCGTGCCGGTCTTTGCTCCAGTGCCGCCACACTCGCGGCAGTTCTGCTCCGAGGGAACGGTGAACGTCTTCTCCACGCCGGTAGCGGCTTCGACCAGTTCGATCTCCAGGACCGCCGCGATGCTCTCACCACGACGCGGGCCGCGCTGCGCGCGTCGACCGCCACCCCCGCCGCCTCCGAAGATGCCGCCGAAGAACTCACCGATGAAGTCTCCCAGGTCCATCCCGGCGCCACCCTCGAATGAGGCACCTTCCAGTCCGGCGTGTCCGTGCCGGTCGTAACGCGCGCGCTTGCCGGGGTCGTTCAGGATTGTGTAAGCCTCGTCCACCTCCGCATAGAGCACCTTTGCTTCATCGTCGCCGATGTTGCGATCGGGGTGGTATTTCTTGGCGAGAATGCGGTACGCCTTCGTGATCTCCACTTCCGTGGAGGTACGAGACACGCCCAGCACTTCGTAGTAACAGCGCTTTTCGGCCATTGGCTTTCAGGAGTGGGAAGGCAGGAGTCAGCAGTCAGAATAACAGAAACAGGGGCCAGAGGGGACGCCGCGCTGGCAGTCCTCTGACCCCTGCTTGCCGATTTCCGACTCCTGACTCACGCCACGGCGCCGGCAACGGGCTTTTGCTTCTCGTCCTCGTCGATGCGGGTGATCATTACTTCGGTGGTGAGCATCAGCCCGGCGATGCTCGCAGCGTTCTGAAGCGCGCTGCGAGTGACACGCAGAGGATCGATAACGCCAGCCTTGAACATATCCTCGTACTTGCCGGTGTTGGCATTGTAGCCGATGTTGGGGTTCTTCTCACCCTGCGTGGCAACCTCATCGGCCACAACCGCGCCATCGGAGCCGCCATTCTCGGCGATGGTCCGGATCGGCTTCGTCAGCGCCCGGGCCACGATCTCCGCCCCGATACGCTCGTCGCCCTTGAGCTTCTCGCTCAGAGCCTCAACGGTCGGGATGCAGCGGAGCAGCGCCACACCGCCTCCAGGCACAATCCCTTCGGCCACCGCGGCGCGAGTTGCATGCAGTGCGTCTTCCACACGGCCCTTCGTCTGCTTCATCTCGGCTTCGGTCGAAGCCCCGACCTTGATAATCGCCACGCCACCGACGAGCTTGGCCAGCCGCTCCGAGAACTTCTCCTTGTCGTACTCGCTCTCGGTCTGGTTCATCTGCGTACGAATCGTTTGAACGCGAGCCTTGATTGCCTCTTCGCGTGCCTCATCAGGATCGACGATAATCGTCGTGGCGTCCTTGTCCACAATCACCTGATCGGCATGCCCCAGGAGCGCGAACACCTTGGGCTCCGGTCGTGCGCCGCGTGCGGCCTCTTGTGGCGAAGGCTCGTCCATGCTGTCCAGGGCGATGCCGCGATCCTCGCTGACGAACGTGCCACCGGTCAGCACCGCGATGTCTTCCATCATCGCCTTGCGACGGTCGCCGAAGCCGGGTGACTTCACCGCGCAGACTTCGAGGTAGCCGCGGAGTCGGTTGACCACGAGCACTGCCAGCGCCTCACTCTCCACGTCCTCGGCGACGATCAGGAGCGGCTTGCCGGCCTTGGCCACCTTTTCCAGAAGGGGCAGCATCTCGCGAACGTTCGCGAGCTTCTTCTCAAACAGCAGAACGGAAACGTCGGCCTGTTCCCACTTCAATTCTGGCGTGTTGACAACGAAGTACGGCGAGATGTACCCCTTGTCGAACTGCATCCCTTCGACAAACTCGTGTTCGGTCGTGGAAGTCTTCCCCTCCTCGACAGTGATGACGCCGTCGCGGCCGACCTTCTCGAAGGCGTCGGCCATCTTCTGGCCGATATCCTGGTCGTTATTCGCCGAGATCGACGCCACCTGCTGCATCTCGTCCTTCTTGGACACCTTGCGGGTGAGGTTGTCTTCAAGGTACTTGACCGCGGCGTTCACAGCCTTGTCGATGCCACGCTTGACGGCCATCGGGTTGGCGCCGGCGGTGATGTTCCGCAGCCCTTCCTGATAGACGGCCAGCGCGAGGATCGTCGCGGTGGTTGTGCCGTCGCCGGCTGTGTCGGAGGTCTTCTGTGCGACGGCGTTGACGAGTTTGGCGCCCATGTTCTCGAACGGATCGGGCAGGTCGATCTCCTTCGAGACAGTAACGCCGTCCTTCGTGACGGTTGGTCCGCCGAAGGACTTGTCGATGATGACGTTCCGCCCGGTGGGGCCGAGTGTCGAACCGACCGCGCGAGCCAGTTTCTCCGCGCCGGAGAGGAGTTTCTTGCGGGCATCGTCGGTATAGAGTAGTTGCTTCGCCATGTTGTCTCCAGAATGTTCACCACGCGGAAACCACAGAGAACGCAGAGAGAAAACAGCGAGATTGAGCGAGTTCCATTCTCAATCTCTGAGGCCCCTGCGGCCCGTGTGGTGAATCGGTTGTTAAGTTACTTCGTGACCTTGCCGAGGATTTCACTTTCACGGACGATCTTGTATTCGGTTCCATTCACTTCCACGTCCGATCCGCTGTACTTGCCGAACAGAACGGTGTCGCCGATTTTCACGGCCAGAGGCAGTCGCGCGCCCTTTTCGGAGAGCTTACCTGGGCCGACCGCGATCACCTTGCCCTGCTGCGGCTTCTGCTTGGCGGTGTCGGGCAGGAGGATGCCGCCCGCGGTCTTCTCCTCCGCGTCCAGCGGTTCAATCACAACCCGATCATCGAGAGGCTTGAGGTTCAGTTGTTTGTCTGCTTTGGCCATTGGAGTATCCTCGTCACTTGCTTTGTGTGAATGAGTCAAATGTCGTCAGGCGGATTTTCGACCTGACGACGTTCGCGAGTGAATTACATCATGCCGCCCATGCCACCCATGCCGCCCATGCCACCCATGCCGCCCATGCCACCCATGTCGCCACCGTGGTGATCGTGGTGGTCACCGCCGGGCTTCTTCGGCTCAGGGATGTCGGCGATCATGCATTCGGTAGTGAGCAGCAGGCACGCGACGCTGGCCCCGTTCTGGAGCGCGCTGCGGGTAACCTTCACCGGGTCGATGACGCCCGCCTTGCGGAGGTCTTCGTAGGTGCCGGCGTCGGCGTTGTAGCCGTGGTTCTTGTCCTTGCCCTTGAGGATGTTCGCCACGACCACGGTGCCATCGAGGCCGGCGTTCTCGGCGATCATCTGGCAGGGCATGGCGAGGGCGCGGAAGAGAACAGCCATGCCGGCGGCCTCGTCGTCGTCGTTCTTCATCGGTTTCTCGAGCACCTTGCGGGCGTTCAGCAGAGCCACGCCGCCGCCGGGCACGATACCTTCCGCGATGGCCGCGCGGGTGGCGTGAAGGCTGTCTTCGTAGAGCGCCTTGCGTTCCTTCATCGCCGTCTCGGTCGCGCCGCCGACCTTCAGTTGCGCGACACCGCCGGCGAGCTTGGCGAGACGTTCCTGGAGTTTCTCGCGGTCGTATTCGCTCTCGGTCTTCTCGACTTCCTTGCGGATCGACTCGGCGCGGCCCTCGATGGCTTTCTTCTCGCCCTTACCTTCGGTGATGGTGGTGTTCTCGGCGTCGATCTTGATCTTCTTGGCGCGACCAAGCTGGTCGATGATGGCCGGCACGGGACCCTTCGGGGTCTGCTTGATCGCGTCGAGTTGAATGCCGAGGTCCTTGAAGACGGCATCGCCACCGGTGAGAATCGCGATGTCTTCGAGCATGGCCTTGCGGCGGTCGCCGTAGCCGGGAGCCTTCACCGCGCAGACTTGCAGCACGCCCTTGAGCTTGTTGAGCACCAGACCGGCGAGTGCTTCGCCTTCAACGTCCTCGGCGATGATGAGCAGCGGTGCCTTCTCGCGGTGCGCCCACTCCAGGATCGGGAGGATACTCTTGAGGCTCGAGATCTTCTCCTCATAAATGAGGATGTACGGGTTCTCGAACTCGCAGGTGACCGAATCGGGGTTGGTGATGAAGTGCGGCGAAAGGTAGCCGCGGTCGAACTGCATGCCCTGGACAACCTTCACTTCCGTATCGTGCGTCTTCCCTTCCTCGACGGTGATGACACCATCGACGCCGACCTTCTTCATCGCCTCGGCGATCTTCTGGCCGATTTCCTTGTCGTTGTTGGCCGCGATGCTGGCAACTTCGGTGATGCTCTTGTTGTCCTTGGCGTCGATCTCCTCGCGAATCTCGTGGAGTTTCTCGACGACCAGGTCGACGCCCTTCTGAACGCCGCGGACCAACGCCATGGGGTCGCCGCCTGCAGCGACGGCGCGAAGCCCTTCGCGGAAGATGAATTCGGCGAGCACAGTGGCGGTGGTGGTACCGTCGCCGGCCACGTCGGAGGTCTTCGACGCTGCTTCCTTCACGAGCTGCGCGCCCATGTTCTCGAACGGGTCTTTCAGCTCGATGTCCTCGGCGACGGTGACACCGTCCTTCGTGACATTCGGGCTGCCCCAGCCCTTATCGAGCACGGCATTGCGGCCGCGTGGCCCGAGGGTGGAACGAACGGCGCGGGCCAGCTTGGAGGCTCCGTCGAGGAGTTTCTGGCGTGCGTCTTGTGCGTAGGAAAGTTGCTTGTCGGCCATCGGTTTCTATCCGCCTGGAGGTTGACGATAGGGATAGTTGCGGCGTCCGCCTTGCAACCCGCGTGCCGCGGAACGACCGAGACGCAAGTATTTGCCCTGTAATTATTTACTGAAACACGATCTGAGAGCCAGGGAGCCGGTGGTGACAGAGTGTCAGGCACGTCATGAGAAGCATGCGGCGAATTGGCAGGCGGGTGAAAAACGGAAGTGGGCTGTTGGTGAGATGGTCGGGTCTATCCCGGCGAGTGTGAAGCCCCATTGGTCTACGCGACATTCTCGCGGCCAATGGTGGTCACTTCGGCCGGCATCCTGCTCTCATCGGCGTCCTGATTGCGGTCATGGCTCCCAATCGTCAGTCCACACACCTTATTTCCTGGATATACTGATAATTTGTATACATCTCTCCGGATGTTTTAAGGGATGTCTGCGGGGTGCCGTTCGCGCGTGACAACGCGCCACGCGCAAGCTAACGTGGGTGCACGCCTTCCCACCGCCGGAGTCGATCATGCCTCGATGGGCTGCCCTCGTCGTGCTCGCGTCGCCGCTACCTGTTCTCGCGGCCGATCGCTCGCCAGCGCCACTCTCCGCCGAGAGGGCCGCAAAGACCGCCGTGCTGCCTGACGGCTTCACCATGCGTGTCTTCGCCGCGGAACCCGACGTGACACAACCGATCTCCTTCACCATCGACGCGAAGGGACGATTGTGGGTGGCGGAAGCCACCAACTATGGCGAGTGGAAGCCGACCGGCAAGGACCGCGTTATTATCCTGGAGGAACGCGACGGCAAACGGAAACGGACTCTCTTCTACGAGGGCTTCAACTACATCACAGGCATCGAGGTTGGCTTTGGTGGCGTTTATGTGATGAGTCCGCCATGCCTCTACTTCGTCCCTGACCGCAACGGCGACGATACGCCAGACGGTCCGCCCGAGGTTCTCTTTGATGGATTCGGCTACAAGGAGAGCCGGCACAATCTTGCCAATGGCTTCACCTGGGGGCCAGACGGTTGGCTATACGGTGGGCATGGCCGCACCAGTCCGTCGAACGTGGGGCGACCTGGCACACCAGCGAACAGGCGCATTCACTGCGATGGCGGCGTTTACCGCATTCACCCAACGCGACTGGTATTCGAAAACTTCGCGGATGGTACTACCAATCCGTGGGGCGTGGACTTCGACGATTTCGGCGCGTGCTTCGTATCGAACTGCGTCAATCCGCATCTCTTCCACATGCTGCAGGGCGGGCACTACGAACCCTGGCGCAATCGGCCGAGTAGCCTCTATGCATACGAGCGGCTGCCAACCATCGCCGATCACCTTCACTACGCCGGTGCGGATCACCGCGCGAGCATCGGCAAGTCCAACACACTCACACTCGGTGGCGGTCACGCTCACTGCGGCACACTCATCTATCTGGGCGATTCTTTCCCCAAATCGTTCCGCAACAGCGTGTTCATGTGCAACATACACGGTCGACGTATCAACAACGACATCCTGAAACGCAAGGGGTCGGGCTACGTTGCGAGCCACGGCAAGGATTTCATGATCTCCGCCGATCCGTGGTTCATGGGGGTGACGCTGCGCACAGGGCCAGACGGTAGCGTGTTCGTGTCGGACTGGTCCGACACTGGCGAATGCCACACCTACAAGCCCGACCGCGCGACAGGCCGCATCTACAAGATCAGCCACAGCCCTGAGAACGCGAAGGCGATCGATCTCAACAGGCTGACCGACGCGGCGTTGGTGAAACTCCAACTTCACCCGAACGATTACTTCGTCCGCCATGCCCGTCGCATCCTGCAGGAACGCACGGTGAGCCGAAAGGAAAAGGCGAACACACTGCTACACACGTCGTTACGCGCGCTGTTGAACTCACAACAGGAGACGCCAAAGCAATTGCGCGTGCTTTGGGCGCTGCATGTCGTTGGTGGTACGAACGCGGCAATTCTCAAAGAACTGCTCGCCAACAGGAGCGAGCATCTTCGCGCGTGGGCGATTCAATTGCTCTGCGAACGCGAAACTCCTTCCGACAGTGCGCTGGAGGCATTCGCAAAGCTCGCGAAGGGCGACCCTTCACCGGTGGTACGGCTCTCGCTCGCTTCGGCGCTCCAGCGGTTGCCACTGGCGAAGCGATGGCACATCGCGGCTGGATTGGTGAGCCATGCCGAAGATGCGGCTGATGCTAATCTGCCGCTGATGCTGTGGTATGGCATCGAGCCGCTGGTGCCGGCCAACCCGTGCTCTGCGCTGCAGTTGGCTTCGCTGTCGCGTATTCCACTGGTGCGGCAGTTCCTCGCCCGGCGCGCGACCGAGGATGCCATCGCGAAGGGCGAGAAGGGCGATCTCTCCGCGCTCATCGCGTTGCTTGCAACGTCAGACACAGAGCGCCAGACCGATCTGCTCCAGGGCATGCGAACAGGATTGCGGGGCCGCAAGAGTTTCCCAATGCCAGAAGGCTGGTCGGCGGTTTATGCGAGGCTGAGCAAAAGCGATAGCGCCACAGTGCGCGAATCCGCGACCGTACTGGCGCTGACCTTCGGCGATCCACAGGCACTGACAGCGCTGCGCGAACGCATCGGGAATGTGAAGGCGAAGCCGGCGGAACGTGTCGCGGCGATTGAGGCCCTGGTAGCCAGGCGCGTGCCAGGGCTGGAATCGCTGCTGTTCGCACAACTCAGCGACAAGGCCACGCGGCGTGCTGCGATCCGCGGGCTATCGGCCTACTCGCACCCCGACACGCCCGATAAACTGCTTGGGGAGTACGCCACGTTCACGGCCGAGGAAAAGGCCGATGCGGTGGCGACGCTCGCAGTGCGCACGTCGTATGCAATGGCACTGCTCGACGCCGTGGAGAGGAAGCGAGTGCCACGCCGCGACGTATCGGCATTCGCCGCGCGGCAGATGTTCGCTCTGGGTCATGATGAGCTCAGCCAGAAGATCCGGCGCGTGTGGGGCGAGGTCCGTGAGACAGCCGCCGACAAGCAGAAACGGATGGCGCAGTTCAAGGCGCGGCTCTCACCGTCGTCGATGAAACTCGCGAACGTCGCGCGCGGTCGGACCGTGTTCGTCCGAACCTGTCAGCAATGCCACAAGCTATTCGGCGAGGGTGGGACCATCGGCCCCGACCTGACAGGTACAAACCGCGAGAACCTCGATTACCTTCTGTCGAACGTCATCGATCCCAGCGCCGAAGTGGGACGCGACTTCCGCATGTCGACGGTGCGCACCACGGATGCGCGTGTCGTCACTGGCATCGTTCTGGAACGCAGCGCGGCTCGCCTTGTGATCCAGACTGCGACAGACAAGGTAACACTGGCGACGGAGGACGTGGAGAGCGTGAAGGATTCACCGCTCTCGATCATGCCAGAGGGACAACTCGACAAACTCTCGCGTGAAGAGGTCCGCGACCTCTTCGCCTATCTCGCTAGCAAATGGCAGGTGCCGTTACCGAAGTAAAGGCCGCCAGTGCGATTCTCGATGCCACGCGACGGTGTCTCGCGGGCATGGCAATTACTTCTTCGCGAGTTTTAAGGTCTGCACGGTGCCAGTACCGTCGCAGAGCGGAACGCTGGTACTGCTGGAGTCGGCCAGAACTTCCGCCAGCGTGCTGTTGCGGAATGCCTCTTCCACCGTCGCCATCGCCTCGTCCATGCGCCGGTGCAGAGGGCAGAGGTTCGTGCCGTGGCCAGGTAACTTCAACGGGCAGGAGTGAATTCTCTCGATCGGTTCCACGGCGTTAACGACATCGAGGATGGTCAATTCAGAAGGCGAGCGAGCGAGCGAGATACCGCCGCCGACGCCACGTTGCGTCGTCAGGATGCCCTTCTTGGCCAGTCCCTGAAGAATCTTGGAGAGGTAATCCTTCGGAACCCGTGTCGCTTCCGCGATCTGGGCTGTAGTGCGGGCCGAAGGCGATTCATGTGCGAGGTGGACCACAGCCCGCAGGGCGTACTCCACCGTCTGTGAGAACATCGTTCCCTCCGGGCCGTACGGATTCTGAACAGTACCGATTCCCTGTGATTATAGCAACTGTCACCCTATGGGCGAAACAGGAATTGTAGGTCCGATTTGCCGCACCACGTGTTACTGGGGTTTGCCAGGGTCACGGCATGGTAAGGTGACTCGCCTTTTGGCGACATGGTTCGTAAATCGTCCGGACACCAGTGACCGACAACCGTTGCCTTACTCGCACCGAGCCTGCACCCATGCGCGACCGCCCGGCCCTCGATCTGTTCCTGATTAGCTGGCTCGTCCTGTTCCTCGAACTTGCCTGCATCCGCTGGTTTCCTTCGCACGTTTTGTTCCTGACCTTCTTCGTCAACCTCGTGTTGCTGGCCTGCTTCGTTGGCATGTCGGTCGGTTGCCTCGTGGCACGCCGCCGGAGGAATCTGATCCGTTGCACTCCATATTGGCTCGTGGTGGGCATCATCGGTGGCCTCCTGATCGATCACTATTCGCTTTACCTCCAGTCAGTGTTCGCGGTCGGCAACCAGGCGAAGCCGGATGTGGTGTACTTCGGCACGGAAACCTCTGTCACGCTCAAGAATCCACTGCCGTTCCCGGTGCCAATGGAACTGGTTGGGGCGGTCTTCTTCGCGATCATCGCCGCGATTATGGTCGGACCGGGTCAGGAGATGGGCCGCGCGTTCAATCGCGTGCCGAATCGCACAACGGCTTACTCCGCCAACTTGCTTGGCAGTCTCGTTGGCATCGGCATGTTCGCGGGTTGCTCGTGGCTGCGACTGCCGCCGCCGGTGTGGTTCGGAGTGGCTGGCATCGTGTTGGCCTATCTCCTGCTCCGCAAGAACCCGGACTCACAGCCGGAAGTTCGCGACGCTCTCCCACCATCGATAACTGCCGAGACAGTCGATGCACCACCGCATCCGGGGCCGGCTCTGAAGCCGGTCAAGGCGCCGCTCTGGCCGCTGGTCTGCATGCTGGCAACAGTTGGATTGACAACGATCACATCGGGCTTCTTCACGCTGGAGGATCGGCAGGTCATCTGGAGCGAGTATTACCGCATTGATTACAAACCAAAGACGCACTATATCCTCACCAACCTCATCAGTCAGCAGTTGATGGAACCGCGGACCGATCCGCCTGTGGCGAAGGTCGCTTACTCACTCCCCTACCTCCTTCAGCGTGACCTCAAGAAGGCCGATGGCTCTCCGGCGTGGCCGGAGTTCAAGCGCATCCTCATCATTGGGGCTGGCAACGGCAACGACGTGGCTCGTGCGCTGCTGTGGGCTGCCCCGGATGCCCAGATTGACGCGGTCGAGATCGACCCGGTCATTCAGAATCTCGGCGCGCAGCATCACCCGGACAGGCCATTCGATGACAAGAGAGTGAAGGTTTCCATCAACGACGGCCGAAACTTTCTCAGAGACGCAAAACCGGAAACCTACGACCTCGTTGCCTTCGCACTGATCGACTCGCTCGTACTCCAGTCCGGCGTTTCGAGCCTGCGCCTGGAGAATTACCTGTTCACTCTGGAATGCTTCCAGGACGTGAAACGGGTGCTGAAGCCGACCGGGACCTTTGCGGTCTATAACTTCTTCCGCCAGGGGTGGATCGCGTCGCGCATCCGCGACCAACTCCGCACCGCCTTCGATGGCGTGGACCCGGTGGTCATCACCTGCCCGCCGTCTGGCGAAGTGGCACTCGATCTGGCTCCAGAAGAGGCCGCCGTCCGCATGGGCACGAGCACGGGCTTCTTCGCCGGCCGTGCGGAAGCAGTTGAACCGCTGCGGGCGAAGTTCGCGGAGCGCGGATCCGGCGGCGCACGGATGATGTTCTGGTATCCCTGGCACACGGGCGTAACCGCCAAGTCTGTGGGGCGCTTCGGGTTCCAGCCGCCGCCCGAGTTGCCGCCGCCTTCACCCGATCAGCACAAGTTCATCCGATACCTGTACAAGATCGGCCCGGACGGCAAGGAAACGGACGAGCCGATCCTCAACGAGAAGGGCGACCACGCAACGGCACCCTTGCAGCCAGAATGGCTCGGCCTCTTTCCGGCGAAGGTGCAGGACAGCAATCTGTACCCGGCCACGGATAACTGGCCGTTCCTCTATACGCGGCAGCCTGGGGTGCCTGGCATGACCTGGCGCAGCGTGGTCCTCACGATTTTCCTGTCGGTGTTGTTGTGGTTCCTGTTCGGCGGTAAGGAGGCTCTGGGCGCCGAATCTGGCGTGCGACCTGACTACGGAATGATGCTCCGCGCCTTCTTCCTGGGCGCCGGCTTCATGCTGGTCGAAACGAAGGCCGTTGTGCAGATGGCGTTGCTGTTCGGCGGCACCTGGATGGTTAACACCGCGGTATTCGCGGCGATTCTCGTGATGAGCCTGGCAGGGAACCTCTTCGCCGGCTGGATCCGCCCCCGGCGGCTGGAGCCTTACTATGCGGGGTTGTTCACAGCGCTGGCCGTGGGACTTGTGGTATCGCCCAGCGCCTTCCTGGGGTACAATGCAACGGTACAGATCGTTGGCGCGTGTCTGGTTGTGTTCGCCCCGATCGCCTTCGCAGGGGTGGTCTTCGCTACGAGTTTCCGGCGGACTGCACAACCCGACCGCGTTTTCGGCGCCAACGTGGCCGGGGCGCTGGTGGGCGGGTTGGCCGAGAATTCCTCGGTCATCCTCGGCTTCCAGTTGCTTCTGTGTGTGGCAATCGGGTTCTATGCGCTATCAGCCGTGTTCGCAAATCGAGAAGAGTTCGGCGGCGCGGCCGAGAAGCGGGTATAATGTCGGAAGGCGTCGGGTGTCGCATGTCGCGGCGTCGGGCTGTAGTGTTATTGCACACACAACCCGCACCGTTTGCCGAATCCCGAGACACCCGCCCGACGTAGAATGCAGTAGAGCATGCGAGTTCGATGCTGGTCCGATTCCTGTTCAGGATTACCCAGCCTCGCAGTCGCACGCCCGGTCCCGGAACCGTCGAGTTCGGACCTTGGCCGGTCCGCCCACGGGTTCGCCCGTTCCTGATCGAACGAGCGGCCTCCTCTCCAAGACTGGCCACCGATCCGGGGAGTACCAATCATGCCGGACATGAACGAGGAGTCGTCCGACCTCGAAGACGCCTTGCTGCGGCGGTCCACCTGGACCGCCGCGCCGGCTGCGGTTATCCGCTCCGGCCGCGAGGTCATGTCTGTTGAGGTGGCACTGACGATCTTCCGCCAGATGCTCCGCACACGCGCGCTCGAAGAGCGCAGCATCAAGATGTCGAAGTCCGGGGAAGCCTACTTCTGGATCGGCGGCCCTGGCGAAGAAGCGTTCAACGTCTGCCTGGGTTTGCAAATCCACAAGGGACAGGGCGCGGCCTACGACTACCTGCACCTGCACTACCGTAATGCCGGCGTCCTGCTCGCGATGGGGATGCCGATGGTCGATCACACACGGCAACTCGCCATGCGTGCCACCGACCGACACTCACGCGGCCGCAACTTCGTGGGACACTACGCCGTTCCGGAATGGAACGTCGTTCCTGTCACCAGTGTCATCGAGGTGCAGTTCGCGATGGCCTCAGGAACGGCGCTGGTCCAGAAGCGACACGGCCTGAAGAATCCGAAGGAGGCCGAGGGGATCACTGTTGTAGTTGGCGGCGAAGCGGGAACGGCCGAGGGCGACTTCGAGACCTGCTTGAACTGGAGCACGCGGCCGGGCAACGAACTGCCGGTATTGATGCTCGTTACTAATAATCGTTTCGGCATCTCGACCGACATTGAAACGGTCCATGCGAACCGATCGATTGCCGATCGCGCCATCCCTTACGGCATTCACCACGATAGCGTAGACGGCAACGACCCGGTGGCAACCTGGCACGCGATCCACCGCGCGATGCGCTATTGCCGACGCGAACGCAAGCCGTTCCTGCTCGAAGCGATGGTGAGCCGCTTGCATGGCCATTCGTCTTCCAGCGGTGCGCAACGGAACTGGAGCGAGACCGACCCCATCGCATCGTTCGAGCAGAAACTTATTGACGCCGGAGCGACTGACGCCGCGGCTCTCCGGGTGCTGAAGGAAGAGGCCAAGAAGGAGGCCGACGAAGCGGTGGTACAGACGATGAAGGAGGCCGAGCCGACCCGCGACGACGTATACGCCTTCACCTATGCCGCAAGCGATGTGGACACAGTCTACCCCGGCGACTTCACCGGCCTGCCAGGGGCGAAGTAAGAGGATTGACTGCCGAGACCGCGGAGGAAGACTGAGAAGAATGTTGTGAAGCACTCTCCTCGGGACTGCTCCGCGGTTTCTGCGCTTGTTGCGGTCAGTCTCGTGTTGAGGAGCAACGATGGCCAACATGGCGCAAGCCGTCCGGATGGCCCTTCACTACGGCGAAACACACCTCGGCGTTACCGACGTGTTCGGCGAGGATGTGGGGCCGCCCCTGGGTGGCGTCTTCACGGCAACTCAGGGCCTCAAGACAGCCTGGAACACACCGCTGGACGAACGCGGTATCCTCGGTACCGCGATGGGCATTGCTTATGCCGGTGGTCGGCCTGTCTGCGAGATTCAGTTCTGCGACTACGCCCTCAATGTGATGGATCTCTTCAAGATTGCAGGCAATCAGCGCTGGGCCAGCGCTGGCAGTTTCGACATGCCCATCGTGGTGATGGCGCCCAACGGTGCAGGCATTCGCGGCAGCCTCTATCACTCACATAGCTTCGAGAGTTGGGCGAGCCGGCTGGCCGGCTGGAAGATCGTGATGCCGTCCTGTGCGCTGGATGCCTACGGGCTGATGCTCGCGGCGATCAAGGATCCCAACCCAGTACTCGTACTCCTGCCGAAGGCACTGATGCGGGCGAAAGACAGCCGACGCATTCCCGGTGAGCCCACTGACCCGGAAGAACTGAGCCGCATGATCGACGCCCCCATCGGGGATCGCTCACGGTGGGAACCGCAGTGGCCAGAACTCGAAGATCACGCCGTGAAGATCGGCGAAGGGATGCTTGTCCGCGAAGGAACATCGGCCACGGTCGTCAGCTACGGTCGGCCACTGCCTCTGTGCGTTCAGGCCGCCGATGAACTGGCCCGCGAGCACGGCAGCACCTTCGACGTGATCGACCTGCGCAGCATCTTCCCTTACGACTGGAACATGATCTCCCAAAGTGTACTGAAGACTGGCCGCCTGCTGATCGTCAACGAGGATACGGAAGTGACCAACTTCGGCGAACACCTGCTGCGGCGGGTGATCGACGAGCACTTCTACGATCTCATGGCGCGCCCGCGGACACTCATGGGCAAACACGTTCCGGGCATTGGCATGAATCAGAATTACGAGATGAATAGCGTCCCGCAACTCGGCGACATCCGTACCGCGATGTGGGAACTGGCGATCGAGGCGGCCTGATGTGTGGATAGCGGGCCGTGCGCAGATGAGCCGGTGTCTCTGCTTCTCTGCCAGTTGCTCACCACCAACTCACCACCATGAGCGCAGCGAACATGGACTTCCCTCTCCCACCTGTCGGCGAAGGTCTGTTGGAAGTCGAATTGGTCCGCTGGCTGGTACGGCCAGGCGATGCGATCGTTCCTGGGCAAGGGCTGGCGGAAGTGATGTCGGACAAGGCGAGCATGGAGGTTCCGTCGCCGTTCGCGGGAACCGTGACGGAACTGGCTGCCACACCCGGCGCGAAGGTGAAAGTCGGCGAGAAACTCCTCAGCTATAGCCCTGTCGGCGGGGCAGTGGCGGCAAGCGTGGGTGGTTCGGTCCCGCACAGTTCAACCCCTGCATCTCAGGTGCGCGAAGGAGAATTGGCGTTGCACACGCCAACCAGATCTGCTCCTTCTCTCTCCGAGGCACGCGCGGGAAACACAGGAAGCGGAACGGCGACCGCGCTCGCCTCCAACGGTCATTCTTCACCGCTTCCGCCCGCGGCGCCCTCGGTGCGGATGCTCGCTCGCAAGCTCGGAGTCGACCTGGCTCGCGTGCGCGGTTCAGGGCCACACGGCCGCATCCTCCTCGACGATCTCGCACCGTTTCTCGCGCCTCCCTCCGCCAACGGACGACGAACGGCGGGCGTGCCGATAACCGGCGGCACCGACACGTCGAAGCTCGATTTCGGCGTCGCCGGGACGCGCGTCAAGCTCGTCGGAATGCGTCGCAAGATCGCCGAACATATGGTTCAGGCTAAGCGGCTTATCCCCCATTATTCGTACATCGACGAGTGCGATCTTTCCGACATCGTGCGGCTTCGCAATCAACTCCGCGACCCGCTCGCGAAGTCCGGTGTCAAGCTCACATACCTCGCGTTCTTCGTGAAGGCAGTGGCCCGCGCACTGAAGGAAATCCCCATCGTCAATAGCACGTTCGATGAGGCGGCCGGCGAGGTCGTGTTGCATGATCGCTACAACATTGGCGTCGCGGTGGCTGCTCCCAACGGGCTGATCGTGCCGGTGGTGAAGGAAGCCGACAAGAAGGACGTGCCAACCATCGCCACCGACATTGAGCGGCTCAGTAACGACGCGAAAGCAGGCAAGAGTAAGATCGACGACCTTCGTGGCGGCACGTTTACGGTCACATCAATCGGCGGGATCGGGGGCCTCATGTCCACGCCGATCATCAATCATCCGGAGGTCGGCATCCTCGGTGTCGGGAAAGTTGTGAAACGGCCGGTGTACGACGCTCAGGGCGAGTTGCGCCCCACGGACATCGTGTACCTGTCGTTCTCGTTCGACCATCGTGTCGTTGATGGGGCCATCGGCGCGGCCTTCGGGAACGTCGTGATGCGTTACCTGCAAGCCCCCGCGCTGCTGTTATTGCCGGAGAAGGCCGTTGGCTGACATTTCGCACAGCGGTGAGGACCCGTCTCCTGGTTCCGAACACGCGCGATGCGCCTGTGTCACCCGCACGGGGGCTATCGCCGCTTTCTTCTTCACCGCGTTCGCACTCGCCGCCACATTCGTACCCGGAATGATGCCGGACTTCTTTATCTACCGGGTTGGCGCCGAATTAACCGCGCGAGGCGAGAATCCTTACGATCTCGCGGCAGTCCGCGCCCATGTCGCCGCGCAGTTCCCGAAGAACGAGAACCTCATCGCCAACTGCGGCTTCTACCTTCCACCGCAGGCGACCGTGCTATTCCTGCCCGTCGCGCTACTCCCACTTGCGGTGGCGAAGGTCGTGTGGGCGTTGCTTCAAGGTCTGGCCGCCCTTGCCATCACAACACTCCCACGAGTGCTGCAACGTGAACGCGTACCAACTGCGAGCGGACGCGAGTCGCTCATCCCGAAACTCGTGCCGTTCCTGCTACTTGTGAATTTCCTCACACTGGGGATAGTACTCGTTGGGCAGGTCACGGTGCTGTGCGTGGGATGCGTCGTGGCAGGTCTGTGGTGTTTCGGCTGGAAGACAACATGGGGATTCTGGCTGGGCGTGTTGCTCTGGTCGGTACCGTTCATCAAGCCGCACGTCGCGCTGGGATTGATTCCTCTGGGATGGTATCTGGGAGGCTGGCGCCGCGCGGCGGCACTGGTGGGAGTTGTCGCAGCTTTCAACCTGCTCGGTGCGACGCTCGTCGGTGGCTCGCCGCTCTTTCTCCGCGATTACCTCGACTTCCTTTCGGCAAGCCATCAGGCAGTGCTATTCAACCGCGCCGAACTGAACTATGAAATGACAAGCTGGAACCGACTGCTGTTCGTTGCGACTGGCGTGCTGATCGAACAACGTGCTCCGATCACACTCGCAAGTTACCTGGTGTGGTTCAGTCTGATACTGGCTCGCTGCGCGATCGTCGGCCAGCGTCCCTCAGCGACGTGGGCACTGGCCGCGTGCGCAGCAGGGATGGTTTGGTGTCCGCAAGTGCTCGGCTACGTGGCACTGATGCTGGTGCTCGCGGTGCCGTGGATTCGTGAACTGTTCGCCTGGCGTCGGTCGAGGTGGGGATGGCTCGCGGTTGCGATCCTCGCGCTCCAGTCGGTGCCGTTTCAACTCTTTGATCGCGTCGGCTTCAACTTCCACCGGCCGCTGGGAGTCGCTCTCTTCGCGCTTCTGGTACTGGTCGGCCCGATGACGCAGTCGGAGGAAGGGCATCAGAAGGCACAGGGCCGCGAGGAAGAACCTGAATTGCCGATACGATAGCAGGCGGAATCCGCCTGCGGGGTCCCTCTCACTTCACCACATTGCCGCGTCCCAGAAGCACCACGCGCGGGTGGTGGTTGCGGGCTTCGGCGTCGTCGAACTCCGCGTAGGTGGCGATGATGACCGTATCACCGGTATGGATGAGGTGCGCGCCGGCTCCATTGACACAGACCACGCCGCTGCCGCGCGGACCGGCAAGCGCATAGGTGACGAGTCGCGCACCGTTGGTCACATCCCAGACATGAATCTGCTCATTCGGCAGAATGTCTGCTGCCTCCAGCAGGTCCGTGTCGACAGTGAGGCTTCCCTCGTAATCGACATTGTTTTCTGTCACGGTTGCGCGGTGCAATTTCGACTTCATCATGATTCGTCGCATGTGTTCTCCGTGGTGATACTCGCATCGCTCCGTGCCATTCTACGTTCCGCGGGTAAGATGTCGTGCGGATACGTTCTCGGTCAGTCTCACCTAACGGAGCCTCTCACATGCGAACGGCGTTGCAGATCGGCCTTCTGGCGATTGTCGCGTGCGCGGCCGGCGTGCAGGCAGATGACAAACCGGCGACCCCTCCCGATGGGTTCACCGCTCTCTTCAACGGCAAGGACCTCACTGGCTGGAAGCCCAATGGAAAGAAAGCGGTTTGGGGCGCGGAGAAGGGCGTGATTGTGTGCAAGGGCGGCGGCGGCGGCTACCTGATGACCGACAAGGAGTACGGCGACTTCGAGTTCCGCTGCGAGTATCGCTGGGGTGCGAAGGGCGGCAACAGCGGCGTTGGCATTCGCACACCACCAACAGGCGATCCGGCCTATCAGGGCATGGAGATTCAACTCATCGACGATGAAAACTGGGCAGCGGTTCACAAGTTCAAGCTCGCGCCGTATCAGCACACCGGCTCGATCTACAATGTGCAGCCGGCCAAGCCCGCCAAGAACAAGCCCATTGGCGAGTGGAACAGCGTGAAGATCGTCTGCAAGGGGCGCGATGTGACTGTGACGCAGAACGGCGTGGAGTTGGTCAAGGCGAACCTCGACAACTACAAGGAGAAGCTCGCCACACACCCTGGACTGAAGCGTGACAAGGGGCACATCGGCTTTCAGAGTTACAACATTCGCGTCGAGTTCCGCAACGTGTGGATCAAGGAACTGAAGTAACGATTTTGGCATGTCGGAAGCACCCGCGATGGCCCACGCCTAGCCAGCGCGGTCGCTTCCGACACGTCTGGAATGGGAGCCGAGCGATGCTGGATTTTGACAAGGCAGGCGGACTGGTCCCGGCCGTCGCGCAGGATGCCGACACGGGTGAAGTGCTGATGCTCGCGTGGATGAACCGCGAAGCATTCGAGGAGACCGTACGCACCGGTCGCGCGGTCTATTATAGCCGCAGCCGCAACAAACTCTGGCGCAAGGGCGAGGAGAGCGGCCACCACCAGGACGTGCAGGGGATCTTCATCGACTGCGATGCCGACACGGTCCTTTTGAAGGTGAAGCAAGTGGGCGGCGCGGCCTGCCACGAGGGGTACAAGAGTTGCTTCTTCCGCCAGCTCGACGATGGTGAATTGAAGGTCGTCGCCGAACGCATCTTCGACCCGAAGGCGGTCTACAAGAAGTGATCGTGGTCGAATAGGGTTGCGTGCGAACGTCGCTTCGGCGATATTCAAAGCATCCCACCTGCCGGGGCACCGCCGCATGCCCGCGTTCCGCCATCCCACACTCAGCCGACGCGACACGCTCCAGGCCGGGGCCTCTGGGCTACTTGGTCTTGGTATCGGTGAGTTGAAGGCGCTGCGTGCGGCGGAATCTCCCGGCAAGCGGCGCCCACTCGCCCGATCGGTGATCTACATCTTCCTGTCGGGCGGACTCGCGCAGCACGAGAGCTTCGATCCAAAGCCTGACGCTCCCGATGTGATTCGCGGCGAGTTCGGCACGACTGCGACCCGCACACCGGGTCTGCGGATCACGGAGCACCTGCCGCGGCTCGCCGCCTGTTCCGACAAGTGGTGCGTGGTGCGGTCGCTCACGCACCCGTCGAACGATCACTCGCTCGGCCATCACATCATGCTGACGGGCCGCAGCGACTCACCGGCTGGCTTCAACCCCAACGCGCCCCAACCGTCGGACCATCCGAGCATCGCGGCGATTGCGGCAGCCGTCACGAAGGCGCGGAACAATCTACCGCCGGCCATCGTGCTGCCCGACCGGATTGTTCACAACAGCGGACGCGTGATTCCGGGGCAATTCGCCGGCGTGATGGGGCGCACGCGCGACCCGTGGTTCCTGGAAGCCAGCGCCTTCGAGCCTCGCGCGTATGGCGCATACCCGGAGTATGAGTTCGACCATCAGCAGCGGAAGTACGAACCGAAACGCAAGGCGTTCACCATCCCGGATCTGCGCCTGCCGCAAGGAGTCGACGGCGACCGCTTCGGCAGCCGACTCGATATCCTCAAGCACCTCGACGCCCAGCGCCACACGCTCGACGCTGCCGCCTGCGTCGGGGCGTTCGACCGCACGCGCGCCGATGCGGTGAGCCTCCTCACGGATGCCCGCGTGCGTGCGGCCTTCGATCTGAAACGTGCCAGCCCGAAAGACCTGGACCGCTACGGTCGCAACGCCTTCGGCTGGTCGCTCCTGATGGCCGCACGCCTGGTGGAAGCGGGTGTGAATCTCGTTCAGGTGAATCTCGGTAACAACGAAAGCTGGGACACCCACGGCAATGCCTTCCCGCACCTGAAGGAGAAACTCCTTCCACCGACAGACCGAGCCGTGGCCGCACTCCTCGCCGACCTCGAACAGCGCGGGCTGCTCGATCGCACACTCATTGTGATGGCCGGCGAGTTCGGTCGCACACCACGGACCAGCACACTGACACAGTTCTACAAGGGGCCAGGGCGCGATCACTGGGGCGCGGTACAGAGTGTGTTCCTCGCTGGCGGCGGCGTAAAGGGCGGACGGGCACTCGGCTCATCTGACAAGAACGGCGGCTACCCCGCGGACTCACCGCAGACGCCGGAAAACTTCGCCGCGACCATCTATCACGCACTGGGCTTGCCAAAGTCCACCTCGTGGACCGACGCCGAGAACCGCCCGCACTTCCTCTATCGTGCCGACCCGATGCCCGTGACATGAACGTCGCAAGCGCACGGAATGTGCCTGCTGCGTGGGCGATTCCGTGCCGCTGACTCGGAACGGCTGTGCCATTGTCAGCATTCCTGTCGACGACTTGCACCCGTGAACTTGTCCGCACTTCGGCCCGCGCTTAGACTCACCGTAGTTCACCACCCGACTTCGGGTACTCACGCTTCCGGTGAAGGAGCTTTTCATGGCCACGGATCCTACTTTTCGCGACCGCGTTTACGACGACATCACACAGTGCTTCGGCAACACGCCGCTGATCCGGCTGCGCCGCGTCGTCGGTAATGCGAAGGCCACTGTTGTCGCCAAGCTGGAGAACTTCAATCCACTCTGGTCGGTGAAGGACCGCATCGGCGTCGCGATGATCGACGCGGCAGAGCAGGCCGGCAAGATTCAACCCGACACGATGATCATTGAGCCAACCAGCGGCAACACCGGCATCGGTCTGGCCTTCACCTGCGCGGCGCGCGGCTACAAGCTCACTGTCACGATGCCTGAGAGTATGTCACTGGAACGGCAACGGCTCCTGAAGGCCCTGGGTGCGAAGGTGGTACTCACACCGCGAGAGACAGGTATGAAGGGCGCGGTCGCGGAAGCGACGAAGATATTCCAGGAACTGGGCGGCGACTCGAAAGCCTACATTCCGCAGCAGTTCAAGAATCCGGCCAACCCGGAGGTTCACCGCAAGACTACCGCGGAGGAAATCTGGCGCGCAACGAAAGGCGAGATCGATATTCTCGTGAGCGGCGTCGGCACGGGCGGCACCATCACGGGTTGCGGCGAGGTTCTCAAGAACCGCAAGCCAGCGGTGCAGTGCATCGCCGTCGAGCCGACGCAAAGCCCGGTGCTAATGCAGCATCTCAAACAGGGTGTGGCACGTGACCAGGTGAAGCCGCTGGGCCCGCACAAGATTCAGGGGCTGGGCGCGGGCTTCATCCCGGACGTGCTCAACACCGCCGTCATTGACGATGTGGTACTTGTGACCGACGATGAAGCGTTCGAGATGGGCCGGCGACTGGCGAAGGAAGAAGGAATGCTCGCGGGCATCTCGAGTGGCGCCGCGGTGGCCGCTGCGGTGAAGGTGGCCCAGCAACCGGAGAACGCTGGCAAACTGATCGTGGTGGTGCTCCCCGACCTCGGCGAACGCTACCTGAGCACGGCGCTCTACCCACAGGACTGAGTCACGCAGCAGTTTCCGCACTCCTGGTGGCTGCACTGCGTGGCGGTTGGCCAGGAGTCGCGTGCTCATCACCCTGGGATGTCTGATGGGGGAATCATGTCGAGTGTGCCGGACGTGAGGGCGAGGCGCTCTGGCGATACTGTAGCCAATGCGCGATCGGGCTGGTTATCCGCACCGGCCGCGCCATATTGAAAGAGATCGCCTCCGCCAGGTGTCCCGTTCTGAAGTGCCACTGGACGAGCCAGTTCGCTGCGCGTGTTCTCATCCTGGCTCTTCGTCTACGAGTTGAGGCTGCCGATGTTCTCCGCCGTCGCGTTCACACTCGCGCTGGCTCCTGCTGGCAATCCGTTCACACCGGAAAAGTACCCCACGGTCTACATCCCGACCGACACCACCTTCGGCTATCTCTACGCCCCGGCCGCCGACGTGCGGCTCGCTCCACGCATGCCCGCCACGACGTATCAACCGAAAGCGGGCGACGTGATCCTGATGAGCGACACCAATCGCTTCTGGCTCTTGCTCTATCGGCTGGCGCTCACGGGCCGCCCCGGACACGGCGGCATCGTGGTGACGATGCCCGATGGTCGGCTCGGTTGCCTCGAAGCTGGCTACGACGGCACACTCTGGACACGCCTGACACCGCTCGATTACAAACTTCACCAGTTTCCTGGCACCATCTGGATTCGCCAGCGACATTGCCCACTGACACCCGACCAGGACGCGCAGTTAACCGCCTTCGCTGTCGCTGCGGCCAACAAACCATATGCGGTGGGAAAGTTCGCCCTCATGGCGACACAACTGACGCCGCGTGGCCCGTTCCGTACCGCGCACTTCGGCCGTCCAGCTCGCCGAGAGCATCGCTACACCTGCGCCGAGATCATTCTGGAAGCGCTTCTCCATGCCGGTCTCGTCAACGGCCGCACGGTGCGCCCCGCGGCGAGCTACCCGCAAGACCTCTTCTACGATCGCTCACGCAATCCTTATATCGACCGCCATCCCCCACTGGCTGGCGGCTGGGCAACGCCGGCGCAGTGGACACCGGTAGTGGGGTGGTCGATCCGTGGGAAGTTCGTCCCGAAGCCGCCTTCATCCTGGCCCGGCGGGGCGGCCGATGTGGTTCAGCCAGTCTACAGCGAGTCGAACAAGCCGCCTGTGCCAGTCGTCGTTGGGCACGTCGCCGGTGAACTTCGCCCGATCGCACTCGTCGAGTATTACCCGAAGCGCGTCGGCTTCTTCGACCGGCCACCCCTGTTGCGTCGCCGTCGCTAGAAGTTCCCCGGTCGTGAGCTTCGTCGCAGGAATTGCGAAGCGGAGTTCGATGAACCGGCGAAGCACTTCCGAAACGCGCAGCGCGCACTCGCTGCCACGCAAACCGCGTGTTTCGACTTCAACCAGTGCCGCCATCGCCTGGTCACACGGGGGAACGGACCTGGCCTTTCGCCGACGCACCTGCGCGGCAAGTAGCACGGCCGCGATCATCAACGCAACAACGCACGCGACCCAGGCCCAGTGCCGTGGCGAAGCGCGGTCGGTAATCACTTCCGGCACATCCTCAGGCGGCGTGACCGGCCTCGCAGCGCTGGCGTCCGCCCCTTCCACGGTCTTCGTAACAGTCACTTCCATCGCCGGGATGCGCACGATCCGGCCGTTGACTGTGAATGGAACGAACGTGATGACGAGATTTTCGCCAATCTGATACGGATCGAGCTGGTAAACCTGCTGCCACTGCTCGCGGCTCTTTGCCTTCACCGTGAGTGTCGCCTTACCGTTGTTGTCGGGTCGGATGCGCCAGGCAACATTCGCATCAGGTGTCAGGAGCGGCTTCGGCGGTTCCACGAGCAGTGGGGCCGGCCCCTCGATCGTCACCGTAACTTCGACCGAACCGGAAAGCGCTGTTCGTTTCGGTTCAACGGTGGCCGTGGCGTAAATCTCCGCTGGCTGAGCGGCGAGAGATGTGGGTATGAACAGAAGTATGCCAACTCCGAATACCAGCCAGCACTCACACGCCGCGCGTGAGCCGCAATCGGCGACACGGCATGACACAGTCGAACTTCCGTTCCGCGCGTTCATCCGTGTCTCCGGCGGCGGTCGCGTTTGCGGAAGAAAGTGAGCAACGCGTCGAAGTGGTCACCCTCGGTGCCAGCTTCAATGAGATCGGCCTGACAGCCGCGGGCGAACCTGGCGAACGCCTCGTCGCGTGCTCGTGCGGTTGCGGCGAACTCCGCGCGAACGCGCGAACTGCTCGTATCCACCAGCAGTTGCCGACCCGTCTCGGCGTCCTCAAGTCGCACGAGGCCGACCGCGGGCCATGTCTTCTCGCGCGGGTCGCTGGTGCGTACCGCGATCAGGTCGTGTTTGCGAGCTGTTCGGCGGAACGCAGTCTCGTAGCCAGTTCCCACGAAATCGCTCATCAAGAAGACAATGGCCCTGCGTCGCTGGACCTTGTTGAGATAGTCGAGCGCCGCGGCGAGGTTCGTGCCTGGATGCTGAGCGTCGAAGGCAAGGATATCACGCAGCAGCCGCAGGATGTGCCGCGAACCCTTGTTCGGTGCAACATACTGCTCGATTGTCGATGAGAACGCCAGCAACCCCACGCGGTCGTTATTGCTTGCCGCGCAGAGACCCAGTAGTGCCGCGAGTTCCGCAGCGGCTGCCCGTTTCGTGAGCTGCTGCGTACCGAACCCCTGACTGGCCGACACATCGACGACGAGAATGATGGTCAGTTCGCGCTCCTCAACGAAACGCTTGATAAACGGATGCCCCACACGCGCGGTCACGTTCCAGTCGATCGTTCGCACGTCATCGCCAGGCTGATACTCGCGCACCTCTTCAAACGACAGTCCCGCACCCTTGAACGCCGAGTGATACTCGCCGCCCAGCAGTGTCTGCACGAGCCGGCGGGCACGCAGATGCAGGCGTCGCACTTGTCGCAGCGCATCAGCCGGAAGCATGTCGTCCTGGAGTTCAATGGGGAGGTCGCCCACGTGTGGGTATCTTACAGACGCACCCGGCTTCCCCACCTCACCGTGAGATTCTCGCCTCGCGGCGTTCAGCGGAGCACGAGCGACTCGCCTGGTGCGCGATCGCGCGCGATGGTGATGGCACGCGTCACCTCGTCGAGATTCGTTCCGTCCCACTTCACGACGTTTGGATGGGTGAAGTCGCAGTTGTGGGGAAACGCAGGCATAATGCCGAGGCCGCGCGGCCGGTGTCGCAGCCACCGGAGCATGTAGTCGGGGTAATCGTCGTAGAGCAGTTTGCCGTAGACCATCCCCTTGTCGCTGGTGAGATGGATGTCCACGTCTGGCCCGATGTGTTGCTGGCACCAGCGCACCTTCTCATCCCATGCCAGCGCGTGCCGCTTGGGTCCCTTGGTCAGGACGTGGACGTTGAAGCCGAGGTGCTGGCAGAGTGCGAGAATCTGCATCCCCGCCGGAATCGGATCGAGGCCCAGCCACCACCCCGGTTGTCCTTTGATCAGTTGCATCCGGGCAAGGATGTATTCCCCCTTATCAGGTGCCCAGAGATCCTCGCGCGTGATGGCGGACTCAGCGGGCGACCGCAGCGGCTCCAGATCGCGAACCAGTGCGCCATCGTAGTCGGCCAGCGAGCCATCCATGTCGAACAGTGCGATGTTGATACCGTCGGCTTCCATCGGTCGCTCCGGCCGCAAGGAATCTCCATCGCCATGATACCTCAACTCGTCGCGGAGTAGAACGCGATCACCGCCCGAACCGCCTTGCGCCACGCGGCGAGTTTTCGCTCACGTTCCGTCGTCGGCAGTTGTGGCGCGAAGTGCGAGGCACCGGCCACCAACTGGGCGAGCTTCGCCTCGTCTGCCAGGCCCGCGCCAACCGCCGCAAGGAACGCCGCGCCCAGTGCCGTCGATTCACTCTGGAGGGCACGAGCCACGGAGCGGCCGATGGCATCGGCCTGGAACTGCAAAAAGTAGTCGTTGCGGGCCATGCCACCATCGACTTTCAGTGCCTCTGAACGGGAAGTCTCGCCCGCTGGTACGTTCGCATCCCGAGGAGATTGTCGCTCGCTACTCAGGTCGCGGTTCGCCGCGTCGATCAGGTCGGCCACCTGAAAGGCGACGCGGGTGTAGCCAAGTTCTCTGGTGGTGCCGGCGTGAATTGGGTAATTTGGGTAAT
>CAYRDG010000033.1:0-60738 GCA_964422915.1 uncultured Frigoriglobus sp. | reverse complement strand
ACAACCCGCACCAACCCCTGCGAATCCAAGCGAAGCCCGAACGCGCAAGAGCCTCGCTCCCGTTCACTTGCTCTTTTTTCCATCTACGCCCGGGGCTACACTCTTTACCCCGGCGGGAACGCCGTCTCGGTGAGGATGCCGCGCGCAACGCGGTTGGGCCGCGAAAGGACGCTCATGGCCACCGCCCCCAGCCCCAACGACCTGACCCGACAGCAACTCGACGAACTCGATGCGCTGCTCCAGCGGATGCTCTCGGTGCCGCTGTCGCCCGCCGAGACGCCGATGCCGGCCAGCATGCCTGCTCCGGTGCCCATTCCACCCGCAGCACCGAACTGGCGAGTGGATCCGCCCGCTCCCGCGCCGGTGCCCACACCGCGCCTCGTGTTCCAGGAGCCACCCGCTTCAGTCTCGCTCCCGCGCGAAGTCATTGAAGCCCCAACTCCAGCCGCTGCGATGCCCGTGGCGAAGGCCGCAAACCCTGCGCCACCACCTGCGCCAGAGTTGCCACTCGCCACGGAACTCCCGGAGCCGGTCGCGCCGCCGGTGCCGCTACCGTATCTGCCGCTCGTGGCGATCAACACCGCCTTCGACTTCACCTGCGGCCTCCTCGGCGCGCCGGGCCGACTCCTCCGGTCAGGCTTCTTCAAGCAACTTTACGGTCTGGCCGGGCTGGGGCTGCTGGTCTATACCGCGGCGCACATCGCCCAGGCGAAAGGGTGGCTGACGCTGCCTGTACAACTCCCGTGGCCGGCATCGCATTGAAGCGGCCGTGGCGGCCCGTATAATTCCTCGAATCGACAATTCGGCCGACCCGCGAGCGAAGGACACGATGCCGCGGCGATGTGTCGTGTTGCCCGCCGCCAAGTCCGTTGAGGCCCGCTGATGGCGTCCCCGCCGACACACGATCCGCCGCTGCCACCGGTCACCCTCGACCCGTTCGCCGCGTTCCTGAGCTTTGTCATTCCGGGGCTGGGGCAAGTGTATCAGGGGCGTGTCGGTAAGGGCTTGCTCTTCTTCGGCGGCCTCTATCTGCTGTTCTTCTACGGCATGTGGATGGGCCAGTGGCGCAACGTCTGGCTTCCCACCACCGAGAACCTGCCGGCGGCGCAATTTGGCGGAAACAATCTCGGCGGGGTGACCAAATCGCTGTGGTATCGGCCGCAATTCCTTGGCCAGTTCTGGATCGGGGCCGCCGCGTGGCCGGCCGTGTATCAGTACGCGGTTTACGACGACACGAAGAACGCTGGTCCGATCTTCGGCAAGTTCGAGCGGACCCCCGATGAAAAGGAACTGAATGACCTCCAGCGCAACGGCAACAAACGCTGGGACCTCGGCTGGGTCTACACCGTGATCGCCGGGGTGCTGAATCTCCTGGTGATCTACGACGCGCTGGCCGGACCGATGTTCCGTGAAGCACCGCACACCACCGAGGCGAATCAGGCTGCCACGGAGGTCGTCGCAGGTACGGCCGCGATACTACCGCCGACCTCGCCGCCGACACCACCCGCGCCCCCGCCAGACACGCCGCCAGTGATCCCCGCTCCCCAGCAGGGAGGCGCCTGATGCTTCCGCTCTTCGCGCTGAGCATTTACTGGGACCTGCCGGTATTGCTTGTGGTGGTCAGCCTCATTTACGCAGCGACACGCCACGACCGGTGGGACAAGATCATCCACGAGGCCGTCGGCTGGGGTGCCCGCATCCTGCTGTTCCTCGTCGCAATCGGGGTGGTACTCTACCTCCTCTCGACGTACCTCTGATCACTTGCATATGGCCACTCCGTCCAGCCCCGCACCGTCCGGCAGAGGCCGCCCGCGTGGGTCGGGCGGGTTCGGCTGGCGTGCGTTCTTCCAGCAATCGGCCACTCCCGTTTTCGTGGTGGGTAAGGGAGGCCGACTCCGCTTCGCCAACGCGGCGTGGGAGAAGCTCGTCGGTGTGAAGCTCGCCGACGCGCTGGGGATGGTCTGCACGTCGCGCCGAAGCAGCACGCTCCTCCAGGCCGCGCTTGCCCCAACCGCCGAAGCAATGGCAGGGCGGGCCGACCGCACTCGCCGATCCGCACCACCACACCGCAAAGGACCGCCGTGGTGGGACGTAACCTTTGTCCCACTCCAGAGCGATGAGGGCATCTATGGCGTAGTCGGCGTCATCAGCGTTGTGGGCGAGCCAGTACCGGCCGCGGCGAAGAAAGTACCACCTGCCGTTACGACACTCCGCGACGAACACGCCCGGCACTTCGCTCTGGACCTGCTCGCGGGCGAGTCGCTCGTATCGGCACGGCTCGTAACACAGGCGCGGCTCGCGGCACAACTGAATGCGCCTGTGTGGATCGTCGGCGAGCCAGGCAGCGGCAAGGAAACGGCAGCGCGAAGCATTCACCACACCGGCACGCACCGTGACCGCGCGTTCGTTGCCATCGACTGCGCGGGGCTTCAACCCTACCTCGTGGAGAGCCTCCTCTTCGGCCACGGCGGGGTGGGCGATTCGGATACCCTTGGCACGGTCTATTTAAAGGAGCCGGCCGAGTTACCGCGCGACCTGCAAGAGCGACTGGCAGAACGCTTCGTGGAGAAGCCTGGCGTGCGGCTTATCTGCGGCTCGACTTCCACCGCGGCCGATAGCGTCGCGGCCGGGAAACTCGTGCCAGTGTATCAGTCGGCGCTTTCCGCATACGAGATTCGCATCCCCGCACTGCGTGAACGTCTCGATGACTTGCCGCGGCTGGCATCGCGCTTCGTACCCGATCGACTGCTCGATCCGACGGCACTCGCTGTTCTTCGCACGCACACCTGGCCGGGCAACCTCCGGGAACTGCGCGAGGTGCTGACAGATGCCGCGGCACTCGCCCCCGCTGGCCCCATCGTGCGCGATCAACTCCCACTCGAACTGCGTGTGCAGTCCGAGTCGCCCCGAACGACACCCGCCAGTCCGTTGAAGCTCGACGCCATCCTGGAGGCGGTTGAGAAGCGACTCATTGAACTCGCACTGCGAAAGGGCGCGGGCAACCAGACGGACGCCGCGGCGATACTCGGCGTCTTTCGCACACGCCTGGCACGCCGCATCGAGGCGCTGGGAGTGGATGTTCCCGCAGCGCGGAAGAAGCAAGAGTAAGTCGCCCGCGTTCCAGGCGACAGTTCGCTGTGTGAATCGCTGACCATCGGGAGATGCCTGCCATGCGCGCACCGCAGGTGGTTGTGTGTGAGGCGGACGGCTGGATCGTTCGCCATCTGAAGGAGATCGCCGCGGAGGGCGGGTGGCTTCTGCGTGGCACGCGCAGCGCGCAATCGGCACTCCAGATGGCTTCCGAACGGGGGCCGTGCGTGCTGATTGTTCAGGCAGAACTGGCCGACGACACACCTGCGGCGCCACGACTGATCGCAGACGCACGCCGCGCATACCCCGATGTACCAGTGATTGTGGCCAGCGACGTGAAGCTCTCGGAAGCGGACCGAACGGCCTGGACCGCGGCACTGCTCGACCTGGGCGCACGCTATGTGTTGTTCCCTCCGCTGACGCAGCCGGTACTCGAAGATGTGGTGAGTGGGCTACTCGTCGCGGCAATCCGGCGTGCAGGGGGCCTGTCTCGAGGCCCCGATACACCCAAGGTGTCGAAGCCGAAACCGCGCCGTCCGAAGGACGAGGAAATGATCGACCTTGCCGACGAGGCACTGCACGAGTGAGAGTAACGGGTGGCGACCCGTTCGCGAGGTGCTTGGCACACACAGGAGCATTCAACATGACTCCACTTGTCGAACTTCCTGTACTCGATGCTTCCCGTTGCACGGGCTGCAGCGACTGCGCGGATGTTTGCCCCACCGAATGTCTGACGATGGTCGGGCCACGACCGTGGCTGGCACGCCCGCACGACTGCGTATCGTGCGCGGCATGCGAACTCGTCTGTCCCACCGATGCGATTCAACTCCGCGCGGCTACCTGGGAATCGCAGCCGTGACTGATGCGGTTCTGCCCTTCCGCCAGAGCCTCAGCCCCCATAGCCCCATGAGGGTCACGCTCCCGATCAGCGCATACCGAGCGCGAAGCTGTTTCACTTCGGCCGCGGCGCGCTCTGCCGGGATGTCCTGGTCTGCCAGTACGATGTCGAAGTACATGTTGAACATCTCATCGCTTGTTTGCTCGCCGGTTCGTACCGTCGCGCTGGGGTCGGGATTGAAGGGATTGGCAGCCGAGTTGTCGTAGACCGTGACACCCCGAAGCACCGTACCGGCCGGTAGTCGTTTCGGCACTGTGAGCTGATACCAGTGCTGCCAGTTGAAGTCGTATTGAGGCACGTCGAGCAGGAGTTCTGAACTACCATCGGGATACTCGGCCGTATACCGCGCCGACTTGCCCCGGAGGTGCATATGCGGGAACATCGAGAGTAGCAGCACATCCTGAGGCGCGGTCCACGTTTGCTCAACTCGGTGATTGGCGGCGTGCGGGGGAATCAGCAGTTCGTTCACGAGCAAGAGTTTCGTCGCGACCTCTTTCCGCAACGTGTTGGTGCCAATCAGCCTCAGCCCCACTTCGGTACGATCAGTCTGAGGCGTACCAACCGCCGAGTAGTGAATGACGATGTGGAGGTGCCACCCGGCCGGTATGCGTTTGGCCATCCCGGTGGGCCACTTCACCGGATCAGTGCCTGCCGTGATTCCACCCAGAAAGAAGGAGCCGAGGGCACCCGTCTCGGAGAGATCGTTGTTTCCAGTTACACCGGGTGGTTGGAGGAACACGCTACAGTGATGGACAACACGTCGATTGCCTGGCCGAATCTCGATCGCACTTACCCAGACATCGGTTGCAAAGCCGGTATCCACGTTGAAGTGCTGATACTCAACGATCCCCTCAGCAGGCACAGTGAACTCGCGCGGGATAGAGAACACGGCATCCGGCTTGCCGATCTTCCAGTCACCCGCAGGCGGCAACTCCGGCGTAATCGGCTGCGATTCTGGGTTTCCCTCCGGGCAACCGAGCGCCACCCACTCGGCAATGAGCCGCTTCTGAGCATCACTCAGGCGGCGTTCATTGCGGAACCGAAGTGAGCCTGGACTGGCGTGCCAGGGCGGCATCGTTCCGTTCGCCACAACCTCGGCGATGGTCGCGGCGTGGCCCACCGCGTCGGTGTAGGAAAGCAGCGCGAACGGCCCAACCTCACCAGGGCGGTGACACTCCTGGCAATGCGTGGCCAGGATCGGGGCGATGTCGCGTGAGTATGTGACGCGCGGCGCCGCAGGCAGGCTCGGCGGGCTGATGCGACAACCCGTGCATTGCGTCGCCGGCACCGTCACTGGCTTGCCTGCGAGAATCTCGCGCACTGCCTCCACCAGGTCTTCGCGCGTCGGCCGGCCGCGATTCTTTCCCACAGCGGCGTACTGGTCGTCGATCCGTCCGCGATAGCGGATGTGCCTGGCCGCATCGAGGAGGAACGCCTCCGGTGTGCGCGTCGCGCCAAAGCTTGCCGCAACGCGTCCATCCGCATCCCGTAAGAATGGGAACGTGAGGTTGTGCTCCTGGGCGAACGTGACCATGGCGGGAAGATCGTCGCCGCGCTGGGAGTCGATGGCGAGCACGGCGATAGCTCCAGTGGAGAAGCGGCTCGCCAGCTTGTTGAGCCTCCCGGCGTAGAGATTGGCCATGGGGCAATCGACACCGAGGAACACGACGACACACGGACGGTTCTTTGCGAAGTCTGAAAGCCGGACACCCGTACCTGCAGTATCGGGGAGCTTGAAGTCGGGAATGGGTGCCGCAGTGAGCGTGACCGCAATGAGCGTGAACGTAACCAGCATCGGGGCGTCTCACAGGTGGGGAAGCCCACAAGTATAGAGCGCGTTCCGTGGTAACCGGTGGCAGCTCCAGGTGGCTGCGGGTTCGAGTGGAACGCTCAGGTTCGACGGCAAACCATGGGAGAGGATCGCCAAGGGTCCGTTCTTCCGGCTGGGCGAGCCTCCTTCGCGGTTCATTCCAATCGACGACGACCACAATACGAAACGCCGGAGGCGTAAGCCTCCGGCGTCGGGGTTAGCGAAGGCAGGGGCAGGCGCCCCCGCTGAGGTTACTTCAAACTGCGGCCAGCGCGCCATCTGCCAAACGCTCGGCCAGCATCGGGTCGATTCCTTCCAGCACCTCCTTCAGCCGCAGCCGAGCAACGTGCAACCGCCGCTTGACTGTACCCGTCGGAACGGCGAACTCCTTCGCGATTTGCTTGAGGCTCCGCCCCCGAATGTAGAACGCTTCCAGCGTCTGCCGATCAAGCGGCTTCAGCAGCGCCAGCCCCTCCTTGAGTTGCTCGACGGCCTCGCCGACGGCGCAGTTCTCCTCCGCCGTCCGGCTCTTGGCCTCAACGGCGTCGAGCAACTCCGGATCGGCTCCGAACAGGGGGCCGCGTCGGGTGAGGCGGTTAATCGCCATCCGCGCGGTGATCCGCCGCAACCAGCCGGCGAAGCAGCGCGCGTCGCGCAGTTGCGGCAGTTTGCGCATCGCGTGGATGAACACATCCTGTGCCAGTTCCTGCGCCTCCAGCGGGTCGCGCACGCGGCCCAGTGCCATCGCGTAAACGCTGCTCTGGAACCGGCTGACCAGTTCGCCGTAAGCCTCCCGATCGCCAGTCTTGGCCCGCTCCACCAGAACGGTAATTTCAGCCCAGCTCATGATTGGGTTTCCTGTCCCGATCCCGTATTAGCATCGCTGGTGCAGCGCATCCGGCGGAAGCGCGGCCCTCCTCGGATCAGAGAAGGGGGCCGAATCGCTCCTGAACCGGGCGGCTTGCGGTCCTGGCTCCACCGACACGCGCTGTGTTGGACTCGCGGCCTGTTGCCAGTTCCACTGGCTTCAGAACCACTCCAACAGCCCCCTGCTTCAACAAGGGACATCCGCGCGACACATCATCGGGAACCGAGACCGGGGAAGCCGCGGCGGCATTTTCCCGATCAGCACTGGTGGTTCGTGGCGGTTCTTCACATGTGACGGCAGTAGTCCTGAAGCGACTGGGAGGGCGTCTCCCGTCTGCCTCATGGCACCGACACACCGTGTGGAACTGAGCCTGACAAACCAACCGCGCGGTTGGAACTCGTGACCTGTGACAGCACGCCAGTCATTCGACTGCACCTACTGCACGGCCGCTCCATGGGACCAGCATGGTTGAACGCACGACTTCATCTGGTTGTGACCAACTGACAAAACGCACTTCGACGACGGTTGTTCATCTGACCGGCCGCAGGGGGTCGGTCGCGTGGTCAATCCGGTTGCGTGATGCGTTTAAGCCAGGGGCCACCTCACTTTCCGACTGTCGCTACCGACGCTGCTTCCCGCATTAAGCTGTGTTTGCCACTGAACCGGTCGGGCGATTGGCAGTCGCTACCGAGTCGGTTCCTGTTGGCGCTCACGGTGGGAAGACAGCACCGGCGTGTGTCTATGGCGGCAACCCGCCAACAGACGCGAACAGCCGATGTGCCAGAGGAGAGACATCCGGCCGAACTGGCCGGAGGCACGGCGTCGGGCACTTTCGTGCCATCCGGGCGCGTCTGCTTTCGCATCAGCGTCTCGGACTTTTCCTGCCGTGACCGGAGCGGTTCAGGCTCCGGATTGTGGGGCGTTGGGAAGTGCCCCAGGGACAGGGAGTCCGCCGGATAGACGTGGCCCGCGTCGAACCCCAGACCGATGCGATCGGCCGGGGCGGTCAGCTTCACGCTGGCCGCGGTCACGGTCTTCGTCACGGTCTTCAGGTTGGTCAGACGCATCACACACCTCCGACGGACTGTTACGGCCAGACCTGGGAAGTCTAGCCAGGAGAAAGAGTTACGAAGCCATCTCGATCAGTTAGGGGTGAAAAAGGGGGTTATGGGAAACAGACAGAAACCAGGTTCCCCCGGTCCAGACTGGTAAATCTAACCAGTGCCGACCCGGAAGACAACCGACTTCTGGCATTTTCCCAAGTTTCCAACCACCATGCACAGCACACCGGGACAAACCCAGTGCCTGTGCTTCTCTCGGACACACGATTCGCACCGCAGGTTCGCGCGAATTCTGGAAAACTTTCCACACGACCAGAATCCCGATATTCGCCTTGTTGCCCGAAACCTTCCATCGTCCTCGTCGCCTGCTTGCTCTGCACTTTGTATTCACCAAGTCAGACGCACACTCTTGCCCGGAGTTGCGCTGTACCCGCATAATATGCCTATCCTCCCGCAATCGAGCGCCCCTTCACGAAGGAACCCGCATGTCACACACACGCCGCCCACTCGCGGGCGCGATCGCGCTCGCCGCTGTCGTGGCTCTCGCAACTCCACTGCCCGCACAGAAGCCCTACGACGATCCCATTCTGGAGCGGATGCGCAAGGACATCTTCTATCTCGCCAGCCCCGAGCTGGAAGGCCGCGGCATCGAGACCAAGGGAATCGAGAAGGCCGCGAACTACGTTGCCGGTTCGTTCAAGAAATCTGGCCTCAAGCCCGCGATGAAGAACGGCAGCTACTTTCAGCCGTTCGTCGTGCCGATGTCGGCACAGCTCGGCAAGCCAACAACGCTGACGATCACCGGAACGGGCGAGAAGATCGAACCGAAGCTCGGCGCGGAATACACACCGATGGGCTTCAGTGGTACGAGCAAGGCCGTGGGCGAACTCGTGTTCGCCGGCTTTGGCATCACGGCCCCGGAACTGAAATACGACGACTACGCGGGGCTGGATGTGAAAGGGAAGTTCGTCGTGATTCTCCGGCGCACGCCACGCTACGGCGAGAAGGGTAACCGCCGCTTCGATACCAACGCCACACGCGATGAGGACAGCAACCACGCCGCGTTTGCCACCAAGATCGACCAGGCCGCCAAGCACAAGGCCGCCGGCCTCATCATCGTCAACGACTCCAGCGCCGCCGGCAAGAACGATCCGATCCCTACCTTCCAGTTGCACGCTACCGGCACCACACCCAGCGACTTCCCGATTCTCTTCGCCAAGCGTGCCCTCATCGACGAACTCCTAGCTAACGCGAAGCAAAAATCGCTGAAGGAGATCGAGGAGACAATCAACGACCAACTCAAGCCGGTCGCCTTCGAGTTGAAGGGACTGAAGGCCACCGCGCAGGTAACGGTGGACCGCAAGCAGGTGAACGTCAAGAACGTGGTCGGCGTGCTGGAAGGTGCCGGGCCGCTGAAGGACGAAACCGTTGTGATCGGCGCACACTACGACCACGTTGGCTACGGCCTCTGGGGCAGTACCGGCGGCGCGGCAGCACGAGGCAAGATTCACCTCGGGGCCGACGACAACGCCAGCGGCACCACAGGTTTGCTCGAACTCGCTCGCCGCTTCGGCGCGATGAAGGATCGGCAAGGCCGCCGGCTCGTCTTCATCGCCTTCAGCGCGGAAGAACACGGACTCGATGGCTCACGCTTCTACTGCAAAGAGCCAATCTTCCCACTGAAATCGACCGCGGCGATGGTCAACATGGACATGATCGGCCGCACCAAGCCCGTGCCCGTGGACTGGCTGGGGATGTTCGGCGAGAAGGACCGACTGGTGGTGTACGGCACCGGAACCGGCGAAGGCTTCGAGAGACTGATCGACACCGTTCGCCCGAAGTTCGACTTCAAGATCACAACGATCCCCGGCGGCACCGGGCCAAGCGATCACGACTCGTTCTACCGCAAAGGCGTGCCAGTCCTCTTCCTCTACACAGGGATGCACCCGGAGTATCACAAGCCGACCGACGTGCCGGAAAAGATCAACGTCCGCGGCATGAAGAAGACCGTTGACCTCGTGGAAGTGCTCCTGAAGACATTCCTGACCTGCGCGAAGCCGAAGTACATCGTGGTCAAGGGCGGCAGCGAGGACCCAACCGCGCCGCCCCGTGGGCCAAGCGGTCCGAAGCTCGGCTTCCTGCCGGGTAACTACGAGAGCAAGGCCGGCGGTGTGCTGGTGGACGGCGTGACGCCCGGCGGCGTGGCCGCGAAGTCGGGCGTGAAGGGCGGCGACTTCATCGTGGAAATCGCCGGCCTGCCCACTCCGAATATCACCGCGTACATGACAGCGATGAGCCGGCAGAAACTCGGCACCACCATCGACATCGTCGTTGAACGCAAAGGCGTCAGGGTCACCCTGAAGGCGAAGTTGGAGTAGCTGGCGTCCTGAACTCGCGATCTGCCGTGCCTGTCCCACCACCTCACTTCGGGCCTCATGGCCCGAAGTTCGCCGGAGTAGCCATGATTCTCCCTCGCGTGCAACTCGTTCGACAGACCGCCCCGCAACCAGCCGTCGGCGACGTGGCAGGCGAAGTGCGCCGGCAGTGGCTTTCCTCGAAAACCGCGCAGCGCATCAAGCCTGGGATGCGCATCGCTGTCGGTTGTGGCAGCCGCGGCATCAAGAACTATCTGACGCTGGCGAAGGGGACGGTCGAAGCGCTTGTGGAACTCGGCGCGAAGCCGTTCGTCGTCGCGGCGATGGGTTCGCACGGCGGCGCGTCGGCCGCCGGTCAACGCGAACTGCTCGCCGGATACGACATCGATGAGGCACACCTGGGCGTACCCGTTGTTACAGACATGGACGCCGTGAGTCTGGGTGAGAACTCGTGGGGCCAGCCGGTATGGTGGGACAGGAACGCCCTGGCCGCCGACGGTGTGGTCACGGTGTCGCGCGTCAAGCCACACACCGACTTCCGCGGCAAGTTCGAGAGCGGCATCCTGAAGATGATCGTGATCGGGCTGGGCAAGCAGCGCGGCGCCGACCAGGTGCATAGCTTCGGCACACGCGGCCTCCGCGATATGATCCCCGAATCCGGGAAAGTGGTTCTCGCGAAGACTCCCTTCCTCGGTGGGCTGGCCATACTGGAAAACGCCAACGAGGAGACGGCGCACCTCGAAGTCGTGGATCGAGACGATCTCTACAACCGCGAGCCTGTGCTGCTGGAACAGGCGGCGAAGATGATGGGCCGGCTGCCATTCAATAGCTGCGATGTGCTCATCATCGGCGAGTGCGGCAAGAACTACTCTGGCGCCGGGATGGACCCAAACGTCATCGGCCGGATGCTGATCGAAGCAACGCCAGAGGCCGAGACAAACGATCCGCGCATCGTCCGCATCGCGGTACTGGATGTTTCACCCGAGAGCCACGGCAACGGCACAGGGATTGGCCTGGCCGACATCACCACGACACGCGCCCTCGCCTCGATCGACCCGGTACCGTTCCGGATGAATAACTTCACGGCCCGATCGCTGTGGCGCAGCAAATTGCCTTTCGGCTTCGATACCGACCGCGAGGTGATCGAGCGCAGCATCGAAACCTGCTGGCAGCCCGAATACGAGAAGGCGAAGTTCTGCGTGATCCCCAACACGCTGGAAGTGGCGGAACTGTGGGTCTCCGCGCCGCTGGCCGCTGACCTCAAGGCGAATCCGCATGTGGAGTTCGTCGGAGAACCGATCGAGTTACCGCTCGACGCAGACGGCAACGTGGCGCAGGAGAAACTCTTCCCGCACAGCGTGCGCGGGAGAAGGGCGAAGTGTCACGGCTGATCCGGCGGCGTGTTCGATTGCGTGAGCGGCTCACATATTCTCAGTCGCAGACAATCGCCCGAATCCCGGCGGGTGCCCTTCTCACTGGCATCTCTATCCTCACTTGCCCATGCCGCCACCCCTACGCATTCCGCACAACCGGCAGGTCCGCCACTCCGCTCAACCGGAATGACCATTCCCAGGCTCAACTCGGCTCGGTTTGCAATTTTTACAATCTAGAATCAAATGTCGGAAGCCTCGCGATTCGCGGGGCCAGCGGTGGAGATACCCATGCGTCACAGAATGTTCCTCGCCGCCGTTCTCACGGTGGCTTCACTCGCCGGCTGTCGGCATCACTGCAACAAGTGGTGTAGCAAGAAGGACGGTTGCTGCCCTTCAAGCGGCGGCTCCAGCAATATCCTCCTGCCACCCGCAGGGGTGCCAACCACGCCCGGCGGTCCGGCACCGTCTCCTTTCCCTCCACCGGCCGACGTGCGGCCAGGGCCAAGCTACTTCGCACCGCCAGCAACCGTTCCCACGCCGCTACCGCCCAAGGCCGACGGCCCCAAGGTGCTTCTCCCCGACACACTACCGGGCAATCCGTCGAGTCGGGTCACGAAGCCATCACGAACCAGCACAAACTTCCTCGGCGCACCGGTGAAGCCGACCGCCGAACCGCCGAAAGCCTCGCCTGTGGCCGGCCTGCCTGCCACGAAAGTGAAAGATGGCTTCTACGCCGGCGCCCGGCCGACACTCGCCGGCTTCGACTCGCTCAAGAACGCCGGCTTCCGCTCGGTGATCTTCCTGCACGGTGCGGGCGCCGATGTCGCTGCGGTCAAGGACATGGCCAGCACGCGCGACCTGAACTTCGTCGCCATCGAGGTGACGCCCGAGACGCTCGCGGAGGCGAGCAAGCAGTTCGACCGCGCCGCGGCCGATCGCATCCACCGCCCCGCTTATGTCTTCGCCGACGAGCCAGTGCGGGCCGGTGCCCTCTGGTACTTACACTTCCGCAATGCCGGCGCGCTGGGCGACGACGTGGCCCGACTGCGTGCCAAGCCGCTGGGATTCAGCACGCAAGGAGAGGATGGCCAGGCGCTCACGCAGGCGATTCAGAAGATGCTTGAAGAGAAGTAATCCCGGGTCAGCGTTGATCTCGTACCGCAATCCCACGCACCACGCGCGAGTCGGTCATGGGCCAGCCGATCGACTTGCCGAACCCTTCACCAGTTCCAGTAGTTCCCGCGCCTCGCTGATAACATAATCAGGGCTTCCACTGCGGAGAAACTCGGCCGTGTGGAAACCCCACGTCACAGTGGCAACCTTCACGCCCGCCTTGCGAGCGGCGTCGATATCGCGCACCTCGTCGCCAATGTAGAGCACCTCACCTGCGTTGAAGCATTCCGTTCGCGATGCCTCGCGCGGCTTCCGCCAGAAGCTGCCACCCTCGGAGCGCACCACTCGCCGCAGCGCCTTTCCCTTGCCGAACAGCCGCGGATAGCCGACGACGAACGCGAAGTGGCCCTCCGCGCCATGCGCGCGCAGCGTGCGGCGGATATTGTGTTCGCTGTTGCTTGAAAGAATCCCCTGCCGCACTCCTGTCGCCGAAACTGCCGCGAGCAAATCCTCGATCCCCACGATGAGTTGCATGCGGTCGGCTTCCTCGGCGACTGCGGCCTGGTAACGTCGTACCAGGCGCGGCAGTCGCCAGAGTGAGACGCCGTGCCGGCGCATCAGTTCGCGTGTGGGTATCGCGCGGGCCGCCTCGATATCGCGGAGTTGCTTGAACCCCATCTCCGGGGCCAGCCGGTTGAAGATGCGTACCGCTGCCGGCAGCGAGTCGGCAATGGTACCATCGAAGTCCCACACAATCAGCTTGAACGCCATCGCGGCTTCCTTTGTGAAGACGAGACAATCGACGCGGTTCACTTCTTCGCCTTGTACCCCTTCAGTTCCGAATCGAGCACACGAACCTTCTCCCAGTTCGCCTTGTTCTCTTCGATGAACTTCAGATGTTCCTTGTGTACGGCGTACGTGTCGTGTGCGGCCTTGCTGGTGAAGACCAGATGCAGGGCCACGTCCCAGTCGCGATCGTTCACCTCACGCTTGAACTCCTCGGCGCGAACACCCGCGGAGAAGAAGATGACCCCCTCGTGATTGGCGAGGTACTTCTCGCACGCTGCCACGAGCTTCTGCCGGGCCGCTGGCGAATTGTCTTTCAATTTGAAATAGACCATGTGGCCGATCATCGGCGGTTTGGTGTCAGCTGCGGGCGCAACGAGGGTGCAGCACGCAACAAGAAACGCTGCAGCGAACAGACGGAACATCGGAAAACCCTCCGGTGGTGATGTGGGCGGAGGGAATTGTAGTGGAGTTGGGCGGCGTTCCAGCCTGTCATTTGAATCGCGACAGCTTATGAATGGCTCGACCTGTAGATGCTGGATGTGCGCGGCAAGGCGGCGAAGCGACTGCTGGCTGGTGGTAGATGGCTCGCCAGCCATTCCGCGGCGCGTTCCGCATCCCAGCCGGCAGCGCGATCGAAGCTCACGGCGGCGGTGAATGCGGATGGCCCGCACCCGGCGACCTTCTCACGAACTCCCGGCATCAGTTCGACCCACTGGCAGGAACAGTTGCCGGTCACGGACCAGGTCGCGAGAACCGTGGCGTCGTTGTTCTCCCACGTCAGTTCGCCGCACGGTCGCAGGAGCACTTCGCCGAGTGTGTGGAAGAGGAACGCCTTTGCTTCGTGGGCGGCAGCGGCCGCCGGGAAGACAATCTCGGCCAGGAGCGGTTCGCCGCCGACATCCGCGAAGCGAAGTTCCACCTCTGGCCGGTCAGCCAGAGGTTCGCGTGTCAGACTGCGTCTCTGATCGGGCGTGAGTGTGGCAAGCCGGCAGACGAGCCGATCGCTCTCGGCTCCCCACGTCTCACGGTCAAGCCACTTCGCCAGCCGTGCGACGAACGGCACCTCGGCGGCATGCCGACGAGCGTTCGGAAAGCGAACCTCGTCCTGCATCGCGGCTTCACCGACAAGCACCCAGCGATCCGCCAGTCGTGCGAGCCGGGAGAATTCCGACTCCGGCAATTCTTCCGCGCGATCGAGAACGAGCAAGTCGAAGGGCGGGTCGTTCGCGATTGCGGCGAACACCGGATCGACTTCGATCGCTGCAGGCAGCGCGACAACGACACGATGAGCGGCCACGGCCCGCGCGGCCAGTTCCGGGGCATGTGCGGCGACCTCGGCGGCCTGCTGGCGCGCGACCGCAAGGCGGCGTTCCGCCAGGGCATGGTCATCGCCGGGCACTGCCTCGCCGATCACTGTTCGGAGTGCAGCGTACTCCGCGCGTGCCCGCTCGCGTTCCGACTCCGCTGCGGCAATCGCTTCATCAATCGCGGCGCGGCGCGAAGCCAGTTCCGCAGCCGTCAGCTTCTCGCGTTCGGTGGCGAAGGCGTTCGCCGCTGCGTCGCGGCTGGCCTGAAGTTCGCCCGCCCGCGCGGCCAGTTCCGCCGTCTCGGTTTCGAGTGAGTGAACCTGCCGCTCGAGCTCGGTCGTGTCCGACGCGGCTCCTTTCGGCTTGCCGCCGAAGAAGCGAGCCAGGAAGCCGGGTTTGCGCGTGGCCTCGGCGTGGTGCTGCCGCGCGGCCGCCAGCGCGGCTTCTCGCTCCGCGTGGGGCACCGTCACGGCTTGTAGGTCGGTGGCGAGCCGCGTGAATTCCCCCTCGTGTTCAGACTGGAGACGGGCCACCGCAACTGCGAAGGGAGTGTCGTGCTCGGCTTTCAGATCGCTTTCGATCCGGTTGCGGCGGGCAGTCAGTTCGGCCAGGTGTGCGTCGAGCCTTGTTCGCAGTTCGTCCACTTCGGTCTGGCGGGCGAGGGCCTTCGCCACCACCGCGAACGCCGCAATGCGTTCCTCGGCAGCAGTGACGGCAGCGGCAGCTTCGTTCCGGGCCTGCTCGACACTCGCTCGCCCAACTGCCTGGGAGGTAAAGCGACTGACAGCCGGTGACGGACGGGCCGGGTTCTCGTCATCGGCCAGCGCGCGAAGGGTCGGGGTGCCATGTTTCAGGAGTCGCTCGGTGATGCGATCCGCGCTTGCGGCGTCCGGTGTGAGGATGAGCGTGCGATCTGCGACGGCACGCGCGAGATCAACGATGACGCGCTCGCCAGCGTCGGCGTCAGCATGAATCACGAAGAGGTCGCGGCAGCCGGCAGCGCGTGCCACGGCGTCGTACTCGGCGGGCGTGCGTTCACCTGGAGGCAGTGCAACGGCTGGTGCAGTAGGGAAGGAGAAGCCACCGGCAAAGAGACGGTCCAGCCAGGCGCGGCCCCGTTCGTCTGGGGCGTGCGTGGGGCATTGTGGAGGCGGCGGAGCAATCGTCGCGATCATCAGCGGGCCATTACCTTCATGGGCAGCGTCCGGGTGTAAAGGTGCGGGAGCGGCTGCGGGCGGGGTGGCCGGCAGGGTGGAGTGCGGGGCGTGCGGCTCCCGGCTAGTCATTCCAAAACCCTGACTGGCACCGGCACGGCCCTCAACAGTTCGTCAATCGCTCGCGAGACAGGCTCACCCGCGACCGGCAGAAGGGGCGGGACTCGCCCGCAACTATCCGCCGCAAGGACGGCGATCCTGATATCGACTTGCGCCCGGCGGCGCAACCGGCTGAAGAACTTGCCAAGAGTATAGACGCCGGCCGCCTGGGAAGCCATTCCACATGGAAATTTCATTCTCACCAACTGCCGGTTATGGGTCCACTTTTCCGACACGCATGGCCGGCTTTGCGCTCAGCACGCGAAGCACCGGCAACAGTGGAGCGAACGTTTTCTCGTCGTGCCAGCTATGGTCGGCGATCTTCAGATGCCCTGGCCCAACGCCGCCCATGCCCAGTGTCGCATCCAGCGGCAACCACTGCCCCCCGGCGAATACCTCGAACCACATGTGGTACGCGAGGTACGGCTTACCACCCCTGGTGGGGGCATAGACCAGGCCCAGCACGGTTCGGGATGGCACACCCAGCGATCGGCACATCGCCGCCGAGAGCATTGCATATTCGGTGCAGTCGCCCGTGAGGGTCTTGGCCACGTTATCGGCCGTTGCCATCGCCTGCGAGAACTCGAAGGCCCGCATGTTCGCCTTCACCCACTTCTCCACGGCCCGTGCCTTCTCCCAGTCGGTCGCCGTCGCGGGAAGTTGCTGCACGGCGGCCGTGGCGTGCCGCTTCACATCATCGTTGTCCCAGTTGATGAAGTAGTTACTCTCGGTGAAGCCCTTACCTGGTGCTGGGAGCGGCCGGACGTCTGCCGCGGGGCCGTGACTCGCGAAGACGTGCAACTCAAAGCTCTTCGCTTTCGGGTCGAGGTTCTTCATCTGCTGCCGGCTATCGGTCGGGAAGAGGCTACCTGGGTCGTCTTCCTTCGGAACCGTTACCTTGTAGACGACGGAGGAGGCACCGTGTATTCCGGGAATTTCCCGATCCAGCCGGATCGACTGTGTGTTGAACAGTTCGAGTGGCCGCGTGACCGGAACCGTTGCAGCCGCCTTCGTGGTGCGGAGGAAACTCACCCGCCCACCGAATCCGGGAAAGTCGAACTCCATCTTTAACGGCTCGAAGTTCTCGGCATCAACCCAGGTGGTTGCTGGCGGCAGCTTGAACTGACCCACGGGTTCCATTCGGGTGATGTATCGCAACGTCTTGCGGGCGGGTTCCTTCTGCCAGAAGACGAGCGACTCCTCCCCTTCCAACGTCACGGTCATCTTCACCACGCGATTGACGACCCCAATGTATGCGGGATAGTCGAACGATTCGCCTGGCTTCAGCCCCTTGTGCTCCCGAAACAGCGCCGGCTCGCGCACGCAGCCCACCACCCCCGCAGGCCAGGGCGTGTCGCTGGCGGTCTTGGCAGCGCCCTGACCCGTTACCTTCAGCATCTTCCCTTGCACCACGCCGCTGAGCACCAGAGCCTGATCCTTCCCGATACCCTGACGCATTCCGGTGATGAGGATCTCGCCGCCGGGCGTTTCGACGGTCGATTCTTCACCCCACTGACTCACGACCTGACCAAAGCGGGAAACCGTGAAGCTCTGATACTTCACGCCCACCACAAGTTCGCGTTCGCCTTTCTTCACCCGCTTGGCGCCCCACTGGATGTAGCCAATCCGCTTGTCATCCACCGACGCGGCGAACCAGAAATCGAACATCGCGCTGGCATCGAGCTTACCGGATGGCGGCGGCACCGCCACGCCCGTTGCGAGCTGCGTTGGCCGCGTGACAGGAGTGGCCGGCGGGCCAGAGGTGTATGTCGGGCGTTTGCCGTTGGGCCGAATGATAATGAAGCCGGCTTTCTCGAAGGGGCCAGACGTGCCAGATCGTTGCGGGGCGATGATGATGTTCTTGCCGTTTTCCAGACGGGGTGGCTGCGCGACCGAATCGGTCGCCGGCATGGCGATAACGAGTGCGAAGAAGGCCAGCAGGGATATTCGTCGCATATCGTGATTCCTCGCCGCCTGGGCACCCAGAGGCAGTGCGTCTGCCCCACGAGCATTACATCGGTAGGCGAGACGGGCCGTTAGTCGTTTTTTCCATTTCCGCGGCCACTTTACGCTCTCTCCCGGTGCCCTTGTGCCAGTGTCCCCGAGATTCACCGGCCCAACAACCCGAACATGCCGTTTTCGCGCCAGTTTCGCGCAGTTCGGACACGCGGTGGGGTATAATTTGCCCGGCACGGACGCCAGCGCCGCCAAACAGGGACTATGTTTGGAGTGCCCAGGGAACCCACTCCGACGCCACGCCACGACGCGACACCACCTAACTTCCCCTGGGCTATTGATTTCGTTGTCGCGCGAGGTGTCCCCGTGACTCCTGATCGGCTGGCTTCTCACCTATCGCTCAATTCCTACGGTCGCTTCACACTCCCTGATGCCATCCGGCCAGGGACAGGCGTCCCTGTCAGGCCGCGGCAGGGCTATCGTGTCGAAATCTTCCGCGACCGCAAGGCGAAATTGCGGCTGCCGATGCTATCGGCCGCCGTATCCGTGGAACAGCTTTTCGACACCTTCCTGGCATTGCTGGAACCGCTGGGCGAGGTCGTTCACGTTGTGCTGGAAGGAAGCCACGGCTCCAACTGCGACACGCACGCCGACCTGCGCCGCAACCACATCGACTTGCCCGTGCTGGCAAGCCACTTCTGCGATTTCGAGGAATTACTCACTCACGATGGTTGCACCGGGGTCGCGGTACTGGCCGAGCAACTTCCCATCGAAGTGCAGTTCGATGAGCACAAGCTCATTCACATCTACGCACCCAACCTGCGGCCATTCCGCCGCATCCTGCGTGAGCGCGGCATTCGCCGCCGCATGCAGTTGCCGCTGATTTCCGAGGGGGAGCATCTCCATCACACGACGGAAGTGTATGCGGAAGAGTTCCGGCAACTGGCGCTGCGAGTTGGCGTCGGCGACTTCGATCGCGTGCTGAGCGACGAACTGTAAGACCCACTCGCACGACGGCCGCTTCCCAATGGGAACGGCCACCAGGCGACAGGATGCGCGAGGGCCTCGATCGCGCCCTCTCACGCCCACCCTCATCGATCAGGGCAGCGGGATGTTCTTGAACTCGTAGTTCACTTCGTGAGTGACCGTGAGCCACTCGTAGAGCGTGAATTTGACCGGCGGACCGAACTTGATGTTGGCCTTGCGGCCCGTTCGACGGTCGTCGGGGCCGAACTGCACCACCATCTTCACCGTGCCCATGCCATTGTCCTGCGAGGTCGGGCCGTGGCAGAAGTAGCGATTCCCCTTCGCATCGGTCAACTCCACTCGCTGCCCGATGTTGTTGCTCCACTGGTAATCATCGTTGCGGTAAGGATTGGTTGCCCCCAGCCGCTTGGCCGTGAAACTGACACGGTAGACCCCTTTCTGATTTGCGTCTTCGCTCACGCCAGCGAACTCCACCTGAGCCGTGCGGCCATTCACCGACTTCTTCTTGGTCTTCATCACATCGCCCACCACCACATCGGGCACCATGCCAGCGAGCAACACAATGCCAACGCGCCCCTTCAGTTTCTTGATGGTCTTGCCCGCGCGGTCACCGCGTGAAAGGCTCACGCTGAAATAGCTGTTGTGTCCGCGGGTAGAACCGCTCAGGTAACCGGAGCTGAATGATTGCCGCTCACGCGGCGGCAGGAGACTACTGCCGAACTCATCCACAGCTTCGATCAGTTCCGGTTGCGCCACCCCAACCATCGGATTCTTCGGTTCCGACTGAATCTGCATACTCAGCGAGATGTACTCGTTGATGTTGTTACCGCCGCGCCGACTGATGCCGGAGAGTTGCACACTGCGATTCGACTGAATGTTCGTTGCCAACAGACGAAACGGCCCCGAGTATGTGACGTGTGGATTCGACGACTCGTTGTTGTAAACGCGAACGGTATCGTCGTCGTACTGGGCGTATACGGTGAAGCCGCCTGCTTCGGCAACGGTGTCCACCGCCTGCCAGAACGGCGTGTTGGTGAAATCGAAGGAATGCTTGGTGCTCGAACCGCCGTTGAACTCGATCTGGTAGCCCGTTTGTTTGGAGATCGCGTTGAAGACTTCCTTGATCGTCTTGTCCTTCACGTTGAGCGTGACGCGCTTCGGTTCAACGAGCACTTCGCGGTCGAGTTTGCGCACCAGAACCGCCAGGCGGCGCCGCACTTCGGGGCTATCGGTTGTCAGGAGCGCTTTTCGCATGTGCGGCAGCGCCTTCGCACCCAGCCTGGCGAGTTCTCGACCGGCCTTCTCGCGCGCACGCCAGTTCTCGGAACTGAGATCGTCGATCAGTTTCTTGACGATCGGGTCGGGCGCGCCCGCGGCGATGCGCGGCGACATTGCTGGCGACGTGCCAGGGAGATAGTCAGGCTCTCTGAGCTTGCCGCCGTTGGCCAGCGCTGCCGCCAGAAGGATTCCGAACACGGAGGCCAGTGCTGCGGATCGCATGGGTTGCCTCGGGGCCGGTCAGAATGAATGTCCGGGCATCAACACGAAGACGGGTTTTAGCCTAGCAGTGGATTGGTTCGATCTCAAGGATGTGATTGAGGAGTTGTTACTCAGTTTTGTAAAGACGTGTTCAAGTCCACTCGACCGGTAAAAGAAATTGATTGTGACGAGTGTGCGGGCGATCCGCGCCACAGTGCGAAATGCTACGACCCGATCGTGAGTGCTTACTTCCCGCGTTCGAAGCGCGCGTCGAGACCGTTGGAATAGAGATGGTACGTTGGGCCAAGCGGCGTGCCAAAGAGCGAGAGCATCGGTCGGATTTCAACCTGCGGCCAGACCTCGCGATTCGATCCAATCTCCAGGTGAATCGTCACTGCGGCATGGCCCGTGAGGTTCACGGTGTCGAACAGTTGCGGCGGCGCGAACGGCACCGTGGCGAGCAACTCCGCGTCCAGCGGTGCCGTGGCGCTGGTCAGTTCCACCCAGGCAGTGCGAGTCTTGCGGAGCAGTTCGCCCCGGAGCGACCAATCACCCCACTTCGGATCGCGCACGCTGCCGGAAATCGTGACCACACCCCCTCGGGGTTCGAGCTTCAAGCTCACGCCACTCACTGCGAAATCCGCACGCCCTTGCTGGCGAACAGAGACATGGCCATTCTGAATCGTCACCGCCGGGAACACGCCTGCGGTGCCAGGCATCGCAGGTAATGGCGTCAGAACTTCGCCACGATCGGTGACCCGCAGGGTCAGTGCCGCGTCGCGGAGATTCAACTCCGAGAGAGACACGCGACCAGTCACGAGATCGGTCGCGTTCACATCGGCGGAAGCGGAGGGCACATGGAGAACTTCCGCCTTCGGATCGGCCGGGTCCATCACGCGGAAGCGGAACGACGAATTGTCGTCGCCAACGTGAATGTCCGACACTTCGACAGGCATACCGATGGCCGAACCAAATCGCTCCGAGACGATTTCCTTGCCACGCGTGGATGTCAGAAAGCGATTGAGACCGAGGCGGGTGGCACCTGTGAGAGCCACCGCAACCAGCAAGACGAATGCGAGGAACCGGACAAACCGGCGCGGCGAGAAGCTCATGGCGCGCACCCCGCGGGTGAGGGACACTCACAGGCGAAACGACTGCGGATGTTCTCGGACGGGTGGATGCGAGTCGAACGAGGCGAACGGAGGTACATCAACGGAACAGATCGCACCACCGATCGCGCCGACATACCGTCACTCACAGGGGATTCAACCCGAACTGTAGAACGCAAACGGCCGACCGATCGGCCTGGTCAGGAAATCCGAATCGATGTGTGGCAACGGAGCTTGATGAATGTGATATTGTGTATACTATTCAAGATTAGGTGGCGTGTCTGGAAAGCACCACTTACCCAACACGCTTGCGACCTCGCAACTCAGCGAGTCGTCGCAAGCGAACCGACGTGAAGGAGAAACTGACCGCATTACTTCTTGTCGAGCGGCCCGAGGTATTCGATCTCCACGAAGTCGGGACCGCGACGGTTCTTGCCGCCGAGATCCGAGATCGTGACCTCGACGCGTCCCTCACCGACCTTGACGAGTCGATACTTCTCCTCCGCGACCTTCACGGCCGTACGGCGTTCGTGATCGAAGGTGAAATCGCCGATGGTGCCGCGAGAGTTCGCGAACGGGCGTTCCGAACGAATCGTCACCTTGTACTTGCCGGGGCGCGTGATCTTCGTCTCCCAGTGGCCGAGGCTATCTGCCTGCCAGCCCGCCTTGGGGCCGCGCCAGTCCTGACGCGACAACCGCACCGGATTCTCCTTCTCGGAGCCAATGACAATCTTCGGCGGTGCGAAACCCTTCTTCGTCACCTCCACGAACCACGCTTCATATTCCTTCTTGAGCTTCGCCACTTCTTCCGGTTTCTGTGCCGCCAGGTCCTTCGTCTCGAACGGATCATTCACGATGTCGAACAGTTCGTAGCGCGGTTTCCATTTCGCTCTCGGGGCGACGCCGTTTGCCTGCACGAGTTTGTATCGTGGCCCGCGCGCGGCAAAGGCACGGAGATTCTCCGGCGTGTCGCCGCGATGCCACTGGAAGAACAGCGTGCGAGCGAGCCACTCGCTTCCTCCGCCGATCAGCAACTTCGCGAAGCTTCGGCCGTCGAACGTCACAGCGGGCTTTGCGCCACAGAGTTCGCACAGCGTGGGCGTGACGTCGATGTGTGCGAGTGGCACGTCGATGACCTTCCCGGCTTTCACCTTCGCCGGCCAGCGAATATAGAACGGCACTCGGATACCGCCCTCGTACACGCTCCCCTTGGCGTCGCGAAGTCCGCCGTTCCAGCGCACGCCGCCGGGGCCGTTATCCGTCATGAAGATAACGATGGTGTTCTCGGCGAGTTTCTCATCGTCAAGCATCCTGAGTATCCGGCCAAAGTTTGTGTCGATGTTCTCGATCATGGCATACGCGCGACCGATGGCCGTTGTGTTGAGCCGCGACGGTGCCCACGGTTGCCCCACCTTCGGGAACGCTTTCGCCGTGAGGTCGAGTTTCTCGAAGTGCTGTGCGTACTGTTCTGGCACCTGATACGGCCCATGTGGCGCATTGAACGCGACGTATGCAAAGAATGGTTTCCCGCTCGTTTTTGCGTCTGATTTACTCTGTTTGATGAACTTCAGAGCCGCATTGGTGAACACATCGGTGCAGTAGCCCTTTGTCTTTACCTCCTTGCCGTTCTGTTTGAGGATCGGATCGAAGTACGCCGTCTTCCACGCCATCGACGGATGATCGCTGGGCTGCGCGAGGCCGCCGCCCTGGCTCCAGAGCGTCTCCTGGAAGCCGCGATCTTCGGGGCGAAGGGGGTAGTTGTCGCCGAGGTGCCACTTACCGAAAAGCCCGGTACGATAGCCCGCGCGAGCAAGATGCTGTGCGAGCGTCGTTGCGTCAGTGCGCATCATCGAACGACCGATGAACGTATCCACCACGCCGACGCGGTAGTTGTACTGGCCAGTCAGCAGGCTCGCACGCGTCAGCGAGCAGACCGGGCAAACGTAGAAGTTCTTCAGCCACGCCGACTGCCGGGCAAAGGCATCGATCTGCGGCGTCTTCACGACCGGATTGCCGTGTACGCCGAGATCACCCCAGCCTTGATCGTCGGTGATGACGACGAGGACATTCGGCGGGGCGGCGATCGCAGGGAAGGCAGTGGTGCAGACCAGGCAGCAAAGTAGCCAGCGCATGAGACACCTCGGAAGCGGGACGACCGCTAAACTGTACCCATGCGACTCTCACTCCGCTACCGTTTGCTCCTCCCGCTGGCATTGTTGCTTCTGGGCGATGCGGCAGCGACGGCGTGGGCGGCACAGATCGCGGCCGGGAACGCCGAGCGGCGCCTCGCGGAGCAGCAATGGGCCATCGCCCACACACTCACGGAATCGCGCAGCACATTCCCGCTGAATAAGCCCGTGCTGGAGCAGGTGAAGGGCTTTTCCGGCGCGGAGTTCCTGTTCGTGCCCACCGGGCTTAGCGACCGCGAACCCGTCTCGACATTCCACGAATCACCGCTGGTTCCACCCGATGTGCCACGCGCCGCGCCGGCGGCCGACGACCTGCAGCTTGGCCCGGTGGTGCGTGTCGGCGCGAAGGAATATCGCTGTCTGCGTGTCGCCTTCCGCGAACAAGACCCGGTCCGCCGCGGCGATCTCTACATCTTCTACCCGGAATCGCTGCGGCAGAGCGCCGAGCGCGACGCGGTACGTCCATTGCTGGTGCTGGGCGGCGTGGGCGGGCTTGCGGCCGTGGCCCTCATGCTCGCATACGGCTCGCGCCTGGTGGGGCGTGTCCGCGACATCGACGCACGCACGCGATTGATCGCGGCCGGCGACTTCCGCCCCATGCCGCTACCTACAGCCAACGACGAACTCCGCGACTTGTGCGAGGCGGTCAACGACATGGCTCGCCGGCTCGCAGCGTTTCAGGACCAACTTCAGCAAAGCGAGCGGCTGCGGTTGCTCGGTCAGTTCTCCGGCGGCCTGGCACATCAACTTCGGAACGCAGCGGCCGGCGCGAAACTCGCAGTGGAACTGTTCCTCGCGGAGAACCCAACGGCCGACCCTGAACCGCTCCGCGTCGCGCTGCGGCAACTCGCGCGCATCGAGTCGAATGTGCGGCAATTCCTGGCGCTGGGAAAGGCGCCGGCCGGCGAGCGAAAGCGATGCGATCTGGCGGAAATAATCGATCAATCCGTGAGCCTGCTCAGGCCGCAGTGTCAGCACGCCGGCACCGTGCTCGTGTGGGAATCGCCGGCGGAGCGCCCTGTCGTCGAGGGCGACCCCACGTCACTGTCACACTTGCTCGGAAACGTCATCGGCAATGCTGTGGAGGCGGCCGGGCCAGGTGGTGAAGTGGAGATTCAGGTTCGCGGCGCGAGCAAGAATCCGGGGGTGGTGATCGAGGTGACGGACACTGGCTCAGGACCGCCGGTGGCCATCGCGAGCAAGCTGTTCGACCCGTTCGTGACTGGCAAGGAGCAAGGAATCGGGCTGGGGCTGGCGGTGGCGAAGCAGGCGGCGGAATCACACCATGGCGCCATCCGCTGGGAACGACGCGACCAGAAGACCGTGTTCGTCATCGAACTGCCTGGATGATGGGCACGGGGAATTGCCAACACCTGGCAGGGAACGCAAAAAGAGAGAGTACCCCGCGCGAAGCGCGAACGCGTGTCGCGCCGGATCGTACGCGCGGATTCGGGCGAAGGTCTTTTGATCTTCGTTATGACATTGCGGCTTCGCGCAAGCCCCCCTCCTCTTTCCGTGTTTGGGAAGGCGATTCACCATGCCGGCCGAGACGCTCGAGTTCAAAGCAGAACTGAAGCAACTTCTTCACCTCATCACGCACTCGCTGTACTCCGATCGTGAGATATTCCTCCGCGAACTGATCTCCAATGCGTCCGACGCGATCAACAAGGTACGCTTCGACGCGCTCGCCAACGCCGACAAGCTCGAAGGGAACACCGACTGGAAGATCAAGCTCATACCCGATACCGCCGCTGGCACGCTGACCGTCTCGGATAACGGCATCGGCATGAGCCGCGAAGACGTGATCGGGAATCTCGGCACAGTCGCACAGTCGGGCACACGCGCATTCCTGGAAGCGGCGAAGCAGGTGGGGCGTACCGGCGAGGCTCCGGGACTCATCGGGCAATTCGGCGTCGGCTTCTACTCGGCGTTCATGGTTGCCGATACCGTGGCAGTGGTCACGCGGCCTGCAGGGAGCGCGCCCGCCGACGCAACGCGATGGGAATCGGACGGCCAGGGAAGCTACACGCTGGAAGCGGCCGAAAAGCCCGCTCGCGGCACCGACGTGATACTGCACCTGAAGGAGGATGCGAAGGAGTTCCTCGAACCGTACCGGCTCCGATCACTGGTGCGGAAGTTCTCCGACTTCCTCGAATTCCCGGTCGTCATGGATACCGAGAAATCCGTTGGCGAGGGAGAGACGGCGACTACGGAGAAGGTGGAGGAGACACTCAACTCGCGCAAGGCCATCTGGCTGCGCAACAAGAACGAAGTGAAGCCGGAAGAGTACGACGAGTTCTACAAGTCGCTGGCGCACGACACCGAATCGCCGGCGGAAGTAATCCACTATGCCGCCGAGGGGAAGACCGAGTTCCGCGTACTCGGCTTCGTCCCGGCGCACAAACCGTTCGGCTTCGACTACGAGGAACCCGTCGCTGGTCTCAAGCTCTATGTTCAGCGCGTCCTGATCATGGATCGCTGTGAGCAACTGCTGCCGACTTACCTGCGATTCGTCAAGGGTGTGGTCGATTCCGCCGATCTGCCGCTGAACGTCTCGCGCGAACTGCTCCAACAGAATCCATTGCTCGACGTGATCGAAAAGAGCGTGGTCAAGAACGTACTCGACACGCTGGCCGGGATGAAGAACGTCGAGTTCGACAAGTACCTCACCTTCTACAAGGGCTTCGGCAGCGTGCTGAAAGAGGGGCTGACACGCGACTGGAACAACCGCGAGAAGATCGCCGACCTGCTCCTCTTCGAGAGCGCGAACACCCCGGCGGGGGCGTTCACCACGCTTGCGGAATATGTCGAGAAGATGCCCACGGATCAGACCGAGATCGCGTTCATGATCGGCGAATCGGCCGAGCAACTGCGGCACTCACCCTACCTCGAAGCGTTCCGCGCGAAGGGACAGGACGTTCTCCTGCTCACCGATCCCATCGACGAGTTCGCCATTCCTCAGTTGGGCGAATACAAGGGGAAGCGGCTGGTCGCGGCCGATCGCGCCAGCGCCGCGGACGCCGGCGAGGTGCCCGCTGGCACGAAGGAAAAGTTCGAGCCACTGCTGAAGTGGATGAAGGAGAAGTTGCCCGAGGTCGCGGATGTGCGGCTGACCAACCGCCTGACCGAGAGCGCATCGTGCCTGGTGGCCGAGGCATACGGCATGTCTGCGAACATGGCTCGCTTGATGGAACGGATGGGTCGCGACGCCACCGGCGCGAAGCGTGTGCTCGAACTGAATCCCAATCACCCTGCGGTGGAAGCAGTTCGCGCCTTGCAGGAAAAGGGCGCGGATGCCCGGCTCGACGCCTATGCTCGCCTCCTCTACGAACAGGCCGTCGTAGCCGAAGGGTCAAAGGTTGCCGATCCGGTTGCGTTCGCCCGGCGCGTCAATGAACTGATCGCGCGCGACGCACAGTCGACACCGCCAGCGTGATCGTTCACCCTTTCCTACGCGGCGTGACCAGCGGGTCCGACACCCGATTGCAATTCACGCCGCGGAAGCTAGAGAGCAGCCAATTCCAGCACCCTTCGCCCGCCGATAGACGGACGCAATCAGGATGCCCGCACGGGAAGCGGGCAGGGAACGAACTCGCGCGCCGGCCATTCGCGCCCCCCGGAAGAGTTCTCACCCTGTCCGAAAATCCCACCTGGATTTCCTATTTTGCGGCTATTTTGGGATTCATCGCGTTTTTCCTGTTCTACGGTTCGGGCACGTCGCAGAGATGCCGCCGAGGTGCTTCCCATGACACTCGCCGTTCTCGCCTTCGCCGCGATCGCTATCACACTCACAGCGGCCTACGTCCTGACCACGAGAGTCGAAACTGCGGAAGCCCTGGCAGGCGAAACGACCTTCTCGGATGCCGCGGCATCGGCCGAGACTCTCTCCGGCGGCTGTCACTATTCCGCACCGAGCCAGACCGACTGGCAACTTACCACCGTCTCGGCCCTGTGCGATGCCGAAGAGTTGCTCGATATGCTGGAAAACCAGGGTATCGCCGAACGAGAACTGCTCGTGCTGGGGAACTCCTGCTTCGCCGTTCGCTGGCGGTGAACCGAACCGAAACTCCTTGACGCGTGTGGGCCGTGAGCGGGATGCTCGCGGCCCACATGCGTTTCCCCCAGCGATCGACCACGCCAGAGGCGTGCGAACTGCATGCAGAGTTCACGAAAAAACCCCACCATAATCAGGCTTGCGCCGTCTTACGGTGGGGCCGGAACAGAGAAGAGGCTAAACTGCGCCTCATAGTGACCCCTTACGACAGGGTTGTCAACGCCAACCGCGCGATTTTTTCGGCTCCACACGGGCCGTCGCCACACACTCACCGCGCGGCCAGCGCTTGATTCGACGTTCTCCAGCGAATAACCTGGAAGAATCGCCGAGAGTCGAACCACACGTCACTCAAGGTTCTTCGTAATGCCTTCTGATGCGGACCTGACCAACGAGTTCTTCCAGGTGAAGCGGCACGGCGATCTGGCCGTGGTCATCCCCACCGCGCAGGTCGAAGACCTGCCTGAAACGCTGCTCCAGCCGGCGGCGGAACTCGTACTCGCCCCACTGAAAGCCGATCCGCCCAACCAGATCATCGTGGATCTCTCCGACGTATCGTACTTCGGATCGGCGTTCATCACATTCCTGTTGCGCTGCCACCATCTGCTTCAGTCACGCGGCAGCGAGTTGGTTCTGGCCGGAGTGAACCCAAACATCCGCGAACTGCTGCGCATCACGAATCTCGAAATGTACTGGGCACTCTACGACACTGCGACCGAGGCCATCAGCGCCCTGGGTGGCTCCGATTGATCCACGGCTCACTCGTGCTGATCCTTGATGAGCCACGGATCGTTGGTCTGCTTCCGCCAGTCAGCGAGTTTCGCCCGGAGTTCTTCCAGCACCTTTGCCGCCGCCGGAGTCCCGGCGAGGTTCCGCAGTTCGTGTGGGTCTTTCGCCAGGTCGTATAGCTCTTCCTTGGGGCGATGGAGATACGCCTTCACGTCGCGTTCGCCCATCTTCGTATCGCCGCGTTTGACTATGCCTTGCCAGGTGGGGGAAGACCACAGGTCGCCGGCGTGAGGGAACTCCAACGGGTGCGCGAGATTCAGAATGTACTTGTGTGTCCGCGTGCGGACCACGCGCATCGGGTAGTACATCGTGACCTCGTGCGACTGGTGCGACGCGAACACCGTATCCCATCCCTCCACGTTCTCCTTCTCCAGCAGTGGCAACAGCGAGCGGCCCGGCAGTACCGCCGACGACTTCACCTGACACCAGTCCAAAATGGTCGGCGTGATGTCGGTCCAGCTTGCCATGGCGTTGCACTGCGTGCCATGCGCCTGTCCGGGCTTGCGCACGATCAACGGCAGGTGAATGCCCGGATCGTAGAGTGTCGTCTTCGCGCCGGGAAAGGGCATCCCGTTATCGCTGAGGAAGATGATGAGCGTATCGTCGAATTTCTTCGCGTTCGCCAGTTCCTTCAGCACCAGACCGACCCCCTGGTCGAGCCGGGTGATCGACTGGTAATACTCGGCCAGTTCCGCGCGAACCTCGGGCTGGTCCGGGAGGAAGTACGGCACGGGCAGCGACTTCGGATCGAACTTCGCCCGGAGAACGCTGGCAGGATACTTGCCCGTGTTGGCGAAGCCTCGGGCAGCGCGGTGCGGATCGGTAAAGCCGACGAGCAGGAAGAACGGCTTCTCGCCGCAGTCCGCGAGGAACTTCTTCGCCTGCTGTGCGATCTGCACGGGATTGCGGCCGTTGCCGGGCATCGTTGCGTCGAAGGGGAACACTTCCTTTGGCTGAACGTGGAGCTTGGCGATCACACCACAGCGATAGCCCGAAGGCGCGAGCAGCGCCGGCAATCCCTTCACGGTGGGGATCGAGTGGAAGTTGTGGACGGAGTGCGCCAGGCCGTACTGTCCGCACATGTGCGTCGGCATCCCGGTCAGGAGCGTGGCGCGGCTGGAACTGCACGACGCCACCGAAGCGAATCCATGTGTGAATCGTGTGCCCGACTTCGCGAGCGCGTCGATGTTCGGCGTCTTCGCGCGCGTGTCGCCGTAGCAACCCACCTGCATCCCGAGGTCGTCGGCCACGAGCAGCACGACGTTCTTCGGGCCAGCCAGCGCCGGCAGCGTGAGGGCCAGAGTGAATGCGAGTGCGAGGGGGAATCGCATGGGGAGAACTCCTGGGGAATGGCCAACTCGTGAGAGCATAAGGTAACCGACCGCGCCGCGAGATTCACCACTTCGCCAGATCATTGCGTTCCTCTTTGGCGTCGCGTACACTCACTCCGTTGCCACCCCGCATCCGCACTCACACCCACCTACTCTCCATGAATCGTCGCAACTTTCTCGCCACGTCTGCTGTCGTATCCACCGGGCCAGTCCTTCTGGGCATGAGCCGGAAGGCCGGGGAGAAGAACCCTGTCATTGGCGCTGGAGCACACAAGTACGAGTGCGTTCACAACTGGGGCACGTTGCCGAAGGACTATGCCTGGCAGACCACGCACAACGTCACCATCGATTCACAGGGACTGGTCTACATCACGCACCAGGGCATCGGAAAACAGATGGATACGGTGCTGGTGTTCGACCCGAAGGGGAAGTTCGTCCGCTCCTTCGGCAAGGCGTGGCACGGCGGCGGGCACGGCATCGAGATTCGCAAGGAAGGGGGCGAGGAGTTCCTCTATCTCTCGAACACCTGGACACCCAAGAAGAAGCTGGTGAAGACGAACCTCAAGGGAGAGATTGTCTGGGAGAAGGGGCGGCCCGAGTGCAAGGAGTACGAGAACCCGAAAGCTGCCTACAACCCAACCAACATCTCGTGGCTGCCCGATGGCGGATTCACTGTTGGCGACGGTTACGGCTCAAATTACCTGTTCAACTACGACAAGGATGGCAAGCTCACGAAGGTCTACGGCGGCTCTGGCAAAGCGAAAGGGAAACTCCAGACGCCGCATGGCCACTGGCTCGATGCCCGCGACCCGAAGAACCCCGTCCTCGTGGTCTGCGACCGCGCCAACGCCCGGCTACAGCGATTCACACTCGATGGAAAGGTGATCGACGCGACGGAGTCCGGCAAGGTTGTCTTCTTCCCGGCTCACGCCAAGACACGCGGTGAAGTGCTGATGGTCCCCGACTTGCATGCCCGCGTCAGCCTGTTCGACAAGAATAACATGGCGATCGTTCACCTGGGCGACGACGGCTCCGAGGCCGATACCAACTGGCGCAAGAAGGTGCTCAATGGCTTCAAGGTGCGTCAGCAGCCGAAAGAGTGGGTCGCCGGCAAGTTCGTTCACCCACACGATGCCGCCTTCGACAAGGACGGCAACATCTTCGTGGTGGAATGGGTCAGCACTGGCCGCGTGACGCTACTGAAGAAGGTGTCGTAGCACTCTCGGCTGAGAGAGGTCGCGACGGCGGCGTTTCACGGCGGCCGTCGCGATCCGACCACTACGGTTCTTCCGGGCCGCGGTTGATGCAGTTGGTTCGGACGTTATCGTTCACGAAGATCGCATCGCCATAGCGAAGTTGCCCGTTCTCAGCCCGGTGCAGGTTGTAGATATCGAAGAGGTGGTAGCCAAACCCGGCGAGGTCGGCCGCGATGTCGTGGAACAGAGGGCAACCTTCGTAGAGATGGATGAATAGCACCTCGGAATAGATGATCTGAACCGTGCCACGACGCAGGAGTTCGGCCGCGCCCTTGAGAGCCATCCGTTCACCGCCGGGTCGTTCGCCAGATTCTGCCTCAGTGCATCGACCATGTCCGGGAATGGCTCAGAGCAGAAGATGCGTGCGCGGGGGAGCAGCGTGCGTTAAGCCAGGGCTGCCGTGCCCTTGTGTACCCCGATGTCGAAGATGACCGGATCGGAGATTCCCACTCCTTGCAACAGACGCTGCTGGGCGACATACGGATCGGCGGGGAAGTTCGGAGCGACCGGTTCCTGAACCGGACGCCCCGCGCGACGCGGGCCAAGCAACTTTCTGGCCAGAGACCGGATCACGGGCTGTACTCCTTTACGGCTTTCGTGGCCAGTGCCGGCATTCTTACTCCGGACGGCTGGCGCGCGTTCGAGCGTACCCTTCTGCCAGCCGATGGGTCAACTCCGGGAACTTGTCGAACAGTCGCTTCGGCGTGCGTCGAGGAAGTCGCGTCAGTGAGTAAGCAGTTAATAACGGAAGTGCAATCGTTGAATCGACGTAGCACGTCACCGAGTCGGGCAGTTTGTCCGGATCAACCTTCCCCCAGGTCATCGCCTCGCTGGGCGTGGCTCCACTGAGGCCGCCGGTATCGGGCCGCGCGTCCGTGAACTGGAGGAAGTAATCGTGCCCGGCTTCCAGCAGGCCGAGCACTTCCTGAATCTGCGGCTCCGTTTGCATCACATAGTTCTTGGGGCTGCCGCCGCCGAGAATCAGCACGGAACTGGTGCCGCCAGACGCCTTCGCATCCCACACCACCGCGGCACTCTGATTCACATCGCGCAAGGGGTCGATTTGTAACTGGTTTCCTTCCAGCATGAGCGCGGCGAGATTCATACCGATGGAGCTATCGCCAGGCGAACTGGTGAACACAGGCACGCCGCAGCGGTGACAGGCCGCCAGCAGGTTCTTGCCGCCGCGGCCGGTCTGTTCTTCACGCTCATTGAGATACTTGCCAACAAGGTCGTGGAACTCGGCAGTGCCCATCGTCTTCTGGAACGCTTCGCCACGGCAGAGCGTGCGGAAGAACTTGTCGGTGCCGAGCAGATTCTCGTAGTCGAAGACGATGTCGTAGATGCGAATGACCTGATTCTCGCGCAACTCGAAGTCTGGCAGGTTCGGCCCGGCCTGGAAGAGATCCATGCCCAGCGCGTAGTGTGTGTCGTGGTAAAGGTTCGCCCCAGTAGAGACGATCCAGTCGATGAAGCCCGCTTCCACCAGCGGTACGAGACACGATAGCCCCAGACCCGCGGGCGTCAGCGCGCCGGAGAGCGCTAACCCCACGGTGCCGTTGTTCGCCAGCATCTTCTTCACGAACAACTGACATCCTTCACGCAATCGACCGCCGTTATACGAAAGGAAGGCAGAGTCGATGAGGTCGGCCGCCGACACACCCGCCGACACAGCAGACGGATCGATGCGCTCGCGGCTGATCTTGTGGAGGAACTGCCTGTTCTCGGCATTCCCAGCGTGACGGTCGTAGTGCGGCTTGTGTGGGTGCATATGTCGTGGCCGGATTGTGTGCGGTGGATAGTGGAGTTGAGAAGAATTGTAGGAAGCTTTCGCTCTGTGACCTGCCGAGTTCAGCGCAGTTCGATCTTCCTGGCTTCACACACTGCGGCGTCGTAGTCTTCGAGCGTATTGATGTTCCAGAGCGAGAGGAGACGCGGGTCAGCGTCGATGAGGTCGTGCGAATCAATGACGCGCGCAGGAAGTGCGTCGATGAGGTCGAGCATGCGCAAGCAACTGGCCGCGAACCGCTCACGCACAACGGGGAGCACGTCGATTCGATAAGCGGCCGCGAGCGGGTGAAGCCGACCCGCGGCGCGTGGCACACACACGGCAGAATCGCCGAGAAGCGAAAGCACTCGCCGCACGAAATCGGGCTTCAGAAGCGGTACGTCACACGAGGAGAGGTATACCGCGTCTGCTTCTCCTTCGAGCGCAGTCAGTCCGGCGACCAGCCCACCAAGCGGGCCGCAGCCTTCCACCTCATCACACACAATCCGCACATCTGATGGCAGTGGTGGTACGTCCTGTCCTCGCGCCGCGACAACGACAACCGTACTCGCGCTCGCGCGCACTACCCGCACGACGCGCGCGAGCATCGTTTCGCCACAGAATGGGAGCCACGCCTTCGGTGTCCCCATCCGCGACGATCGCCCGCCACACAGAACGATCCCACCGGTTCGCAATGCTCACGCTCCCAGATGGCTTCACCCTATCGTAGGTCGTGCCAGGAGCAGAGTGATACCGCCCCGGCAGAAGCCGGGGCGGTTGTCGTGTGAGGCCGGATTACTTCACGTCGAAGTCTTTTGAATTGTCCCCGCTCTCAACCTTGAATGTCAGCGGTGTCGTTTCGGGCTTCGCATACGCCGCATCGATCTTGACGAACTTCTGACCCGATGTGTCCGCGCGACCCATCTCCGTTGCCACATCCACACCGCTGGGGGCGCCGGACATCTTCTTCGTTGTGTCCTTCGCGTTCCCCTTGCCTGGCCCGCCACCGCCGCCGCCCGGCATCCCTTTCATGCCCCCCATCCCCTTCATGCCCGGCATCCCTGGCATGCTCACCGACTTCTTCGCGCTGGGGTCGAGGTGCGTATTGTCGATGACGATCTTACAATCGCCAACCGGCGCATTGGAAACTTCATAAGTTCCATCAGCTTTGATAATCCCACTCCCAAAGCGGCTCGCCTCGGAAGCAGAGACGAAACGAATGTTGCCGCCCGAGAGCGGGCCTTTGCCACCGACGGTGATCTTGCCTTTCACCACGGTTCGCTTGTCACCCCCGCACCCAGCAACGAGAGCGAGGGTCATCAGACAGAGGAATCCAGTCAGGAATTTCATGGGTGACTTGGGAGGTATTGGGGAAAGAATAACCAGAACCGGCCGAGGCAAGCCCCCGACCGGTTCCCGCATAGAAAGCGAAACCCGGACTCACTCGTTGATGCCGATGACCTCGCCGCCGCCAGGGGTCAGCGCTGCGGCCCAGTTCGGTTGCGCGATGCTCGGCCGGACCGACCGCACGCTGCCGTCTGCCAGCCCGACCATGCAACCCGCGGCGCTGAACGCCGTGGATGTGTACTGCGTACAGGTGGTGTTGGTCGGCATGTATTGCGGAGGGAGCCAGGCATTGCTGCCGTAGATGTCGCTGTTCGCGAAGGTCGGCATCCAGTCGGCGTTCCACCAGCCGTGCCCCCAGAGGTTGCCGTTGCTGCCGTTGGCACCGCCGACACAGCCGGCACGCTTCTCGGCGAGGAGGATCGTGTTCGAGGTTCCGTCCGGGATCGCCGCGAGCTTGGTCGCGCCCATGCAGCCCCAGGCCCAGCCCCAGGGGTGATTCGGCCGGCCGAACACCTGATAATTCATCGCGTAGCTGCCTGGCCCCCAGCCGTAGGTCTTCTCGCCCTGCGTCGGGTCGAGCGTGGCCATGTACGTCTTGACGAATTGCGTGTGGGCACCCGCGTAGACGTTGGTGCCGTTGGCCCCCATCTGGGTGAAGATGTTGTTCTGCTCAATCTGCGGCAGCACGAAGAAGAAGCCCGTGCCAGTCGCTCGCAGGAACGGCCCGCCATAGAGATGGCCAGCCGCCGGGTCCACCCAACTCTCGATGTAGACCGGCGGCAGGTAGCCTTGCCCGGCGCTGTCGGCGAGGCTGTGGAAGCCAATGCCCAACTGCTTGAGGTTATTCGCGGAAGTCATGCGTGCAGCGGCCTCACGGACTTTCTGCACTGCCGGCAACAACAGCCCAATCAGAATTGCGATGATCGCAATCACCACGAGCAGCTCGATCAGCGTGAATCCACGCCGCGAGCACGAGACAGAAGTAGCCATGCGTGATCCTCGATGAGAACAACAAGAATAGAACTCACACGCCAGAGGCGGTGATCAAGAAAAAGACATGTCTCAAATCAAACAATCAGACTACCTGTACCACGCAATCCAGCGCCCCCGCAACTAGAAAACGGCAAAATAATACGAAAAGCGACACAACTCTGAGCTATTGCTTCTCGCTTGCAATTTGACTATCGCTTGAAAAAGCGTTCCTGTCGGCAATCTCGATAGCAATCCGGCCGGCTGATGCGGATTGTCCGACAGTCACTGTCGAACAATCCGCATCAGCCGGCCGGGTTGGTCGTGGGCTCTCTCCGCCTGAACTTACCAGTCGCCCGGCATCGGCATGCCGTCGTCCGGGAGAATCGCGTACTGCCACGTAAGCGGGTCCATCGAGGCATTGACGCTGCGGACGCTGGCATCGCCGAGAGCGACGTTCATGACGTTGCTGTGCGGCGACTGCGTGTAGTACGGGAGCGCCTGCGCCTCGGTCGGTTGCGACTGGAACACCTGATAGTAGCCCGCATAGCCGAACATCGGCATGTAAGCCGCGTTCCAGCCACCATGACACCAGAGGTTCGCCGTGCCATCGTAGAAGCTGCCGGCTCGCTCCGCGAAGAGCGCCGTGTTCGAGCTACCGTCCTGGATCTGCGCAATGGTCATCCCACGATTCCACACGGTTGCGCCAGACGTGCCCGGATAGCCGAACACCATGTAGTTGAAGCCATAGTGACCCACGGCCCAGTCGGTTCGGCCACTCCAGACACCATCGGAACCGATGTTCTGCGAGGGGCAGACGAAGGCTTTCACCGGTTGCGAGCGAACGTATCCGTCGTTCACAGGCATCACGGGATCAGGCAACACATTCACAGGGTCAATCGTACTATTGTACATGTTGTCCTGCTCCAGATACGGAAGCAGGTTGAAGAAGAGATTGGCGTAGTTCTTCGAGCCGGTGCTCTGGATGTAAGCCGGTGGCAGTTTGCCATACGCGCTTTCATAGTTATGCGCAGCCAGGGCGATCTGCTTCAACCGGTTGGAGCACGTCATGCGGGCGGCGGCCTCGCGGACCTTCTGCACCGCTGGCAGCAAGAGGCCGATCAGGATGGCGATAATCGCGATCACCACGAGTAACTCGATCAGTGTGAAGCCGCGACGGCGTCGCAGTGCTGGAAAACTCATGGGAAGGGCTCCTGGCACGAGGAACGAAGCACGACCAACCCACACAGGCCGTGGTCTCAAGTAAGAGTCAACAGCGAGCCGTTTCTACGAAACGCGGCAACGCTCCCTCTTAAACGTCAGGGCTACTCGCAAGTACCGGTGCGACGCCCAGGTATCAGAATGCTCTCACTGTGTCTGACGATTCAATGAGAGCCAGTCGCCACGTCACCGCCAAATGTTCTCTACCACCGCGGCGCCACGCCAGGCAGAACGCGTCGGTGTTCCTGCCATTCGCATACCTCGCGCACTAGCCACTGGCGAAGCCACGGCAACAATACCCCTATCGAGCCACTTCACCCTTAATCACGGGTATCGACCATGCCGACGGGCAACAGTTTCGGAAGTCTGGGCACGCTCGCCGCTGGCGGCAAGAGCTACACGATCCACCGCCTCGCGGCGGTCGAGAAGGCCCACCCACAGGCCAAACGATTGCCGTACTCGCTCAAGGTGCTGCTCGAGAACCTTCTGCGCAATGAGGGCGCAAGTCTTGCCGTGCGCAAGGCCGATATCGACGCCCTCGCACTCTGGGACCCGAAGGCCGAGCCGAACGTGGAGATCGCCTTCACCCCTGCACGCGTGCTGATGCAGGACTTCACAGGCGTCCCTTGCGTCGTGGACCTCGCGGCCATGCGCGACGCAATGAAGATGCTCAACGGCGACCCGTCGAAGATCAATCCGCTGGTGCCGGTCGAACTGGTCATCGACCACTCCGTTCAGGTAGACGAATACGGCACCGCCCAGGCTTTCACCGACAATGTGGAACTCGAATACAAGCGCAACGAGGAACGCTACACGTTCCTCCGGTGGGGGCAGAAGGCGTTCAACAACTTCCAGGTGGTCCCGCCAGGAACCGGCATCTGCCATCAGGTCAACTTGGAGTACCTCGCACGCTCCGTATTCGTCGATCCGGCTGGCAATGCGTATCCGGATACGCTCGTCGGAACCGATAGCCACACGACGATGATTAACGGTCTGGGTGTGCTGGGTTGGGGCGTCGGGGGAATTGAGGCCGAAGCCGCGATGCTCGGGCAACCGGTGTCGATGCTCATTCCGCAAGTGGTCGGCTTCCGGCTGTCGGGCAAGCTCAGCGCCGGTGCCACCGCAACCGACCTCGTGCTGACTGTCACGCAGATGCTCCGCAAGAAGGGCGTGGTGGGCAAGTTCGTGGAGTTCTTCGGCCCTGGCCTCGCCGATCTCGCACTGGCCGACCGCGCGACCATCGCCAACATGTCACCTGAATACGGCGCCACCTGCGGCATCTTCCCGGTTGATGCCGAGACGCTGCGCTATCTGGTACAGACTGGCCGCCCGCAAGAACTCGTGGCACTCGTGGAGGCGTACTACAAGGAACAGGGGATGTTCCACGATGCGAACACCCCCGAGGCCACCTACTCCGACACACTGGAGTTGAACCTCGCCGACGTGGTGCCGAGCCTCGCCGGACCAACACGCCCACAAGACCGCGTGGCGCTTGCGAGCATGAAGGCCGCATTCGCGGAGTCGCTGCCGAAACTCAAGGCCGGCACCTCGAAGAAGCCAGCCACCATCGCTCTCGCCACCGCCGACGCGCCGCCAGTACCGCCCGCACCGCCGGTCGAGGTGCCAGTCGGCTCGCTCCACGATGGCTCGGTGGTCATCGCTGCCATCACCAGTTGCACGAACACGTCGAACCCCTCGGTGATGATCGCCGCGGGTGTGCTGGCGAAGAAAGCCGTGGCCAGGGGGCTGATGACAAAGCCCTGGGTGAAGTCGAGCCTCGCGCCCGGTTCGCGTGTCGTTACCGATTATCTCACCGAAGGCGGTCTCATCGACGACCTCAACAAACTCCGCTTCAACGTCGTCGGCTACGGATGCACAACGTGCATCGGGAACTCGGGGCCGCTCCCGGAAGAGGTGTCGAAGGAGATCGCCGCGGGGCAACTCGTCGTGTCTGCCGTGCTGTCGGGTAACCGCAACTTCGAGGGACGAGTTCACCCCGAGGTGCGCGCCAACTATCTCGCATCGCCGCCGCTGGTCGTCGCTTACGCGCTGGCCGGCCGTATCGACATCGACTGGGAGAAGGAATCGCTCGGCCAGGATGCTGCCGGCAAGGATGTGTTCCTCAAGGACATCTGGCCCACGCACGAAGAGGTCCGCGAGGTCATCGGCCGCGCCATCAAGCAGGAGTCGTTCAAGCGCATCTATGGCGCGGTATACGAGGGCGACGCGTACTGGAAGTCGCTGCAAATGCCAACCGGTGATCTCTACGCCTGGGAACCTGGTTCAACGTACATTGCGAATCCGCCTTATTTCCAGAAGATGGGTGTGATGCCGCCGGCGATTCCAGAAATCACCGGCGCGCGGGTGCTCGCACTGCTGGGCGATAGCATTACCACCGACCACATCTCACCCGCGGGCAACATCAAACGCGAATCGCCCGCTGGTCGGTATCTCCTGGAGCATGGAGTTGAGCAGAAAGACTTCAACCAGTACGGTGCCCGCCGCGGCAATCATGATGTGATGATGCGTGGCACCTTCGCCAACGTGCGACTGCGCAACCAACTCGTGCCAGGTGTCGAGGGCGGCTACACACGCCACCTCCCGGATGGTCAGGAAACGAGCATCTTCGATGCCGCCATGACCTACCAGAAGGACGCCGTGCCGCTGCTGGTGATCGCCGGCAAGGAATATGGTTCCGGCTCATCGCGCGACTGGGCCGCGAAGGGGACACTGTTGCTCGGCGTGAAGGCAGTGATCGCCGAGAGCTACGAACGCATCCACCGCAGCAATCTGGTGGGCATGGGGGTGCTGCCGCTCCAGTTTGTGATTCCACCAGAGCTGACGGCGGAACGCGCGAAAGCTCAGCGCCTGCGCGAGTCCGGGACAGCGGCACCGGAGCCGAGCGTCGCGGAATTCCTCAAGCTCACGGGCGAGGAACTCTACGACATCGACGGACTGGTCGCGGGGCTGGAGAAGAACTTCGAGGGCCCCTCGCGTCTGCTGAGCGTGACCGCGAAGAGGCCCGATGGCACCGCGATCACATTCCAGGCACTCAGCCGCATCGATACACCGCAGGAGGTGCAGTGCTACACGAACGGCGGCATCCTTCCCTACGAATGGCGGCAGTTGCTGTCGAAATGACGGACGCCAGCACTCCTGGAGATTCGCCCGATGAGCAATGGTTTCCAGAAGGTTGCGACTGGCCTGAGGTTGATCTACGTCGGCCTGATCATGATGCTCTCGGCCGGAGTGATCGGGTTGCTCGGTAGTTGCCTCATCCTCGGCGCGGGTCGCGTGGCGGCCCGTGGCGGCGGCCTCCCGGCGTTGGGGGGGTGACTATCCTCCTCGTCGTGCTGGCCGTCCTCTATGTCGGCGGGTTCTTGCTGGACCTGGTCGGCCGGTTCTTCTGTCTGGCGGTGCCGAGTACGCTTAGCTCGGCAAGGGCGCTCATTATCACATCACTTGTGTTTCAGATCGTCTCACTACTCCTCAACATCATCAACGTCGCAAGTGGCCCTGGCGGTATGCTGCGTTTATCGGAGGCGGCCAGTCTGATGGTGATGCTGGGCGCAGGAGTGTCCGGGGTCGTCGCCATGGTGCTGTTCATTCTGTTCATCCGAAATGTCTGCCAGCACATCCGGCGTTACGACCTCGCCGAGCGCGCCATGATGATCATCAGGCTGTCGGCGGGGTGTGTCATCGGCTACGTCCTGGTGTTCGTGGTCATATTGGCCGCTGCGTTGGTCCCAGGCAAGCAGGCCGCGGGTGGCATGCTCCCTGCGATCGGGTTTATCAGCACGATCGTGATGGTGGCCATCATGATTGTGGCGCTGGGCACGCTGATCCTCTACGCGATGCTCCTCTCCGGCAGCAGCGCCGCTGTGCGGCGCTACACTCCGCGACGATCAACCCGCCGTAGAGCCGAATATGATGACGATGATGACGATGACGATGACGATGACGAGCCGCCACGACGACGCAAACGCCGGAAGTACGACGATGACGATGACGATTTCAACTACGGCGGCAACAGTCGGCGGTGGGAACGGGGTTGATGATGCCGACGGCGTTACTTGCTCACGCCACAGGGGCGAACGCCCTTCCCCTTCGCTCCCGTGAGCGAGTCGCCCAGTTCTTTCCGTTTGGCTTCTGCCAGTGCCAGCAGTCGTTTCACCACCTCCGGGTGCTTCGCCGCGACGTTCACCTTCTCACCGATATCCGTATCGAGATCGTAAAGCGAAAGCTCGATCTTCGCGACCTTGTAACCGTGCCGGCTGGCAATGCCGCGCACCCCGGAGGAACTCATCGCCTCGGGCTTCTGCTTGCCGTGGTTGGCAGGCTTACCATCGGTGCGCGTGGCGCCGTTGACCGTCAGGTATTCATGCGGCAGGTGGAGCTTCCACTTCCCGCTACGCACCGCATGCAGTTCCGTGCCGGTGTAGAAGTAGTACGCCTCGTGTGGCGATTTCGCGCCGGGCTTGCCGAGGAGGATCGGCGTGATGTCCTTGCCGTCGATGGGCAAGCGTGGCTGCCCGGCGCCACAAATCGCGCAGAGAGTGGGCAACAGGTCGATAGTCATCACTGGCGTGTCGCAGACACGCCGGGCCGGCACTTTCCCTGGCCATCGCACGATGCCGGGTTCGCGCACACCGCCCTCGAACGCCGTGAGTTTCCCTTCGCGCAGCGGCGCGGCACTCCCGGCGTGTGTGCCATAGGAGAGGAATGGGCCGTTGTCCGACGCGAATATGACGATGGTATTCTTCTCCAGGTCGTAGCGTTTGATCGCCGCGAGTACCTCACCAACGCTCCAGTCGAGTTCCTCAACCACATCGCCATACAGCCCGGCCGACGACTTCCCCTTGAAGTTGAGTGACGCATGAATGGGAACGTGCGGCATGACGTGCGGCACATAGAGGAAGAACGGTTCGTGCTGGTGCCTGGCGATGAACTCAACGGCGAGATCGGTGAAGCGGCGCGTGAAGCGTGACTGATCCGGATCACGTTCCACCACCTTATCGCCACGGTAAAACGGCAGCGCCGGTAGGTTCGGCATCGTCGGGTGAAGCGGGCCGTTATCGTTGGAGTACGGCAGACCGGCGAAGTCGTCGAAGCCGCGTTTCGTGGGGAGAAACGGTACCTGATCGCCGATGTGCCACTTGCCATAGCAGGCAGTCGCATACCCCTTCGCCCTCAGTAACTCTTGCAGCATCCGTTCGTCCTTGTGGATGCCGACCTTGCTCTGATGGTTGAGCGCGCCCGACATGGAGACGCGGTTGGAATAACAGCCCGTGAGAAGCGCCGCGCGGCTGGCCGTGCAGACCGGTTGCGCCGCGTAGAAACTGGTGAAGCGCGTGCCTTCGGCCGCGAGTCGGTCGATGTTTGGTGTCTTGATCTTCTTGTTGCCGGAGCAGCCGAGATCGCCATACCCCATGTCGTCGGCCAGGAGGATGACAATGTTGGGTGTCCGCGCGTGCGCGACCCCAGCGAAGAAACATGCTGCAAGCGCGAGAAGAGAGCGGAACATGAGGAATCTCGGAGTTGGCCCGATGGGAGAACCGTGCTGCCGTGCAGGCGAAGGCACGACCACGCACGCTAATTGCCGCGGTCTACCTGCTTCTTGATAGCGCCGGCCACATCGTCCGGAACGAGTGGGAAGAACTTGTAGCCCGTGCGGCTCTCCACGTCCGCCACCGACACCAGGTATTGCTTCCACTGATCGCTTACCGACATGTCGTTGGGCATCCACACTGCGATTGTGCGCGTTGTCTGCGTCGGCACGGCTTCCTTGTTCGGCAACACCATGACCACCTTCCACACGGCCGACGGCACAACCACATCGGGTTTGCCAATCGTCTTTCGTTCGCCGTTCCTGCCCTCACCGCCCTCGCCCGATGGCCCCGAGGCGATGTAAAGCTCGCTCCCGTTGCGGGTCAGGTCGCGGCAGTGGCGCTCGAATCGCTCCCAGCCGTGCTGATTGCACTGCGGCGACTGCGGAACGATGTTCGTGGTGAGGAACGTGGCGTCGTTGTTTTCCTGGGTGTCGGTGCGGTCGGCCGAGGGGCACATGTGGCCGCGGTCGAAGCCGCTCCCGTTGTAGTCTTCGTGCCGGACGTGCAGGAATGACTGCGGCAAGTTCGGATCGGGCTGGAATCTCTTGTCCGACTGACGCTTGATTTTCCCCATGTCAAGGCTGTTCAGATTCCAGCAAACCCAGTTGGCAGTTCGTTTTGAATCGTTGTACGAGAGGACGAATTGCGGATGTTCGATGAGGTAAGCATCCTTGCTCGCGGAGTGGGATTTGGCCGGTGCCGGCATTCCGAAGCGGATGTGGCGGTTGGTGAGCGTCTCACCCGGCTGGACGTTCTGGTCGGGCGGCACAGCGCGGCGTTCTTGCCACCACTGAACCAGCGCGACGATGCCGAGAACTGCGAGGATCACCACGACCACCGCGAGGCGCTGCTTCGGTGGAAGCTGATCGAGAATCGTCTTCTGCCGCGACATGGAATCTCCGCTCGTATGTGGCTCGCGCGCCGTGGGTCCCAGAGCAGAACCGGCACCAACTCAGCGGTTCCGCACAATCTTCAGGATGCGCCCGTTGCTGGAATCAGCGATGTAGATGTCGCCAGTCGTGGGGTGGACCGTCACGCCGTGCGGCTGGGCGAGTTCTGCCTTCAGTGGATCGCCGCCGCCGAGCGACGTACCCTTCTTGCCAGTCCCGGCAACGACTGTGAGTGTCGCTTCCTTCGGACTGTAGCGAACGATGCGGTGATTCTCGGTATCGGCGATCAGCACGGAGCCGTCGCGGTCGATGCAGAGATGCTTGGGGCCGTTCATAGCGGCCGTCCGTGCCGGGCCGCTACCTCTGCCAGCCTTGCCAGTGCCGGCGACAGTCCGAATCTTCCCCTGCCGATCGACCACACGCAGCGCGTGGCCGGCGCGTTCCAGAATCCAGATGTTGCCGTCACTGTCAACGGCGTGTGCCCGCGGATCGACCAGCGGTTGCTTCAGCGCGTCGCCCCCGTCGGCCGGCACGCCCTTCTTCCCGTTTCCCGCAACGGTGCTGACAGTCTGCGTTGCCATGTCAACCTTGCGAATCCGCTTGTTATCGAGGTCGGTGACGTAGAAGGTTTTCTGGTCCGGGCTGAAGCTCACGCAGTAGATGCCGCCGAACTTCGCGTCCTTCGCAGGGCCGCCGTCGCCAGCGAAGCCCTTCTGCCCGGTACCAACAAACGCTCGCACGGTTTTCGTCTTCACGTTGTAGGCACGGACGCGGTTGTTCCAGGAATCGGCGATATAGATGGTGTTGTCCGGGCCGACGGCGAGTGAGTGCGGGCCGTTGAGCAGCGCCTTTGATGCGGGGCCGTCGTCGCCGCTGTTCCCTTTCTGTCCGGCGGTGCCGACCAGCGTCCGGATTTCCCCGTTGGCCAGTATCCGGAGCCGTTCGCCCTTCACCATCTCGACGAAGACCATGGCCCCACCGTCGATGAAGCCCACACCGAACGGCTGGATCAGTTTCGTCTTCGCGGCCTTGGAGCCATCGCCACCGCTGCCGCCACCAGCGACGAGGACGAGATGGTCGGCGCGAGCCGCCGAGGCGAGCGACAACAGTAACGCAAGACAGGCGAATCGACGCATGAGAGTTCTCCAGGGTGTGAGGAGAAGGTACGCGAAGTGGGGTGGTGCCGTCAACGCGGCAGATGGCCAGTAGATTCTGGCCGCGTCTCTCGCCGCGCGGTACATCGCTAGCTAGGCTGGACTCGCGGCCCGCGCCCGGGTCGGCCCATCCATGTGAAGGAGACGGCGATGCGAACACTACTTGGCCTGGCGATGATTGCGGCGATGGTGTGCGGTTCGGCGACCGCGGCAGACGAGAAGATCGACGGCAAGAAACTTGTCGGCACCTGGGAACCCAAGACCCCCAAGAAGGGGGAAAGCGTGAAGATGGAGTTCACGGCCGACGGCAAACTCATTCTCATGGGCGGCCAGGGGATGAAGGCCGAAGGGACCTACGTTCTCAAGGGCGACAAGCTCTCATTTAGCATGAAGATCGGTGATCAGACTGTCAAAGAGACGGTGACGGTTACCAAGCTCACCGCCGATGAACTCGAAGGGAAAGGGAGCGACGGAAAGACTGAGGCATTCAAAAAGGTGAAAGCCAAGGGGAAGGGGAAGAAGTAACACCGACGATTGCGTAAAGCGCGGCGGCCGTGGGGATACCCTGCGGCCGCCGCACTTTACGCGCCGCCCGCCACGCGGGTATGCTGGCACACGGCCCCATCTGGAGTTTCGCCATGCGTGTGTCCGCCATGCTCCTCGTCGCCCTCGCAGTGTGCCCCGCTGTTGCCGCGCCCATTCCGAAGGAACGGGCCGAGGCCGAGCGCGTCATCGGCACCTGGAAGATGACACTCGGCGCGCAGGGGCAAACGGATACCAATCTCGAACTCGACTTCTACCCCGGCGGAAAGATGGTCATCCGCCAGGCTGCTCCCAACGGCTTCACCTCCATCTACGAGGGAAGTTATCGTCTTCGCGGCAACCAACTCCCTTACGACGTGAAACAGGGGGCCGTGCGCAAGAGCGAGACACTGACGGTGAAGAAACTCACCGCCACGGTGTTGATCGTCGTGGACCCCGATGGACTGAAGGAAGAGTTCGTCCGTGTCCGCAAGCACCCGACGAAGAAGGACGAGAAGTGACTTCCTGGATTTGCGATTGGGAATCGAATCGCTGAGCGTTACTCCGCCAGTCGCCGGATCACTTCCGCGGCCGCGCGGCAGTCGTCGCGGTTCACGTTCAGGTGGGTCACGGCGCGGATGACGTTCTCTCCCAGAGGCGCCACCAGCACGCCCTGCTCTTTCAACCGCTCGGCAACCTGGCGTGCGTTGCCGTGCCGGGCGTCCACTTCCCACCAGATCAGGTTTGTCTCCACCTCCGGTGGCGTGAGCGTGAAGCCTGGCACCTCCGCGACGGCCGCGCTGATCATGTGCGCGTTCTCGTGATCCTCCGCCAGCCGGTCGATGTTGTGGTCGAGCGCGTAGTGGCACGCTGCGGCGAGGTAACCGACCTGGCGCATCGCTCCACCAAAGAGCTTGCGGATGCGCCGGCCCTGCGCGATCAAGTCGCGTGGCCCCACGAGCATCGACCCCGCCGGCGCACCCAGCCCCTTGCTAAAGGCGACCATCACCGTGTCGAACATGTCTGCCCAGCGCTGCGCCGGCAGGCCCGTCTTCACGAGGGCATGCCAGATGCGAGCGCCGTCGAGGTGCATCGCAAGGCCGTGATGGCGTGCCCAGCGTGAAATCGCATTGATGGCGTCGACCGAGAGAATCGTGCCGCCGCCGCGATTGTGCGTGACTTCCAGCCATACCAGCCGCGTGCGAACCGAATGCATGTCGTCGGGGCGAATCTTGCCGACGAAGTCGGACTCGCCGAGCCGACCGAAGAAGTGGCTCTCGATGGGGCGAATCGTCACCCCGCTGAGGGTCGCGGCGCCGCCGGCTTCCCAGAGGCAAACGTGGCTGGTTGCCTCCGCGAGAATTTCATCCTGCGGGCGGCAGTGAATGCGCACGGCGATCTGGTTAGCCATCGTGCCCGTGGGCGTGAATAACCCGGCCTCATGGCCGAACATCGCTGCGACGCGGCACTCCAGTTCGTTGACCGTTGGGTCTTCCCCGAACACATCGTCGCCAACCTCGGCCGCGATCATCGCGGCCAGCATCCCTGGCGTTGGCTTCGTCACTGTGTCGCTGCGCAGGTCGATCATGCAGTGAGAATAGCCGCACGATCAACGCGGAGAAAGGCGCGATCCAAAAAGTGTTCACGCTCACGGCCCGGCAGAGGCTCCTCCGGACTCCTGCTGCGCCTTGCGGAACCGCTGCCCGTCGCCGCTCTCATCGACCGCCCACGGGTCGCCGCGCATGTGATAGCCGCCGTGTTCCCAGCTTTCCCAGAAGCCGGGGCGGTCTTCTTCCATGAACTCCACACCGCGAACCCACTTCGCGCTCTTCCAGGCGTAAAGTTTGGGCACCACGAGCCGCAACGGATAGCCGTGGTCGGGCGTGAGTTCTTGCCCGTTGTGCATCATCGCAAACAGGCAGTCGTCGTCGAGGAAGTCGCTCAGTGGCAGATTCGTGGTGAAGCCATATTCGCAGTGGATCATCACGAACTTCGCGCGTGGCGACACGGCGACGTGATTGAGTAACTCCCTCGTCCTCACTCCTTCCCAGAGATTGTCGAGCTTGCTCCAGCGCGTGACGCAGTGCATATCGGCGAAGACCTTCACGCGCGGCAGTGCCCGGAAGGCGTCCCACGAGAATTGCTTGATCGTATCGACAAACGGAATGGGGAAGATGGTGAAGTCCCACTTCGTCGGATCGAACGCCGGCACACTTCCCGCGTGAAGTACGGGCCACTTCTGCGTGACGACCTGCCGCGGCGGGATACGATCCGCGCGTCGCGTATCCGGACTGATAATCGGCTCTTCCATGGGGGTCATTCTCAGTGGGCGGAATCGGAACCAGGAATCGTCTGCTCCTGACTTCCGATCCGGCCACTCCACTGGCTCAGTATCGAAACCCGTTCTTGCGTGTGTGGACGGTTGGCTTGCCGTCATGCAGCACGGCACCGCCTCTAACGCGGCCGATCACGAGCGTATGATCCCCGGCATTCACCTGCCCCACAACACGACACGCAAGATATGCGTGCGCCGCCATGAGTACCGGCGGCAGATTCGCATCGCGGCGGACTTCCACCCCCTCAAACGCCGGTTCTCCCGGCGGGAAACCCTTGCCGAAGTGGGCAACAAGTTGCTTGCTCCCCTCAGGCACCACATGAAGCACGAACTCCGCGCCCTCGGGGAGCGACTTCAGAACGTCGCGTGCCGTGTTCACCGCGACTGTCACCTGCGGTGGGTCGAAGGAACACTGTTGCACCCAGCTCACGAGCATCCCAGTCTCGCTGCGGCCGTGACCGAGCGTGAGGATGAACAGCCCACTGGGAATGCGGCCCAGCGCTGCGGCCAGTGATTCCGTCGGATCGGCCCCCTCGGGCGTCGCGTGTATCATGCCGTCCATGCTACCGCGAAGGTGGCCTGACGTCAGCAGGGGGAAGCACGATGATTACGATACGACTGATCGATACGATATGTGATATGCCATCGGATTATCCGCGCGGGTAAGGAACCGTCACGGTCGCGTTGCCGCCAGGGTTGAGCAGCGCCACGGCAGCGCCATCGGGCCACGTCACGGTCACGCGTTCCACGGCGCTCAATTCACCCAGCCCAAAGTGCGCAATGGGTTCCATCTGACAAAGGTAGCCGCTGCCGCCACAGATTCCCTTCACGCGCACGCGCCCGCCATATTCGGCGCGCACCACCGCGCCGCGCGCCGGCGCACCGAACCGCGTCAGCGGGCGGACGCGCAGCCAGTTCGGATATGCCGCTCGTGCTTTGAACACGGCCAGCGGTTGTGGCCCGCTCTCGCCGCGGGCCACGAGCAGTTCCAGTACCCCGTCGCCGTCGATGTCGCAAACGGCGGCGCCTGTGCCGTAGCCGTCGGCATCGAGCGCCTCGCCGGGGTCGAGCATGGTTAGCTCGGCGGTCGGGGAGCAGAGATCAGCAGTCAGCAACGGGCTGCTGGCAGGTGGAGCGCCCTGCTCCGCGAACGCGCGCGGGTTTCTGGCCGGCTTCGGCTCGCTGTTGACGGCGAACCGAAATACCCTGTTGGGTTCTCCCAGATTGTTCAAAAAGAGTTCGTCGTTGCCATCGTTATCGAAGTCGGCGGCAATAACGGTACGCACCGCGGAAGGGAATGCGAAGCCGGGCGTGGCCACGCTGGCCCAGGTGCCATCAAATCGCGGCAGCATGAGCCTGTTCGGGCCATGCCAGTTCCCCCAGGCCAGCCCGAACGCGCCGCCGGCATCCAGCGCGGCTACACCGCGGCCGTGTTCCTCATCGTCGGTGAGACGGAGTTCCTCGGCCACTTCGTCGAAGGTACCGTCGCCGCGATTGCGGAACGCGAAGTTCGGCCCGCGCTCGTTCGCGCAGAAAATGTCGGTCGCTGCGGAGAACAGTGGCAGCGTCAGCACGCCACGGCCGCCGGAGCAGTGCGCCAGACCCAGCGGCGGAGCCAGATCGGCCACCGCGCCGCCAGGCGCCTGCTCATAGAGACGCATGGGCTGCGCGTAATTGGCCACGAAGAAGCCGTAGCGACCCACGCCGCGCCGGTCGATGACTGCGACGCTGCGCCCCGAGGCGAGGTTGCGCACCGAGGTATTCTGCGGATACTCGAAGAGATCGATCCAGCCACCATCGGGGAGTCGCTTCAGGAGGCGATCGGCGAAGTGCTTGGGACCGGCGAAGGTATCGGTGTTGAGGACATAGAGTTCCTCGCGGCCGTCGCCATCGAAGTCGCCACCGGCAACGGCGACGGCCTGTCGTCCCTCATCGGCCACTTTTGGCGGTGCTGCATCGCGCAGCGCACCGCCGCTCCAGGAGAGCAACCGGTTCGCTCCCCCATAGCCTGCGACGGCCACACACAATCGCGCCCCCTCCGGCGCGAACACGGCGACGCCGTAGTGCAGCCCTGGTGGGTTCCGCGCGACCAGCCCGGACACGTCCTGAAACATCGCCACCGCCAGGGGGAAGTCCGAAGTCGGATGAGGCAGAAATCTGAAGAGAACGTACCGTGTCGCCGCAAAAGCGCAAACGAAAAAGGCCAACGGCATGCCGATGACGCTGCCGCGGTCTCGCACAATCGGAATCGTGAACGCTCAGAGAGCCTATTTCCGCTCGGCCAGGCTAACGTAAGGGTTGCTGCATTCCTGAATCTGCTTCACGGTGACAGTGGCCGATGACTTCTGCCCCGATTGCGTGTAGTAGACGTACACTTCCCCCATGTCCACGTCTGGGAGACGGTGTTGCGGCGGCACCGGGCGACCCACGTCTTCGCCTGGCAACTGCACTTCCCAGCGGCCGTTTCGCGGCAGGTCGTAGAGCGTCAGTGTGCGTGTACGGCTGTCGTAGTTGATCTTGTCGATATCAGGCGGCGGTAACTCGAAACGACTGACGATCCATGCGGGGTCGTTGCTGCCAACGGCATGCGGAGACGGTTCGGGACCAGGAGGAGTGGGAGTACCGCAACCAGCAACTCCAAGCGGCATCAGCGCGGCCACGACCAGCGCGCACGCACGCAACCCACACCGCGTCGGCCAGGTTGTCCGTAACGCACTCATTGGCAATCCTCCGTGAGTGGCAAGCCCTGAATCGGCCCTCCCATCCCGGAAGGGGTGCGGACCATGCGAGCTGGGCCGCACTCCAGGGCGGACTAACTGAAGCCTAGCATCTGCAGCCGTCTATTGGAAGCCGTAACTGACTGGAAACGAACACGTTAGTCACGCGCCCACACCAGCCCGATTGTCAGCACGGCCACTCCCACCAGCCCGGCGGTCATCGCATTCAACGACAGTTCCGGCGTAATATCGATCTGGCTTTCCAGTGACCCTGTCACGAGACACATTCCACCCCACAGCGTTCCCGCACCCCCTGCGACTGCCAGGCCCCATCCAATAAAGCGTTTCACGATCCACCACTCCCCGAATTGGTTCGACGGCCGACGAAGATGTGATGAAGCGAGTCGAGTCGGGTCGCGCCGTCATAATTCTCCTGGCACAACAAATCGGTAAAGTCACGCCATTTTGCCCCCATGGCGATGACGATTATCTGGCTTCTGTCGGAAAATCCTGCGAATGCCATTTGACAAATGGCCGATTAGCGCACATAATTACACTATCAGATTCGCGCTCCAACTCGACCGCCGAGCGCCGCTCACAACTCCCACTTCTCCTCACTTCTCATCGGGTGCGTCATGTCTGCAAGCCACGTCGACCATCACTACGAGCATCCCGAGGCGTACGAGGTTCTTCCCCTCGACTTGCTGAAGGACGCAGCCGAAATGCGCGCCGCCGGTCACGACTGGCTCGAGGTCGGCACCGCGCTGGGTCGCAACCATTTCTATCTCCGCCTCGCCTGCCGGCGCGATCCGCGTTTCGAGGTCGAAATGGAACTCGCCCGACGCGAGGTGGCGCGCGAGACGGAGGCCGAATTCCTTCGCAAGATGCGTGAACAAATGCGCGGCGAGAACGCACGTGACAGTGCGACTGCCGCGGAGACGCTGGCAAAGTATTTCACGGCTCAGCGCAACTGCGAGACACGTGTGCAGGTGGAAGAAATGAAGAAGGTAGCCAAACTCACCGCGGAAGAGATCAAGGCCAGCGCGCGCGTACAGAATGCTGAAGAACCATCGCCACACAAACACCATTCGATACGGATCGCGGCCCGTGCGCGGCACGAGGTGCGAGAACCATGCTGCGAGGCCGCCGACACGCACACGCGGCGCGAATCAAACCCGTACTTGCATGAGCGAAGTACGAACGTGGAGGGACTGACCGACGCGGTCGCGTGTTCGCCACAAAGGGATGCGGTCGCATAGCACGCGAGGTGGCGCACCCTTCCCCAGTGTTGAGTTCCTTCACGTTCGCCCACCCGTTTGCATCCACTCGCCGTCCTCTTTCGCAAAGTGCCACCCAAGCCCGACCCCAAAACTGTGGATGCCGGAGTCAGAGTTGGGACCTGGACGCGGTGGACAACTTCGACAGTGTGACGCCGTTCTCACGGCCCGCTACTCGCACCGCCGCCTCTACGACCTACAAGTACGGCGTACCGCCGGGCGTACCAACCGGGTACGCCGAACCGCATCAATCGGTATCAACTTGCAATCTTCGGATTGTTAGGGCAGGTGAAGGTGAGAACTCGCAACCTCTTGAAATGAAAGGGGCCGGCGCTGTTTTGCACCGGCCCGCATCGAATTGCATCAGTGCCCCAAGAGGAACACTCCTCGAACGGGCATTATCTGTTCTACTGAGAACCTCTCGCCCCGTGGGAGTTCAGAGTGCCCTTGCGGATTCGTTAGTAGGCACCCCGGTTGGCGAATTCATACCCGCGATCAGCCCCACGGGCCACCGGGTTGCCATGATTTCACTAACTCGACCCCGGCCACCAGCGCGGCCGTTGGGGGCAGCAGAAATTCGCGCATTGCCGCTGCGATCTCGACCAGGCCCATGTCGGTGGCAGGAAGTTTGCTTTTTTTGACGAAGCCCTGCCACTGGAGTTTCTTGGTCGCGTCGTCGTGAAACTTCGGAGTTAAAGCGAGCGGAACATCCGCCGGCAGAGTGGTTTTCCGTCGCTCGAAGGTCGCCTGGATGGCGGCGCTCAGCATGCGTCCGTCGAACGCGAAGTCACGAGCCAGCACCCTGAGATCGTAGAAATCCTTCATCCGGCTGTTGGCGATACCAAGCGACACCATTGCTTGGTACTTCTCTGCCACCACCGTTTCCCGCGAGTAGGCCATCAGCACCGGGGCTGGGAACTCCAACAGGGTCGGGAACTCAACCGTGGCCGGCGCAGGAGTAATGGCATCGCCGAAGCCGATGTCGATTTGCAGGGGGATGCGTGCGCGCTCCAAGGTGACGACCGTCAGAATGCGCCACCCCTCGTACTCCTGGTCTTCCTTGATTCGTTCGACATTTACTGTGTCGGGATCGAACACGAGCCCATCGTCCTCGACCGACTGCTTGCAAATGTCATGAAAGATAGACGTGAAGCGGTCCTGCGAAGGTTCGCCGGACGCGAGAAGGTCGAGGTCTTTCGTGGGCCGGTGGGCTTGCCCGGTCCATAGCAGGAAGAGCATCGCCCCCTTCAGCACGAACACGTCCCGGTGCGGCGAATTGGTCAGGCGGTACAGCAGTCGTTCCATCGCGTACCGTGTTAGCACGAGCTGGAACTCTTCGTTGCGGGTCCGAGCCTGCGTTTGCAGCCGCTGCCGCACCGACGCCGGGATGTTTCGGGGGCGTTCCTTGCTCACGTCAGTGACTCCAGATACGGGCGGATCACGCGGGCGACCCGACACACCTCGGCGGCACGGAACAGCTCGTCCATCGTCGCCCGGCGTTCGCGCCAGCATTCCCGCAGCGCTTCGAGCGCCACGTCGAGACCGATCTTGTTGCGGTACTTGAAGCAGTCGGCCACGGTCTTGGCCGGGTTGGTCACCCGCACGCGGACGCCGTCCACCGTGTGCTCATCCACCCCGAACGCCAGTGCTGCCGCGGAGAACCGCACGATCCGCAGCGGCGGGTAGTCCACCTTGGGGCGGCGAGCACTTTCCCCGATGGCCATCCAGACCTCGAACGGGGCCTGGGTGGTCAGCCCGTGGAATTGCAGGGCCGAGAGCAGGCACACGACGCCGTGCGGCACGCGCTTGCACGCTTCCGCCAGGCTTTGGTGCTCACTCGGTTGCGCTTTGGCCAGCACGTACAGCCCCCGACCCGGATTGTCGAGTACGCCGGCGGCGTGCAGCCGGCGCAGGTAGACACGCGGGATGCCCTCGGCGTCCAGGTCACGCGGACGCAGGACGCCGGAGCGGCGGGCGAGGTTCAGTACGCGATCAGTTGGCGAGGCGGCCATTGTTCCGTATCGTCTGGCTTTGTTGACAATTACATGCGTTTTGTAACATACCGTCGGGATCGGGTCAACCCAAGATCCGCGTGATTGGCCGTCACCTCGCGACGCTTCGGGAAGAACGATTCGGAGAACCGCTTCGAGACACTTGGCAGCCCCGAAAAGCTCACCACGTGTAGATTCCGGGCCACTGCGAGCCCAGAATTCAAGAATTTTATTCTTTAGCAAATCGTTGCAGATAAATCATTTGCGACGTTTTCTGGCAAACTTCGAGCGTTCCAGCCGGATTATTCGAGCCAGCAAATCACATGATCTGCTATTATTCCACTGCTGTTGGCGATTTACTGGCTCGAATCGACTGGCAGCCAAGCCCCAAACTGGAGATAGTCATGGCGCTGAAGTCGAAGAAGAGCGTTCTGGGCGACGTGTTCGGACTTCGGGAGAACCCGTTCAAGTCGTCCCACATCTACAACGTGGACAAGCCGGATGTGTTCGTGCCGGAGATGTACGGCGAGCAGCTCGACGAGTTCCACCGCAAGTTCTTCCTCCTGCCGTTAGGCAAGGAGTCGAACAAGCAGGTGATCGGGGCGCTGTGGTCGAGTCACCAGGGCGACGACCTGGGTAAGGGATTCGGGAAGTCGATGCTGATGGCGGAGGAATCGCGGCGGATCAACACGGATTTCGGTCGCGCCATGCTGGAGCGGAACGAAATCGGGGAGCAAGACATCGAGGAGAACCCCGTTCTGTCGGGTTACTGCACGTTCGACAAATCCAAGGGAGTGCAGTCATTTCCCGCTGCTCTGCTCGACGCGGTCATTTTCATTCTGGAATCGAAGTACGACGAGAACAGCACCGTCCACGCCGAACTGCGGCGGCGGCTGATCGCGCGGATCGAGGCGACCGAAGGGTACGAAGGCGAGGAGATCAAGCAGGCGCTGCTGAAGGACTTGAGGAAGTACAAGGGGCTGAACGTCCAGCTTACCCACGCCACCGTCAACGGATTCATCGACCGGTTGTGCCACGAGGACACCGGCGACCTGGTTCGCTTCATCCGACACGAGGGGATTGGCCCCCGGATCAAGGCCACACAGGGGTTCAACTTCGTCCACGTCTTCAACGCCTTCGTGTCGCTAGCTGGCATCGTGTACGTCGCTTACTTCGTCGACCAAATCGAGAACTTCGCCACGTGGACCCGCAAGCAGGACATGGAAGTGAAGGTGCTGCGGGAGTCGATCTGCCAGACCTCCCCAACCGCCGAGATGTGTTCGTTCATCTTCCAGATGCACATCCGGGCGGAGGCGGCGATTGAAAACATCTGGAAGAACGAGCACCTCCCCTCGCTGTCGTTCAGCAAGAAGATCAACGAGGCTCGGATCGTTTACCTCAAGGGTCTCGGTACGACGGAGGAAGCGGTCGAACTGGCCAACCACTACCTGGAGAAGTGCCGCACCCCGGAGTTCAAAGTGCCGAGCCCGATCCATCCCTTCACGGAGGACGTGATTGAGGCCGTACGGTCGTCGGTCGGCGGCAACCCGCGGTCGTTCCTCGAATCTCTGTTCAACATTCTCAATCAGGCCGAATCGGATAACCGCAAGAAGATCGACCTGACCTTCGTCCAGCCGCTGCTCGACGACGAGGGTGACGAGGTGAACGACGACGAGGATGAGGACACCGACTACTCGAACCCCGAACGCTAAGGAGGCGCACCGATGACAGCACCCATCGATTCGATCCCGCGCGTCAGCGTGCGGGATCTGTTCATCGCTCTCCGGCAACTCGAGGCCGACGACACGGTGACGCTGGAGAACATTCGGCTGAAGTTCTGTTACGACCGCAACGCGAAGCGGAAGGGCGACTACATGTTCGCCACCGTGGTGATCGTCGCGGGCGAACTCCAAAAGCTCGGGCTGTTGGAGAATTCCCCATTGCCGAAGGCGACGAGCAAGACCTATGAGGTCGCCAAGGACAAGACGGTCGCAATCTCGGAAAGTGGGCGGAAGATGCTCCGCTTGTTCAAGGATGACCGCTCGGCCGCGTTCGACGAACTGTTTTCGATGATGTACAGCGCCCACCGGAACCTGCAGGCCTTCGTGGCCGTGATCGCGGAGCGGAACGTGTTCGCGCCGCTTGTAACCTCGGTGAAGGACCACATCGGGGCGGACTACGGCTCGGCTTCGGCGCTCGCCACGGCGGTCGAGGGCGGCGAACTCGACACGGGGGAAATGCTCCGGCTTCTGGGCCAGAGGATGGGGCGCGCCCTGACGGAAGAAGAGTGCGCCGAGATTCGTGGCGGAGTCGAGAAACTCGTGGCGGAATCGAAGATCAGCGCGGCCAACGATGAGTCGAGCGAGTTTGCTAAGAACTTCCTCGCCAAGCTCAACGACATCATCGTCCCCGCGATTTTCCGGGCCGACGGCTTGCTCTTCGACTACCGGACGCACCGCACGATCTGGTCGCTCGGCGAGGAGTTCAAACTGTGGGGGTCCACGACATCACACCCCGATTATCCCGGCACGGTGGTGTATCGGACGGCAACGATTCGCCTGTCGAGCAGCCGGGGCCAAGTTGGCGATCTGGTTTTCGATTCCGGGCTGGTGCCGACCGGCAAGAACTTCCTGTCGAAAATGTATGCCGCCTACCAGAAGCTCCAGGCGATTCGGAAGTCGAAGTTCGTCAACGCCTGGGAGTTGCGATCGGTTTTCTGTCTCGACAACCGTTGCCAGAAATCGGTCTTCGACAAGCTGTTCGAGGAGAACTACGCAGGCGGCGACGGGTACGAACTGCACTTTGAAATTCAGCAGGCCAAGTCGCGACACGAACTGCCGCTGCGTGCAGGAAAGCGTTCCGTCGGAACCATCTTGATGACGGGGGTGAAATCGTGATCGCCCCCTACTTTCGCAATCGGGAAGGCCGGGACTTCCCGGCTTTTCTCTACGGCCTGGCGTTCGACATGTTCGCCATCGTCCAGCACTGGGAACCGCCTGCGGTGTCCGCGAGCGCACGCGGGCGGCTGTTTGAATCCGTCCTTTACCGGTACTGTCGGGCGCGGCGGCTGACGCTGACGGAGACCGCAGGGGCTCGCACGTTACGACGGGTGGCATCGGCATCCGGGTTCCGGCACGAAAGCGATGGCGTGATTTCAACCCCCGAGGTGACGGTCCATCTCGAACTGAAACACCTCAGCGAAGATTTGGGGAAGAACGAGTTGTTGGTGTTTGCACAGAAGGGGTTGGATTTTCTGTCGGCGGACAGCGCCTCGCTTCGGTCAAAACCGCTGTACCGGGTGATCGTCAGTGGCGGCCCACTTTCCCCAGAGGCCAGACGGTTCGCAGCTCAGTGGGGCATTCTCACCATTGAACCCCACCGCCTGCCTTTGCTCGTGCTGCACTGGTTGTCCGGGAGGCTCGTGCCGAATCTCGATTTGGTGGAGGAGGACACCCAGACCGAAATCTGGCAGGAGACTCCGAATCTTGTCACCTCGCTTCAGGAAAGGATCGGCCGCCTTTCACGGGTGCTGACGGGCGATTCCGAGGTCATCGGTAGCCACCGGGTCGAACGTGCCATGAGTCACCAACGAATCATCGGCGACTACTACTGGATGGCGCTCGAACAGGACAACCCGTTCTGGTTGGAAGAGCGGTACGACGAATTGCACCGTGAGCTTGAGTTGGACAATGTCGCCGACGAGCAAGCCGCGTGGGCGCTACGACGGGTTCCACAACAGTGTGCGGCGCGGGCAGAGTGAAGTGGGAGCCACGTCGGCTCCTCACTTCTTGATCACCCGGAAGCCGCACATGGACACGGACCGCCGCGACTCGATTCGCGCCTCCCTTCGCCGCCTGGTAGAAGCCCAAGCCGTCACGATGGAAGTACTGGAGCGAACGTACTCGCTCCTGAGCGAGGAACTCGCCCTCGACCCGCTCGAGTGGCTCAACCGGCCGGCCGCACCCGATCCGCCGCCGGACGACTTGCGTCCGGTCATCGACGCCTCGCGGTTCACGGTCACCTTTCGTGGCCGCAGTTGCTGCCTCGGCAACACGCTGGCGTTCCGCTTCCTGTCGCGGCTCGCCGATCGGCCCGGTCGGTTCGTCTCCCACCAGAGTCTCTTTGAAGACGTCTGGGAGGGGCAGCGGTCGGCCGACGCCGTTCGCAACATCGTCCGGCTCCTTCGGAAGAAACTCCGGCAGGCAAAACTCGACGAACTGGCCGACGCCATCGACGGGTCGGAACACGGTCACTACGCGCTTCGCTTGGCCGAATAGGGTGCGAGATGTCACAGCGATGTCACGCAGAACTCTCGCGCGATGTCACGGCATCCCGGCATAATCCCATCAGATAGACCGTCGCTTTGACCCCCTCCGGCGGCCACCCATGACCGACACCGGCACCGTGCCGCTCGCCCCGACACCCGCGAACGTGCAACCCCGCCGCGTGCGGGCGGCGCAGTACGTGCGCATGTCCACGGAACACCAGCAGTACTCGACCGCCAATCAGGAAGACGCGATCCGCGAATACGCCGTGCGGCGCGGGTTCGAGGTCGTCCGCACCTACGCCGACGAGGGGCGGAGCGGCCTGAGCGTCGCCGGCCGCGACGGATTGCGGACCCTGATCGACGACGTCCACAACAACCGCACCGACTTCAAAGCCATCCTCGTTTATGACGTGAGCCGGTGGGGCCGGTTCCAGGATGCCGACGAAAGCGCCTATTACGAGTACCTGTGCCGCCGGGCCGGGATCGAAGTCCACTACTGCGCCGAGCAGTTCGACAACGACGGCGGACCCACCGCCACCATCATCAAGAGCGTCAAACGGGCGATGGCTGGCGAGTACAGCCGGGAACTGTCGGCCAAGGTGTTCCGCGGTCAGTGCCGGCTGATCGAACTCGGCTACCGCCAGGGCGGGCCACCGGGGTACGGCCTGCGCCGGATGCTGGTCAACCAGGCCGGCGAACCCAAAGGCGTTCTGCCCCGAGGCGAGCGGAAAAGCCTGCAGACCGACCGGGTGATTCTGGTCCCCGGCCCGGAGGACGAACGCGAAGTCGTCCGCTGGGTCTACGAGCAGTTCACCCGCGAAGGGAAACGCGAGGCCGAGATCGCCGCCGCGCTCAACGACCGCGGCTTGCGGACCGACCTCGGCCGGCCGTGGACCCGGGCCGCCGTCCGGCAACTGCTGACCAACGAGAAGTACATCGGCCACAACGTCTACAACCGCACGTCGTTCAAGCTCAAGAACCGCCGCGTGCGAAACGCACCCGACATGTGGGTCCGTGCCGAGGACGCGTTCGAGCCGGTCGTCTGCGCCGAAGACTTCTTCGTTGCCCGCGGCATCTTCGCCGAGCGTGCCCGTCGTGTGTCGAGCGAAGACATGATCGCCCACCTGCGTCGGCTGGGCGACACGGTCGCCACGATATCGGCCGGGGCCATCGACGCCGACGAGAGCATGCCGTCCAGTGCCGCGTACCGGTCGCGGTTCGGCAGCTTGCTCTCGGCGTACCGGCTGGCCGGGATCGAGCCGACCCGCGACTACGGGTACGTGGAGATCAACCGGGCGATCCGCGCCCTGCACCCGTCACTGGTCAAAGACCTGACCCAACGGCTTTCGGAAGTCGGGGCCACGGTCGCCCACGACGAAGCGACCGACCGGCTGCTCATCAACGGCGAGTACACGGCGAGCGTCGTCCTGTCGCGGTGCCAACAAACCGCTGCCGGCTCATTGCGTTGGCTGGTGCAGATCGACCAGCGCGTGGCCCCGGACATCACCGTCCTGGTGCGCATGGACGCCGAGAACTGCCGGCCGGCCGACTATTACCTGCTCCCCGTCATGGACCTGATCGCGCCGCGCGTCATGCTCTGCGAGTGCAACGGCGCGCACCTCGACACCTACCAGTTCGACACCTTGGATCACTTCGCCGCGCTCGCCGCGCGGCGCACCCTGGAGGAAGCCGCATGACCGCTCGACACGATCACAAAGTCCGGCTGATACCCATTTCGCAGATCAACGTGATCAACCCCCGCGAGCGGGGCAAGAAGAAGTTCGGCCAGATTACCGACAACATCGCCCGGCTCGGGCTCAAGCGCCCGGTGACGGTCGCGGCCGCCGAGTCGAAGGACGGCGAGCCGCGATACAACCTGGCGTGCGGGCAAGGTCGGCTGGAGGCGTACCGCGCCCTCGGCCAGACGGAAATCCCCGCCATCGTGATCGAGGGGACTCGTGAAGAAGTGCTCCTGATGAGCCTGGTCGAGAACATCGCCCGCCGGCAGCACTCGGCGGTCGAGTTGGTGCGTGACATCCGGATGCTGAAGGACCGCGGGTACACGCAGTCCGAGATCGCCCGCAAGGTCGACCTGGACGTGGCCTACATCCGTGGCATCCTTCAACTGCTGGAGCGCGGCGAGGAGCGGCTGCTCCAGGCGGTCGAGAGGGAGCAGTTGCCCGTGAACGTGGCGATCACCATCGCCACCTCCGACGACAAGGCGGTGCAGCGGGCGCTCCAGGAGGCGTATGAGCGGAACGACCTGCGCGGCAAAGCGCTCCTGCGGGCACGGCGGCTGATCGAACAGCGTCGGGCCGGCGGCAAACGGCAACAACGCGGAAAACGCCAGGCCGGCGAGCGGCCGGTGTCGGCGGAAAGCGTCCTACGGACGTTCCAGCAGGAAACGCTGCGCCAGAAGATGGTGGTGCAGAAGGCCAAGATCTGCGAGACGCGGCTCCTCTTCGCCGTTTCGGCGATCAAGCAACTGCTCCGCGACGAGCATTTCATGACGCTCTTGCGGGCCGAAGGACTCGACACGCTGCCGCAGTTCCTCGCCGAGGTGGTTCAAAAGAAAGGGGGTTCGTCGTGACCTCGCGCGAGAAGGAGAACCCGAGCGTCCGGCTCGCCTGCCAGGACGAAGTGTTGCAGGTGCCGCTCGACCACGTCCTGCCGACCCGCCGGTTGGAGGATGCGGTCAAGAAGACGGTGAAGTTCAAGTGCATCGAGGCATCGATCCGCGAACTGGGGCTGATCGAGCCGCTGGTCATCTTCCCGGCACCGAAGGTTCCCGGGCAGTTCCTTCTGCTCGACGGGCACGTCCGTTTCATGATCCTGAAGGCGATGGGCGTGTCCACCGTTTCGTGCCTCGTGGCCGCGGACGACGAGGGGTTCACCTACAACCACAAGGTCAGCCGGCTTTCGGCCATCCAAGAGCACTTCATGATCCTGCGGGCCACGAAGAACGGCGTGAGCGAGGAGCGCATCGCCCGGTCACTGAACGTGGATGTCGCCAGCATTCGACAGAAGCGGGAACTTCTCGACGGCATCTGCCCCGAGGCCGTGGAACTTCTCCGTGATCGGCGGGCAACCGGCGAAGCATTCCGGGAGTTGCGGAAGGTGCGGTCCATGCGGCAGATCGAGATCGCAGAGTTGATGTGCGCGGCGGACAACTTCAGCGCGGGGTACGTGAAGTGTCTGGTCGCCACGACGCCGCCGGACGCGTTGGTTGACGGCGAGCGAGGCAAGGAAGTGCGGGGCCTGTCGCCCGAGGACATCGCGCGGATGGAGCGGGAGATGGAGAACCACGCGGCCGAGTTCCGGCTGATCGAGGAGTCGCACGGCAAGAACGTGCTAAACTTGGTGCTGGTCGTCGCCTACCTGCGGAAGCTGACTGACAACGCCCGCGTCGTGCGCTACCTGTCGCAGCGCTATCCCGAAATCCTGACCGAGTTTCAGAAATTGGTCGAATCCCGCGTAACGGTTCACAGGTCGGTGTTGCCCCGACTACGCCGAACCCTGTGAAGCCG
>CAYRDG010000032.1:0-61010 GCA_964422915.1 uncultured Frigoriglobus sp. | reverse complement strand
GCAGAAGCCCGTGGTGCCTTCACAGTCACCTGTCCGCGCTGCGAATCGTCGCTGACGGCAGAGTTCAAGAAGCCGGCGACCACGCCAGAGGCAGGGCAACCGCCATACGAGTTGCGTGTCACGCCTGGCGCGGCGGCCGATGCCAGTGTCGCTGCGCCCCGGCCCAGGCGTCGCCAGAGTAACGACGAGGAACAGCGCAGCGGTGGCTCGGCGATGGTCGTGCTTCTCAGTGGTGGTCTGGGGCTGCTGGTCGTGATGAGCGGGCTGGCGCTGACGGCCTGGTTCCTCTTCACGCAGATCAACACGGAAGATGATCGTACGGTGCGCCGCAGCAACAATAACGCGGAAAGCACTCGCAATCCTAGAACTATTCGACCGGACGATAACAAGAACAAATTGCCTGGGTTCCCAAACAACAATCCGAAGCCCCCTGGGTTCCCAAACAACAACCCAAAACCGCCTGGGTTCCCAAACAACAATCCGAAGCCCCCTGGATTCCCAAACAACAACCCGAAACCGCCTGTCGATATCCCTCGTCCGCCTACTCCGAAGAAGAAAGATCGCTTCGATCTGAAACCCGTTGCCGGGCAACTGACACCCATTCAGCCGCCCGCCAACCTCACTGCAAAGACCCCCAAGACCATCCTACTTCCAGGCCGCGCCGACGCGGTTGCGTTGGGCGGTGGCGGTCGCTACATCGTTTTCCACTTCGCCGCCGGACGGCTCGCGGTCTTCGATGTCAACATGGGCGACATCGTGAAGGAAGCCGCTGTGGATACCGGCAACTCGTTGCTGGCCGCCGGCGCCAACGTGATGGTTATGATGAGTCGCACAGGCCGCAATCGGTTCCGCACCTATTCGCTGCCCGATCTCAAGCCCGGAAACGACTTCGAGATTCCCCTGTTCCACGGGGCGCGTTCGATCACGATGGGGGCAGCCACCAACGGTCCATTACTGGCTGTGGATCCCTTCGGCGAAGTGGCGTTGATGGACGTGGATTCTGGCAAGGAAATCGCCGGCGCGAGAGTGCGTCTCCAGAACTTCCCGAACTCCCAGGTCCGTGCTTCCCACGACGGCAAACTCTTCCTCAGCGGCAATGGATACAGCCCGAACGACAAGTTCTCGCTACTGAGCGAATCGCTGCAGAGGTGGCAGGTGAAAAGCCCCGACATCACCGCGGCGTACATCGACCCGGATGGGAAACGCATCTATGGAATGGACCAGATCGTCAGTACATCGGGGAACGTTGTCGCCGACAAACCCGAGGGGTTAACGCATGCCTGGTTCGTGCCCGCGGCCACTCCTGGCAGCGACTACTTCCTGCGTGTGAACGAGATCAGTAGTGGCAAGCAGCCACGTCGTCGCAACGTCATATCCGTGAGCCTTCACAAGGGGAATGACGCGATCAAACCCGTGCTGCCTGCGGGGGTAGGACTGCCGGAGTGCGAGGGATTGTTGGGCTTCGCGGCTCGCACCGAACCGCTCGACCGGCATCTGTTCCTGATTCCCGAAGCCAATCTGCTCATCATTCTCAATCGCGACAAGTCGCGGCTTGTTATCCGGAAGCTCTCGTTGTGATCCGTGCGATTCCGACGCCATCAGGGTCGGCGCGGGTTGAGTTGTATCGGTGCGGCAGACGGTTCCGCGCTCGCAGGCACCTTCGGTGCAACCTGCGCGCGGAGTCGCGGCTTCTGCATACCATTCGGCACCGGTTGGCGCTTCACCGTATCGCTGGCGATCTCGGCGTTGAGGAGTTCGTTGGTGGGATCGTCATAGGGAACGCGGCGTGAAGCCGGGCGTCCGAGCATCGGTGCTGGTGGTGGAACGTTCACATCTGTGGCGCGCGAAACAGCAGTGGTTGTAACGGACAACACGGGGCGTTGCGTCAGCGTGCCGCCCGCGCCGAAGTCTGCAGGTACTTGCTCTTTCGGCGCGGCTGGCATCACTCCGGTCCCGTTCGGGAGCGCGAGTAGCGGTGGAGTGAAGTGGCTCTGGGCGAGCGGGTCGGGGTTCAGCACGTTCGCCGGGAGTGCACGCGGAATGGGCGTCTTACCGGCGCGAGGGATCGGCAACGGCTTCGTTAGCTCCGGCGTGACTGCCTTCGCAACCGCCGTGCCTGCGAGGTCCGTGAAGAATGGGAACGCCGGTGACGGAGAATCACTTTTCGGCTGCGGCTTGCCCGGCTTGACCACAGGAGGCACCGGCGCGATCGCCACCGCTGGCGCAGCGGCAGGTGGGCCGCCAGCGGTGGTCGCCGGCTGTCGAGAGCAACCGGCAATGGCACAGGGCACGAGCCAGAACGTCAGGCTGCGGATGCGAATCGTCATCTCGGTTGCGCTTTCGGATCAGGTTAGTATTCGCTCTTCAGAGTCATGGCTGTCGGGCCGTTCATGTGGGAATGGCGGCCGCACGTTCGTCACATGCCGGTACTCACATGCGCCGTACTGCTGGTAGTTCTGGCGAGCCTGCGTCAGACTCAATCGCCCGTTCGGACCACCGCGCACCATATCGGCGTCGTGGTCATCCTGGCCATCATCCTCCCAGAAACACACCGGACAGATCTCCCACGCATGACGTTCGTCGAGCGTCTTGGATCCGCAACAGGGGCAGCGAAGTAGAACTGGCTGCGGCTGGCGTTGATTGTCCATGCAAATACTCATTTGCTAATCTTTCGCTGTTGTTCTTGCGCGGCTTTTGCCCAGTCGCTATCCTGGGGAGCGTCCTTGATGACACGCTTGAGGAGTCTCGTCGCCTCGTCGGGCATCTTTTCCTGAATGAGCGCGCGGGCGTGTTCGATCATCGCCGGGAATCGCAACTCTGGCAGATCGTAGCCGAAGTAGACCGTGGCGAACGACTTGCCTGCGTCGGCCCATTTCTTGGCCGCGGCGCGACAGAGGCCGATTTGCAGATGCGAGCGGCCGGCGCGATTATCGGTGGTCGCCTGGGTGACCATCGCGTACGCATTCACGGCGTCGTCATATCGGCGCTGGTTCTGGAATGTCCAGCCGATCCCGTATCGCGCATCGATGGCCCAGGTGTTGTTTGCGCCGTACCGATTGACGACTGTCTCGAAGGCCTGCCGCGCCTCGTTCCACTGCTTGAGCTGCGCCAGCGTATGTCCGAGTCTCAGCATGGCACGGCTGCTAACGTCCGCGACGCTCTGAAGTTGACTGTCGTCGCGGAAGATCGCGAGCTTCTTCGCGGCCTCATCAGGCTTGTTCTGCACTAGCAGGCATTCCGCGGCGCGGTAGATGCCATGCGCGCGGAGAGGCGATTTCTTGTTGTTGCCCACGGCGTCGAACTGGCTCAGAGCCGCGTCGAACTCCTTCTTCTCGAACAGAGCGATACCGAGCCGGATGCGAACGCGCTCGGTCGTCTCACGCGGCGTGGGATTGTCGGCTGGCTCCTTGTCGAGGGCCTCCTTCAGGAGGTTCACCACCTCATCGCTTTTCCCCTGCGTGGCGAGCAACTCGGCCAGTTCCAGTCGGGCTTCCACGGCCAGCGCAAGATCGGGGAACTCCTTGAGCAACCGGGTGTAGACCGGTGCGGGATCAGTGCCCGCCGTGCGGTAAGTCCAGGCGGCTTCGTAGAGCATGCGCGCGCGAGCCGGGCTGTTGGGGTGCGCGGCCTTGAGGCTCGCGGCAGACTGTTCGAAGAGTTTCCCGATGTTCGCGAGTTCCTGCTTCGCACTCGTCTCCTGATTCTCGATCCCTGCACGCTGATCGGGCCGCAAGCCTGGCTGCGACTTCTGTTTAGCCAGTGCCTCGATTCGCCGCTTCACCTCTTCGGCCCGGCACTGCATTGCCTTCAGCGATGCTTCCACGGCGATGGGCAGCCTGGGAGCCGCCTGCGCCGATTGCTCGAAGGCCGTGCGTGCCTCGCCGAGCTTGTCGCACTCGAAGAGGGCAGCACCGTGGTGGAAGCGAAGTAGCGCGATCCATTCGAGTTTCTGGGCCGTATTCAGCCGCCCCTCGAACTGCTGACGCGCCTGCTGAAGCAATTTCACGGCCTCCGTCGGATTCTTTTGCTCGCGCAGCAACGTGGCCAGTGAGATCATCGCCAATGGAGCGACCGACGATTTCGCGAGCGGGTCGCTGGTGAAGGGCCGCAGCACGCTGATTGCCCCGTTCTTGTCGTCTTGCAGCAGCATTACCTTGGCCCGTTCCAGAGTGGCCGTGCCGACCTGTGACGACTGTGGAAACTCGCGCGTCAGTCGCTCGAATGCGGCACGAGCCTTGTTCAGCGTGTCGTTTCGCTCGTTGCCCGCGGGCAACTGTGCCGCGAGTCGCTTGTGGCAGATGCCGAGTTTGAGGATCGCGTCGGGTGTCTGTTCCACCTTCGGGTTCGCCGCGATGAAGTCCGTGAGTAGTGTGGCGGCAGTGGTGAACTTCTTGTGGAGGAGCCTCTCTTGCTGCTCGCCGCTGGCATGCGCCGGCGTGGCGCGAAGCTGGCAGTCGGCCAGAACGTAGGAGACGGTGGCAAGCTCTCCCACGCGATTGGCCACAGGGATCCGTTCCAGCATCGTAATTGCCTTCTCGTACTCCTCAGTCGCAATGATGCAGAGCGCCTGCCCGAACCGCGCCCGGTCGATCCACTCACACTCCGGGTACTTCGCGATCACCTCCGCATACTTCTTCTCAGCCGCGACGAATGCGTTCTTCGCTTCGGCTTTCTTCTGCCTGGTCAATTCTTCGGCCTTCGCGTAGGCGTTCTCCGCACTGCGGAAGAGGACAAGCGGGAGCAACGAACTTTTGGGGAATTGCTTCTGGAATAGCGCGACTCGCTCTTCGGACTTTTGCAGCTCGCCGGCGCGATGGTAAGCGGCGATGAGTTGCTGAAGCGTCTCCTCGGCCTTTGTCGGAAAGCGTTTCTCATTCCAGAGTGTCTCATAGGTGCTGGCGGCATCGCGAGCGCGGTTTGCAGCGAGTTGCGTGGCCGCCAGTTCCATGAGCATCCCGGCGCGACGGTCCTTCGCTTCCTTGTCCTGGCCGGCCATCTGGCTGGCGCGGTCGGCGGCAGAACGCAGCGTGTTGATCGCCGTGGTGTAGGCTTGCGTCTGCTGGCTGGTGTTATTCGCGATGGCCGCGGCGATGCCCGCCTGGGCCTTGCCGAGCCAGAGGAGCGCCTGGTCAGCGAGACGCGGATGCGCAGTCAGCGGTTGAAGCGTCTTCGTGGCCACATCGAACTGCTTCGTCAGCACCTGGCAGAAGCCGATCCTGAGACGGGCATCGTCCTTGAGCGGCGAGTGCGGGTAGTCCTTCGCGAAGGCATCGAGTCTCGCCTGCGCATCGGGAAACTTGCCGACCTCGTACTGGAGGCACGCATCATAGAACGCGCTGCCAGCCACGTAATCGGGCGCCGGGTTCTTCACGAGCGCCTCGAGTCGCGTTTTCTCCCACGGATTCTTCTTGATTGTGTCAGGTTGCTTCAGCGCCTCGGCCGCAGCGGCTTTCTGCTTCTTGTACTCCGCGAGTACCGCAGTGAAGGCGGCGGTCGCCTCGGCGTGTTTGCCCAGCGCGGCGAGAAGACGGCCGACGAGATAGTGGGCGTGTGGTCCGAACGGCTGGTCGAAGGGAGCGAGCAGTCCGAGCGACTTCACAGTCGCTGGGGTGTCGTGGAGCAAGAAGCTCGCAGTGCCGTGGTAGTAGAGTGCCAGCGGTCGCAGCCGGGACGTGGCGAACTTCGCATCCTTCAGAAGCGGCTCGATGGTGGCGCGGGCTTCCTTCGGCTTGTCGAGTCGCAACTCCATCTCCGCGAGATCGCAGCGCGCGCGGGCGGCCCATTCCGCGCTGGCGTCGCCCTTCTTCTCGAACGCCTCGCGCGCTTGCTGAAAGAGTTTGCTCGCCTCAGTGAACCTGACTTTGGCACTGTTCTGGCGTTGCGACATCTCGTTGGGTCTCGCGATACCCTCGGCGAGTTCCTTCTGCCCCAGGCCTCGCTGGCAGACGCCAGCGAAATAGATTGCCAGCGCGCGATCCGGGAACTTTGCGTCGCTGGCCGGCGAGGTGAGGTTAGTGAGCGCCTTCTGATAGTCTCGGGCTGGCAAGTCGATGAGCGCAAGCCCCAGCGCGAAGCGGGCAGCCTGGGCGTGCTTCGTCCCGCCGTACTTGTTGAGTAGTTCGGTGAAGCGATCCGCGGCGAACTGCGGGTTCCCTGCGTTGTACGCCTTGCGGCCGCTGTTCAGAATCGCTTCAGCCTGCTGATCGGCAGACGGCTGGGAGAGAGCGAGGCTACCCGTCAGGAGAACGAGTGTGAACGTGGCGAAGCCGCGAACGCAGGTGCGGGGCATCGTGCGGTGTCTCCCGTGGTGAAGGCGACGGCGCGGTTGAAGGCAGGCTCTGAATCAGCCTCTCGCGCTCGCGGCTGTGGCAGCAGTCGCAGAGTGGGGCGGGCCCTGGTCGGCAGTCCATGTTGCGCGAAGGGGGGGAACGAGTCAACCGTGCGGCCGCGAAAAGCCTCTCGCACGACACCCGCATTCGTGAATCGGAAGCATCAAGTGTCGAAGAGACACGAGAACCAGTTGCGGCGGATCGGATGCGGTGGCGGAATCGTCAGTGGCTTCCCTTGCAGCACCGCGGCGCCCCACTCACAGGCGATGCGGTCGGCCTGCGTGCGACCGATCCACCTCGCCAGCCGTTCGTAACCGGCCTTCAGTTCGGGACGCCGCCGGTCGATACCGTGGCCATCCGAACCAAGCAGATGGATGAAGCCGCCTTTCGCCCAGCGCTTCAACGACTCCTCGAATGGGCCAGCCCACGGTTCCGCCAGCGCACGCGCCGTTACCTGAATGAGGCAACCGGCCGCGATCCATTGCTGGGTGAGTGCGAGATCTTCGAGTAGTTCCGGATAGCGCTCCGCGTGCGCGATGACGAGGCCGACGCCTTCGGGCGCGAGCGATTCGGCCAGCGGAAGCGGATTGATCCAGCCGGTGTGCGGCATCTCCACCAGCAGCCACTGTCTGTGGTCGCCCAGAGCCAGCAATCGCCCTGCGCGCCACTCATCGAGCGTCGCGTGCGAGAGCATCACCTCGCCGCTGGGGTAAACCGTGAGCGGTATCTGCTTCTCGCGGAGCATCGTGGAGAGTGCGGCTGCCGCGGCGCGGAGTCGGTCGGCAGTGTTGTTGGGATAGTCGGGGTTCTGGTGAGCGAGCGCGGTGGCGTGGGCCGCGCCATCGCCAACGAGCCGGCGGCACATGGCCAGTGCCACGTCCGCAGTTGGCGGCCCGTCGTCGAGGCCCGCGAGCAGGTGAATGTGGGTGTCTGCGAGGGATGGCATGAGAGAGGCCAGAGGTCAGAAGCCAGGAAGCGGACACCGTTTCCTGACCTCTGACCTCGGCTGTTACACCTTCACTTCGACCGGGCGACGGCGCCAACGAATGAGGTCGCGAATGCCGGCGTAGAGACCGTAACTTCCACAGACCAGCAAGCCGATGATGATGCCGGCGAAGATGGCGTGTTCGGTCATGCCATCGGGATAGTCGCGGCCGTTGATCTCGATCTTGAAGAATGCCTCGGCGTGGTGCGCGAACAGGCTGAGCATGCGTAAGCTCCAGACGACGGGGTGGAAGGGGTGCAGGGCGGGCGCACTAGGTTGTGGTATCAGTTTCGTTAGACAGAGCAGTGCTGTCAACGGGGCAGTTATCGTTTACGCTGAGTGCCGGTTATTTCTATGCGAGATCGATCGCGTGCCAGAACCGCGACGCTCCACGAAGTCCCTGCTACACTGACCTCACCCCCCCGCGGAGCGACACGTCTCATGTTCGATCCCGATGAAGCACCGCCGCCCACACTCGACGCGGCCGCCTACGACCGACTCCAGGCGATACTCGCCACGCGCGGGGCCGCGATCGCGGTGGATGAACTCATCGAGGAATTGCGGAAGATCGAGGATCATCAGGCGATCTTCTACGCACTCCTGATGAAGAAGCGTGTCGAACTTGGCGTCACACCCTTCCCCACTGGCAACGCGAGCGAGTTACCGCCGCACACTCACGAGCCTTACGAGGAAGCCATTCGCGCCGCAGGCCGGCACGTCGGCGAGATGCTCCTGGAGCGGAAGGATTTCGCGAAGGCGTGGCCCTTCTTCCGCTTACTCGGCGAGCCAGAGCCGGTGCGTGCGGCCCTCGCGGCCCACACACCTGGCCCCGACGACGACGTCTATCCACTCATCGAGATTACCTGGCAGCAAGGGCTTCTGCCGAAGAAAGGCTTCGATCTCGTGCTCGACCGGCACGGCCTCTGTTCGGCCATCACAATGGTCAGCGGCTCCGATCTCTCCTCCAACCCCGAGTTGCGAGACTACTGCGTCAGGCATCTCGCCCGCACACTGCACGCGCAACTCGCGGAGCGACTGCACAACGATCTCGCCGGGCGCGGCATCGCCGTGCCGCCAGAGGCCACGATCCCGCAGATGGTTGAAGCCCACCCGGAACTACTCGCGGACGACTCCTACCACATCGACACGTCGCACCTCTCCAGCGTGGTGCAGATGGCGACGAACCTCCCGCCGGGCGAGGGCGTTAATCTCGCGCGCGAACTCTGCGCCTATGGATGCCGACTCTCGGAGGGACTCCAGGGCCGCAATGACGCCCCTTTCGAGGACGGATACTCCGACTATCTCGCATACCTGAACGTCATTGCCGGCGAGAAGGTAGACGAGGGGTTGAAGCACTTCGAGGCAAAGGCCGCACGCGAGGCCGCCGAGGGTGCGACCTTCGCCGCACAGGTCTATGTCAACCTCCTGCTGAAGGCGAATCGCCCGGCCGAGGCGCTTGCCGCCGCGAAACGATTCCTGCTGGGGGAAGACGAACGGAACCTCATCTGCCCTGGGGTCAGTGAACTGGCCCAGCGTGCGGGCGACTCCGCGGCGATGGCCGAAGCGGCCAAGGCCCGCCAGGACCCCGTTGCGTTCCTCGCCAGCCTCATCGACGCGGAAAGACGCTGATTGCGCGCTTCAGGCCGGTCCTGGCTTTGACTCTTCGGCTCCATCTCATGAGGCCGGCGTTGATCTGCGGCTCCTCTTCTCCTCTCCGCGGCGCGCCGCTATCATCCGGGGGCTTGCCCATCCTTCGCGGCGAGGGCTGACATGATCGTGGGGCTGTTCGTCGGGCTGATCGTGTGCGCAGCGGCCGGGTCGGAACCACCCGAAGCAGGCGTAAGTGACACGCGCCGCGACGCGCTGGCGAAATACGGCGCGGCGTTGTGGAATCTCCGTCACGACCGCTTGCTGACAGCAACCCGGCAACTCGAAGCGGCCACCAGGGCCGACCCCACAGCAGCCGAGCCGCAGAAGCAACTCGCGAAACTCTACGCGCAACTCGGCCGCGACCCGCAAGCCATTCGCGCCGCACGCAAGGCGCTGAAGAACGACCCCGAAGACGCCGATACCGCAGCACTGCTCGCCGGCCTCCTCCTCGATGCAGGCGAGACAACCCAGGCCGTGACCACAGCAAAACTCGCACTCGAAAGCACGACGCTACCTCAAGAGCCAGCGAGGGCCGTGCGCATCTACCGCGATCTCGCCGCACTCTGCGCACAGGCCGGCGACCTTCCCACGGCGGAATCGGCTCTCCGCAAGGCAGTGGAACTGGTACACGAGGGGCGTGCGGAAGTCATCGCGGCCCGCGCGTTCACACCAAAGGAGGCCGACGCCCAGGCCGCGGATTGCCTGGAGCGACTCGGCCGCATCCTCGTCAAGCGGGGGAAGTTCGACGCAGCCGCGGAAGCGTTCGCGAACGCCGCGGAGTTATTCCGCGATCCGAAGAAGGTGAACGACCCGGCCGGTGCCGCGCGGCTGGCATGGAACCTCTCCGGTGCGCTCGAGGGCAAGGGCGATCGCGCCGCAGCACTCAAACAGCTCGAAACATTCCTCAAGCTCAAGCCGCGCGCACCCGAACCGTACCAGCGATTCGCAAGGCTTCTCCGCGCGCTGGGGCGCGGTGAGGAGATTGTCCCCCGGCTTCAGACTCTCGCCGAGAGCGATCTGCTCAACCGCCCACTCGACGCCGTACTCGCCGCGGAGATGGCACGCGACCTCACAACGCGCCGCGACGCGGACGAACTTTTCGCCGCTATCACCGCGCGCAATGCCGAACCAGCCGTGATAGCCGTCGTAATTCACTCGCATCTCGCCACGGGTCGACCAATTGAAATCATCAAGGATCTCGACCGCGCCTTCGCCATGTTGGAGAAGGACAAGGGACCTGAAAAACTCGACAAACCGGAGGAAATCGCCGAGAAGAAGGCATTCGCCGCCGAGAAGGCGCGCGCCGTCGCCGCTGCACTGGAACGAGAACCGCACGGCGTGGAAGCACTGCTCCGCGCCGCCAGCGACGACATGCGTGCCGGTCACAAGCGCACCCACGGCACTTACCACTTCCTCGGCGCGCTGGCGGCCCGGTATCGGCAACTCGACCTCGCCATTCTCCAGTTTCGCCAGGCGGTACTCGGCGCGCCTCGCGACCTACATGCGGAAGCGTATCGCGCGTACTTTCGCGCGCTGCAACTGGCCGGTCGGCCGCGTGACATCGAAGCGGCATGTCGGCTGGCTCTGGCCAACGGCCGTGTGAACATTGGGCCGGCGTTCTTCCACTTCCACCGCGCGCTGGCGCTGGCCGAGCTGGGTCAGGAGAAGGAATCGCTGGCGGCCGCGCAGAAAGCCATCGATCAGGCTCCGGCCGATTCTCGGCTGGCCGTGCGGCTTCGCAAACATCTCGTGTTGCGCGTGCTGGGTCGGTGGGATGAAGCTGTCGAGTATGGGAAGAAACTGCTGGAAGAGTTCGACACACCCGAGGACCGGCCAGAGGTGCGAATCGCACAGGCGACTGCATACTGGGGAGCGAAGAAGCCCGGTGAGGCCGAGAAACTACTCCGCGCGGTGCTCGACGACGACCCCGATAACCCCGGCGCCTGCAACGACCTGGGCTACTACCTCGCCGATCAGAGCCGCGACCTCGGTGAGGCCGAACGCCTCATCCGCCACGCGGTCGCCGTGGATCGCATCGCACGACGCAAGGCCGGCAGCGTGGACCCAGAGAGCGCCGCTTACATCGATAGCCTCGGCTGGCTCCTGTTCCGCCGTGGCAAACTCACGGACGCCCGCGCCGAACTGGAGAAAGCATCGCGTCTGGCGGAAGGCGCCATCGACCCGACCGTGTGGGACCACTTCGGCGATGTACTCTTCCGACTGGGTGAGAAAGCGAAGGCGAAGGACGCCTGGGAGCACGCGAAGAAGCTCTACGATGCCAGTGGCCGGTTATCCTTGCGCGGTCGGCTGGAGGAAGTGAAGCGGAAACTCACGCGCGTTCCGTGAGACAGCCACAGTGATGGGTAATGCAAAGCGGGGGCGTATGCCCCCGCTCTGAGTCGCTGCTGTTAGTTGCGACTCCGCGTTACTTCAATCGCTCGAAGTAGGTCAATACGTTCTTGTACTTCGGGGCGTTGAAATCGAAGGCCGGTTGTGGGCCAGGATACCCAGACCGTACGTTCGAGACGCACGTTCCTCCCCACGCGGTGCGGAATGGCACGGCGCCGCCCATCGTTTGCACGGTCAACTGTCCTGGCCCAATGACTCCCGTGACGGACACTACTTGCTGCTCGATCCCATAGCCGATAACGAGTACGGCGCCAGGAGCGACCGTCACTTCCTGACCGTCGGACATGACGTAGAGGCTGGTGCCATCGTACCGCGAGAAGGCAATGTTCAGTGTCGCGGTCGATGCGCCGTTGGTGGCGTACGCCGTCTTCTCCAGACTGGTGAAGAACGGCGGCACACTTGCCGGGTTGTTCGTGGTCGCCTCCAGTGCCATCTTCGACATGTCCACCACCGCGAACACTTTCTGTCGCATGTCGCCAGGGACATTGAGGTATGCCTCCGCGCCCAGTCGCGGCACCCTCACGTTCGGTGCCAGAATGACCGGATTCGCCTCGTCGGCCTCGAAGTAGCCAATGGTCAGGATCACAACGAACTGGTGGTTGACAGTGGTGATGTTGTTCAACATCTTCCGCGCCGGCTCGGCCTGGAAGTATGACGGGCTGTTAGGCTGCGACGAGGGGTACACCGGGATCGCGCCAGTTGTCTTGGCCGGCGGCGCTCCGAATGTATTGCCCGCGGGCAACGCGTTGAGCATCGGTGGGTTGCCGGTCGTGAGGATCGCCGGCGCGACGCCCGTGTTGAACCGCCGCAGTATGGTCAGGTCCACGTTGCTGGGAAGCGTGGCGTTGCCGTCGGCATTGGTGCCTGTGCCATAGGCCAGCGGGCTGCCTGGGATTGCCACAGGTGCCCCGAGTGGGAAGAACGGCCGATCCACGAAGCCGGCACCCGCAGCGAAGTTATTCGCCTCGATGAAGGTCTGACTCGGCGGGCCGGCGCGGGCAACTTGCGATGTGCCATTCGCCAGGGCTGCGTTCTGGAGTTGCGCGGTGCGGCTGCCGATCCACATCGTCCACGCCACGCTGGTAACGTAGTTCATGTCGAACACGTTGCCATTCTGCGGGTCCATCAGTGCCTGGAGGATGCGCTGCTCCGGGATAGCATTCACGTTGATGCGGCCTGGCACACGGCCACCCAGCGGCACACCTGCGGTGTACGGCCGCACGGTGAGATACTCCATCGCCCGTGTCAGACTGTTGTTGAGCCACTGGGCGTTGCCGCGGTCGTAGGTCAGTGCAGGTGTGGGTGCACCGAAGAGCTGGTTACTCAGCACGAACGTATCCGTGAGCCGGTGCGGAGGCGTATCGCGAACCTGGAGTAGTTCGAGTTGGTTAACGAGCGTACGGTCCAGGTGCGGCAGCCAGTCGAACGGCGCCATCAGCGTCTGATTGAGGAGCGATGCCGGCGGGCCAGCGATGTACGTCTGGCCGGCGGGTTGTGCCCCGGTCGAGCCGTTGTGCATCCCGAAGGTATCGAGGATGTTCTTGTTGTTGACGTTCTTGGTATTCACATCGTTGAACGTCTGGTTCACGACCATCGAGGTCGGGAAGGAGTAGCTGTTGTAGTTCCCGGCCATGGTGGCGACTGAGTGGCCCGCGTACGGCTGCACCTTGCCTACCGAGAAGCGGTTGGTCAGGTCGTCGTAGGTTGTCGCGTTGGCAGGGCTACCCGGCGTGCGGGTCACGATCTGCCCCTGCAGTTCCATGATGGAGTCGAACGCCGGCACGTAGTCCATCTGGTCCACGGTGACGTACTGGTTGGCGCCACCGAGCGCCATGTAGGGGTTCGCGAGCCGCCGCAGCAGAACGATGTGCCGTCGGAACTCGGTGCCAGAGTTCGGCGCCATGTTCGGCAGCGTGACCGTGTAAGCCATCGACTGGCTGCCAGGGGCCGAGGTCGGCGGGCCAGACTGCACTTCGTTCGCCCACACACCACCGTTGGGCGCGAACTCATCGAAGCCCGCTTGCTGCGTGACTGGCGGCCCAACGAGAATCATTCCATTGGCCGGCAGCGCGTTGGCGGGTGGGCTATAGACTGCGTTGAATGCCCCGGCATTCAGCACGACGTTCGGGTTCACCTGGAAATTCTGCGCCTGTAGGTTGAAGACTGCGTCCGGGTCGGAGAGGCCAGCCGCGGAATAGAAGGCCCCCGTCACATTGGACGGATCCAGGAACAAGAAACTGTTCTGGATGTTGCCGTTGGCATCCGGAACGCCGGGAGCCGTGACAGTCTGCCGGTAGGCGCGGCGAATCTCGATCTGATACGCCGTAAGCGACACCGCACCTGTGCCCAGCGGGCTTCCAACGGGCGGCGCCGCGGTCGGGTTGAGCAGTTCCAGCCAGAACCGTACATGAGCGGGCTTGTTCGCCGCCGCGTTCATGTTGTTCAGCGATTCTGTCGGATCGTTGGTGATCTCGCCATACGCCTCGTTGATCACCAAGCGTGGCTTCTCGACTCCGTAGACCACGCGATTGCCGATATCGGCCTGGCTTACGAAGTTGGCTCCGAGGCCAACGCCGTTGGGATTCCAGATGAATGTTGTGCTGATGTCGTCATTGTCGATGTAATCGACGATGTTGGCCGCAAGTTGTGCGAGGTACCGCAGCGCATCGTATTGCGGTTGTGTGTACGTGATCGGCGTGCCGGCCGTTGGCGAACCGACGGGCATCGTGAGAATGTTAGTGCCAGGAAGCGGCAGCGTGATCCGCAGGAAGCCCGTGGCAGGCATGGTGTCCACATAACCCGCGGCACCGGTTGCCACGATTAGCCTCGCGAAGATGTCGCGGGCGAGTTGCTGCCGATCCCAGTCGGCCTGAAGACCGTTAGTACCGTCGGGCAGTGGTCCTGGCGGCAACAGATTCCCAGTCGCTAGCGGCTGGGCTGTGTTTGCGCGGTAGTCGCTCAGCGGGCGATTCAGGTTCACCGCACTAATGGCGGAAACCAGACTCGACCAACGATTCTGCGCGATAAAGTCGCTGCCTGGGCCGTACAGCGCCGGCGCGGGATAAGCGGCTGGCAGAAGCGACGGCTTGAGAAGGAACGGATTCGTGTACGGCGGCATCGTCGGGAACATCAGACCCGACCCGTTGGCTCGTGCCGCGTAGAGCGGCGTCAGCTTCGGCCGATCGAGGTCATAGCCCGTGGTGGCGATCAGCCCGCGGTTGGCGTGCGAGGGATCGAGCCGGTAGCTGTTCGGTGTGGCCTGGCCAGTCTCGATGACATACGGGAACGATTGTGGGAAGAGGCTGGGCCGGGCAGGAGAACTGAATGCCAGGTCCGACTGAGAGTACCAGTCCGGCGTGCCTGCATAGTGCAGGTTGAATCGCTTCGCGTCGGCCATCTGGTAGATGCGGTTCGGGAACAACCCACCACGGTCGGGCCACTCCATCGGATTGAACAGCGATGGGTGATTCGTGGCCGGAGCGTTGTTGTTCTGAAAGCCGGCGCCCAGGAAGTTGGGGATTCCACCGAGGTTGTTGAGCAATGGATACGGCGGCGGCGCACCAATGAGCGAGTTGGTCCATGCAACTGCGGAATCGTTCGGTAGCGGCGCGGTGCCATAGGGCGAGTAACTGCGTTGATTCAGCCCGACGCGCTGCTGCGAGGGGCCACGGACCGCGACAACCGCGTTCGCATCGGCGCCGGAGAGAACGTAACCGAGGTTCACTTCCCACGGCCCGAGGCCGTGATACGAACTGTGGTTCCCGCCGAAGATGTTGTTGCCATGCACGCTGGCGTTCAGCAGGCCGTTGAGCGGCATGATGAGCGGGGCCACCAACGGCTTCACCTTGCGGCCGCCAGGTAACGTGATCGTCGGCAGACCAATGTCCATCCAGAGGCTATCGTTGCGTTGCGGCCCAACGCCACCGATAAAGTTCTGCACATCGCCGGTATAGGTGCCATCTGGGTTTGGCGGCACACGCGGGAAGTTCGGATGCTCGGCCGGGCGCGGCCGCGTTGTGTAGAGCCAGCCCGTGGGGTCATACCAGCGCGGGTTCGTCGGGTCGAGCGAGCCGAACAGCCATGGCCTGTGGAACGACGGGGTCTGCACCTGACCCGTCGCGGGATCGAACGACGCGAGGAAGAAATCCTTGAGGTCGGGGTAGCTGTAACCAGCGGCCTTGCTGATATAGGTGCGTGTCGCCGGGTTGAACTGCATCGGATTACCGCTGCCGTCGAATGGGTGCGGCCCCATGTATTCGGGGTCGAGCAGCAGTGGTTGGCCGCCCACCATTCCCACACGGTGATGCACGAACATCATCCGATCGCCAGACAGTCCCGGGTAGCCGTATGTGGAAGTGTCTTCGTGGAAGAGGCCGATGCCGCCCCAGGGCGCTGTGGGCGGTTGGTTGGCCAGTAGTGCGGCCCAGTCGAGGCCGTACATGGACCGGGCCATCTCGTGGCCGCGCATCGAGTTCGTGAGGTCGGAGAGATCAACCGGATTACCTGCACCGTCGTAGGTGCCGTTGGGAACGCCGTAAATCAGCGATCCGAAGAAGTGGTTGATGGTATCGGATGGGTCGGGAGCGAACGTCGGCGGCGAGACTCCACCACCCTCACCGTTCTTGCGAGCCAGTGCCAGCCGCGCCTCGCGCATCGCGAACAGCGCATACGCTGTACCGACCGCCGAGAACAGCGCGAGCATGACAACGACGATCAGGATGAAGCTCGTTCCGCGGCGTGGGAGGCGGCGGTGCGAGGTCGCGCGTGGCCGGAACATGGCAATCGTCTCCGGGCTTTGGTCGGGCTAGTGTTGGTCGTCGTTCACAGGTCGACGACAAGCGTTGTCTGCCGGGTCGAGTAAGTCCGGGCGTCGTAGGTCCGCAAGCGGATCATCACACCCGTGAGGCGAATTGGCTTCAACAGTCCGCCAGGATTCGTTGCGGAAGCGATGTTGGTCGGTGCATTCCAGCCGGGCACCAGTGTGCTCAACGTCTCGTAACGACCGTCGAAAGGGAGTGTGTCGTAGGGGTAATCAGTGTTACCGTTCGCGAATGGCGTTGGCCATACGACACCTGCCGACGCCGACGGCGTGCCGGTGAACTTCACCTCGAACGACAGCACATTGGACATCAGCTTGTCGGTGCTATAGCGGTTGCTGGACACCGGTAGCGGAGCGAACACGTCGGTACTCGACAACCGAACGCAGTTGGGGCCGAACGGGACGGTCAGTTCCGAGAGTGTCCGCAGTTTCATGTTGGCCACGACCATCACTTCCGGAGCGTCTGGCTGCGATACGGCCGTGGCATAACCCCCGGCGTCGTCCGTGGTCTTGGCCGCAATCCGCTGTTCCCGGTAGAGGTCGTAGAGTGGCAATCCCGCGGCGCCTGACCGCGTCTGAAGTCCGTTGGGAATCAGAAAGTACGCTACTTCCGCCGCCGTACCGAAGTACTGATACTGGGAGTTGGCAGGCACCGTCGCGCCGAAGAGCTGGTCGCTGGGTCCGCCAGGGAGAATCGCGGTGAAATGTAGGTAGTGACTGATCGAGCGCGACGAGGTGAAGCCGTCTTGGTTCGCTTCAGGGTAATCGACTGGCGAACTGCGGGCGCGGAAGAAACCACCGCGCGGAGGCGTATAGCCAATTCCATCGATCCAGCCCCGCGTCTGGTCGCTCACGCGGCGGCCGTGATTGGGCTTGCTGTCGTCGTCGAGAAAGTGGTTGGCCCGGAGGTCGCGTGTCAGGAGCGCCGTGACCATCCGCTGCTGACCCGTCAGGTTGGCCTGCGAGCGGGCCAGCCGGAAGCTATCCAAGCCCTGCTGGTAAACCCACGTCAGCAGCCACATCCCCATGATCATCATGGCTGAGGCCACGAGCAGTTCCACCAGTGTGAAGCCGCGTCGCGCTGGTCGTATGAGTTTCATCTGTCGCCCTCACGTCGGCTGCCCGTGATCGGGCAGAACCTCGGACGGTGAACCCGGGAATCACTGCCGGCAATCACTGATGGCTCGCGGTGAGAAACGGCCGTTCGTACACATCGGCCACACCCGGCATCACCACCAAGTTGGCGGCATACGGTAGTGTCTGACCGTCGGGTCGCTTGATTGGCTTGTGAAGTTCGAGCGCCAGCGAGGTGCCCAGGTCGGTCACACTGAGTACGCGGTAGAACTCCGCGTGACGCAACCCCGCAGTCATGTTGCCAGCATCCATAACCCAGGTGCCCTTGCGAATCTCGGCCGTGGATGGGATTCCCACAAGTGCCGTCTCGCCTGGAGTGAACGTCACGTTGGGATAAACCACCTCGCCGCCTGGAGGCGCGTACAGGTGAGTCCGCCGGTTGTAGACCACGACTTGAACTCGCGTGGTGTAGCGATCGCGATTGGCGGGCCGCTGCAACATCCAGGCGAAGTTGTAACGCTGTTCACGCATGTCGTAGTTATTCGGGACAGCGCCATCTTCGTTGAAGGTCAGGCTGTCCATGAGACTACAGAAGCGCAGCGCCACATTCTTCGCGTCCACTGGAGGACTATTCAAGATGAAGGAGAAGTTGACACGCGGGATATAGGTGGGCACGCCCGGATCGCCCATCGGAGCGCTCGGCCGCGCGTAGAAGCCCATGGGATCGACATAGACCGGGTAACTCGGCTCACTTGGTCCAGGCTGGGGCCACGACGGCAGACCGCTCGGCGGTGCCACGCCGGCCAGTGCCGGATTATCCATCGCCACGTAGTAGGGTTCCGTCGAAGCCCCGGCGGCCTCCACCACTTGCTGATGGATGTGGCGGATTTCACCATCGGCAACGATCGCACAGGTTGTGGTACGGTCGTCACGCAGCGCCTGACCAATGGTCAGAGCCGAGAACGGGAAGAGCGTGATTACGCTCGTGACGCCAATGCCCAGGATGCCGAACCCGACCAGCACTTCCACGAGAGAGGTGCCAGCCCGGCGGCGTATCGGGTTGCGGATCATAAGTCGCCCTCGTTCCGGCACACGGACGGGATCGCGGCCGAAAGAATCATACGACGGGACAGCGGAAATCAAAAAAACGCAGAGCGGTGGTTTGCAAGCACATCCAGCCAGCCCAAACTCTGGCCCCACAACACTCGTGGGGCCGCCGGATGGCCCTGCCCGGAACAACCGAGCCTGCATCAATCCAGTTGTTGGAGCGCCGGACCATAAGGGCCACTGGGAAGGGCGTAGTTACCCGTGCCGTCTGGCCAGAGAACAGGTGCGGTGCCAACGAAGCCGTTGCGGACACCGACAATCATCTGCTCGCCACCCAGTTCAAACTGGCGGAACGAGGGATCGAACCTCCAGGGTGCGTTCGAGATCGGCTGCATACTCAGCGGCATCGTGCCCGTGATGTCTTTCTTCGTGTAGTCCCGCACCCACAGTAGCAAGGCGCTGCTGGAACTGATGCCGGGGTTCGTCGGTGTCACGACCAACTGCCCACTCGGGGAAAAGAGGATGTCGTAATAGGTTGGCAAGGGAGCAGGTGGCAGTGGGAAGCACATGGACAGGTCGATGGCAATATTCTGTGGCAGTTGGACGGTCGGCTCGCCAACCAGCGGAACCGGCGGCCCATAGATCCCGAAATGGTAAGTCCGAAACTGCGGTGGTACTTGCCCCGTTGCTGGAGCCGGTATGGGCGACAGTTGGCTTGCCGCGCCGAGCAGCGTATCCGGGTAGAGGTCGAGGTAAACCTCCACAACCAGTTGCGGAGTCGTTGTGACGACGGTGTAAGGCTGATTACTCGGGTTGTTCTTGAGCATCGACCAGGCGCCGAGTGTCGGCAAGACAAGCGTGGCTCCGTAGCCAATCTGAGACAGTTGATCCTGGTTCAATCCGTAAATGTAGCAGTGACGATTGACGATCGTCCCCTGTGGCGGCCCCGTGGGCGAGGCTGATGCCACGAACTCGTAGGCGAATTCAACGCGCGGGCCGTTGGGCGTGTTCACGCCACTCGGATCGCCCGGCTTCGCCACGAGCACTTGTGGGTCGGCCACCATCACTGGTGGCGATTCCAGATACTGCATCTCGGTGCAAAGAGTGCCACCCAGACCCAGGTTGGGAAGCAACCGCACGCCGCGCGGCAGGCGTGCAGTGCCAGCCATCGCCTGCGAAATCTTCAAGGCGGCCTGCACCTCACCCGCGCCCTTGCGTGTGGCATCGCTGTTGGCGATGTTGGGCATCATCATCAGCGCAAGCGCGCCCAGCGCCGCGATGATGGACATGACCACAAGCAACTCAATGAGTGTCGCGCCTGGGCGGCTGTTCGCGCTTCGCGGCGTCATGGCATTGGCCCTTTCACGTTGCCGTTACCGGCCGAACCGGCGAAGTTGATAGCCCATGAGGTCATCGGTCGGATCGGACAGGCTCTTGCCAGACGAGTAAGTCGTGGCCATCCGGTTCTTACCGTTGAAGCACAACCCGGTTCCTGTTGCCGACGGGGCAGCCATCTGGGCGCGTTTCGGAGCGTTGGGCGCCCCGCCCGTGGTCCAGCCCAGCACGAGGTTACGCGGATCGAGCGGGTCGGAGTTCGGCATCCCGGCGGAGACGGCGAACTGATTCACCGAGCCGATGTACTGCATCTGCTGCACGTCGGACTCCAGCGGGTGACCGCGATACCCGCTGCCGAACCATCGGCAATACTGGATGGGTTGCCCCCAGGCATCCACATACGCCTTGAACGACTTGCCGCCGATCGTGACGGTCGTCTGCTGGCCCAGGTCATCCCCGGAAGCAGCCATTGCTCCACCGCCCGCGACCGATTTCGAGGCCACGATGGCGTAGAGCAGTGCGGCACCTTCGTTGGGGTCGGGCGCACCCGCGGCAGAGCCAACCCCGGCCACGCCCAGGAAGGTTACCTGCGGGTTGAGCTGGTAGCCCGGGATGCCGATGAACGGCGTCACGGCCTCCTGGAAGCTGTCCGGGAACTGCCGCCGCAACTGCATTGCCGTCCACACCGACTTCGCCCGGTTTGGCTCGTTGTCGCAGTAAGCCATGACCTGAGTCGGTATCTGCTGCCGGCTCGCATCCGTGGCACACTGCTGCACCACGCGCTCGTACTCCGAGTCAAGTGTCTGCTGGAGCTTGTATAGTTGCTCCTTCGTGGTCCGCGTCTTCTGGCTCTCCACCGTCTTCTGCACCGCGACAGTGGTCAGGGCCACAAGGATACCGATGATGGCAATCACCACCAGTAGCTCCACAAGGGTGAAGCCGGTCCGGCACTGCGCGGGACGGAGACTCGTCGTGAGTGTCATGGCTGCTCCCGATTACTGCGGCCCGTTGCCGAGCAGACTGTTGGAGAAGTTCCCCTGGTCATCCTTGCCGGCCTGCGGCGGCGAAGCGATCCAGAGTCCACCTGGGCCAAAGGTCAGGTCCTTGCCCGCGGAAATGATCTGGAAGCCGCTGGCGTTCTCGGCCTGGCCGCCGCGCTGGTAAGGGGCAACAGCCGCGATTGGGTTATAGCCGCCGTTGAAGTATTTGTTCGCCTGCCCGTTGTAAGAAGCGAAGTAAATGAAGGGCGTGCCGAAGCCATCGACCAGGCGGGCGAAGCCGTTGGGGTCCATGACGTACTTCGGCTTGCCGCCGAGGTCGAGCACCGGCCCGCGCCGCGTCTCGTCCGGCAGCGCCCGCGGCTTGAATGGCTGCATGGGGTCGGTGGAGAAACCCGTAAACACGGCCTGCCCGCCAGAGACCTGCGGGATGCCTGTGAGGAAGAATGTCAGCGTCTGATTCGCGTCGAGTTGCGCGCCCCACGTCGGGCTACCCATTCCCAGGTCCAACCAGTTCAGCTTTCGACCACCACCAAAGACCTTCTGAAGGTACTGCGCCTCGAAGCAAGTGGGGTCCGAGTAGCTGTTCTGCAAGCGGAACGGGAGCCACTGTCCATTCTCCAGGCGGCCCGGCGGGATGTACGTCACCTGTCCGAACGACTGATTCGCCTTGAATGTGCCAATCGCGTTGTTGATCGCCGCGATGCGTGCGGTCGTATCGGCCTTCGGGCCGACCACGCCCAGCAAGTTCATCACGCTCACCAGTAGCAAGCTCATGATGATGGCGATGATGGCAATGACCACAAGCAACTCGATCAGGGTGAAGCCCGACCGCCGGTTTGCCCCGCGTCTCAGCAACATGGTTGAACTCCTCCTGAACACGAGTGCGGGCACGAGGCGGACCGCGTTCGGCCCGCCCTCAATCATCCCCCACACGCGATTCGTGAACGTGCCGCCGCACTTCGCACTACTTCGACAGACCTTCCAGCAGCTTGATGAGCGGCAGGAAGAGTGAGATCACGATGGCGCCGATGGTGAAGCCCAGGAACACGATCATGATCGGTTCCAGCAACGAGATCAGCGACTTGACGAGGTTATCGACCCATTCGTCGTAGAAGTCGGCGATCTTGTAGAGCATGGTGTCGAGGTCGCCCGTCTCCTCGCCCACCTCCACCATATTCACGACCATGTCATCTACCAAACGCGACTCCTTCAAGGGGTCGGCAATGGTATCGCCCTCGCGAATCGACTCGAGAACCCTCTGGAACATTCGCTCAAAGACCGCGTTATTGGCGGTCTCCTTCACGATGTTGATGGCCTCCAGAATGGGCACGCCCGAACTGATGAGGGTGCCGAGCGTTCGCATTGTTCGGGCAACAATCGTCTTTTCGACGAGTTGCCCGACCACAGGTATCCAGAGCGTGGCCCTGTCGAGGGCGAAGTTTCCGGCTCTCGAGAGCCGCACGAGTTTGCCGAGGAAGAAGAGCGAGATCGGGAACAGCGGGATCGTCCACCAGTATTCGCTCATCCAGTTGGAGACGCGGATGAGGGTGAGGGTGGCCCACGGCAGAGTCATGCCGAATTCGTCGAAGATCTTCTTAAACTTCGGGATGATCGCCACCATGATGAAGGTGAGGATCGCCACCGCGACGAAGATGACCACAGACGGATAGACCATCGCACCGATGATCTTGGCCTTGAGGCTCTGCGACTTCTCAAGGAAGTCGGCCAGACGCTGGAGAATGACTTCCAGCGCGCCGCCGGCCTCGCCGGCCCGCACCATGTTGACGTAGAGCTTGTTGAAGGCTTTCGGGTGCTTGCCGAGTGCTTCCGAGAGGGCCGCCCCACTTTCCACGTCGTCCACCACGTCGATCAGCGCATTCTTCAGGGCGCTGGGTTTCATCTGCCGTTCGAGGATTCGCAACGACCGGAGTACCGGCAGGCCCGCATCCTGGAGGGTGGAGAACTGGCGGGTGAAGGTCACCAGCATCTTCAGCTTAACGCCGCCGATGACGAAGGTCTTGCGGCTCTTGCCGGTCTTCTTCTTCTTCTTGGCGCCGCCCTTTCCCCCGGCGACGGCAGTGAGCTTGGTGACGAAGTAACCCTTCGCCTTGACCTTCTGTTGCGCCTCTTCCTCGTTCGAGGCCTCAACGGAGTCTTTAACCTCGGCGCCCGACGTATCCAGCGCCTCATACTTGTAGGTCGGCATGTTCTCTCCCGCGGCAAAGTCGAAAGTCGTAAGGTCGAAGGTCGTAAAGTCCGGTCGTAGTACGGAAGGATTCCGACTTTACGACGTTCGACCTTACGACGTTACGACACCCCCTTCATTTCACGTCTCGTCTTCCATCACTGTCTCGCGGACCACCTCATCCAGCGTTGTCGTTCCTCCAAACAGGGCCTTGAGACCGGCATCGCGGAGGCTCATCATGCCCAGTTTGCGGGTATACTGCCGGATCGCATCGGTACTCGCGCCGCGGCTGACCATGTCGCGCAGGTCGTCGTTCATGATCATCAACTCGAAGAGGCCAGTGCGCCCCTTGAAGCCGAGGTTGTTGCACTTTTCGCAGCCTTCTCCGTAGTAGAACTTTCGCCCCTTCATCTGCTCTGGCGTGAGGCTCAGCTCCATGAGTTGCTCGCGGGTCGGATCGTACTCCGTACGGCAACTGGCACAGACGCGGCGAACCAGTCGCTGAGCCTGAATCGCTTCCACCGTGGCCGTAATAAGGAACGGTTCCACACCCATGTCGCGGAGCCGCGTGACCGAACTCGGAGCATCGTTGGTGTGCAGTGTGCTGAACACAAGGTGACCCGTAAGCGATGCCTGAATCGCGATTTGTGCCGTTTCAAGGTCGCGAATCTCACCCACGAGGATCGTGTCCGGGTCTTGCCGCAGGATGGAGCGAAGGGCCGCGGCGAAGGTCAGGTCGATCTCGTGGTTGATCGGGCACTGCACGATGCCGTCGATTTCATACTCCACCGGGTCTTCGGTGGTGATGATCTTGACGTCGATGTCGTTGAGTTCGGAGAGTGCCGAATAAAGCGTCGTGGTCTTACCGCTGCCCGTTGGCCCTGTCACCAGGACAATGCCGTTGGGTTTGCGGATGACCGCGCGGAACGCGGCGAGCAGGTCGGCCGGCATCCCGACGCGCTCCAGCGACAGGCCGACGTTGGTGCGGTCGAGTACCCGGATAACCACGGATTCGCCGAAGAGCGTGGGAAGCACGCTGACGCGCATGTCCACCGGGTTACCGCCGACGTTGAGTTCAATGCGACCGTCCTGCGGAAGCCGGCGTTCGGCGATGTCGAGATTCGACATGACCTTGATGCGGCTGGCGATGGCCGTGGCAAGGTGACGCGGCGGCGGCACCATTTCATAAAGCACACCGTCGCACCGATAACGCATCTTGTACTCATCCTCGAACGGCTCGAAGTGTACGTCCGAGGCGTGGTCGCGAATGGCCATCAGAAGGACCATGTTGATGAGTTTCCGCACCGGCGCGGCATTGGCCATTTCCATCACGTCGTCGAGGTCGATGGAGTTCTCGCGACCCAGCGTGTTCGAACCAATGTCGCTCGATTCCAACTGCTGAATCAGCGTGAGGACCGACTCTTCCTTTTCCGTGGAATACGCCTTCGCCAGCAGCACTTCGATCTGCTTGGGCGGTGCCAATACCGGGCTAACTTGCTTGATGTTCAGGAGATTCCGCAGGTCGTCCATGGCCTGCATGTTGTTGGGGTCCGACATCGCCACGGTCAGCACGTCGTTCTCGAAAGAGAGCGGGACGAGCTTGTACATCTCGGCGATGTTCTTCATTACCAGCTTGACCGCGCCAGGTTCGGGCCGCACGTCTTCCAGGTTCGCGACGCGCATCCCGTGGATTTCGGCCATCGCCTGGAGGAGTTGTTCTTCATTGAGCATGCCGCGCTGCTGGGCGAGTTCGCCGAGTGTCGCGTCGCTGGTGCGCATCTCCTCGTACAGCGTTTCGATCTGCGCGCCGTCGAGGAAGCCGAGGTCTTCGATCTTCTTGGCCAACTGAAGGGTGTTGGCGTCGATATAGCTGAAGCGATTCTTGGCCGGCTGCGGCCGTTTCTGCGGTGCAGGCTGCGCCGGCCTGGCCCCACCCTGCCCCGCGGCGCTGGTGGGCTTCGGAACGGGCTTCGCGCCTGGCTTCTGGCCGTTGCCACCAGCCGCGGGCTTGGCGGTCTCCGCGGGCTTCTTCGGCGGGTTCGTATTGTTTGGCTGGCTCGGGGTGGACATCGATACTTCCTAAGTATTTGGGATGACGAAAGTTGGGGCGAGTATTCGCCGATCAATCCTCGTCTTCCTCCTCTTCCTCGTCCTCATCCTCAAACCCTTCTTCGTCCTCGTCTTCCAGGCCGCGCTCCGCGTGAGCGATCTTCGCCGCCAGTTCGCTGGGCCGATTCGACTTCAGGAGCACTTCTTCCTTCTCGCAGAGGTCTTCACGCCACATGCGGAAGAGCGAATCATCGAGCAGGAACATGCCGTGCTTACGGCCGGTCTGCACTGAGGAATCGATACGGTAGGTCTTGTTCTCGCGGATGAGGTTCCGGATAGCCGGCGTCACCACCATCATCTCGTAAGCGGCAATCAGGCCCTCGGGCTTCCGCGGCAGGAGCGCCTGCGAAAGCACACCAATGAGCGAACCCGCAAGTTGTGTCCGGATCTGATCTTGCTCGTTCTCAGGGAACACCGTGACAACACGGTCCACCGTCGAGGCCGCGCCCGATGTGTGAAGCGTGCCGAACACGAGGTGGCCCGTTTCGGCCGCTTCGAGTGCGGCCCGAATCGTTTCCAGGTCTCGCATTTCACCGACGAGGATCACGTCGGGGTCCATACGCAGTGCGCGGCGGATACCTTCCTTGAAGTCCGGCACGTCGATACCGATCTCACGCTGGTTCACAGTACTTTTCTTGTGCTTGTGGTAATACTCGATGGGGTCTTCCAGCGTGATGATGTGCCGATCGTAGTTGTCGTTGAGGAAGTTAATCATCGAGGCCAGCGAGGTCGTCTTACCCGAGCCGGTCGGCCCGGTGACCAGAAGCAGTCCGCGCGGCCGGATGATGAGTGAGCGAATCGCTTCGGGTGTATTGAGTTGCTCGAAGGTGAGAAACTGGCTGGGGATGCGCCGCAGCACCATCCCAACGGTCCCCTTCTGCTTGAACACGGCGACACGGAAGCGATAGCCGTCGACGTATTCAATCGCGAAGTCGGCCCCGCCCTTCGTCTGAAGCTCCTGTTGACAGCGGTCTGGCGTGATGGCCTTCATCAGAGCGGTGGTATCATCGTTGTCGAGATTCGCGCCACCGAGATCCAGCTTCTTCATGCGCCCCTGGTGACGCACCACAGGCGGCTGACCCACACTGATGTGTAAGTCGCTGGCCTTCAGTTGAATCACTGTGGCCAGTAGCTTTTCCATCGAAACTTTGACTGCCACGGTTGTCCCTCGACTTGCACCTTGTGAATGCCGCCACGTCGGTTCGCGCGAAGCGGGAATGCTCGCGAAGGACAACATCGTACTCACAGGCGTAGTACCGCCCGTGTTTCCGATGGGCCATTATCGCGAACCCCAGCACACCAGCCAAAACCACTGATACGGGCGAACCGCCTGCAACCGATGTTAGGGGCTGGAGTCGGCAGCCACACGCGCAGTAGTTCTAACCATCTTGTCCCACCAGCACTTCCGCGTGGCAGGTGCTCAGAACCTCGTCCAGCGTGGTCATGCCCTTTGTGGCTTTCAAGATTCCGTCTTCCAGCAGGTTCTTCAAACCACCAACGCTGCGGGCTTTACGGCGAATTTCCTGGGTGGGGGCCTGGGCGAATGTCAGTTCGCGGATGATCGAAGTCATTCGCATCAGCTCGAAGATACCTTGCCGGCCACGGAAACCCGTTTGACGACAGTGGTTACAACCGCGACCCTTCATGAATGTTGCCTTCGCCGCTTGTTCAGGCGTGATTCCGGCGGCCTTCAGCTCACTCGCTTGCGGCTTGTATGGCTCCTTGCACTTCGGGCAGTTAATGCGGACCAGACGCTGAGCCATGATGGCGATGACCGAACTTGCGATGAGGAATGGGGGCACGCCGATGTCGGCGAGTCGCGTGATAGCACTGGGCGCATCGTTCGTATGGAGCGTACTGAAAACCAGGTGTCCAGTCAGAGATGCCTGCACTGCGATTTCTGCTGTCTCTTTGTCGCGGATTTCTCCCACCAGGATAATGTTGGGCGCCTGTCGGAGCATCGCACGAATGATGCGGGCAAAGTCCAGCCCGATGTTGTGCTTCACCTCCACCTGATTGATGCCTGGGAGGTAGTATTCGACCGGGTCTTCCGCCGTGATGATCTTGCGATCCGGGCGGTTCAGTTCGTTGAGCGCCGAATAGAGGGTTGTTGTTTTGCCACTACCCGTGGGACCTGTGACGAGGAAGATGCCGTTCGGACGCTTGATGATCTGTTGGAAGCGAATGTAATCTTCTTCGGAGAAGCCGAGTTGCTGGATGCTGACCTGGATGTTGCCGCGGTCCAGAATCCGCATGACCGCCGATTGCCCGTGGACCGACGGGAGCATACTCACACGCAGGTCGAAGTGTTTCCCCTGCACGGTCATCTTGATCCGGCCGTCCTGGGGACGGCGTTTTTCCGAGATGTCAATCGACCCCATAATCTTGATACGGGAGAGCAACGGGGCCAGCAGTCGGCGAGGGGCCGCGTCGCGCTCCACCAGCACACCGTCGATCCGGTACCGGACCCGAACGCGATCGGCGAACGGTTCGATGTGGATATCCGAGGCCCGGAGGTTGATCGCTTCTTGGATGATCAGGTTGACCAGTCGCACTACCGGCGCGTCGGACTCGTCGGCGGCGGCCATCGAGCTCATCGATTCGGTCTGCGTGAACTCGATGGCGGTATCGGTGAACTCGACGAGCATCGAGTCCACGGATTCTGTTTCGGTCTGACCGTAATTCTTGTTAATGGCCTCTTGAATCTGATCCTGCACCGCCAGGACCGGCACGATGTCCTTGTTCAGAATGAACTGGAGCTTCTGAATGGCCTCATAATTGGTAGGATCGGAGGTGATGAGTTCGAGCTTGTCGTCGGCCAACTGGAGCGGAATCACCACGTTTTCGCGAGCGACCGACTCCGGCACCAGTTCGATGACCGACTTGGGAACGGTGACCGTGGCGAGATCGACGAACTTCATGTTGAAGTGTTCGGCGATCGCGCTCATCACTTCGTTGGCGCTGAGATATTCCTTCTTGACCAGCGAATCCTGGAGCTTGAGGCCCATCGCACTCGCGTGTTCCTCGGCATCCGCGAGTTGATCGGGGCTGAGAAGCTTCTTTTTGATGAGAATGTCCGCGAAATCGCCTCTGCCTTTGGCCATGGTGTACGCTCCTTGCGTGGAACCGAGTTAGGCGAATGGGAATAGGTCGAATGTTGTGTTCGCGGGGTAACCGGAACCCGATGCGCTGCAAGAGAATGATGAGCGAGCCGGCATCGGTATCCAGAACCGGAAAATACGCAACTTGAATAAGAGATAAGCTCAGTGTGACACGGCACCTGTTCCCAGTTCAAGTGAAAAGGCGTCAAAGCGGCGCGATTTCTCCACTTTTCGCCAGGTCGTTTCACTCGTCCAGGTCCCACATCACCACCTGACCCGAATCGCCAGCGACTGCCACCCGGTGACCATCGGGCGACACCGCCACCGCCCGCAGCGGCCCAACCTTCCACGCGAACGACCGCTCGCACTCCCACACAGACGTATTCCACACATGCGCGGTATGCTCTTTCCCCACCGTAATGAGCCGCTTGCCGTCAGGCGTGAACGCCGCGTCCAGAAAGTGTTTCGTTCCGTTGGTCAACTGATGCTGTTCACATCCGGCCACGGCGTCCCACACAAAGAGCGTGCGCCCTGCGGTGTAGACCACCTTCCGCCCACACGGACTGAACGCAACTGCGAACGTGCCACTCGAGAGTGACCGCTGCGCCACCGATGCGATCTCCTCCATCTCTCTGGTGGCGAGTAAGTGAAATCGCCGACAGCCCACAACAGCGAGTCGCGCGCCATCCGGCGAAGCGGCGATGCGCTGGATCGTGCCAGCATCCAGATCCGCCTCGACGATTGCCCGCCCGGTGTGCGCATCGTAGCTACGCACCACGTCTCGGTGCTTCACATCGGCGAGATACGCCGTGCGGCCATCGGTGGTGCTGCCGAAGGCCCGGCACCATCTCCCACAGCGGCGAACCTCCTTGCCGGTTGTCGCTGCGCGCGTGGAAAGGCCCGATCCGCGGCAAAGCACTGAACCATCGGGGGCGAAGCCGAGTGAGAGACCGAAGCGGCATCGCGTGCGAACGGTCCAGAGCCGCTCGCCGGTGGTCGCATCAAGGAGGCGGCACGCGAGGTTACTTCCACCCAGCGCGAGTGAGCGCCCGTCTGGGCTGAAGGCCAGCGCGTCGAGCTTACCGGCGAAAGCATTCCATACAAGCATCCGCATACCCCGCGAAGAGGATTCCGGCGGTCATCATATGATCCGCGAGCCGTGCCGTGGAAGGCTACTGGCGTTTCACCTTCGTCATTGCTACTCGCGATGAAGGATAACGACGCGCGAGCGTGACCGGCAAGCGCGGGCTATGTGGGAATCTGGCCGCCGATCAGGTGGAACAGAGAAATGATCCCACCCACAATCGAGTAACGGCCTCACGCTGGCCCCTTACCGGAATGTGTGTTCGACAGCAGGGAAACTGCCATCGCGAACCTCGCGACAGTAACTCTCCACGGCCGCTTTCGCAGTGTCACCGAGATCAGCATAGCGTTTCGCGAACCGTGGCTTGAAGTCCGGGAACAATCCCAGCAGGTCGTGGAACACCAGCACCTGACCATCGCACGACGCGCCCGCGCCGATACCAATGGTCGGTATGCTCACCGCCGCCGTGACCTTCGCGCCCAGTTCTGCGGGGACGCTTTCCACAACAATCGCGAATGCGCCGGCTTCCTCCACGGCCTTCGCGTCGGTGAGGAGTTGTTCCGCATCGCGCTGCACCTTGAAGCCGCCGAGCTGATGGACAGCCTGCGGCGTCAGCCCGATGTGACCCATCACCGGAATGCCGGCGTCCACGCATGCCCGGATCGCGCGGCGCATCCGCACGCCGCCTTCCATCTTCACCGCGTTCGCGCCGCCCTCCTTCAGAAGACGCCCGGCATTTCGCGCTGCTTGCTTGCCACTCACCTGATACGACATGAACGGCATGTCCACGACCACCAGAGCCCGCCGCGTGCCTCGCATCACGCAGCGCGTGTGGTAAATCATCTCTTCGAGCGTGACGGGAAGTGAGGTCGAGTGACCCTGAATCACCATCCCCAGCGAATCGCCCACGAGGAGACAATCGGCCCCGGCCTCGTCGCAGAGCCGCGCGGATGTGTAGTCGTACGCTGTGACGACCGCGAGCTTCTCGCCACGAACCTTCGCCGCGCGAAACTCCGGGACCGTCACCTGCTTCGGCGGAATCACGGCACTCATGGGAAATCTCCGCAGACATCACGCGCCGGCTATGTTTGCCACGCTCCGACCCGAAGGGCAGCGCGCAACGCGAGCAGAGTGAAGTCAACGAACCCATTCTACAAGTTGGATTTCGGGCATTGCCGCAGTTCATCCGGTAGAATGGCCCGCAGTGCGGGAGAGCCGACATGAGCGTTGCCGAAGTAACGAATGCGTCGAAGCCGACCGGACCAGCCGAGCTTGCACCAGGCAAGGCCGTCGTGCTTTACGATGGCGAATGCCCATTCTGTCAACGTGGCGTCCGCATTCTGCGACGGCTCGACTGGCTCAAGCAACTGACGTATCAGAACTGCCGCGATACCGCGCATCTGCCACCCTGCACCGTGCCGCTTGTGCCGCAGAAGCTGATCGAGCAAATGCACCTGGTCACGCCCAACCGCAAGAGTGCCCACGTCGGCTTTGCGGCGTTCCGCTGGATGGCCTGGCGACTGCCGCTCACGGTTCTGATCGCCCCGTTGCTGTATCTGCCAGGGGTACCGTGGCTCGGTCGCAAGGCGTATCTGTGGGTCGCCCGGAAACGCTTCGACCTCGTGCCCTGCGACAACGGCGGCTGCCGGGTGAATCTCAAACGGAGTAACACCCCGCCAGAAACACACACAGGCAACGCCAACTAAACTCCTTGCCACGAGGCGGAAGCCCCCTGTGGCTCGAACAGAGAAGGACCCTGCATGTCTCGCCAATTCGTCGAGCAACTCCGCGATGGTGACAACCTCGGCGACGTTTACCTTGTAACGGATAAGCAACTTCGCGCGAACCGAAACGGCAATCCCTATCTCCTTCTGGAACTGCGTGACCGTACCGGCGGCATTCAGGGCCGGATGTGGAATGCGGGCGAGAGCGTCGGCCGCGGCTTCAATCCTGGCGATTTCGTCCGCGTCGCCGGAAAGGTGCAACTGTTCCAGGGAGCCTTGCAAGCCATCCTCACAGCGATCGAAAAGGAAGAATCGCTGAAGATCGACTATGCCGACTTTCTTCCCCAAACCGAACAGAGCATCCCCCGGCTCAGCGACCGGCTACGCGGCTATCTTCTGCGACTGGACAATCTTCACCTGCGGGCGCTGGCCGAGTGCTTCCTGAGCGACGAAGACTTCATGCGGGCGTATTGCTCGTGCCCGGCCGGGGTAAAGCTTCACCATGCCTACGTCGGCGGCCTACTCGAACACGTCGTCTCCATGATGGACGCCGCGGACAAGCTCCTGCCGCTCTATCCGGGTGTGGATCGCGATCTACTTCTTACGGGCATTTTCCTCCACGATGCCGGCAAGACTCGCGAACTGACCTACGGCCGCGCCTTCGGCTACTCCGACGAGGGGCAACTCGTCGGGCACATCCCCATTGCGGTGGCAATGCTCGCGGAGCAAGCGGTGAAGGTGCCGGACCTGACGGGCGAACCGTTCCCGCGGGAACTCCTGCTCCGCGTGCAACACATGATCCTCAGCCACCATGGTGAACTTGCATACGGCAGCCCGAAAGTGCCGATGACACCAGAAGCCATGCTCCTACACCTGATCGACTCGATGGACACACGCATGCACATGGTGCTGCGCGAACTCAAAGACGACCGAAACAACCCCTCCGCCTGGACACCCTACAACGCCAACCTCGGCCGCCGCATCTACAAGGGCGGCTCGCTCGGCGATCTCTATGGCGAATCGGGCGGTGGCTATGACTGATCCCTACAAGAGCCACACATGAACATGCCGAGGCGTGCAGAACACGCCAACAGGCGGAGAATGGGAATCCGCCGCGTCGCGATGGATTCCCGTTCTTCCAAATTCAGTATTGGCTCGCCTATCTCAAACAACATATGTCAGATATTATTACCAAAATCCTGCATGCGGTCGGCGCCCGGAGCTATGTACCGCTCAAACCCAAGCCGCTGTTCAAGCGGCTGAACCTCCCACAGAGTGACTATCCCGAGTTCCGCAAGACCGTGCGCGAACTGATCCGCAACGGGCGGTTGGTCGTGGCGCGCAACAACACGCTCCGCGCCGCCGAATCCCACGCGACACTCACAGGGACATACCGTCGCGCTACTTCCGGGCATGGCTTTGTCCGCCCGCACGTCGTGGATGGCACGTTCAAGCCGGAAGTCTTCATCCGCGAGGGGAAGTCGCTCGATGCAGCCACTGGTGACGAGGTCATGGTCCGTATCACGCGCGAGGCGTCTCACACGAAGGATGCCGCGGGCGAAATCGTCCGCGTCCTGGAACGCGCGACGCGCACCTTCGTCGGCACGTATTTCGAACGCGATGGCGAGGCGCTAGTGCGCGTCGATGGCAACATCTTCTCGCACAGTGTCAACGTCGGCGATGCGGGCGCGAAGGAAGTGAAGCCGCAAGACAAAGTCGTTGTCGAGATGCTGCGATTCCCCACGTCCGACGATCGCGGCGAAGGTGTTGTCTCGGAGGTGCTCGGCCCGCACGGAAAGCCTGGCGTCGATACGCTCTCGATCGTCCGCGCGTTCGGCCTGCCGGATGCGTTCCCGGATGCCGCGCTAACCGAAGCACGCCAGGTGGCCAGTCAGTTCTCGGAGAAAGAACTCCACGGTCGCACCAACTTTACCGACGAACTCGTCATCACCATCGACCCACCCGACGCGAAGGACTTCGACGACGCAGCGAGTGTCACTATCGATCCGAAGACGAAGCACTGGATACTCACGGTCCACATTGCGGACGTGGGGGCGTTCGTCAGACAGGGTGGTGCGCTCGACGCGGAAGCGCGACGCCGTGCAACGAGCGTCTATCTGCCGCAGAAAGTCATTCCGATGTTCCCCGAACTGATCTCCAATGGGCTGGCATCGCTGCAAGAAGGGAAGGTGCGTTTCGTCAAGACAGTGCGAATGGAGTTCACGCCGAGTTTGCAGAAGGGGCACATCGAGTTCTTCAATGGTGCGATCCGGAACAAGAAGCGGTTCACTTACGATGAGGTCCAGGGAGTGTTGAACTCCCTGAGCAAGGAACGCGCGCAGGCTATCTCCACCGAAACGCCGCCAGGCGAAGTTCCTCACCCGGATGTTGTCGCCATGCTCAAGCGGATGCGAGACCTGGCACTACTGCTCCGCAAGAAACGGTTTCGCCGCGGTGCGCTCGAACTGTCGATGCCAGAAGCGGTGCTGGAGTACGACGCCGACGGGCGTGTGGCTGGCGCACACTTCGCCGAACACAACCTCAGCCACCAGATCATCGAGGAGTTCATGCTCGCGGCGAACGAGGCGGTCGCGGAGCACTTCACCCGGCACGAGGTGCCGTTCCTGCGTCGTGTTCACCCGGCACCCAACGAGGAGAAACTCGAAGGCTTCGCGCAGTTCGCCGAGTTGCTCGGGCACCCGATGAAGCGGGCAGAGGATCGCTTCGAGTTGCAGCGTGTACTCCGCGATACGGCCGAGAAACCCGAACGCGCCGCAGTCCATTTCGCCCTGCTGCGCAGCCTGAAACAGGCAACGTATTCGCCTGTGCAGGACGAACACTACGCGCTGGCGATGCAGGATTACTGCCACTTCACCTCGCCCATCCGCCGCTACCCCGACCTGCAGGTTCACCGACTACTCGACCAGTGGATTCGCACAGGCACCGCAAGTGCCAACGAGGAGGAGTTGGTCGCCCTCGGCGACCATTGCTCGAAGATGGAACGCCGGGCCGAGACCGCCGAACGCGAGCTGGTGAAAATCAAGATTCTGACGTATCTTAGCACGCGACTGGGAGAGCAACTCGACGCCGTGATCACTGGCGTGGCCGATTACGGCTTCTTCGCGCAGGCCGAACGCTTCCCGGCGGAAGGTCTGATCCACATTTCCTCACTCGTGGACGATTACTACTGGTTCGATGAAGTGTCTCACACACTGGAGGGGCGGCGAACGAAGAAACGCTACCGGTTGGGCGATCGTGTCCGGGTTGAAGTCGCCCGGGTCGATCTTCAACGGAGAATGCTCGACCTTCGACTGGCCGTGGCGGCTCCGAAAGCGGAAAATGACAATACCCAAGCGCCGAGCTACGGCCGTTCCCCCAAACGGGTCGCGGGCCGAGGGGAATCGGCCACCGATCCCCACCGCGCCCCACGCGGAAAACGCCGGAAGTAATCGCCCGCGGAGCGATCCGATATGCCTCTCTGTAAGCTGCCAGGCGGGCGAACCCTCGCCTACGATGACACAGGCTCTGGTACTCCACTCGTCCTGCTCCACGCCTTCCCACTTGACCGCGAAATGTGGCGGCCACAGGTCGCGGCTCTCCGCGAGAGCGCGCGTGTCATCACCATCGACCTCCCCGGCTTCGGCGAGTCACCGGCGATCGCACGCTTCACGATCGACGATGCCGCCGATATCGTGGCGGAGTTACTCGGCGAGTTGAAGATACCGAAGGCCGTTGTCTGCGGACTCTCGATGGGCGGTTACATCGCGCTGGCCATCTCACGGCGTCATCCGAAGTTCCTCGCAGGGATGATCCTCGCTGACACGCGTGCCGGGATCGACGACAGTCAGGCGCGCAGCGCGCGTGACAGATCGATCGCCACCGTGCGCGAGCAAGGCCCGGCCGCACTCTTCGAGGGGATGTTACCGAAGGTCGTTAGTGAACCGACACGGCGCGACCGGCCTGATGTGGTGGAGATGCTCAGAGTCATCGCGGCGCGGCAACAGCCCGAAAGCGTCGCCGCGGCGCTGGCGGCCCTGCGCGACCGACCCGATGCCAATCCCGGGCTGAAAGCCGTTACCGCGCCGACACTCGTACTCGTCGGCGAACTGGACACGGTCACACCAGGGCTATCGGCGGCGAACCTCACGGCGCAGATTCCCGGCAGCAGGCTGATTCATCTTCCCAGCGCCGGGCACCTCTCGAACGTCGAGAACCCGACCCTGTTCAACGCGGCGGTGAGGGACTTCCTGGGTCAACTGCCTGCGTGCAATACTTGAAGCCCATCCCTCACCTGCTGGCCGGAAACGCCACATGCCCCAATTCGCCGACCGCCTCGCCGAAGCCGTCCGCAGCAGAGGCCCGCTCTGCGTCGGCCTTGACCCGCGCTGGGAATCGCTTCCGAAAACGATTCGAGTTGCCGCGCAACACGCTGAACCTGAATACGTCGCGCGGGCTTTCCAGCAGTATTGCATGCGCGTCATGGAATTGGTCAAACCCTTCACGGGCGTTGTGAAGCCGCAGGCAGCGTTCTTCGAACTGTTCGGCGCCGCCGGAATGACGGCACTGCGAAACGTCATCGGCATCGCGCACGATTCCGGCTTCGTCACCATCCTCGATGCCAAGCGCGGCGACATCGCCAGCACGGCAACAGCCTATGCCGATGCCGCCTTCGGTGGTTGCATCATCAACGGCCAGTCGTTTTCCATCTGGAACGCTGACGCGTTGACCATCAATCCGTATCTCGGGCGAGACGCAGTCGAACCGTTCCTCACAGCCGCGAAGAACGCAAGCCGTGGCACATTCGTACTCGTACGCACAAGTAACCCCGGCGCGGGGCTATTCCAGAATCTCATGTGTGACGGCAAACCGCTCTATCGGCACGTTGCCGACGAAGTGGTGAAGTGGAACGCTCACTCGATCGGCTCGTGCGGACTGGGCGACGTAGGCGCGGTGGTCGGCGCGACACACCCGCGCGAACTGGCCGAACTGCGCGCCGCGATGCCCAGTGTGTGGCTGCTCGTGCCCGGCTATGGAGCGCAGGGCGGCACTGCAGCTGATGTGAAAGTCGCCTACCGCACCGATGGGCTGGGCGCCATCGTGAACAGTTCTCGCGGGGTCACGTTTCCGTTTCACCCGGACGATCCGGACTGGGAATCGAAGATTGTGGAGGCAGCGAGGAAGGCTGCGACCGAGTTGCGGCCATAGTAGCAAAAAACGCGAGCGCGACCCGATCGCGCGAACGAACGCACAATCGGTCGCGCTGATGAATAGGCAAGGGATCGATCAATTATTCTTTTTCTTCTTCTGGTTTCCCTTCTTCGCCGGCTTCTGGTTCGTGATGTCCTTCGGTGGGTTCGGATCACGACCCCAGATGATCGCGTACTTGACGCGCAAGTCCGACTCTGCTGCCTTTGCCGATGGGACGTTCCGGTCGCGAATCAGAATGAGTTCGACGATGGTGCCAGGGGTCAGCTCAAACGGCGAGGAGACGTAACCGGTCACGCCCAACGGCTGACGAAGTTCGTCCAGTTCCTTCTGAGTGTGTGGCACCCGCTTGCCATTCTCGTCGGTCTTGGGGGGCAGGATTTTGGTTCGCACGAGCGATTGCGGCAGAAAATCCACCGTGTAATCGTGGTGCTCCTGCTTCATCTGAACCCGCGATCGGTTGCGATTCATCGAGAACGGATTGCGGAAGTTTCGGTGATTGCGGCTGAGATTTGGCCGGCCACGGTTCCCCCCGCGGTTCCCGCCGCTTCTCGCGACCGGATGGAGCCACGTTACCCGAATCGTCACGTTCTGATCGGACGCTTTCACCACCTCGCCGACCACATCGGCGACGTAGACGTAACCAGTAAAGTCTGGTTTCTTGAGCGGAGTCGAGGCAGGCGGCGAGTCGTCGGCCAGGACGGGAAGGCTTAACAAGGCCGTTCCGAGAGCGAGTGCGGCACTGCCCCGCACCACTACGCGGCGCATGGGAATCTCCTGTGCGCGGCTGAAGCGGGATCGCCGCGTACCTCTTAAACGTCCCGGAGGAGGAAAAGTTCCTCAAAATCGTAACACACATTGGAGGGATTCGCCTCCTGTGGTGGCGAATCCCTCCAATGTGTAGCGACACACCCCATCCGACTCAGCGTCGATACTGCACGATGGGCATGACGGGGGTGTTGTAGTTCCTGTACTGTGTGGACGGATAGAGGTTCGGAGCCGGCAACGCGCTGGGTCCGGCCTGGTATTTCGGCGACGATCGCCGAAACCCAAACAGATTGTTGATCGTTTTGATATAACCGTTGCCTTCCAGCGAATTGGCGGCAGTCTGACCGGCGAGGTTGATGGTGCCTGCCGCAAGATTGGCAGCGAACTTGCTAGGCTGCACCACGAGTTTCTTGGTATCGATGGGTCGGAATTCGTAATCCCTGGCCTCGGCCGGTGCCGCGATCAGTGCGACCATCGCGGCGATGCAGACGAGACTTTTCATTGCGTACCCCCTTATCTCGGCCTGCGGCGCGCACGCCCCCGCCGAACCGCGAAGCCACCCCGAAACGTAATGGGCCGTGAGGGAACCGGAGATACCATCGGTCTCGGTGGTGTCAAGAGAGATTATCGCACAAATCGTTACTTGAAGAATCCGCGTTACCACGCCGCAGCAACTCATCCATTCAGTTCCACCGCCTCTTCCCAGTGCTGATACAACAACGCCAGACCGTTCTTCGCCTTCTCCAGATCAGACATTGTGTCACGAACGCGGTTGGCATCGCGGTACACATCGGGCGATTGCAACGCCGCCTCCAGCGTGGCGACGGTCTTCTCGGCTACCGCAATGTCCGCTTCCAGTTCTGGCACCTTGCGATATGGGAACTTCCGCTTGCGCTTTGCTGGCTTCGTCTCGCTCGCTTCACTGCTCGACTTGCGCGCAGGGGGCACCTCACTGTTCCCGGCCTTGCGTTCGGTACTGGCCTGGCTCTCGCGCGACTGGCGAAGTAGTTCGTAGGTGTCGTAGTTCCCGTAAACGACTTCCACTGTCCCATTCGCGAAGACGATGAGCAGGTCGGCGACACGGTTGAGGAAGTAGCGGTCGTGGCTGACGACGATGCACGTTCCCTCGTATTCCTTCAGTGCATTCTCCAGCGAGTCACATGCCCAGATGTCGAGGTGGTTGGTCGGTTCGTCGAGGATCAGGAGATTCGCGCCGTTGACCGTGAGCTTGGCCAGAGCTGCGCGCGAACGCTCACCGCCAGAAAGGGAGTGGACTGGGTGTTCGATAATCTCCCCGTGCAAGCCGAAGCTGCCAAGCAGGTCGCGCATCTTCTGCTCAGTCGCCTGCGGATCGTCATCGGGCCAGACGGCCCGCATCACACTCTTCTCCGGGTCGAGAATCGCAAGGTGCTGGTCGAGGTAACCAGGGAAGACCAGGTGACCGCGCTGCACCACGCCGCTCGTAGCTTCCTCGTCGCCCATTAGAATCTTCAGCAGCGTTGTTTTCCCGCAGCCGTTTGGCCCCATGACACCGAGTCGTTTGCCGCGCGCGAGATCGAAACTGAGTTTTTCGAACAGTACCCTGTCGCCGAATTGCTTGGCAAGATGCTCAACATGGAAGACGTTGTCGCCCGAACGCGACACCTCGCTGAAACCGATGTTTGGCCCGCTCACCTTTGTTGGCTTCTCCAGCCGTTCGACTTTCTCCAGCGCCTTGACTCGCGACTGCGCCTGCTTGGCAAGCTGCCCATAATGCACGCGGCGAATGTACTCTTCCTGCTTCTCGATGTACTCGCGCTGACTTTCGTACTCCTTTAGCTCACGCTCAAACTTCTCATCGCGCAATCGAACATACTGTTTGAAACTGCCTGGAAAGCTCGTGATCTTCCGCGCGTGCAACTCGAAGGTCTTGTTCGTCACCTTGTCGAGGAAGTACCGATCGTGGCTGACGACGAGCATCCCTTCGGGCTGCTGGGCGAGGTAGTTTTCGAGCCAGCGAGTCGTATCGATGTCGAGGTGGTTGCTCGGTTCGTCGAGCAGCATCACATCGGGTGCGGAGAGGAGGAGCTTTGCCAGCAGAAGCCGGCGTTGTTGTCCGCCGGAGAAGGTGTTCACTTCTCGCACGAAGTCGGATTCCTTGAAGCCTAGCCCGGCGAGTACGCCTTCGACCTTGTGGTCTAGCTCGAAGGCATCGTGGTGGCGAAGCAGTTCGCTGAGTCGATCGAACCTCGCGCTGAGTTGCTTGTGCTTCGTCTCGTCGGTTGCAGCGGCCAGTTCGTGTGCCACCTCCTCGAACTCGCGCTGCGTGGCAAGAAGCTGGTCGAACGCGGATTTCGCCTCATCGAACAGCGTGCGACCCACCGGGAACTCCGCAACCTGCTGCAGGAGACCGAGCCGCGCGCCGGCGTGGAGTTGGAGCTTGCCCGAGTCTGGTTCATCCAGCCCCGCGAGGATGCGCAGCAGCGTCGTCTTGCCCGCGCCGTTGGGACCGACCAGACCCACACGCTCGCCCGCGTGGATCTCGAATTCCACGTCCTCGAATAGTGGCGTCGCGCCGTACCCGCGCGAAAGATTGGAGCAGGAAAGAAGGAGCATCAGGTATTGCGGAATGCGGATAGTGGATTGCGAAATACGGACGCGGTGGGAACCGTGTCGAACATTTTATTCCGCAATCGGAAATCCGCGAGCGCGATTCAGGCCGACTTGCCATACCAGATATGCGCGCCCGACCAGAGCCAGTACGCCGATCCCGGCCAGCATCAGTGCCGGCGGTGCAGGAATACCGGCCGCGGGTGTCGAGTTGGGTACGACCATGATCTGGTCCTGATGCTCTCACGAGAGGAGCGCGACAAGCTGGAAGTCGTCTGGGCCGTGGTCATAGGGCTGACCGAGGCGGTCCAGTCACTGAAACGCACCCCCGCCGGCAGTGACTGAGACCTTCCCATCAGAGGCGCCATAGGGATTGTCTGTCACCGACGAATCGGAGTTGTTCAGCGTCAGGTCGATGGTATCCGCTGAAGCTCCCGGCAAGGAGGCGAGCAACAGAGCGAGAATGGTCCCGGTGGTGCCCACTCGGGTGATGATCGGGAGCATACAGGAAGGCTCCAAGCCGGGAAGCAATCTCGGTACAGGGGACGAGTTGCTGCCACAATCACTACAGCCCTTGCACTTCCGATCTTACGGGCGATCCGCACAACCGTTCGGTTCCGCAATAGCCATGCTAACGACCGTCGAAGCCGGTCATCGCCGAATTTCTGGCTGGCAACTCGCTTCAGGCCGCAGATGAATATCACGTCCGCTGGGTGGAAGCGACCCTCACGCGCATGCGTCAGCAGACGCGTTGCGTCTTCAATATCGACATTTGTTCAGATAGCAATCAACCGCTGCTGTCAGAGAGCAGGTTTGCCAGCGAAGGGATATGTTGCAATGCGGCGATCTTGGTTTCAGATGAGTAGGCACACTCCGTGTGCCGTTGCTTGTTTGAAGAGACAGCACACGGAGTACGCCTGCGACTCTGACCGCACGACGCATCGTGCCTGGCGGTGAGAACGCGATTCACCTAACGGGTGATGCTCACGCGATGCTACCAATGAGCGACCGAGTCGCACTTCGTATCGCGTGTGGAAGAAAGCCGGTGCGCAAGATCATTCCGCCCGGATATACTGATGCTCGAACACGTTCGACGAGGCGCACCGTGGCTGAGATTACCCGACAGATGCTCCGCGACTACCTACACGACGCGCTGCCGGACGCGGAACTCGCCGCCGTGGAGAAAGCGCTACGTGCATCCGCCGCCCTGCGCGAACGCTACAGGGAAGTGATCGAACAGGAAGACCAGGGCGAGCATACGATTGGTGCCGTCTGGCGGCGTGAGCGCGTCAGTTGCCCGACGCGCGAGCAACTCGGCGGTTATCTCTTGGGCGCCGGCGACGCGGAACTGCTCGACTACGTTGAGTTTCATCTCAAAACGGCAGGTTGCCCGTTCTGTCAGGCAAACCTTGACGATCTGAAGAAGGTATCCCGGAGCGGCAAACCTGGAAAGAAGTAATTCGCGGCGCGAGAACGGAACGTCTCACGCCACGACTGTGACACTCATCAGGACGGCGTGTCGGCACCGGGATTCTCCTCGGGCTTCGGCACTGCGGCTTCTGCTGGCGGCGCGGCTTCCGTTGGCGGCGCGGCCGCAGCCGCCTCGGCTGGCGGAGTCGGCTCTGGATTCGGTTCCTCCTTCGGCTTCTCCGGTTCTGGTGGCTTGAAGAACGCTGCCAGTTCCGCGAAGGTATTGAGCGCAGCCTTGCCCGTCTTCTTCTCCGTACTCAGATTCGGCAACGGCTTGGGCTTGCCCTGCTTTCGCGCGGGTGGCGGCTGAGCCGGTGCGGCGGGTTGCGTTGCGGCTGGTGCCGATGGCCTCTGTCCAGGCCGCGTTCCCTGAGTTGGCCGCTGGTAGCCGCCCGGCCGCTCGCGCGGCTGATACGCCGGGCGTTCGGGACGCGGTTGCTGGGGCGGACGCTCGCGCGGCGGTTCGGCTTGCGACTGTTGGCCGCGTTCCCCACGCTGAGGCCGACCCCGGCTGCCCATCTGCCGTTCTTGCCCTGGCGGGATCATCGAGAGCGAAATCTTCTTTTCGCCCGGCTTCACCTCCATCACCCACGCAATCACCACATCGCCAACCGAGACCACATCGTAAGGGCTTTTGATGTAGCGGTTGGCCATCTGGCTAATGTGAACAAGACCGCTCTCCTTCAGGCCGATGTCCACGAACGCGCCGAAGGGCACGACGTTAAGCACCGTACCCTTCAGTTCCATGCCTGCGGTGATGTCTTCGAGTTTCAACACGCCGGTCTTGAAGATCGGCGGCGGCAGGTCTTCGCGAGGATCGCGACCAGGGCGGGCCAGCGCACGGAAGATATCGTCGAGTGTGGGTTCGCCCACGTTCAGACGTGAGGCGATCTCCGACAGGCTGCCGGCGCTGGCGTTGAGCTTCGCGCGCAATTCCTCGACCTTCGCACGGTCACGCAGATCGTCGGGAGTGAAGCCAAAGTCGGCCAACACCTGTTTCGCCACCGCATAGCTTTCGGGGTGGATCCAGGTCGCATCGAGCGGATCGGCACCCTCGAGCAGTTTAAGGAAGCCGGCGGCCTGCGTGTAGCGTTTCTCGCCGAGTCCTGGTACCTGCTGAAGTTGCTCGCGGCTTGTGAACGCCCCGTTCTTCTCGCGGTAATTCACCAGTTCGCGAGCTACCAACTGGTTGAGACCCGAAACGTGACGCAGCAGCGGCACGCTGGCGGTGTTCAGGTTCACGCCCACCTGGTTCACGCTCGACTCGATCACTTCCTCAAGCTCTTCCTTGAGGTGTTTGGGCTTCACATCGTGCTGGTAGAGGCCCACGCCGATATGCTGCGGGTCGATTTTCACCAACTCCGCGAGCGGGTCTTGCAGTCGGCGGCCGATGCTGATGGTGCCCCGCGTGGTGGCGTCGAGATCCGGGAACTCCTCGCGCGCGACCGGGCTGGCCGAATAATCGCTCGCACCGGCTTCAATGACGATGACGTAGGCGAGATCTTCAGGCGCTGGCTCCAGTCCTTCGAGCGAGATGGGCGGCGCGGGCGGCGCAGGTTGAAGCGTCGCGGCGGCATCCGAAGCGGCGGGGGCGAGCGTCTCACTCGTGGGCGATGCGGGTTGCTCCGCGGTCATGCCATCAGAAGTGAGCGTCACGCTGACCGGCAGATCCGTGGTGAGCGTCACGGCCTCGACCGCAACCGCGGACACACTGTCGATCGTGACTGCCACCACCTCCGTGATGCTCACCACCTGCTGAGCCTCTGGCGGCGCGGCCTGCGGCGTGGGTACGGGCGATTCGGATTCGATCGTTGCTGCAGGCGGCTGCGATTCGGGTGCCGGATTCAATCGACGGCTTGCAAGGTCGGAGATCAGGTCGGCCACGAGTTGTTCCGCATCGCGGCAGCCCGTTCCGTTACCGATGGCAACGACTGAAATCTGATACTTGCGGACAAGCTGTTCAATCTTCCGCCGGGCGTTCTCGGCGTTCCCTTTGTGGCCGTGGAGATAGATGACGGCATCTTCCAGCAGCTTGCCGGTTTCATCGAGTGCCGCGAGCTTGCAGCCTGTACGAATGCCAGGGTCCACCGCCAGCACCTTCTTGCCGCGCAACGGCGGCTGAAGCAGTAGACTCTTGAGATTCTTGGCGAAAACCGTGATCGCGTGCTCCTGCGCGCGGTCGGTGAGGTCGCGTCGCACTTCGCGATCGAGGCCGGGCCGAATGAGCCGCTCCAGCGAGTCAACCGCCACCTGTTCCATCAGTTCCCGGTGCGGGTGGTCGGCAAGATTGAGATGATAGGTCGTGATCTCGCGCGCCATCGCCGGATCGGTGTCGATGCGGACACGCAGAATGTTCGCCTTCTCACCGCGATTGATCGCCAGCACGCGGTGCGGAGGAATATCCTTCACGGGTTCCTTGAAGGCAAAGTATGGCTCGTATTCGCGCCCCTTCCCTTCAGGTACCGTCTCGATTCGCGTGGCGGCGAGAACACCGGTATCCCAGGTGAAGGCCCGTAGCGGCCCTCGCACCTCGGCGGAATCGGCGACCATCTCCGCGAGGATGTCTTTGATGCCGGCAAGCACATCGTCGGTATTGAGCAGCCACTTGTCTGGATCGACCAGCCCCTGCAGGATTTCGCTCAGATTCGCGACGACCGGATCGCGGTTGAAGATCGCTTCCGCGACCGGACCGAGACCTTTTTCGCGTGCCTCACTCGCCTTCGATTTCTTCTTCGGCTTGAACGGCAAGTAGAGGTCTTCGAGTCGCTTGGGCGTCTCGGCCGCAAGGATGGCCTGCGTCAGTGTGTCGGTGAGTTTCGCCTGGAACGCGATGCTGCGAAGGATGGTGCGTTTGCGGTCGGCCAGCGTGCGGAGCGCCGCAACGCGGTCCTGAATCTTGCGGATGACTTCTTCATTCAGCCCGCCGGTTCGCTCTTTCCGGTAACGGGTAATGAACGGTACGGTGTTCTCCTCGTCGAGCAACTGAACAACCGCCTCCACTTGCGCCTTGCGAACTTGCAAGTCCTGCGCGATGCGTGAGAGGTCGTGCGGCTGCGGGGCCGTGGGCACGTCGGGCACTGGCTGAGGCGGGACCGCTGGCTCGCGGCGCGGTGGTGCCTCCGCGTGCACCGGCGCGGCGTCCGCTGTCGCCTCGGCTGGAGGCGGTGTGTCTACGGCGACTGGTTCGGCCACAGGAGTGGCTGGGTCGGTCGGCGGCGCGAGTTGTTCGGCCGCAGGCGTGCCAGTCGAGGTGTCCGGGGCGGGAATGTCGGACGGGTTCTGTGTCGGGTCGGACGAGGTCATGGTACGAGCGTCCTGATTGACTGCGGGGTGGCTCCGGTCGCCGGAGTCGAGACGAACGGCGGCCCGTGCAGGTTCGCGCACGGGTACGCCAATGGAGGCGGTCCGATAGTCTTCCTTACTGGCACGTTTGGAGGGAGTCAAGGAACAAGCCGCCCGGTGACCAGTCACCAACTGGCAACTGGTCGGCTCCGGCAAGCCTGGTAACGTCCAAGTCGGGGTCGTAGGTCGTCACTTGTCCTTGACCGGAATGGAGATGACCAGCCCCGCGAAGCGTGGCTTCTTGTCATTGCCTGGACCGAACTTGGTGTGGCAACCCACGCAGCCAGGGCCGAGCAGAATGGGCGTCGCCCGCGAGTAGTAACCGCCTTCGGTGGCCTCAAAATCAGGCTTTCCCTCCGCGAGGGCCGCAGCGGCTTTCTTTTCGAACACAGATTCCGGTTCGTGATTGAGGCTCATTGCCGGCGTGTTCACAGCGATCCACCGGGTCTTGACCTTTGTCTTGCGATCCACCTCGGCGAAGACGTCATCCAGCGCGCGGGCCGGAAGAGTGGCGCGGTCGCGTCGGAAAAAGTGATGGTGCATCGAGTCCAGAGTCGCGGAGTAAATGTCGTGCATCAACTTCGCCCGTTCCTTCGCCTCAGGCACCCCAACACGCTTCTCGTCCTTCTCCTTCCGGGGCGGATCGGCATTCAGGTTCCAGGTGAGGCCGAATAACGCGGCCAGGGCCGTCAGCGTGGCCAGTCGGGTTCTTCCTCCGGTCATGTCTTCGCTCCCCTTCAGAATCACTGGCGGTCCCGCCCGTGCGCGGCGACCTCCCATACGCCGAGCATACCTTCTCAAAATTGGATAGCAACATCTAATTTCCCAAGCGAGGCGATGCGTAACTGTCATCACACTGCGCCGAGCAGTTCCTTGAGAATGTTCGTCTTGGGGTAGCTGTGGCCCAGGTGCTGGCGAAAGCCCTCCGCGAACGGCACTCCGGCAGCCCTACCCTGTTCCGCCGCCCACCCCTTCATCTCGCCGACGAGGTTATCGACGCCGTGATGCCGTTTCAGCCAGTTGCGCTGACTGACGTGGCATTCCAGCATCCGTGCCTTGTCCTCGATCACGGACGTGATGTCGATGCGGAAGGCTGGCGTTATGGGGCGGCCGAAGGCATCGGTACCTTCCAGCGGGTCGCAATAGAAGAGGTGTGGGATATGCTCGATGGGCGGGTGAAGGTGCCGGCCGTGGAGGAAATTCGGTATGGGTGCCGCGAACGTTGCGGCCCGTACGATCTTGCTCGTCTGCTCGTGGTCAAGGTGATAGTCGTCGGGGCTGTGGGTGAACACGACTGCCGCGCCGACGGCGTTGATGAGCCGCGTGACCTTCTCCAGAGCGGACTCGTTATAGAGTACACGCAGGTCGCGTTCTTCAACGCAGTGATAGCTTGCGCCGATACTTTCCGCGGCGGCCTTCCCTTCGGCGCGGCGAATCCGCGCGATCTCGTCAGGCGGGTACTCCACCGAACCGCAGTCGCCGGGCGTCATCGTGGCGACGTGGATGCTCCAGCCGTGTTCCATCTTCAGCCGGGCGAGCGTGCCCGCACAGAGGAATTCGGCATCGTCAGGGTGAGCGAGAATCGCAATGGCAGTGCGGTTCATGGTGAGCCGGTGATAGAGGTCGAGGGGCGTGTAGAGTGTTGTATCGAGAGCCGACACCGACAACCGGGAAGAAGAAGGGGTAGCGAGACTTGGCCAGTCTCGCTACCCCTTCACTCGCGAATCTCAGTTACAGCCGGTGCCCTCTCATGGCGTGATTGGCTTAGGCCGGATTGGCGTGAGCGGTTCGGAGGACACCTTCGGTTGTTGCTGTCCGTGCGTGATTCCCTGTCGCGTCCGCACTCCTTCCCGGGTGTAATCCTGAATCCACGGGTTCCCATCGGGTGCCGGCGAGCCGACGAACGGCGAGGAGAAGGGGGCGCCGCCCACGTTCTCCACAACGAACCACTTCAGTTCCTCGCGGCTGGCCGTACTCCAGAATGGATCGGGAGCTTCCGCCTTGCCGCCTTCCGAGAACGGGAGGCTGCTGAACGGCATCACTCCGGCGAGTGCGCCCGCGAAGCGGAACGCCCGCGCGATCTCGTTGGCAACCTTGCGGACACGGGCATCGTGTTCCACCAGGAGCCTCATGTACGACAGTTCGAACTCGTAGGTTTCCTCTTCCGCGCGGTCGCCGCGTTCGGGTGGGTCAGGGCGGAAGAACGTCTTGAATCGCGCGAGGAGTACCTGCTTCCAGCGTTCCAGGCCATCCTTGTATAGTTCGATGGCCAGCGTGGGTTCCCCGAGTTTGCGGGCCTGTTCGCCTTGCCAGAGCTTCTTGCGAGCCTCCACCGTCATTGGCATCTGCTCGGTCTCGGCACTGGCGAGGAAGTAGGGGAAATTGGTCGTGGTGCGGTTGCCACGGTAAAACTGAATCGCCATCTCGGCCCTGTAGCGACGACGGAGATTCTCATCCGCCATCTGATCCTGGGTCGGACTGGGCGGGAGTGAGCCGGCTGGCCCGGCCAGGCGTTCGAGCTGCGCGAGCCGGGCCGCATCCATCGACAGACCCGTTGCCTCACCGTGATCCTTCCACATCTTCGCGGCCTTCTCCCACTCCATCAGCGACCAGGGGCGCCGCGTACCCACAACTACCTCACGATTCTCCGGGAACCAACGCTCGATCCGCCACCCCTCGCCATCGAACCATCCTTCCTTCTGCTCCAGTTCTGCCTGATACGTCTGCGCGCGGGGAGCGCCCTGGCGGAAGATGATGAGGGTGGGCATTCGGGGCACACGATGCTTCGATGGGTCGTGCCCATCCTGACCCGGTGGCGGTGTGGGGCCAGGTAGCGGCTTCCCTTGCTCATCCTTGATTGATGGCGGCAACAGTGGCAGCGAGTAGCTGAACCAGGCGCGAGCCGCCTTGAACGCCGAGAAGTACCCGTAGCCCGGGGCGTAGTCATCGGGGGTGAGGATGCCGCGGTGTGCCTCTTCCGGTCCTTCCGGGAACAGCGGTGGCAATACCGGGAAGACGCGGTCGGGTTCTGGCTCGGCCAGTTCGTCGGTCCAGATGTTCCGCAGTGTGTCCTTGCGGTAGCGACACGGCAGGTCCTGATAGTTCACCCGCAGGAAGTGAATCACATCCTCCGGCCGCGGCGCACGGAGTTTCTCGCGCGAAGCACGATCCGTTGGCGGTGCGATCTCGCCACGCAGTCGGCGCACGAAGTGCGGGTGCCGTTCGCAGAGTTTCTTGAACTCTTCGAAGTTGATCGCCTTCGTTGCCGGATCTTCGTAGCGATCGGGATTCCGTTCGCTCGGCGGCATGCAACTCAGATCGTAGAGGCAGCGGAGCACCTCCACCTGATCCGACACGCCGAACTTGTTCTGATAGTAGAAGGCAATCTGATATCGCATGTCGGGCGAACGCTTGTTCCGCCGTTCGCCCTCGGCGAGCAACTGAATGCCGCGGACGATGTAATAGTACATGTCGCCCGAACCGTGCATCTCGACCGACACGTTGTAAGCGATGTTCCAGCTCTGGAAGATCCAGGGGGTGATGAAGTTCGGCTGGAGCCGGGTAACGGCCTGCACGCGCTGTTCGAGTTCGTGGAAGTCGTTGCGTTTCTGCTTGTCAATGGCCGAGAGCCACAGGCCCGTGACAACAACTCCACGCGATCCGAGCAACGCCAGTCGCATCGCGCTGCCGCTCACGTCGGCCTCACCCTCCTCGGGGTCCTGCTCCCATACTTCCAGACGCTTGGCCTGATTCTGGATCGTGTGCTCTTGTGTCCAGCGAAACGGCGTCGCCGCACTGGCGGGTGAGTTGCCCAGCGGCACCGGAATCACGCCGCGCCACACCATGCTGATAGTGAACAGCACGAGGATGGCCGCGAGGTAAATCACCTTGCGTATTGCCGAGGCTCGCTGAAGGGGATTCATACGCCACCAGTGATCAGTGATCAGATGTCTTCGGTACTGCGTGTTCTTGCGATCCCGGGATCCATCCCATTCTCGCTTGCTAGGCTGCCACTTCGCGAGACTTCATCAGGTAATAGGCGAAGACAGCCCAGGGGAGCAGGTAGCCCAGCGTGACGAGCAGGTTCAGCGCGAGGTATTCGCCGTTGACGTTGAAGCCTTCCGCGACGAAGTTCCCCCAACTGAACGAATCCACGTCCGGAATCATGTTCTGCACGCGACGCACGACCCAGGCCACGCCCTTATCGCCCAGCAAGAGCGCCCGGGTGCTGGCCGAGTCAGTCAGTTGCGATGTTGGTTGCTCGGCCTTGACCACTTGCGCGAGGCTCTGGAACGGCCCGCCGCCGACATTGCGATTATTGGCGAGGTCGTTGAGGTGTTCGGTGAAGAAGCCCGTGATAAAGATCAGTGATGTTAGTAGCAGGCTCAGGATGCCGCTGAGGTACGTGGAGAGCGCCACGGCCACGCCGATGATGATGCAGAGCCGGCACCACAGCCCTATGGATGACTTCAGGAAGTTGAACGAATACGGCATCGCCCCCTGGAGTAAGTAGAGGTCGGGTTCGGCAGCCCCGAGGTACTGCCCGGCGCTCTCGCATTTCACATAGACTTTCAGCCGCGGCAACGGGTTGCCGTCCTTGATCTTCGTGTCGCCCTTCATCGCGTTGCGTATCAACCCGGCCGGAATCTCGACTCCCATCACCTGGTAGTCGAAAACTTCCTTTCCCTTGATCTCATAGAAGCCGAATTCCTCGGTCAGTTGGTTCAGGGCTTCCCAGTCAGGTGTACCAGGCCGCGCGAGGTCCTGGCGTGTGGGGTTGAGGCCGCGTGCTTCAAACTCGGCCACACGTTTGTCGTATTCGCGCTTGGCGGCGGCATTCTCCCACTCCCACTCTGCCACGCCCTTGTGCGGTTGCATGAGCGGGCAGTTGTGCGTGGCGAGTTGGAACTTCACCAGCACGCCCTTGTTCTGCTCACCCTTCGTCAACTTGAAGATGTCGAAGGTGAATTCCACCGGGATGCGGTCGCCAGCAGGATGCTGCATTCCCGCAGGGATGTCGTTGAAGTTCCAGATAATCCGTTGCGGCGAGATATCTGCACCAGTGATGTAACGCCGGTAGTCGAACTCGCGGCCAACGTTGATACCCGTGAACTCCTGCTGATCCGACCGCTCCGCGCCGACGATGCTCTTCAACTCCATTTTGCCGCGGAACGGCACACGCGCCGTGTACGTTTCGGCCTTCGCCTTCTCCGACAGGCTGCTGTTAACCACCAGTACGAGACTCACGCCCGTGAGCGCGGCCATCACGAGCGTCATGAGGGCGACGTAGCCAACGAAGCGGCCGAGAACGATCTCGAACCGCACCACTGGCTTGGACACCACCGTGTAGATGTTCAGATTCTTGATGTCGTTGGGGATGCCGAACGATGCGATCAACAGTGCCGGGATCAGCGTCAGCAGGCTCAGCACAACCGTGACGACCGACGTGATGAGTCGTAGTTCGTCGGAGGATTTCGTGCTGCCGCTGGAGAGCCACTGGAGCGGGAAGAGGAATGGCAGCACACCGATGAGGAAGATCCACAACACCTGACTGCGAACGGCTTCCTTGAAGCTCAGTTTGGCGATGGCCCATACTGGCCCCTCGGCTTCGAAGAGCATTAGCAGGAAGAGGGCGCCGAGGAAGACACCCACGCCCACCAGTAGTACGCCAGTCCAGATGTCGGTCAGTTGCGGAACGCCGATGAGGAAGAGCGCCGCACCGACCAACGCATAAGCACCGAGCGCCACCACCAGAGCCACAACGCGGCTGGGAGTTAGCAAATCCGCGGCATAGGTACGAAGGCTGCGAGTAAAGCGGCGGGCGCCGCCCGTGCCGAAGGAAACGTTCCGCCGCGTGATCCGGAGCATGTCGCGGGCGAACGGCTCACCAACGGCAAGAATCGCGAACAGCCCGGCCAGCGCCAGCAGGAGCGGTTGCCATTCCAGATGGACTGCAGGCGGCACGACAGGGGCTGCCTGACCTGGCTGAAGTGCCGGCAAAGGCGGTGGTGCAACGCGGATGCCACCGTACTCACGTTCAGGATTCAGCACGAAGGTGGCTGCGAAGATGGCGTAGGTAATCAGCGACAGGGCGCCCATCAGCAGCATCCACCGCGACACTGGCACGCGGAGTTTCTCGGACTGCGATTTATCCGTGGGAGTGGAGAGCGCGTAGATGAAGTAGACAACAAGTCCGACAGCCGCGAAGCCGCCAGCGTCTTGCAGCCACGCTTGCACGAGGCCAGGAATCTGGGCGTAGCCCCACGGCTCGCCCCGGTCCAGTTGTAGAATGCCCAGCAGCGCCGACATCAGGAGGCCCTTTTGATCGTTTCCAGGGATGGTAGCCCCTGGTTATGCTCGGCCCGCACGCAGGGTGGAAACCCCTGCCAGTTCCGGTGCCTTCTCACACCACGAACCCCGAACCGTCACCAGCAACGGCCCGAGAGCTTGCATCGCTGACGCGCGATGATGGAGGCATCCTTACGCGGCGGGCGTGCCCGTCGGTTTCGCTGTCTCTGGCGGCAGGTAACGCCGGCCAGGGCGGGCCTTCGATTCCTCGATAACCCGCAAGAACAGTTGCTCCAGGGTGCTCGACGGGTGACCGACCGTCTCCAGCGAGCCGCCATACTTCTGGAACAGCGCTTCGAGTTCGGCCCGGAGTTGGGGCGACTCTTTCACGCCGCTGGCACGAACCTCCAGCCGGATCGCGTCTTCCACGAGTGTGGACACTTTGCCGAGGGTCTGGAGGTCGCCGTTGTAGAGGATGGCGATGCGGTCGCACACGTCTTGCACGTCCTCGAGTCGGTGCGAACACATCAGCACGGTCTTTCCCTTGGCTCGCAGGTCGAGGATCAATTCCTTCATCCAGGCGGTACCGAGCGGATCCAGACCCGATGTCGGCTCGTCGAGAATCACCAGCTCCGGATCGTTGATGAGTGCCTGTGCCAACCCGATGCGCTGCCGCATCCCCTTCGAGTACTCCTTGAGGATACGCTTCTTGTCGGCACCAAGACCCACACGCTCAATCAGTTCCGCGGCCCGCTTCTTGCGCACTTCAGGGTCGATGTCGAACAAGCGGCCGTAAAAGTCGAGGGTCTCTTCGGCGTTGAGGAACCGGTAGAGGTACGATTCTTCGGGCAGGTAACCGATGCGTTCGTTTTTCTCGACCTTTGCGGCCGGTTCGCCGAACACGAAGGCATCGCCGCTGGTCGGGAAGAGCAGCCCCAACAGCAACTTGATGGTGGTGGTCTTGCCGGAACCGTTGGGGCCAAGCAGGCCAAAGATTTCACCGCGGTGAATCTTCAGGTCGAGCGCATTGAGGGCGGTCTTCTTCTTGCGGCCCCAAAAGTCGCGGTAAACCTTCGTCAGGCTGCGAGTCTCAACAACGAGGTCTTCGGCCATTGGCGCGATCTCCGGAGCCGTCGGCGGTGCGCGTGCGAGTCAGAATGCGTGACACAGGTGTTACGCACAGCATGCCGGGAGGGTTCGTCTGTTATGGTAGGAATCCGCGCCCGTGCGCGGCGAGCCATCCGTTAGTCCAACTGCTCAAATCTCGCGCGCGCGCCGCGGCAACAACGGAACAGGATTTGCTCAATCGGCCGTCGCCCTGAGTCATGCCCTCGATCGCCCGGAGCACTGGAGAACTGGATGATGAAGGGAACGATGACGCTAATCAGTGCAGGCACGCTGGTGGTAGCTGCCGTGGCCGTTCAAGCAGGTGTGGTTCCGCCCAGCGGCAGCAAACCGCTGTCTGAGATCATCAAGTCAGTCGAAAATCAGGCTGGCACCATCACTCAGGCCGAGTTCGATAACGGGATGTGGGAGATTGAAGCCCACAAGGGGACTAACGAAACGACGTTCTACCTCGATCCCAAAACCGGAAAGCTGATCCGCCAGACGAGCAGCATCGACGCGCACGAAGCCCTGCCGCCAGCGGGCAGCATGGCGCTCTCGGCCATCGTCAAATCTCTCGAAGACCAGAAGGTCGGCACGATCAGTGAGATCGAATTCGATGATGGGTTCTGGGAAGCCACCATCCACAAGGATGGCAAGAAGAGCAAGATGCACATCGATCCCAAGTCCGGGAAGCCCCGCGGACAGTAGGAAACTGGTGAATCGAGACGCGGACACACGGGAAGCTAACGAGGCATTCCCGATGCCTGCTGCGTGATCTCGGTCAACTTGAGTAGGATGAAGACGCAGCCGTGGAGTTTTGACACACCCGCGCTGTCGTGTGTCAAAACTCCACGGCGCTCCGACTCCGCAGGCAACACGCCCGTGATTAATCTCACCGAAATACCGCGACTGGCACGCAGCGCAGCGCGGCTAACCGAGATCACCCGGACGCTCGCCAGATATGGCCTGGCCGACGCGCTGGCACGGCTCGATTCACGCTGGGTGCGACGCATCACGGCGAACACTCGTCTCGGGCACCTCTCCACTGGCTCACGCGAACACCGCGTCCGCATGGTTCTCGTGGAACTGGGCACCACATTCATCAAGTTTGGGCAGATACTCAGTACACGGCGCGACCTGATTGGCCCGGCGCTGGGCGATGAACTGGCGGAACTTCAGGCGAACGTCCCTGGCGATCCGTTCGAGGTCACACGCCAGACAGTTGAATCCGAACTCGGCAAGCCTGTGGAGGAACTATTCAAAAACTTCTCGCCCGAGCCCGTGGCTTCCGCCAGCATCGGGCAAGTCCATCGGGCCACGCTCCACGATGGCCGTAAGGTCGCGGTGAAGGTTCAGCATCCGGACATCGTTCGCCGGGTCGAGGACGATCTTGCCATCCTCGCGGAACTGGCCCTGCTGGCGGAGCGATACCTCCCGGAGTTCCGCATCTACCGGCCGGTGGCAGTGGTGGCCGAGTTTGAGCGTGCACTATCGCGCGAGCTGGACTTCCGACGTGAACTGCGCCACCTGCAACTCTTCCGACAGGCGTTCAAGAATGACGCTGGGGTGCGATTCCCCGAACCGCACCCCCAGCTCTCCACGAGTCGAGTCCTGACGATGGAGCTATTCGACGGAATCCCGTTCAGCAAACCTGATGAGATCAAGGCCGCAGGTGCCGACCTCGGTGACCTGGCTCGCCGCGGCGCGCGAGCCTTCCTCGATATGATCTTCCGCGACGGTTTCTTCCACGCCGACCCCCACCCTGGCAATGTCTTCTTCCTTCCTCCCACCTCTGAGTGCCCGACCGGGGCCATCGGCCTCCTCGATGTGGGGATGGTCGGAAGCCTCGACGAACGGATGCGGACTCGCATCGATCGCGGCGTCAACGCTGTGCTGCGGAAGGACGCGGCCACGGTCACGGAGTTGATCGTGCAGGTGGGCGATGTGCCGGCGCAGTTTGAACCGGAGTCACTGGAGGCCGAGGTCGCGGAACAAATCGCGTTTTACCACGGGATGCCGCTGGAACAATTCCAGCTTGGCTCAGCGCTCAACGATCTGACGGAGGCGATCCGCCGCTATCACGTCATGCTGCCATCGCAACTGGCGTTGCTCTTGCGCGTGCTGGTGATGCTGGAAGGAAGCGGCCGGCGGCTCGCCCCGAACTTCAACCTCGTGGAGTTACTCGAAGGCTACGGCCGGCGAAGACTGGTGAAGAAACTCTCGCCGCGCCGCACACTCCGCCGCGCGCTGGCAACGCTCTACGACTGGGACGAACTGATCCGCTCGATGCCGCGACAACTGGGGAACGTGCTGCGGATGCTCCAGCGGCACGAGATGGTGGTGCAGTTGAGTCACCGACACCTGGAACCGTCGGTGAATCGCCTCGTCTTCGGGCTGATGATGAGCGCGCTGTTCGTCGGTTCGGCGATGATGTGGGCCGCGAAGGCGCCGCCGCTTTGGCATGATGTGTCGGTTTTCGGCGTGGCCGGTTGCATGATCAGCACAGTGATGGGCTACCGGATCTTCCGCGCCATCCAGCACTCCGGGCGACTGGAGGAACGCGATCCGCATGAGTGACTTGCAACCGTAGCACCTGTTGTAACATTCCTGAGCCTGGGCGGTATTTCCTCGCGACCCGCCATTGCCGGACCCACCGCATGTCTTCACATCAGACCGCCAGCGCCGCTGCATCGCTCGTCAAGCTGGACGTGGAAAGTCTGCTTTTACCGGTCCTCATTCAGCTAATCGTGATTGTCGCCGCGGCGCGTGCATTCGGGAGTCTGGCCCGCCGCCTGGGACAACCGGCCGTGGTGGGCGAGATCGCCGCAGGGCTGCTGCTCGGGCCGTCGCTTTTCGGATGGTTTTGCCCGGAGTGGTTCGCCGTGGTGTTTCAGCCAGGACTGCCTGGCGTTGAGCAACCGCTGGCCGATGCGATTCTGCCCAAGATCTTCACAATCGTTGCACAGTTCGGACTGATCTTCCTCATGTTCCTGGTTGGCCTGGAGATGGAGCCAGGGCACGTCCGCGACCACGGGCGAGCGGTTGTGTTCGTCGCGCTGGGCGGGCTGGCGGTGCCGTTCGCGCTGGGCGCGGCACTCGGGCTTGTCATTCATCCCTACCTGGAACCGCACCCGATCTTCGGCGCGGTCAGCCGTGGAGGTGTGGCACTCTTCACGGGTCTGACGCTTTCGGTCACGGCGATTCCGGTACTCGGCCGCATCATGCTTGAGTTAGGGATCACGCGGACACGTCTGGGCGCGGTGACACTGGCCGCCGCTGGCATCAGCGATGCGTGCGGCTGGATTCTGCTCGCCACGGCCGCGGCACTGATTCATTCGCACTTCGACCCACTCGAAACGTGCCGCATGGTGGTGCTGACCACTGGCTTCGCCCTCGCGGTGTGGTTCGTGGTGCGGCCATTGCTGGTTCGTTACTTCGCACACTCACTCCATGCCAATCGGGGCGAGTTCAGCGCCACCGCGCTCGCCGTGCTGCTGGTGAGCATCCTCCTTGCGGCCGTCGCCACGAACCTCATCGGCATATTCGCCGTGTTCGGCGCCTTTGCGCTGGGTGCGGCCCTCTCCGACCAGCCAGATGTTCACCGCGCCGCGTCCGCGAAACTCCGCGACCTCGTCACGTCGTTCTTCGTTCCCGTCTTCTTCACTTACACTGGCCTGCGAACGGACATCACGGCGATCACTGGTGGAACACTCTGGGTGTTATGCGGTGTGCTGGTGGTCGCAGCAGCGGCCGGAAAACTCATCGGCTGCGGGCTGGCGGCTCGCGTCTGCGGCTTCACCTGGAAGGAATCCGGGATCATCGGCACCATGATGAACGCCCGCGGATTGATGGCGCTGGTGGCCATCAACATCGGCTACGAACTCGGTGTCCTTCCACGAAGCCTCTTCTGTATGTTGGTCATCATGTCGCTGGCGACGAGCGTCCTCACCACGCCACTCTTGCTCCTGCTCCGCAAGGGAACGGAACTGGAAGAGGCCATCGCCCAGAGCGGCTTCCTGGGCACGGAACCAGACGCGCACGGCGAGGATGCCCAGGAACTGACAGCACCACCGGCAGCGACTCAACGATGAAAAGCGTCTGCGTATTCTGTGGCTCGGCTTCTGGCGTGAACCCGGCTTACGCGAAAGCGGCGCGCGACCTCGGCCACGCCCTGGCCACGCAACAGCTTGCGCTCGTGTATGGCGGCGGCTGCGTTGGGCTGATGGGCGAAGTGGCACGCGCGGCCCTGTCTGCTGGCGGCACGGTGGTTGGAGTGATCCCGCATGGGCTGGCCCGTCGCGAGGTGGCTCAGGAAGATTGCACGGAACTGATCGTGGTGAACACGATGCACGAGCGGAAGGCACGCATGGCCGATCGCGCCGACGCCTTCGCCGCGCTACCCGGCGGCTACGGCACTTGCGACGAGTTGTTCGAGATCATCACGTGGGCACAACTCGGCATCCATCGTAAACCGGTCGCGTTGCTCAACGTCGATGGCTTCTTCACACCGCTCTTGATGTGGCTCGATCACGTTATGGCGGAAGGATTGCTCAAGCCGAAATACCGCGAATTGCTCCTGGTAGCCGACACGGTGCCACAACTCCTCGATCGGCTCGCGACGTGGACGCCACCCGAGCCAACGACGAAGTGGATTAATCCCGATGAGCGGTAAGACGAACCCTGTGAGGAGATGTTCCTCTCATCCGCTGCCAGGGCAGCCCCTCGCCTCTTCCAGATACAATACCCGCACTTTTCCCCTCACAGGAGCTGCCTCCAATGCCGGAGTATCGCATCGAAACCGATAGCATGGGGCCGATCCGTGTGCCACTCGACCGCTACTACGGCGCGCAGACGGCCCGCTCGCTCACCCACTTCGCCATCGGCGCCGACACCATGCCGCGACCCGTGATTCGCGCTTTCGGCACGCTGAAGAAGGCCGCGGCGCTTGTGAATAGTTCGCTCGGCCTCCTCTCCACGGAGAAGGCCGATCTCATCGCGCGGGCCGCCAACGAGATCATTTCGGGCCACCTCGACGATCACTTCCCCCTGCGTATCTGGCAGACCGGCAGTGGCACGCAGACAAACATGAACGTCAACGAGGTTGTCTCCAATCGCGCGATCGCACTCGCCGGCGGGCACCTCGGTTCAAAGAAGCCTGTACATCCCAACGACGACGTGAACATGTCGCAGTCGTCCAACGACACGTTCCCCACGGCGATGCACATCGCCGCAGCGGAGGAACTTGTCCACCGCTTGATTCCCAGTGTCTCGGCACTGCGCGACACGCTCGCGGCGAAGTCGGAGGAGTTCCGCGACATCGTGAAGATCGGCCGCACGCACCTGATGGATGCGGTGCCGTTGACACTTGGCCAGGAGTTCGGTGGCTACGTCGCGCAGCTCGATCTTGGCCTTACTGCGGTGAAGGCAACGTTGCCGATGCTCTACGAACTGGCGCTCGGTGGCACGGCAGTCGGTACGGGTTTGAACGCGCACCCGGAGTTTGCCGTGCGTGTGGCGAAGCAGATCGCGGAGTTGACCGGCCTGCCGTTCGCGACTGCACCGAACAAGTTCCAGGCTCTTGCCGGGCACGAACCGCTCACCTTCGCCAGTGGTTCGCTCAAGACACTCGCGGCGAGCCTGATGAAAATCGCCAACGACATCCGCTGGCTCGCGAGCGGCCCACGCTGCGGCCTGGGCGAACTGAGCATCCCTGAGAACGAACCAGGCTCGTCCATCATGCCAGGCAAGGTGAATCCAACTCAGTCGGAAGCGCTGACGATGGTCTGCGTGCAGGTCATCGCCAACGATGTAGCCGTGAGCCTCGGCGCAAGCCAGGGGAACTTCGAGCTGAACGTCTTCAAGCCGGTCATTATTCACAACTTCCTGCACTCGGTCCGGCTTCTCACCGACGCCTGCCGTTCGTTCCGCGAGCACTGCGCGGCAGACATGCCCGAAACGAACTACGAGGCGCTGGAGTACGTCGTTAGCCCAGAGACGGCGATGCTGGAAGTGGATCAATCCAGGATCGTGCCAAAGGCGAATGGTGCGGTCCGCAAGGGGATCGACGCCAACCGCAAGACCATCGCGAAGATTCTGCACGAGTCGCTGATGCTCGTCACGGCGTTGAATCGACACATCGGCTACGACGCGGCGGCGAAGATTGCGAAGGCCGCTCACCACAACGGCACGACGCTTCGCGAGGAAGCCGCAAAACTCGCACCACCGTTGAAGGACGGCACCGGCACGCTCACTGCCGAGAAGTTCGACCAGATCGTGCGCCCGGAGAAAATGACTGCGCCAGGCGCAGACTAACGCCGGAAAATGGGGAAAACAACACCGCCCGGCAGTGCGGGGACACCACCGGGCGGCCGGGAGACCGGACCCATGCAGGGTACGATCTGAAGTTAGCGTAAACTCCATCTGGATGGCGTTCAAGTCCCCGTCATACTTTTTCTCTCACGCATAACTTCCCGCAGCCGGTATTACCGTGTAAGAAAATCTTCGCCCGAGACAACTCAACGGCCATCGGCATCGTCTTTAATAAATCGGCAGGCAATCGCGGAGTTGCCGCCGGGTCGTTCCTGTATTGTCCATTCGCCCACATCTGGGAGTTCCTGTGATGCGTCGTACCTTCCTTGCGGCGGCTCTCGCAGCTGCCGGCCTCGTGGCGCTCAATGCGTCAGCCGGGGCGCTCATGATCGCGATGCGGCCTGCCCCGCAACGCGCTGCCACGGCCGATGTGGTCGTCGTCGGCAAGGTCACTGCCATCGAGAAGGATATGGTGGATGCCCCGCAGTATCCTGGGGCCAAAAACAAGGTCGCTTACAAGGTCGCGGTGGTGAAGATCGAGAAGAACTTCGTGGGCGCCAACAACCTCACTCACATCAAGATCGGCTTCATCCCGACGCCACAGGCTCAACCAGGCGGCCCGGTGCCTGGCGGTCCTGGCGGTATCCGCCCTGCCATCATCCGCCGCCCGGGCCCTCGCGCGCCGGAACTGAAAGTCGGTCAGGAAATGATCTTCTTCCTCGACAAGCACTTCGCCAGCGATTTCCACATCATGCCGCCGATGTGTCCGCCAGTCGATGCGACGAGCGACGCCGGCAAGAAGGAGATCGAGATGGTGAAGAAGGTGACCGACGTGCTGGCCGATCCGATGAAGTCACTCAAGAGCGACAAGGCCGACGTGCGAACTGAAGCCGCGGTGTTGCTCGTGACGAAGTATCGCTCTTACCCGTCGTTCGGCGGCGAGGTCGATCAGGTTCCCATCGGTGCCGAGCAGAGCAAGCTCATCCTCAAGGCCATTGCCGATGCCGACTGGAAAGCTGGCCGCCGGCCTGGCATGAACAACCCGGTCCAGGCTTACTATCAGCTTGGCCTCACGGATAAGGACGGCTGGAAGCAACCAGTCTTCCCGCGACGTCAGCCTGGTCAACCGCCGGTCGATTTCAACGCCATGCAGAAGGAAGCATTCGCGAAGTGGCTCGCCGGTCCTGGCAAGGACTACCAGATCAAGAAGATCGTGCCGAAGAAGAAATAATCTGAGCAGGCTGGCCGCGATCGAGAAGCTCTCGATTGCGGCCAGCCGTGAGGTTTCGCCATGCACCGATTCTGCTTGCTCATCCTCTCGGTCGGCTGCATCGCTGCGCCGGCTCGCGCGGATCGCATATCGCCAACTACCCAGCCTGCCGAACGCGCACTGCGGGTGCCCATCGTTGTGATCGGCAAGGTCACGGCAATCGAGAAGGGCACAGTGGATGCTGCCCCGTATCCGTCCGCGACGCAAAAGCTCGCTTACCACATCGCAGTCGTGAAGGTCGTGACAGACCTGGCCGGCGCGGGTGGCGCCACGCACCTGAAAGTCGGCTTCATCCCTGTCGGCGCAGGCGGACGCCGCGGACCGGAGAACCCCACACTCAGAGAAGGCGAGGAGTGGCTGTTCTTCCTCACGAAACACCCCACAGGCAACTTCTATGCGATCCCGTACATGACACCGCCACTGGGCGCAGTTGCACCAGGATTCAAGGCGGCCGTTGCCGATGTGAAGAAGGTCCTCGCCACGGTCGCCGACCCGATGAAGGCACTCAAGGCCGAGAAATCCGCCGACCGCTTCGCCGCCGCCATCGCCATCGTCTACAAACTCCGGACCCTGCCCGAAGGTTCGCGCGGTGGCACCAATGAAGTCCAGCTATCTGCCAGTGAGAGCAGGACAATCCTCAAGGCACTTGGCGAAGAGCCGTGGAAGGAAACGTTCGGTAGAATGAGTGGCTACACGGCTTTTGCACGGCTTGGTCTGACGGCGGCCGATGGCTGGAAACCGCCCGCTGCACTGGTCGGTCAGAGCTTCACAGAGGTAACTCGTGCGAGTTACAACAAGTGGCTCGACGGACCAGGAAAAGAGTATCGCATCAAGAAACTCGTTCCCAAGAAGTAACACCCGCGTGCCGCGACTGCGGCCGCATTCATTCGGAGATGCCATGCCTCGCTACATTCTCACCGCTGTTCTGGCGGCACTCGTAGTGACGATTCCCGCAGAGGCGAAACGCGCGATCCGCGTCTTCACGCCGCTCGAGAAACTCGTTCGCGCCGACGTGATGGTGGTCGGCAAGGTCACCGCACTGGAAAAGGAAATGGTCACGGCCACGCCCGCACAGGGCGACCCGAACAAGATCAGCTACAAACTCGCGGTGGTGAAGGTCGAGAACGCGCTACTTGGCGCCGCGAACCTCACGCATATCAAGGTCGGCTTCGTCCCACCGCCTCCGTCCGCGACGGGCCGTCCGATCCGTGGCGGATTCCGCGTCGTCAATCTCACCGAGGGCATGGAGGGGCTGTTCTACCTTACCAAGCACCACAGCGGGCAGTTCTACATTATCCACCCGCTCATGGCGCCAACCGACTCCAAGAGCGATGGCTACAAGGAACAGCTTGCGCTCGCGAAAAAGGGTGCCGCGGCGCTGGCTGACCCAATGAAGTTACTCAAGAGTGACAAGGCCGACGATCGCTCCTTCGCCGCGTCCGTGCTGGTGCGGAAGTATCGCGCCTACCCCGAGGGTGGCGGCGTGTATGTGAACGCCAAGATCGGCGCCGATGAAAGTCGGCTCATCCTCAAGGGCCTTGCCGAGGCAAGCTGGAAGCCCGAGCCCAACGGCGGCACATCGGAAGAGTACATGGCCTTCGGTCAACTTGGCCTCACCAATAAGGATGGGTGGAAGTATCCGATGGTGAAGCCGGGTGAAGACTTCGTCGCGAAGACGCACGAGGCGTTCGCCAAGTGGGTCGAAGGCCCCGGCAAGGACTATCGCATCAACAAGTGGGTGCCGAAGAAGTAGCATGGAGGTCACTCCACGGTTTGCAGTGGGTCTTGCGGCTTATGGGGTGCGGGATAG
>CAYRDG010000031.1:0-62769 GCA_964422915.1 uncultured Frigoriglobus sp. | reverse complement strand
GCTTCACAGGGTTCGGCGTAGTCGGGGCAACACCGACCTGTGAACCGTTACGCCCTCGCCACACCGGGAGTTGTCAGCATGGCCAGCACCAGGCAGACGCCGCAGGTGATGCTGGCCAGCCACGAGGAGAACTGGCAGAGGTTGTTCATGAGAAGTCCTTTGCGGTCGGATCAGGAAACGTCGGCCGAGGGAAGCGGTTTCACGGTTCGATCCGGCAGCCAATCCGGAACTGAATCACAGCATGCTCCGTGTTGTTGGTGTGAGGTAGTCGCGTCAGGATTTCTCCGCCACACCACGATTCCGCCCTCGAACAGCCATGCGTAACCCGATAGCAATCATCCCGAATGCTGCCGCAGCAATTAGGAACCAGACGTACCGTGGCGTTTCTTTGGGCCGTGTGGCGGCATCGACGGGTTCAGGGAGACCGAAGGCGGTGAGTCGGAAGTCTCGTGGCTCCTTGTCCGAAATCGCCACACTAGTGATCTGGCTCGTGATTTCCAGATCTGGAGGAGCGGGATTGACCTTGTAATGTGAGTGATTCTTGTGGACTGTCGGAAAGTCCAATCCATCGACCAGGTGGCCATAGGAGAGTCGGTTGGTGAAGACACCTGATTTCGTCTCAACACGCCTCTCAACCGGTCTCCAACTATGTTTGGGTTCCACCCAGTCATCCACCGTGGCTTGAGAATCAGAGACTTGGACGGTGTACTGGATGTGAAGGAGTTCCTTCGACTTGTCCCACGCCAGTGCCTTCAATCTATACTTTCCGGTGCTGGCTACAGCATCGAACGTCTCACCCAGTTCGGAGATGAAATCCAGGCCGGGTACGCCGCCCTGCTGGATCAGGGAGAGTTTGCGTGATCCAGGAGCATAGTTGGCGAGCAAGTAGCCGGATGCTCCCTTTGTGAGTGTGAAATGGTAATCGTCGGTGTCGCACTGCACCTGCGTCTCAGGTGGTGTTTTCGCCCCATCCGCCACACGTGTCTCGTACCATATCATGTTGTCGCCAACTCGAACTGTCCGCAGGCGACGAGTGCTTGGCTGGAATGGAACGGTCCCCCTTGCTTCTGCCTGCCGGGCGAAATGGGTCTCGGAATGAATCTCCAGACGTTTTGTCAGTGCCACATACCGCTCATGTGTGGCCCGCCCTTCGGTGCGGATACGCTCGCGCCACAGCGGGTCAATTGCCGGGGCGTCAGCGGCGAGCAATGGACTGGCGACTGTCAGAGTCAGCCACACGATTGACCATCGTACTGTCGCCTGCATCGCGATTCCTCGTACTGGCTCTGTTCAAACCCAACCAATCATCAGATCCGTGAACCCATTGACGCTCACTTTCTGACGATTATGGCGGACAGTTGCATTTCATTGTTGCGGAGTCATATTTGCAAATACAGGCCCACTTGTTAGGTGGTTCCGTACAGAGTAACCCTGAGCAACCACTGGGATTCATATCATTGGGGCTGCAAGATGAACGACTACCGTTCGGGCAACTACTTCGAATATCGAGCCCGTCGCAACCGCCCTCAGCGTAGCATTGGGACATGCAGTTCTGCCACTGCTGATGCCCCTGATAGTCACCCGGCCCGGGATCAGTCCCGCAGCAGGAGCAGTCCGTGTCCGCCCTCGCCACACCGGGAGTTGTCAGCATGGCCAGCACCAGGCAGACGCCGCAGGTGATGCTGGCCAGCCACGAGGAGAACTGGCAGAGGTTGTTCATGAGAAGTCCTTTGCGGTCGGATCAGGAAACGTCGGCCGAGGGAAGCGGTTTCACGGTTCGATCCGGCAGCCAATCCGGAACTGAATCACGGGCCGCGACGGGCAGTCAGTCCGCACCGTCACTACACGCGTGAATTGCCCGCCCGTTTTGCTGATGACCGTGAGACGCACATGAAAACTGCCCCGTTCGCCGGGTGGAATTGTGAGCGGGAAGTCCTCCACCGTTGCGCAGGTGCAGTCGGTCGTTCCACCGACGAGGCGCACCGACTTGTCGGTGTAGTTCGTGATGGTAGCCGTGCCTTCAATTGTCTGGCCTGGTTTGCTGCTGCCGAAATCGAGATAGGGCGTGACGGAAAGTGACTCACCGCGGATCTTGGCGATGGCGTCTTCCGTCGAGCCGAAGAAGACACTACTCGTGGCAAGAACGAGACCGCATCCGACGAAAACTGAACCGATCCAGAGACCAGTGTTGAGAAATACCGGTGTGGCGACATGTTCCATGGCTGGCCGACCGGCTACCAGCAGAAAGACGGCGGCGACATCGATTCCGAAGGCCCACCACGGGTTCGCCTTGATCGCACCAAAACACCCGCACGAGGACACGCCGACCCAGCCGAGGTAGCCACTGACGCACGCGAAACACACGAACGTGGCCAGCGCCGCCAGCCAGGAGAGGCGCGGACGGATGCCGCTCAACAGCCATCCGCCCAGCACCAGTTCCCACTCCGCCGCGAGCAACTGCACCCAGGGCTGCGAGAACCAGCCGACCCGCGGGACTGAGGAACCCCCGAGGCCGTAGAGCTTCAGCCCGGCCGTCGCCAGGAGCAAGACACCCAGCCCGACACGAACAATCGTACTCCGTGTTGGCATGGTTCATCCTCCGTCAGGATGTTAAACTCACCCTGATGGAGAGCATCGTAATGCGATTCCCCCCCCCCCCCGTCAACCAGAATTACCAAAAAACGCACGAAAATGCGTCTGTCATCTCGATGAATCGTTCAGGACAGTGCTTTCCGCTCCAGAGGACAATTCACTTTCCCATCCTGCGCTGGAAGAACTCCAGAGTGCGACGCAACCCTTCCTCGCGGCCAACCTTCGGCTCCCATCCCAGCAGTTTGCGTGCGAGTGTGATGTCTGGCTGGCGCAACTTTGGGTCATCCTGGGGCAACGGCCGGAACTCGATCTGGCTCGTGCTCCCGGAGAGACGGAGGATCTCCTTCGCGAACTCCAGGATGGTGATCTCGGCCGGGTTGCCGATGTTCACTGGCTCGTGCTGATCGCTGTGCAAGAGTCGCCACACACCCTCCACCAGATCCGACACGTACTGGAAACTCCGTGTCTGGGAACCATCGCCGTAGACAGTGAGCGGTTCGCCGCGCAACGCCTGATACATGAAGTTCGGCAGCACGCGGCCGTCGTTGAGCCGCATCCGTTCGCCATAAGTATTAAATATGCGGACGATTTTCGTATCGACTTTGTGGACGCGGTGGTACGCCATGACGATCGACTCCGCGAAGCGTTTCGCTTCGTCGTAGCAGCCGCGAAACCCAACAGGGTTCACGTTGCCCCAGTAGGTCTCCTTCTGTGGGTGTTCGAGTGGGTCGCCGTAGACCTCGCTGGTACTCGCCACGAGGTAACGAGCGCCGTGGGCCTTCGCGATGCCCAGCGTGATGTGTGTCCCCAGCGCGCCGACTTTCAGGGTGGGGATGGGATGCTCCAGATAATCGACCGGACTGGCCGGACTGGCGAAGTGGAGGACGTTGTCGATCCTGTCCTTGAGCTTCAGTGGGTTGGAGATGTCGTGGCCGATGAAGCTGAACTTCGGATTGCCACGGAAGGGATCGAGATTGGCCAGGTCGCCGGTGATGAGATTATCCACCGCGACAACGTCGTGCCCTTCGGCCAGGAAACGCTCGCAAAGGTGTGAGCCGATGAATCCGGCCCCGCCGGTGATGAGGGTGCGCATGCGAAGTTCCTTCAGAATACGGGAGTGGCTTTTAAAGGAATACCGCGCTCCTGATGCAAAGCAAGTCGCGCGGTCTGCCTCCGCGAGTTCGTCTCGCAGTGAGGGGGACGGTTCGGGTACGATGCGGCTGTTCGTGGAGGGTTCTCCCGATGGAGCGGATCGCTTGTGTGCTGGCACTGGTCGTATCGCTGCTTGCGGCGCACCCCGCGCGCGCCGCCGACCTCCCTCCCGGTGCCATTGTTCGGCTTGGCGAGAGCCGCTTCCGTACAGGTGACGCGGTCGGCAGGCTCGCCGTCTCGCCAGATGGGAAGCAGTACGCCACTGTGCGGTTGTGCGAGAACGATGTCTCACTCCTGACAGTGTGGGACGTGGCCACAGGCCAGCCTCTTCGTGAACAGGAGGTGAACACGGAACTGCTCCAAGGCATCGCGTGGGGGAAATCGGGAGCGTTCGCGGTGGTGATTCGTGCCGAGACCGGCGCGAAGGGGAAGCCAGCCACGCTGTATCCGGCCGACTTTCGCGTGTGGGATTACACGGATGCCCAGGCCGCGATACCGCCCGTGTTGCCGGTCGGGGTGCCGAACTTCGGCGAGAGCGGCGCAGTCCACCGCACTGACCGCATTCAGGCGATCCGGCACGGAGTTGGAGCAGAATACGCCGACTTCACCTTCGCGCCTGGCAGTCGTTATGTCGCGGCTCGATGGAAATCGCCGGATGGAAAGAAGCAGGCTGTTCACGTTTATGAGGTGAAGCCTGCGCCTGGCGTGGCGAACCTCCGACGGGTTGGGGTTATCGAACTCGGTGCGGAAGGCGCGGACGATCTGCGTCTGTCTGCTGATGGCGCAACGCTCGTGGTCTTCCGCAAGGCGCGGCCGCGCGGCTGGACCGCGACTGCGTGGCAGGTGGCGACTGGCAAGCCCGAACAGCCCGTCGTGATGCCTGCGGTGGATAGCTTCACGCTGACTCCCGACGCTCACGCCCTGGTGATGCTCGTACCTGGCAAGGACGAATGGGGATTCGACCTGTTCACACTCGCCACCGGCGAGCGGAAGCCACTGACTCGCTGGCGATCCGCGCAACAGGAACGTAAAGATGGCTCGTCGCAAGGTGGAGGCCGATTCGCGTTCTCGCCCAGTGGCCGTGAACTGGCCGTGGCTGTTGGCGCGAACACCCATGTCATCGACATCGCAAAGGGTAAGGAACTCGCGCGGCTCGAAGGTCACGCAGGTGAGATTACGGCAGTCGCATGGTCGGCTGGTGAAACGATCATCGCGACTGCCGACATTCACGGTCTCGTGCGACTATGGGATGCGAACACGCTCCGCCCCTTAGACGATCTCGCCGGGCACCGCGCACCGGTTTCGCATGCGGAATTGTCGCCCGATGGCAGGCGGCTCCTGAGCTGGGCCGAGGATGCTACCGCGCGGCTCTGGGACATCACGACCGGGAAGGAACTCCGCGCCTTCGCCGACGCACACACGCGCCCGACGTTCACGCCGGGTGGCACTGCGATTCTCTACGGCACGAAGGAACGGCTGCTCGCGCGGGACCTGCAAACGGGTCTGGAAACGCCACTGCCCGGCACGCTGGCGCGGCTCGGACCGCGCTTCGCAGTGTTCGCGCCCGACGGCAAGGCCGTGATGACCTGGGGCACAGACGGTTCCCGTGTGGAAGTCTGGGACTGGCCGCGCGGCAAGAGGCGATTCACACTCGACACGCAAGCTCCCTCGCCGGCAGACGCGGGCTTCTCACCCGATGGTATCGCGATCTTCCTCGATGCTCGCGAGCCGACACGCTGGGATTCGCAAACCGGCAAGGAACTGCCGCCTGCATGGCGCGACGACCGCGTGAACCATATTCACTCGCTTCGCGCACTTCACCCGAATCCGCGGCTGCTCCTCCACGAACCGTACGACCGCCTGCCGCGTGTAATCGAGGCCGGGAGCGGGACGCGGGTCGCGCGGTTCCGGCTGGAGAGCGATGGGAACGATCACAGGTTCGACGGCAGTCGGGGAATCGCACTCGCGCCGCGCGGTGGATCGTTCGCGGTGGTGCGTGTGATGGAGCCAGGCCGCGTATTCCTCTGCGAGGCAGCGACCGGCCAGATCCGGCGCGTACTGACCGGGCATCGCGGTAGTGTCCGTGTACTGGGCTTCACGCCTGATGGGGCGAAGCTGCTCACCGCAGGTGGCGACCACTCCGTGTTCGTGTGGGATGTGCGGCTGCAAGGCACGCCGCTGCCGGAAGCGATCAAGAAGGAAACGAACGCCGCGAAGCTCTGGGCCATGCTTGCCACAGGCGGCGCGAAGGATGCGTACTTGGCGATGGCACGCATGGCGCGCGACCCGGACGCCGCCGTCAAGATGGCGGCACTCAAGCTCAGGCCCGCGGCGACGCCCGATCCGAGCAGCACTGCGAGCCGACTCGCCGATGGGCGTGCGATCGAGTTACTCGAAGCGATTGCATCGGTTGAGTCCCGCGAGTTGCTGAAGGAGTTAGCGAAAGGCCATGCGGGAGCGTTCCGGACCCAGGAAGCGAAGCGCGTACTCGAACGGAAGCAGAAGTGACAATCGGAACCGGACGCTCACCGCTGCAACTCGCGTTCAACGCGGTCGAGCAGTTCCTTCGCCGGCCAGTTACGATCACCGATAGCGATGCTCAGTTCCTTCTCCAGCCAGCCGCGTACCTTCTTCTCCGCCGCAACCGCTGTGCTGTGCGTCTTCGCGCCGAAGTGCTTGCTGATTTCCCCATAGGTTGCCGCCGTGTGCTTGCGGCAGAGATAAATCGCGATCATTCGCGGGTGACTCACGGCCCATGACCGTGCCTTGGACTGAAGCGTTCCTGCGGCCAGTCGCAGCACCGAACAGACGGCCGCGTCCACATCCGCAACCGACACAACACGCACTGCATGCCGCAGGAGATCGCCGAGCGCCTCGCGCGCGGTGTGCATGTCGGCCGGCCGACCAGTAACTTTGGCGTAATGCCGGACGCTGTTCACGGCGCCCTCGAGTTCGCGGACGTTACCCCGCAGGGTGTTCGCCAGCGATTTCAGCACCGCATCCGGAATCGCCGGTGCGCTGCCGCCCGATTTCTTCCGCAGAATCTCGAGCCGAGTCTCCGAGTCTGGCGGAAGCAATCCCCACACCGCGCCACCGAGCAAACGGTCAACCAGTTCCGGCATCAGTTCGTCTGCGAGGCGCGGGTGGCAGTCCGTTGTCACAACCACCTGTCGGCCGTCGGACACGAGTGCGTCGAATGTGTGGAGGAACTCCTCCTGCGTTGCCTTTTTCGTTGTGAGGAAGTGCAGATCGTCCAGCAGCAGTACGGAACACTCGCGGAACTGCCGCCGGAATGCTGACATCTTTCCGAGCCGGGAAGCCTGCACGAATCGCGTGGTAAACTCCTCGGCTGTGGTGTAAACCGGTCGCTGATCGCTCTGGCGTTTCAGCCCCGCGAAGATCCCCTCGATCAGGTGCGTCTTGCCAGTGCCAACCGGTCCGTGAATGACAAGCGGGTTGGCGCACTGGCCTGGTTCTTCCACCACTGAGAGTGCCGAGGCGTGCGCGATACGGTTACACTGGCCGGTCACGAAATCGGCCAGCGATTTCCATCGCCGCCCGGTGCGCTGCGAAGCCACGGGCTTTGCCAGCGCTGTTTCATCGGGGTTTGGTCGCTTTAGCTTCGGCTTCGGCTTCGCGACCGGCTCGCCAAACAGGTCGTGCTGAACTGCGACGGGAGCCGGAAGCGCTTCGGCTGTCCGCTCAACCGTTCGCGTGCCACATTCCGTATTCCCAACTTCTTCGTCCACCACCCACTTGAGGGCCACGCCAGGGCCGCACACCTCCACGACTGCCTCGCTCACTGCGGCGCCGAAGGTGCTTTCGAGCCAGTCTTGCGTGTGTTGGTTGCGTGCAGCCACGACGACCGATTCGCCGAGCGGAACGAACTTCGCGTGCCCAAGAAACCAGAGGTTGAAGCGTCCCGTACCCACGCGAGCGGAGACGGCATCGGCCAGCGACTGCGCAAGCGGGCGCGACGCTGGGAGCGGAGCAGGCTGCGCGGCAGGCGGGCGCATGGCGAGTCGGGGTGGCACGGAAAAACTCCCCGGTGCGATTTCAGGATTGCATTCAATATCTGTCATTCCGCTGCGGCGCCAACGCGCGCGAAGCTCGGTTGTGGGGAGCATCTGGGGGCGGCGCCTGGCGCGATCGGAAGAGTCGAGCGCGCCGGGCATGCGCGCCGAAATCGCGCCAGATGGCGCAACATGGCGCCGTTGGGCGCACGCGCCAAAGTCGAACGAACTGGAAGTGACTTGAGGGAAAATGGAATGAAGTATGCTCAGGTGGGCCACGACGCCAGCCAGACCTCGCGCCGGTCATACTCCACGAAGCCGTGCCGGGTATAGAGTCGCAGCGCGGGCGTGTTGCGAACATCGACGGATAGCTTCAAATCGCTCAGATGCGTGTCTGCTTCACTCAGCGCGAACCGCAGCAACTCCGCGCCCAGCCCACGCCCACGGAACGCCGGCACGAGGCCCAGATACGTCAGTTCGGCACCGAGATCCTTGCCATGCTCGATGAGCACAACGCCGACAACTTCGCCCTGGAGCGTCGCCATGTGCCACTCGATTCCCCCGGACGAGGCAAACCCTGCGAGAATCTCGGTCACCGAACGCGGCGCGTTCAGTTCCGCGCAGTCGAGCGTTCCCTCGTGAGTGGCGATGAGCGCCGCTTCGCATGCGCTGGCAAGCGGCAGTCGCTGACGTGTGAATGACAATTGCGCGGGCGAGTACGCTGTCGAACGGCTCGACTGAAGCAGGGCGAGTTGCGTGGTATGTCGGAAACCGCATCGCTCCATCGCAGCGATGGCCCTGGTGTCACTCGCGGTGGCAAACGCCTGACATACCTTCACCCCGTGGTCGCGGAGCCAGCCGCAGGCAGCCCGTGTCACGGCCTCTTCCGCTTCGCGTGAGTCGCCGCGTGACGGCCACGCCACGCCCATCGCACCTGGTAATGATTGAACCAGCGCCGCGGCACGAATCCGGCCGGCAGAGCTGCGCGCAACGAAAAGCCCGATCGGCTCGCGTGCGGCGAGCAACCGTTCGGTTGAATGCTCCGCGCTGTCGCGAAAGAGGATGCGACACGCCGGGAGCAATTCATGCGCAGCGGCGAGCGAAACACGAAAACTGGGCATCACTCGCAGTGTATCGCGGAATCATCGGGTATGCGCGAACGCCTCACGAATGGCCGTGGGAAGCACAAGGACACGGTTGACCACAATGTACTGATGCACGACAATGCGGATACGCCATCGACTCGCTCGAAATGTCGGGAACTTCCGACGCTCCCCGCCCATCCAAGCAGGTGGAGGAAGCTCCATGTCTGACCGGCTCTCTCAGACTCTGAGCCAGACTCGCGTCCCGAGGCTCGCCTCGGTGATGGCGTTCGTACTGCTGTGCGCGGTCGCCGGAGCAGAAGAACCGGCCAAACAGTCGCAAAACTCGCCCAATCCGCCCACGAAGAAGCTCGACACCGAAAGCCCCGTGCCGGCTGACGGTCGACATACCCAGGCGTACCAGAAGTACGCATTCGCCAACACCGACCGCCGTATCTTCAAGGAGATTGAGGACTTCAAGCCGGTCGCTTCCGAAGATACGAACGCCCTGGAATATGAGGCGTGGCGCGAATTCGTGTGGCAGGCTGCGAAGTTCCCTGCGTCGGAACTGGAACAGCACGCTATCCGCGATCTGACCGTCATCGATCTTCTGAAGCAGCATCGTGCCTATTATCGCTGTGAACTTCTGCGATTTGAAGGCAAGCTCGTGAGCGTCCGCCGACTGAAGGCTCCGCTCTCCTTCCAGAACAAGCCCACCAACATGGTGAAGGAGTTGTACGAAGCCCGATTCGTGCCTCTCGACGAATCGCCGATGACGCCGATGTCGATTGTCTTCCTCGACCTTCCGGAGTCGCTCGCGGCCGTGCGTGACAAACCGTATCGCGAGTGGATCGACGCCAGCGGCTGGATGACTGCGGCAGGCTACTACTTCAAGACGATGAACGTACCAGGCGACCACGGCCAACCAGTGAGCGTGCCCGTCCTGGTTGGGCGAAGTATCACGCTCAAGGCCGCGCCATCGCCAGTCGGCGACGACCCGACCGCGCTCGAACCCGTGCGGCACTTCAAGTTCATCCGCGACGATGCGCCAATGATCCGCAACGCGCCAAGCGATGTCACATGGCCCGAGGTGGCCGCATTCCAGCGCGTAGTGCTCCACGCCAGCCGCTTCAGCGCGGAAGAACTGGAGAAGCACGCGGTGGCCGATGTGAAGTTCGCCGACCTGTTTGAGGATGTCCGGACGGCGTTCAAGCTCAAGAACGTGAGAATGGAAGGGCGGCTGATTTCGTTACGGAAGGTCGGTCCCAGCCCCGAATTACTCGCCGCCGGGATCAACGCGGTGTATGAGGGATGGCTGGTGCCAGCCAATGAGCCTCGCGGCAATCCGGTGTGTATCCGGTTCACGGAACCACTGGCAGGGCTGGAAGATCCGCCGCACGATAGTCGCGTGAACAAGTGGGTATCGTTCGCTGGCTTCTCCTTCAAACTGATGCGATATGAATCGGCGGAGAAGTATGTGGACGAGTTGAAGGGTTACAAGGTGAAACGGGCGCCGTTACTGATCGGCAAGCGGCCGATCGTGCGGCCCGATCCCGATAGCGAGCCCCCGCTGAACTGGGGAAGTCTCACGCAAGCGGCGCTGATTGGTGGCCTGGTGTTGATCGCCGGCGCCGGTGGGCTGGCGTTGTGGTATCGCCGTGGCGATCGCCATGCGAAGGACGCCCTGACGCGGAACCGCAACCCATTCGATGCCAGCACTGCACCGCCGGCCGCGATGTAAACCACGAATTGTGGCGGGTTCGGCCGCCTTTTGAGCTACACTGAGGTCTGGAACCCCGCGCCGCATCAACCGATGAGGCCGCAGTACGGGAGGCGAAACCGTGAGCGATAGTCCCGCACCCAGCGCCAATGGCAAGCCCGGCGCAGCGGTTATCCGCCGGATGGAAGGAGCCGAAGAGACCTCGCAGGAGCGGATCGTCAAGAAGCACGTCCCGGCGTGGGTCGTCAGCGGCGCCGTTCACGTCGCGGTCATCGCGCTTTTGATTCTGCTACTGGGTGAACGCACCGCCGAAACCAAGCCAACGCAGGCAGTACTCCAAACCACAGCGGAGAAGACCGAAGACCCCGAAGACCCGAACCTCACCAACGAGGACCTCGGCTTCGATCCGCACATCGAAGCAGCGCTGCCAGAGATCGAGCGCCTCGACCAGAAGACGGTTGACGCCATCGTGACGAACGACCCAGTCGGCGTCCCTGACGCAGTGAACAACGACCAGCAGGCGATGGCCCTGCCCGGATTGCCATCAGCAGACCTGACGACGCCCGGCGCGGCTGGCGACACAGGCTCCTTCATGCAGGGCACCGGGGGCGGCAACGGCAAGCTCAACGCTTCCTTCGAGGGACGCAGTGGCTCGACCAAGTCGCGCCTGGTGGCCGCAGGCGGCGGCAACAAGGCCAGCGAGGCCGCAGTGGCCCGCGGACTGGCCTGGCTGGCCCGGCAGCAGAAATCCGATGGCGGCTGGGTGTACGACGAAGGGACACACAAGGACTTCCGCGCCGCGGCCACCGGTATGGCACTCTTACCATTCCTCGCTGCCGGCGAGACGCACAAGGCATCGAGAAACTCCGGCGAACACAAGTACAAGGACACTGTTTCCCGCGGGCTGATGTTCCTGATGCGGATGTGCCCCCCCTCTGGCCCCGCGGCCGGCCGCATGAGCAAGAACATGTACGAACAGGCCATCGCCACCATCCCGCTGTGCGAGGCCTACGGGATGACGAAAGACCCGGTGCTGCGACCCTATGCCCAGGCCGCCATCAACTTCATCCAGCGGGCGCAAGGCCCCAACGGTAGCTGGGGCTATTCCGCAGGCGCCAACGGCGATACCTCGATCGTCGGCTGGCAGGTTCAGGCACTCGCGGCCGCCAAGTTGTCGAAGGACCTGATCGTGGACGACCGCGTCCTGAAGAATGCGGTACGGTTCCTGAACCTCGCTGCCGGCGGCTCACGGAAGTCGATGTACGGCTACAGCGACAACAAGAACGCGGCTCCTGGCACCGCGCTCACGGCCGTTGGCTTGCTCTCACGCTACTACATCGACAAGTGGGGTCCGGGCCATCCCGGCATGACCGATGGCGTGGCCGGACTCGTGCGACACCCGCCGCTGGGCAAGGGTAAGGTCGCGAATATGTACTACTATTATTACGCGACGCAGGTTCTCCACTTCGCCGAGGGTGAAGACTGGAAGAATTGGAACGAAGGGCCGAAGGACGACAAGGGGAACCGCAAGGGTGGGATGCGCGACTGGCTCGTCAACACGCAGGTCAAGAAGGACGGCGTGAACTACGGCAGTTGGGACCCGGAAAGCGGATGGTTTGGCACCCACTGCGGCCGGCTCGGCACTACAGCGATGGTGCTCCTGACGCTGGAAGTCTATTACCGGCACCTGCCGCTCTACAAACGCGGCGCCGACAACGGCGCGAAGGTGTTGATCGACAAGTAACCTGAGTGTGATGAACCGCAGAAGGGCCAGAGGTGTGATTCCTCTGGCCCTTCCCTTTTGTCTGGCTACATCGCATGTCGTGAATCACACCCGACCACTACTGAGATGGATAACTCGGCCCATTTCGATTCAGATGCAACCGGGCGGAACACATTCAGGGAGTAGTAATATGTCCAGGCCTGCGAAGAACACAATCTGTCTCTGGTACAACGGCGATGCCGAAGCTGCGGCTCGGTTTTATGCCGAGACGTTCCCCGATTCCTCTGTCGATGGCGTGTACCGTGCTCCAGGCGACTATCCATCCGGGAAGCAAGGAGACGTGTTGACGGTGGAGTTCACGGTAATGGGCATTCCGTGCCTCGGCCTCAACGGCGGACCAGCCTTCAAACACAGTGAAGCCGTCTCGTTTCAGGTTGCCACCACCGATCAGGCCGAGACCGATCGCTACTGGAACGCAATCATCGGCGCCGGCGGTCAGGAGAGCGCCTGTGGCTGGTGCAAGGACAGGTGGGGTCTGTCGTGGCAGATTACACCCATTGCTCTGACGCAGGCGATTTCCGATCCTGATCCCGCTGTGGCCAGTCGCGCGTTCAACGCGATGATGCAGATGAAGAAGATTGATGTCGCGGCAATCGAAGCGGCGCGAAGGGGCTGAGCCTCATTGTCAGTGACCGAACGTGTGGAGTCTGTTCACCCCTGAGCAGCCCACACACGCTTACTTGAAGAATCCCTGTGCGATAAGCACGAGGATAACGACTCCCAGCGCGACACGGTACGCAACGAAGACTGCCGTACTGTATCGCTTCAAAAAGCCAAGCAGAAACGCGATGGCGAGGTAGCCGACCACCGCCGAGACAAGCGTCCCAATCACGAGCGCCGCCACCTCATCACCCGACGCGAACAGGCTGACGGGTTCGGTCGATCCTGGTGCCTTCAACTTCTTGTACTCGTCGTACAGTTCCTTCAGCCCGGCGCCGAGGATAACCGGCAGCGACAACAGAAACGAGAAGCGTGCCGCAGCCGGTCGCGTGAGCCCTGCGAACAGCCCACCCGTGATCGTGGTACCGCTGCGCGAGCCGCCAGGCATCAGAGCGCAGGCTTGCCACAGTCCCACCCAGAGCGCATCCCGCCAGGTGATCTGCGTCTCATCGCGGGGCGCGGCCGTTGCGTACTTTGTCCGTCGATGCGCCCACCATTCGGACACGAGCATGAGGAAACCGAAGACGATGGAAACGATGGCGATGGAGGTGGGATTGAAGAACGTCGCCTTCAACTCTTTCTTCAGCAGGAAGCCGATCACGACTGCGGGAATGGTGCCGAGTACGATGAGCCAGCCAAGACGCGAATCCGGTGTGGAAGCGAGCCGCATCGACCGAACGTCTGACGCAAGCCCGTGCAACATGCGTGCAATCTCGGCGCGGAAGTATGCGAACACGGCCGCGAGCGTGCCAAGCTGAATCACGACCGTGAAGGCATCCTCCGGGTGTTTGTGATGGAGCATCTGCCGGACGATGAGCAGGTGTGCCGTGCTGCTGATCGGCAGGAACTCTGTCAGCCCTTGCACAATGCCGAGCAGAACCGCTTCCCAGAGGGGCATTCCGTCTCCCAGTTCGGTAAAATGCCCCGGATGTTCTCGGAGCGAATCATGCGAGCATTTCGTCTTCTCGTTCTAGCGACCGCGGCAGTCGGCGGCGTGTTGCTACTGCCAGCGTATGCTTCCGCGCACGGCATGGCAGCGAGTGTCGAGGTGCGAGCCGACTCCATCTATGTACTCGCGTACTTCGACGACGATTCGCCCGCCGATTCGGCCACCGTGAGCGTCACGGATGCCACCGGTAAGGAGGTCGCGACGGGTACGACGAACGATCGCGGCGAATGGACCTTCCCACTGCTTGTACCAGGCAACTACATCCTCACCGCCACGTGCATCGGTCATGCAGCGAAAGTGAACTTCCATGTCGAAGGCAAGCCAGGGCCGGCCACGTTCGACTCCAACGGGCGATTCGGAAAAGTAGCGGGGCTGACCATTGGCCTGGCACTTCTTCTGGGTATCTCCGCGGCGAGCTGGCTGTGGCGTCGCCGCCGTGCGTGAACCTCACTTGCGTCTGCGTCGTCACTTCTCGGAGGCCCGCGAACGGGCTATCATGGCAATTCGAGTCTGTTGGTCGGCCGGACGGTCGCCGCGAGACAATGTATCGGGGAGGAAAGTCCGGGCTTCACAGGGCGCGGTGGTGGATAACGTCCACCCTCGGTAACGGACACGGGCACCCGGCCCGTTCCGCCAACGGGCGGGAAAGTGCAACAGAAAGATACCGCCGGGGGGAGTGGAGAATCGGCAGTGGGTAGTCGATAGCGGACAGTGGGGAGTGGGGACCTCGGTTCCGACTTCTCCGACCACTTTCCAATGCCCACTCCCTGAATCGCTGCCGACTCTCCACTCCCCTCGGTAAGGGTGAAATGGTGCGGGGCGCAAGCCCTTAATGTAAGAGCGCACCAGCGGCGGGGTGACCCGCCGGCTCGGCAAACCCCACCGGAAGCAAGGTCAAGCAAGGGACAGGGCCGGCCCGGCCCGCCACGATCCCTGGGTAGACCGCTGGACCTCGTAGGCAACGGCGAGGCTAGATAAATGACCGTCACCTGCGGCAACGCGGGGACAGGACCCGGCTTACACGCCGGCCGACAGACTCGACCGGGTTCCCCCTTACGCACGCGCCGCGCCATCGTGCAGTTTCGCCATTCGGCCTACGCCAACTATCCCGCAAATCTGACATATTCGCTACGCTGGGCAGCCGACTTTGCCCGGCACGCTCCTCTGACGACTTCCGAGTTTGACCACGGCAGGCGCCGCGCGGTACGGTTGAATATGCTGTCTGGGCCGTCTGGGTCTGAGCCATTCCACCCGGACGCCTCGCCCGCTGCCGTGCGTGTGCGATTCACACACGGTGAGTCGGTGCAACACGAGGCCGCCATGTCCATCCGCCCCCCATCTCGGCGGAACGACCGCCTGAGCCTTGCGGCTTACGGCGACTTTTTCCCGCTACGACTGTTCAAGGTGGTACTGCATAGTACCGCTGGGAAAGACCTGATGTTCGTCGCGCGCGCCGTGATGGAACTGACCCGGTTCGGCTCGGCCGAAGCCGAGTACAGGATGTGGGAAGCACATCACCGCGGGCACTCACTGGTGCTGATCACGCACCTGGAACGCGCCGAGTTGATAGTCGAGCAGTTCGCCGACCGCGGGCTGGCCGCGAGTATCGAACCCGCATGAGAGCGTTCGTAGCGACACGCTTGGAGCATATCGCTACGAACGCAGATCCGATTCACGCAAGGGGTTGGACTACAGTTCGCTTCGTGCTCACTTCCAGAAGCTTCATCATGGTCCGAGTGAAGACGGGCAGATCGTCCGGGCCGCGCCCGGTGAGAAGGATACCATCGGTGATGGACGCGGCATCCGAGTAGATGGCGCCAGCGGCACGCACATCGTCGCGGATACCCGGCGCGCAGGTGACACGGCGGCCGTCGAGCGCGCCGGCGCTGATGAGGAGCTGCGGCCCGTGTCCGATGGCGGCAACCTTCGTCCCCGATTCGAGAAACGTGCGGGCCACGTCGACTGCTTCCTCACGCAGTCGCAATCGCTCAACTGCTGGCCCGTCGGGGATCAGCAAGAGGTCGTATTCCGCCGGGTTCACTTCGTGGATAGCCGTATCCGGTTCCACGACGTAGCCATGCATCCCAGTGACGGCGTGCAAGAATGGACAGGCCACCGAGACTTCCACCCCTTCCTCACGCAACCGATACCACGGATGGAAAAGCGTCAACTCCTCGAATCCGTCTGCGGTCAGGATCAGAGCTTTCATGGGAAACCTCGACGGTATAATTTCGATGAGAGAATTGGCAGGTGACTACATTTTACACACCGGCAGTCGCTGGCGAAAGCCCGACCCACCAAACCCGCACAACTGGCGCACACGCGCCCGATTTCCCTCGTCTCTCCAGTTAGCCCGGGCGAATCGTCTGGCGCAGTCGGAATTGACCAGCCGTCGGACTCTGCGTATTGTCCCGCCGCTTTCCGCCCTGCTGGTGGAGGGCGTTTGCACCAGGACGGGCACGGATGCGCGTTCGCAACTGGCTAATCCGCGGGCTAATCCTCGCTGGCGTGGCGTTTCTCGCCGCGCTGGGTTGGGTTGCCAATTCCTGGATCAGTCCGGAACGCGTGCGCGAAAAAGTTATTCTCACGCTCTCTGAACAGCTAGACGATGTAGACATTCATGTGGGATCGGCTCGCATGCGCATCCTCGGCGGCATCGCCGTGAGCGACCTGCGACTGACACGCCGTGGTACCGCGCCCGACCAGCCCTTCCTCACTGTTCCCAACGCCATCCTTTACCACGACAAGGAACAACTCAACCACGGCCGACTCGTAATCCGCAAGGTGGAGATGGACGGACCGATCTTCCGTATTGAGCGCTCCGCCGATGGGAAGTGGAGCCTCACCGACGTTCTCCACACTGCGCCCGCTGATCGACCGCTGCCGACATTCGTTGTGAAGAACGGCACCTTCGCCATTATCGACCACGCGCCCAACGGCTTGCCCCCGGTGGCGCTCACGGGCGTTAACTGCACGCTGCTCAATGATCCACTGCCAATGCTCACCGTCCAGGCAGTCGGCAAGGCCAAGGGATACGGGCCGGTGGCGATCCGCGGGCGACTCAATCGCATCAACGGGCACCTCGCGCTGTCCGTCGATCTCGCCCGGTTCCCGCTGGGCGCCGCGGCCGTACCAGCGGCCAGGCGATTCGCACCAGAACTGGCTGCGCACGTTGCCAAGATCACCGCAACCGCCGACGTGAAGGCCGAACTGACCTACGCGCCAGACACCAACCCACAGTGGCGCCACGATGTGCGATTCGAGGTAAAGGACGCGCGGTTCGAGCATCCCGATCTCCCCTGGCCGGTTGAGAAGATCGTTGCCAGCGTCCACAGCGTGGATGGTCGCGTGAAGGTGGAGGATGCCACCGCGCAGATCGGTCAGGCGAAGGTGAAACTTTCGTTGGAGACACGGGCCAACGCCCCCAATCCCACCAAAGCCGGCACAGTCGGCGACCCGCTGCGCCGCATCGAGGACAACCTACTGCGGTTGGAAGTCTCGGCGGCAGGAGTCACGCTGGACGATCAACTCTTCGAGCGCATGCCCGACCAGATGAAACGCGGTCGGCGGATGTTCAGCCCCACCGGGCAGGTCGATCTCGGTTACAAGTTCACGCGCGAGGCCGTGGGCTGGCGCCGCGAGTTAGAAGTACGGCCAAAGCAAGTCGGCATGACCTATGAGAAGTTCCGTTACCCCGTTTCCGATGTGCGCGGGCTGGTGAAACGTACCACCACCCACACAGGGGAAGAGATCACGACAATCGACCTCGTCGGCACCGCCGCCGGGCAGGTCATCACGATGAAGGGACGGATCGAGGGCGACGGCCCGGATCCGGCGCTGAACTTCCGCGTCACGGGGCTGAACGTCCCCATCAACGAACAACTCTACGCGGCCTTCCCACCGAAGTATGCTGCGGTGGTGCGTGAGTTCCGGGCCACGGCACGCGGCGACTTCGTGGCCGAGATCACCCAGCGACCTGGTGTGAACCTCATCGAGAATGAGTTTCGACTCGACATCAAGGACGGGAAGGTGAACTACACCGCCTTCCCCTATCCGCTGGAGAAACTCAAGGGGCGGCTGGTCGTGCGAACCACGAGCACAGACCCGACCCGACCCACGCCGCCAGGTGCGCCCCTGAACCGCGACGAGATCATGCTCGACGGCTTCACGGCCACTCACGCCGGGGCTGTTCTCTCGATGCACGGCGCCAAGCGACTGGCGCCCAACGGCCGCGACCGGCTTCTGGTGCTCCACGTTGGCGGTAACAATGTCCCGCTCGATGCCGAGTTGCGGGCCGCGCTGAAGGCCGCGAAGGTTGATAGTGTCTGGGACAAGCTCGCGCCACGCGGGAAGATCACTTTCGCGGCCGATGTGGAAGTCACCGATCGTGCCGCAGCGCTTCCCACGGTGCGGGTCGCGAAACTCCCAGCCAACAGCGTGATTCCAGCCGCCGGTACCGACGTGGGCATCGCGCATGCCCCCGCGCTCGACCCGGCCAACGATATCAAGCTCACGCTCCTCTTCTCCGGCCCAACGGTGAAGCCCACCTTCTTCGCCTACGAACTGACCGAGCTTTCGGGGTGGCTGGAATACAAGAACAACAGGCTCGATCTCGCGCACGTTGCCGCGCGGCATGGCCCATCGCGAGTGAAACTCGATGCCGGACACATCCGGTTCTATCCCGATGGCTCAACGTGGTCGAACATCGGCGGCATTGAGATGAAGCCACTCATCCCTGACGCGGCGCTGCGCCAGGCGCTGCCTGGCAAGCTCGGCCCGGCGGTTGAGCAACTCCGACTCAGCGGGGGTACGGAACTCCAGGTGAAACACCTCGTCGTGCTCACCCCGCCCGACGAACCGACGCGCGCGGCGAACACCAACCTCACACCCACCCGGCCGAGTCTCACGGACTTGCGCCCCGATCCAATCGTTTACTGGGATGCGGAACTGAAACTCTTCGGTGCCTCACTCGACACCGGTGTGCTGTGGGAAGATGCATACGGCTCGGTCGCGTGTCGGGGCCGCTACGAGGGAACTCACCTCGGTGCGATCCGCGGCAATGTCTGGCTTGAACGTGCGCTGGTGTCGCGGTTACCCCTGACGGATGCGAAATGTCAGGTGACCGCCGACCCCCAGCAGCCAGACCCCGCGCGGCCGGGGCAGTTCCTCCCGCCGACACTCCAGATGCTCACGGTCACGGGTCGGCTCTTCAATGGCGATGTGGGCGGACAGGCCCGTGTCATCCTCACGGACCAGTCGCCCTACGAAGTCTGGCTCACCGTCACTGATGCCCAGTTGGAGGAAGTTGCCCGGCATTACAAACTCGGATCGGGCGCGGACCTCAAGGGCGTGGCTCAGGCGCAACTCTTGATCTTCAACAAGCCCGATACCCGCACAGGACGCATGGTGACCGAAGGTTCCGGCAAGATCGACGTGCCCACCGGCCGAATGTACAACCTGCCGATCCTTCTGGAACTAGTGAAGGTGCTCAAGGCCAACACGCCGGACAAGACCGCCTTCGAGCAGGCGCACGCGGTCTTTCGTATCCAGGGCGACCGCATCAAAGTCGATCAACTCGACCTGATCGGCAAGGCGATCTGTGTCGGAGGGTCGGGTGAACTCGACTTCCAGGGCGATTATGTGAAGTTTGAGTTCTACACGATGCTGTCGCAGGTGCTCAAGCAGATGATCAACACACCCGTCGGCGACCTGACCGCGTTTGTGAGCAAGAACCTGTTCACGATCAAGCTGGTGCGCGAGAACGGCGAGCTGAAGTACAAGCCGGAACCAGTACCGCTGGTGACCGAACCAACGAAGGCCGTGCTGGAACGTATGAGACGCGCCGGCGCGAAGATGTTTGGGAGATAGCGGAAGCGGGAGTTCCTGCGAGGGCAGGGGATTCTGAGCCGAAACTTCAGCGAAGCCTTCCCCGCGCCCTGTAAGCAGGCCACACGCTTCACCCATCCCGAACCGCGACGAGGAGAACGCAGTGATTGGCAGCACCCTGAACCGGATGATCTTCTGGGAACTGGTACGGGTGTTTCTCATGTCACTGGGAACGCTCACCGGCCTGTTCCTGGTGGTCGGCGTGGTCGATCAGGCCTCGCGACTTGGTCTCACCGTGAGCCAGATCGTGCGGATCATCCCGCTACTGGCACCGAGTCTCTTACCGCTCACGATCCCGGCCACGACGCTCTTCGCCTCGTGTGTCGTTTACGGTCGGTTATCGCACGATAATGAAGTTGTCGCGCTCAAGGCGGCTGGCGTCCATCTTTACAACATTGCCAAGCCAACGCTTCTGCTCGGGGTGCTCACCACGATCGTGGCAGGAGCGCTCTATCACACCACGATCCCGGTCACGCAAAAGCGGTTCTACGAGGAAGTACTCTCCGATCCGGAAGAAGTGCTTTACAACATGATCCGCCGCGACCGGTGTCTGCGTCACCCCAGCTTGCCCTATGTGCTCTACGTTCGCGATGTGCAAGGGAAGCGCTTGATCGACGTGGTCATCAAGCGCCGGGTGAAGGAACGAGACCCGGCCACGGGCGCCGAGGTCTTCACCGGTTATGGTGTCGTGGCTCGCGCTCGCGAGGCGCAACTCCACGTCGATCTCACCGCCGGCACGCTCTCGATCAACTCCGACCGCTTCGCCCTCTACGACAAGGCCGCAGCCGGCGTCACCGGCCAGACCGGGCCGTTCACGATGGACATCCCCGATTCTGTGAGCGGCAAGGAAGCGCGGCAGAAGATCAGCACGTTAACCTGGCACGAACTTCCACAGACCATCATCCGCGTGCGGAAGGAACTCGACGAACTGCTTCAACGACGTGCCGCGCACCAGGCCGAGATTGAGCGTATCGCCGACCCCAAGGTGCGAAGCCTGATGAAGGCCGAGTTGGGGAACTACAAGTGGCAAGTGGATGCGAAGACGCGACACTTGCGGAATGTGCAATCGGAAATCTACTCGCGCCCAGCGCTGGCATTCAGTTGTCTCGTGTTCGCCATCATCGGTTGCCCGGTTGGTATCTGGGCCAATCGCGCCGACTATCTCAGTACGTTCCTCGTCTCGTTCCTCCCCACACTGCTCGTGTACTATCCGCTCCTCCTGGCCGGTACGGATATGGGCAAGAATGGCCGCGTCCCACTGGCTGTTGGCTGCTGGTTCGCCGATGTCGTGATGACCATTCTGGGCCTCACGCTCATGTGGCGACTGCTGCGCCGGTAGCCCCGTACACAATCCAGATGTGGAAACGATGACCGGCTGACTCCTCGCCAGTGTCAGCCGGTCGGAGTGCTGCTTTCGTCGCTCACGCCCCCGAGATCAGTTCGACCTCGAAGATGAGCGTGGCATTGGGAGGAATGTCCGCACCCGCGCCCGCCGCGCCATAGCCGAGGTTCGACGGAATCTTGAGCCGACGCACGCCGCCTGGCTTCATCCCTGGAATGCCTTCCTGCCAGCCGCGGATAACACGGTTGAGCGGGAAACTGATCGACTGGCCGCGGTCCACGCTGCTGTCAAACTGCTTGCCATTCGTCAGCCAGCCGGTGTAGTGGACGGTCACGGTCCCGCCCGCCTTCACCGCCTCGCCATCGCCCACCTTCACGTCCCATATCTCCAGCCCGGAGGGTTGCTTGGTCCACTCCGCGGCATCTACTGGTGGCATCGTCGGCATGTTGAATACTCCTATGGGCGGGTGTGGGGCGATTACTTGATCGCGATCAGTTGAATCTCGAACACGAGTGTCGCGCCGCCGGGAATGCCAGGGCGGCCACGCTCGCCGTAAGCCAGATCGGCTGGAATCTTGAGCCGACGCACGCCGCCTGGCTTCATCCCCGGAATGCCTTCCTGCCATCCCTTGATGAGGCCCTTCAGTGGAAACGTGATTGGCTCGCCACGATCCAGGCTGCTATCGAACTTCGTGGCCTTGGCGTCGGTCAGCCAGCCTGTGTAATGCACGGTCACCTTGTCGCCGGGCTTCACGGCCGTGCCCTTTCCCACCTTCGCGTCCCAGGTCTCCAGACCGGATTTTTGCTTCTTCCACTCCTTGGCGTCCAGCGCCGGGCGGCTGGGCTTCTTGTCCTCAGCCGTAACGAACGGGACGAACGCGACCAGTACGAACAAACTCAGGATACGCATGGAATGGTCCTCCTCGGTTACGCCACACTGAACCGCTGCCCGAATCGCTCGGCCAGCGCGGCGCGACTCGCACGCGATAACCGCGACGCGGGCAGTTCTAGCCTTTCCAACTTATCCGCGTTGAGTCCGTCGGCCAGCGCTGTTACAACCGACTCCGGGAAGATCGTATCCGGCGGTGGCTCCAGTGTCTCAGATGCCAGGAGCGTGCCCGTCGCGCGTTCGATCAGATCGACGTTCGCGTCGATGATCCGAAGGCGACGGAGTAACCGAAACGGCCGCGAGGCGGCAAGCGCCAGCAGAGCCGGCCAGAAGTCGGCGGTCGCAATACGCAGGGGCGGCCCGAAGAGATTCGTGAGTGGCGAGTGAAGCGCACCGAGGATCGCGCCCAGCGCGCCGGCAACACCCGGAATCGGCAGCCACGTCGAAACTTCACCGATCTCGAATGTGAGTTCGTTCAGGCCCGTGAGCGTGCAGTCGGTGGCCAGTGATTGAATCGCCGCGGGCGGCGAGATGCCAAGAAGAGTGAGCGAACGCAGTTCAGCCCAGGGTGGGTTGTGAATCAGTGGCCGGATCACGCCGATGTCACGGAACAGTGGGCCGACCCGCAACGTCACCAGATCGCTCAGTGGTGACAGCAAGAGGCGGGCGGCGAAGTCGCGTGTGAGCTGATCGACGGTCAGTTCCGTCAGGCGTATCAGATGTGGCCCATCCAGACTGTCCCACTCGGAGTCGCTGGGGCTTCGTCCCAGACGGAGCCGGTGAAACGCGGAGTGGGTGAAGAACGCCTGGAAATGGCTGGTATGCGTGCCGGTGGTGAACTCGTGGATGGCGAGTAACTCCGGGAAGCCCGCGATGAACTGCGCGGTGAAGGCGAGATCGTGCGACTCGACCGACGCAGCATGTGGATGAGCCAGATAGGGCCAGCCTGGCTCGCGTGCGTCGCGCGTGAAGAGTCGCTTGAGTCGCCCACCGATGCCGCGGTCAGGAACGTGCGGCTTCGGCAGACCGACCGCGGCGCACACCGGCTGCCACCAGTCGATCCAGTGTTGCGTGAACAGGTCGCGGCAGAGCGCGGTCGCTTCCAGCCACCGCGGATCGCGGCTCGGCAATGCTTCCCGTTCCACTTGCGCGCGAATGAATGCGGCTCGGTCCGCATCCGCTGGGTTGCCTGTCTCGTCCAGCGCGTCGGCAAAGACAAGCCGCACGGTGCGGTCGGCCGGGTTCGCGTAGATCGCCGCTTCGAGCGCGGTCAGGGTGCTGTTCATCGGAGCGGTGAGCCGTGGACTGGTGGCAGCGTAAAGTCAGGAGCGATTGAAAACTTTCATTCCTTTCTCCTTGCATCCTACGCGGTGCGCCGGATGATGCACGATCCGGGGCCTGTTCTCGCCCTGGTTCGCCCCAATCCCTTGCTCCGCGCGTCTTGCGCGAGCGGTACTTCCACGAGGTCTCAGATGCGCACCAAGCTGCTCGCAGCCGCGCTGCTCCTGGCGGCAGCCACCGCCGTCCAGGCCGAGGACGGCCTGACGAAGGGCACCCCACAACCGAAGTCGATCACGTCGATGGCCTTTGGGCCGCATGGCGTACTGTTCCTCGGCGATTCCGCCGGTGCGACGATTTACGCGGTGGACACGGGCGACACCAAGGCCACCGGCAACAAGGCTCTCAACGTCGAGAAGCTGGCGTCGAAGATCGGCGATACGCTCGGCGGCGGGACGATCCGCATCACCGATATGAAGGTGAACCCGGCGTCTGGCAATGTGTATCTGGCCGTGGCACGCGGCCCTGGTGCCGGCCAGCCGGCACTGGTGAAGCTGAGCCGCGACGGCACCGTTTCGGCGGTGTCGCTGAAAGACGTCCTCTGTGCGAAGGTGACGATCCCCAACCCAACCACAGCGACACCACGCGGCGGCGGCGCACCGCAGGTCATCACGCAGATGGCATTCGTAGATGGTAAGGTCATCGTCTCGGGTCTCTCCAGCGAACAGTTCGCCAGCACGCTGTGGGTGCTGCCGTATCCGTTCAAGGCCGCCACGAAGGGGACCGGCGTCGAGATCTTCCACGGCAACCATAACGCTCTCGAAACCCGTTCGCCGATCCGCACGTTCGTCTCGTACAAGATCGGCAAGGAGTCGAACATCATCTCCGCTTACACCTGCACGCCGCTCGTCAAGATTCCCGTTGCCGAACTGAAGCCTGGCGCCAAGGTGAAGGGGACGACGATTGCCGAACTGGGCAACCGCAACCAGCCTCTGGATATGGTCGTCTACAAGAAGGACGGCAAGGACTACATCCTCATGTCCAACAGCGCTCGTGGCGTGATGAAGATCGAGACGGGCGAGTTCGCGACGCTGGAACCAATCACGAAGCGCGTCGCCGGCACCGCCGGGGCAAAGTATCAGACGATCAAGGAGTTGACCGACGTGGTTCAACTCGACAAGCTCAACGACGACAGCGCCCTGATCCTGCTCAAGAGCGGCGACCTCAAGACCGTGCCGCTGCCGTAGTCGGACGCCCTGCGCTATCTCGTCGCAGGTCGCACATTCGGAGCCTGATCATTCGGGTATTCGGCTGTGCAACCTGCGACTTGCGCACCGTTCACGCTGCTGGCGTCAATAGCCTTCCTCTTCCTGTTGCGCGGTTGCGTGTTCCTGCGGTTCCAATTCTGGCAGCAGCGTGCGATGGACTTCCTCAACCAGAGCGAAGAGGAGGTGCAGGTTTGGGACGCTACCAGCATCGATCAGCGCCCAGGGTAACCACTTCCCACTCTGCTTGACGCTGACTTTCCCCTGCGAGACGACAAGTTCCTTCACATTGTGCCAGTGCAGGAGCTTGCCCGCGTGTCGCAGCCCGGAGGTGCCAGCCTCCAGATCGCCGAAGGAAATGCGTTCGCCAGCGCGGAACCGTGTCCGAATTCGCGGCCAGAGCGCCGCGAACGAACGCTTCTGAATCTCTTCCGCAAGCTGGTCGTAGTCGCTCAGCGCCGGGCCGAAGTGTGCTTCGGCGCCGTCCTCGCGCGCGAGTGCCACACCTGCCTCGCCGAGCTTGAATGTGGGTATGTCCACAGGGAGCCAGCACGCCAGTAGTGTGCCATCAGGATCGTAGGTGAACTCCGGACCCTCGGAGCGTTGAAGGCTGATTCGGACAGACTCAACTTCCGCCCACGGAAAGGAAAGAACCTCGCCGTGCCGCAAGCGCAGCAGGCCAGTGAGGTATACGAGAACATACAGCCCGCGATTGCGGTACATGTGCAGTAACAGCGACACGCCAGTTATCGGCGGCAGGACGAGAAACAGAATCCAGACGTGGCTCGCATCGCCAGGGCCATCGGTCCACCAGAAGTAGTTGGCGATGATGCCATATGCGACCAGAGCTAGCCCCAGCGATAGCTTCGCAAGGAATCGCCCACGGCTGATGTGGAACGTGGCCTCGGGCGGGCCGAGTTCGGTATACGCCCGCTCCAGTTGATCGCCGATCGGCTCCATGCGCCCCTCGCGGAGGATATGCCTCGACCAGTATAATACCTCAATTCGTCGGATTTCGCCAACACGGACGCCCGCTCGCCTCTGGCATGCGGCTAATGAGGAACAAACACTCCCATGCTCGTCGTGATGCAGTCGCACGCCACTCGCGCGCAGGTCGAGAAGGTGGTTCAGGTGATCCAGACACAAGGACTCATGCCGCATGTGATGCCTGGCGCAACGCGGACTGCCATCGGCATGACCGGCAACACGCAGGCCGTGGATAAGTCGCTCTTCGAGGTGCTCGACGGCGTGGAAGAGGCGATCCGCGTGACGAAGCCGTACAAGCTCGCCAGCCGTGAGATGAAACACGACGACACCGTGATCGCGCTCGCGCAGGGAAGCGTGGGGCCGAAGACGTTCACGCTCGTTGCCGGGCCCTGCTCGGTCGAGAGCGAATCGCTGATGCTTCGAACGGCCGAGTATCTCGTTGGCCGTGGGGTAAAGTTCCTCCGCGCCGGCGCGTTCAAACCACGGAGCAGCCCGTACAGCTTCCAGGGGTTGGGCACCGAGGGGCTTCGCATCCTTCAGAAGTGCCGCGAGAAGACCGGAATCGGTGTCGTCACGGAACTGATGGACACGGAGTTCGCCGCCGAGGTGGAGGCGGCGTGCGACATCATCCAGATCGGCACGCGGAACATGCAGAACTTCTCACTGCTGAAGCGCGTGGGAAAGTGTCGCAAGCCCGTGCTTCTCAAACGCGGGATGAGTGCGACGCTGGAAGAATGGCTGATGGCGGCCGAGTACATCATGGCTGGCGGCAACTATCAGGTGATCCTCTGCGAGCGCGGCGTGCGAACGTTCTCCGACCACAGTCGTAACACGCTCGACCTCTCGGTGATCCCGCCAGTCAAGGCGTTGTCGCACCTGCCCATTGTTGTGGACCCCAGCCACGGCACCGGCAAGCGCGCGTATGTGCCGGCGATGTCGCTGGCAGCTCTGGCTGCTGGAGCCGATGGCCTCCTCGTCGAGATTCACCCTGAGCCGGACCACGCGATGTCCGACGGCGCGCAATCGCTCGACTTCGCCGCCTTCGACACATTGCTTTCGCGTCTCAAGACGCTCGCACCCGCCTTTGGGAGAACAATGTGAGAGTGCGACTGGGCGGAGAACCTGGCGCAATCGTTAGAATCTTCCCAGGCCCCTCTTGACGCGCGCGGATTCTTCGTTTACCGTTCGCCTTCAGTTCAGAGTCACCGCGCGAGAATCTCGCACGCGCGGTTTACTCACCGGCGGCACGGATTCGATTCGCACCCAGGGACGGGCCACTCACCTCGCCGGCGAGTTGCCCCGCAACAATGACTGGTCTCGCTGCCACAACCCGCACCGCGGCTGCGCCTGCGGTCCACACGCTCTTCGCCACCGGGCAAGATGCGCTCGTCGTTGCGGCACCGGCCAAACTCAACCTCTCGCTCGAAATCCTCCGCAAGCGTCCCGACGGTTATCACGATCTCGAATCGCTCATGGTCGCCGTCGATCTCTTCGACACGCTCGAAATCCGCGCCACCACCGATGGCCGAATCACGCTCGCCTGCGAGCCGGCCACGCTTTCCGCCGGGCCGGACAACCTTGTTCACAAGGCCGTGGCTGCGCTGCGTAACGTCGCGAACAAGATCCAGCTTGGCGCCGCGATTCATCTCACGAAACGCATCCCGACACAGGCTGGGCTGGGCGGCGGATCGAGTGATGCGGCAGCGACACTGACCGGCTTGAATCAAATCTGGAAATTGGGGCTGACACGCGAGGAACTTCTCGCTATCGCGTCGTCCATTGGTTCGGACGTGGCGTTCTTCCTCTCGCTTCCGGCGGCATGGTGTACCGGGCGAGGGGAGCAGGCAACGCCGGAAGAGTCAGAGGCTGCGAACGGCTTCCACTTCGTGCTGGTCTGCCCTCCGGTGGGGCTGAGTACGGCAGGGGTGTATGGCCGGCTCGTGGTGCCCAGTGAGCCGCTGGATGGCCGCGCGGTGCGGAACGCCTTCCGCTCGGGCGACCCGGAGTCGCTGGGCCGCGCGATCTTCAACCGTCTGGAGGAACCCGCATTCGCGGTGGAACCTCTGGTCGGACGAATCCGGCGGCGGCTCGACTCGCTCGGTGTCTGCGGCGCGAGAATGTCTGGGAGTGGCTCCGCGGTATTCGCCCTCTGTCGCGACAGGTGCCACGCAGCCCAGGTTGTTGAAGCGTTTCAGAACACTCGCCCGGCCGACGAGCCCGAATCACGAGTCCTGAGCGTTCGGAGTCTTACCCCCTGATCCCGCTGAAGGAGACGTGCGGTGGTCATCACGGAAGTTCGCATCAAGCTGTGTGAGGAGAACAACGAGCGGTTGCTCGCGTTCTGCTCGGTCACCTTCGACAATGCCTTCGTGGTCCGCGACCTGAAGATCATCGAGGGGACCAAAGGGATGTTCGTGGCCATGCCCAGCCGCAAGCTGACCGACCGCTGTCCGCGGTGCGGCGGCAAGAACCATCTGCGGGCGCGATTCTGCAACCAGTGTGGCACGCGCCAGGATGAACAGCGCGCCACACGCGCGGCCGAAGGGCGAGCGAAGTTGCACGCCGACATCGCGCACCCTATTCATAGCGCCGCACGCGAGATGCTTCAGTGCTCGGTAATCAAGGCGTATGAGGAGGAGAAGGAGAGGTCGAAACTGCCTGGCTACGTCTGCACATACGACGAATACGACTTCGATGACGATGTGCCCGTGAGCTACGGCGCGATGGTCAGCGAGATGGGCAAGGGGGTGAAGACCCACGGCGGCCATGCAGCCCCGAAGGGAACACACTTCCACAGCTCAGACGCTCCGGCGGCAAAGGTCAGCAAGCCTGACGGCTTCGCCGATGGCATCTCCTGAACTGTTCGACACGGCCACGCTGAAAGCCGCGAGCACAAGCTCGCGGCTTTCTTGATTGATGCTGTACTGGCATGTGTATTGCTCGAAGGTTGCCACATTGCCAACAGATCCCCGCTGCCAATCTTGACTTCGAGCTTGACCTCGGGCGTTCACTTCCCAGGCTTCGACTTATCCTGCGCGTCCTTGAGGAATGCGGCGAACCTGGCGGGGTTGTTGATCTTCCCCTCGTCGTACACGCCAATCACCTTCACCTTGCCATTGGCCTGCGGCATGAGCACCGCATAGAGGGGGAGTTGCACTGTCTTGAAGACAGCATTCTGGAAGTTGCGGTTGGCTTGGGCCTCGGCCTTGCGAGCGGGAAAACCGGGGTCGGTCTGATACGCTGTTTCTGGGAGCCTGTCAGTATAGAGTTGCACGCCCTCGAACTTGCCGAGGTCACTGGCGATCTCGGACTTGTTGAAGACGTTATTCTCGTTGTACTTGCAGTTGGTGCAGGTCACGCCTGTGAAGTCCACGAAGACTGGCTTGCCGCTTTTCCGTGAGGCTTCGAGGCTGGCCTTCAGGTCGGTGCGCCATCCCTCGGAGGTGTCAGGCAGCAGGAACGATTCGACCCAGGCGTAGATAGTGCCACTGGGTCGTTGAGGTTTGCCGTCAGGCCCCTTCAGCAGTGCCGGCGCCAGATAGACAGCCAGCCCGAGGAAGCCGAGCGCGAATAGCAGTCGCGGCACGCCGATGTTCGGTTGCTCCTCGTCGTGCGGAAGGCGGAACACATTGAGCAGGTACAGCCCACAGGCAATGCTGATGACAATCCAGCCGCCCAGGACCACATCGTAAGTGAAGTATTGGGCTGGAGATACGAGGCCGAGTTCCGCATTGCGGAGGAACTTCAGCGCCGCGGCCAGTTCCAGGAAGCCCATCACCACCTTCACACTATCGAGCCATCCGCCCGACTTGGGCAGTGCCCGCATGAGTCCTGGCACGAGTGCCAGGACGAAGAACGGTGCGGCGAACGCCGTGGCAAACGCGAGCCCGCCGGCGATCTCCTTCGCTGTGGGAACGACGATCATACTGCCGCCGCCATCGCTCCCGGCCGAGATGCCGGCGAAGCCACCGAGGAACGGCGCCACACAGGTGAAGCTGATGACCGTGAAGGCCAGCGCGCCGAAGATCGTGCCGATCACGCCGCCCCGAGACTGCTTCGCCTGCAACCGCTTCTGGAGCGAGTTTGGCAGGGCAATTTCGTACATCCCAAACAGGCTCAGCGCGAGGACGAGGAAGAGCAGCCCCAGGAAGATGTTCGTGACAGGATGGACGCTCAGCCACGCCATGAACTTCAACAGCGCGAATGCGGAGACGCCCAGGACCGAGATGATCGTGGCGCAGTAGACGCCGGCCAGTTTCAGCCGTTCGCCAAGCGATCCCTGCGCCTGCTTCAGGAAGATGCTGACCGTGATGGGTATCATCGGGAAGACGCAGGGCGTCACGAGTGAGATCAGGCCCCAGAGTGCTGCCGTCGCGATGAAGCCCCACAACCCTTGCTTGGTCTCGGGCGACGCGCTCCCGGCTCCGCTGGCGTCGGCCGGGAGAATGCTCGCCTCGATCGCCTTCAGTTCCTGGCTGTAAGCCTCGATCGGCACTGCGAGCTTGCGAACGCCGCCTTTTTCGGCACTGCCCGATGAGGGAGCAGGGGCCGCTGGCCGATTGTCGCCATTCGTCGCTACCGGACTGGTCCGCTGAGCGCCGTTGAGAATCGCCAGCGCCGCGGCCAGGTCCGCGGGCTTCACGCGATCCGATGCTGCCTCGACAATCTCTACAGTTGCGGTTGGTAGTTCCTTCCCCGAAGCGGAGAAGCAGTTCTCCTTGTCGCAGACCTGGAGCGAGGCACTGGAGAAGTCGATCGTGGCCTTGCCAGCTTTCGCTTTCGGTGAAACGACCGCCTTCAACTCCCACGTCACGGGTGTGTCGCTGTACTGATCTTGCGGCCCCTGTGGTTCTTTTTCCTCGCGGGGCTTGTGTTTCCACTCAATAACCGGATCGGTGACCGCTCCGATGAAGATCAGATCACCGGGTCGGGGGAGTTCGATGAGGTTTCGGGCGAACTGGCCGGAATCCTTTGGGAAAGCGGGATAGGTCCACGAATGGGCCTTAGCATTGGGAATGATTGTCAGCTTGACCGTGACTGTTTCGCCCCACTTCGCGTTCTGTGGCGAGACGCTGACCTCCACCGCGGCGCGTTTCGCGAACTCCTTGTTGAGGTTGCCAGGCCCGGCTGGCGTGAGTGGGGTGTTGCCCTTTCCGAACGGATCATCGTTGCCGAACGGCGGTTGCGCCAGCGCAAGCGTGGGGGCGGAGACGAAGAGTGCCACCAGGAGGGCGGAACGGGTCATGGCAGTCCGTCGGAAAGGATTGGGAGACAGGGAACCAAAAACGAAGCCCACGGCTATCCGTGGGCTTGTTCTAGCAATTGGGAGGCGACATGTCGGTCTGCCTCATTGAGAGTGCATACAGGCGGGACCGAAAGCGGCTTACAGGTTCTGCGCGAATCCGGCTACTTTCCGGCCAACGCCCGGGCCACTTCATCGGCATAGGCTTTCTCAACGGGCACCGCCGGCGCCTCGAGTATCTTCAGGGTCGCTTCCACCGGTACTTTTTTCGGTGGAAAACAGTTCAGTTCATCGCAAATGCTCAGGCTGAACTCGGGCAGTTTCACCACCGCTGCGCCATGCCGAGCCTTCGGCGAGACAACCGCCTTGCGTGTGTACGTTATCGTGCCGAAGTAGTAACGAAGCTCCTTGATCCCCAGGTCTGGCTCGGCCTTCTTCTCGTACCCTTTCGGGTCCTGTGTCTGGCCCACGAAGATCAGGCTGCCCGGCGCGGGAAACTTCACGACATTCACCATCGACTCCGCCTTCGGATCGGGTTGCGCCGCCGGGTAAGTGTGGTAGCCCTTGTTCAGTTCCACAGTGACTGTGAAGGTGACTGTCTGGCCTGGTTTGGCTTCCGTGGGCGTGAAGCGAGCCTCCACCTTCTTCACGGCCTTGTCGAACCACTTTTGCGCGTTCGCGGAACCAGGGAAGGCCGCCAGCACTGTGGCTGCCGTCATCGCGAACGTCGCCGCGCACGCGCGGATCATGGGGAACCTCCTCGGATGGATCACTTGTCCTTCTTAGGCTCAGTCTTCACCGAAGGCGGTTCGACACCCTTGAGTTGCAGCGTCGTTACCTTCTTCGTAGCCAGATCGACAACGCGGATGCGGTGGGCGTTGGTATCCGCGACGTAGAGCTTGCCGTTCGCGTAGCTGATGCCGCCAGGCTCGCTGAACTCCGTTGGCCCAAAGATGCCGAACGGTCGGCCGCTTACCAGCGTGGTCAGTTTGCGGGTCATCAGGTTGTATTCCTTCAGTTTGCTGTTGTATGTATCGGCGATGTAGAGCTTGCCGTCGTGGTACACCACGCCCAGCGCGTGCTGCATCCGGGCCTCGGTCGCGCTCGTCTCGCCGCCATCCTGGCCGAAGCCATCCTGATCGCCGAAGACGAACAGCGCCCGGCCCACCAGCGTTTCCACCTTTCCTTCCGGATCGAGTGATACACGCCGTAGTGAGCTCGTTTCGCTATCGGCAACGTAAATCGACTTGCCGTCGGTGGTCAGTCCGCTTGGCTGTGCGAAGCACGCCCGGCGAAGCAGGCCATCGCGGAGCGTCTCGGCGCCACTGCCAGCGTAAGGCGCGATCAGCTTCGTCTTGAGGTCGAGTTGCCAGATCTGGTGATGGCCGGCCATCGCGATGAAGAGCGTATCGCCGATCAGGAGTACGTCCCACGGGCTGTTCAGACCGATGTCGGACGCTGGCACGGCTCGTATCAGCCGGCGGCTCTCGATCTCGTGATCCTGCGCGCCAGTACCGGCGATCGTCTTCACCGACCTGGCCTTCAAGTCGACCTCGCGGATCAGGTGATTCTTGCGATCCGCCACATAGAGCGTGTCGCCGCGAACGGCCATCCCTTGCGGGTCGAGGAACTGCGCCTTGTCGAAGCTGCCATCGGCCTTGCCTGGCTCGCCGGTGCCGATCACGGCGATCTTGTTGCCGTCGAGATCGGTGACGACAATGCGATGGTGTGTGCTATCGGCGATGAACAGGCGTTTCCCCTTCTCATCGGCGACCACCTTGCCAGGGAAGTACAGCGGTGTGTCGCCGCCCTCGCGGAACTTCGCCAGGTCGAAGCGGATCGGTGTCTCGTCGAGCGTCTTTTTCTTCTTGTGTTCCTGCACGAGCTTGCCAACCACCACGTCGAGCAGTTCGTAGTTCCCCTCGCCTGAGACATAGCCGACGAGGTTCCCTTCGGGGTCGATCAATACCATCGTGGGCCATGCGTCCACCTCGTAGCGGTCCCAGATGGCGTGATCGGCGTCGTTGACCACCGGATGTTCGATCTGATAGCGAAGGATTGCTTTGCGGATGCTGGCGGTCTCCTTCTCGTTCTCGAACTTCGGCGAGTGGACGCCGACCACGACCAGTTCGTTGGCGTACTTTTTCTCCAGCTTCGCGAGATCGGGCATGATGTGGATGCAGTTGATGCAGCAGAGCGTCCAGAAGTCCAGCAGGACAATCTTGCCGCGGAGCGACTGTCGCTTGACGAACGGATTGAGGCTCTCGTGGATCGCCACCGGGCCGGTGCTGTTCAGCCATGCAACCCCGCCCTCCAGTTCCGGCGCAGGAATCTTCCGCTTCGCGCGTTCTCCGTCCTGCGGTCTCGCCTTCGCGAGGCGAACTTCCTGCGTATCGTCCAGGCGTTTGCCCTTCGGAGTCTCGGTCGCCGCGCGAGTTTCGTTCTGCTTGTCTTTCTGGTCGCCGCTCGTTGGCGGAGAGTATGCTGCCACCGCAACCACACCGGCCAGCGCAAGTGCCGCGGCCACCGCCCATCCCGCGCGGATGTGGCCGCGCGGCCGGACAGGAGGAATAGCAGGTGAAAATGGGGCTGGCGTGGGTGTTGCGGTGGCGTGCGCGTCCGGCAGCGGGGCCTCGCTCATCATGGTTCCTCCGAGGTCGATGGCGCCATGTTACCCGAATCCGCATGGCCGGTGAAGCCGGAAGCGACTCTCGTTACGCGCGGCTGTGCCTGACTTGTGGAAACGGCTTCACATCGCCTCGAACAACTGCCTCCAGCCCACTGCTTCACCCAACGCGATCAGCGCCGCCGTTAGTAAGAACATCAGCCCGCACTTGAAGAGGAACAACCGTCGCTGGAAGCGGCGCTCGGCTGCCGGGTTGTCGATCAGACTAATCAGATTCGCGATCCGGCGCGACATCGGCGCGTGCTGCCATGCGCGCATCCATGCCCACCCAGCACGGATGAGCGACAGCGGTGTGCGCGGCGTGCGCGCGTTCACGTCCACTCCGTTGAGGTCGCCGACACGCGCCAGCGCGTGCGCGAAGATGCGGATACCTGTTGAGCAGAGGCAGTTGCCGCCAGACGGGTAGAACGTGTTCTCGTCGTGCCCCGTGCAATCTGGCACGCCGCACGAGACGGCCTTGCAGCCGAACACGTCGGCCTGACGTTCGCAGCGCCGCGACAGCGCACCGAATACCACGAAGAGATAACCCGCGACCAGCGCCACCGGTGGCAGTGTAAGCCACGTCTCGTTCCGCTTGAGCCAGAGCTGATATTCGGGCCGCTCGAAGAAACCGGATTCGTCGATCTGCATCATCAGGAACATCACCAGTGCTGCCAGCACCGAAAGGCTCAGGGTCAGGAAGGCGGCATAGAGCCAGAGGTGGCCGTGTTTCGCGTGGCCAATCTCGTGGCCGAACACCGCGTCGAGTTCTTCTGGCGGCAGTTCCTCCAGGATGCGATCGGTGAACACGACGTAGCGGGCGCGTGGCAAAAGGCCGGCGATCATCGCATTGACGGCGGCGCCGTGCGTGTGCCAGAGGAGGAAATCGGTGCAGCGGAAGTTCAGCCGTTTCGCGAGCGTTTCCAGTTGCGTGCGTACCGGACCTGCGGGCATCGGCTTCAGCCCCAGTAATGGCTTCAGCAGCAGCGGCATCAGCAGCAAGAGAATTGGCACCGTGGCCAGAGTTGCGATGCGATACGTGAGCGATTGCGTCAGTTCGGGGAAGAATCGCCCGGCGACCTGCTGGGAAACGATGAGGAGCACCGGCAGCATCACCATCAGTCCGAATTGCCGGAAGTGATGCAGCAGGTAAGCCCAACGTGGCCAGAAGTGGCGAGTGCCGTGCAAGGCGCGATGCAGGGCGCGTTCGGCGTCGTAATGGATGATCCAGCAGCCAACCAGGATCGTGAAGTATGGGAGCAGGACCGCGAGTTCCGCGAACGGGCCAGGCAGAGCGGCGCCATTCCAGAACACGAGGAACACCCGCTGCGTCCACCACCCCCAACCGAGAACAAGTACGCAGGCCGCCGCGGTGGTGATGTTCAAGTAGAACAGCGCGCGCCGCCACCATCCGTAAGCGTGTGCGATTTCGATTCGACGACTCGCGTCGCGCTTCAACGCGCAAATCACCCATGTTCGCAGCGCGAAGGCCAGCGTCAGGGCGAAAGCGACCGCGCCGCTGGTTAGTGACAGCGCCGCGGCAACTGGCGGATCGAATGGCGGTTCGGGCCACTCAACAGGCATGCACGCGGCGATCAGAGCGAACACCAGGAGGATCGGCATACCTCCTAGTGTACGTCACCAGATGTCGCAGGCGCGTCGCCGTTACTTGCGGACTTCGGTGCCGGAAAGGATCATCAATCGGCTCTTCTTGCCGCCTTCGAGCGAGACTTCCCTTCGCGCCTCGTAGGTCTTGCCATCCCGTTTCCACTGTGCCTTGACGTGGAAGGTGTACTTCTCTCCGGGCCGAACCGCGGGCGAGGTGAGCGTTGTGGAACTGGCTGCCTTGCCCTCGACCTTCTTGTCGTTGAGCCAGAAGGTGCCATCGGCCGGAATCTGAACGGAAAGCGTCGCCGGGAACTCCTGAGAGAGAAGGACAGCGCGCTGCGGTGGAGCCGGTGGGGCCGGCGGTTGAACGATGAAAGTCTGCGGCCCGAAGCCGCCCTGCGGAAGGACGCCACCGAAGAGGTAGCTGTTGCCAATCCACGGGTTGAACGTCCGATAGCCGACGCCGACCCCCCATCCCCAGGGCATCGCCACAGGGAAGAAGACCCGATTGTCGGTCGAGGTTTGCGGAATCGGCGCGGAGGGAGGAATGAACTGCATTCCTGGCCCAATGGTGCTACCGGGCATGATTCCTGGCGAGAGTGGCAAGCCGCGCGGTTGCGCGCCGGCAGTCGGCACGAACAGAGTCAGCCCAAGGAGCGCGAAGCCGAGGCGAAACATGGTGATTCTCCACGAGGGGGCGGCGTTCGGGCATGACAACGCAGAGCGTGTGCCAGTCCGTGATGATTTTACCCGATGGGTAGAGAATTCGAATTAGGAAAAGAAGTGGGGCACGGGATTCGGCCGGGGGACTCGCATACCCCGACTATTCCCGTGCCCGTGTTTGGAGAGTGCTTTCTGGAGCCGGGACTCGCATACCGGCTCGCCCATCATCTAAAGCACGCGCAATGCCAATTCCCTGACTCTTCCAGGGGGCCTCGCGCGAAAACGCCTAAAATCAAGGGAAATTCCGCGCGAGAAAATCTTTCCGAATTGCTCCGCGAGCGTTCCAGACTGAAATCCGACCTGTCCATCCGCGACATTCCGCTACAGGTGGTGTGCAATCCTGCAATGAAGAACGCGACTCGGCGAGGTAGCAGCAGGCTTGCTCGATTCTCAGCCTGGCTCATTTCTCCGCTGCCAGCAGCGACGGAGCCTTGCTCGGATGCCGCTGCACATAGTGGGCAATGCCGTTGAAGAAATCCAGGAACTGTTCGGCGCCCTGTTCCGCGACCTTCGCCCCGGCCGGACCGAGGATCCGCATCGCCAGCGCCGCCGCGCGGCTATCGCTGTGGACGTATACTTGCACGCTCGTGCTGAAGGCGGCCACGCCGTCCTTTGTCGCCTTCTGCGTGCGAGTCAGCACCGCAACCGCCTTCACTGGCACACCCGGTGTCACGGGGCCGGGCTTCACCTTTCCGGTTGCGTACCACACCAGCCCACCCTTGAACGTGCCGACCACGCGCCAGGTCACCTTGCTGCCATGCTCATCGGTCCAGGCGAACTGGCCGTTCCCCAGATCGTGAATCGGCACCGCGGCCACCTTCAGCCGGCGCCAGGCCAGCGAAACGCGGTCGGGATGGTCGAACAGCCACTCGTACATCGAAACCGTGCAGATCACGTCCGACGCGGTGGCCCGTGTCGAGAGCGTGGGCGACTTGATCACACCGACGACCGCGTCACGGTACTCGGCCGCCACAACTGATGCGATGTTCACACGCACCGCGCCGGCGGTGTTCGGCAGCATCGCAGCCGACTTCCCGATCGGTGCTGTCATTGCGCGCGAGGGGAACACGGTCTGAGGCTGGGCGCTTGCCGAAGTTACCGCAACTGCCCCGCCTAACAGAACGCCCAGCGCCTTCCCCGTCCCGGTCATGGGTCACCCCTTCCGCGACCGCCCAGAGGGCTTAGTCCGCCGGTAAGAATCGAACCGATCCGGCCACCAGCATGAACAATTCCGTTGCCGCGTCGGGTTGATCTTGCCCCGCTCCCGCCCATCGGGTTACCTTCGCGCGGCTTCGCAGTCTCGTCGGCTCGCCTGACCGGGCGTGGCACAGCGTGTCCCGACCCGACGCAGTGGGCGAAGCCGAACGACATCTGCACGGACGGAGCATCACGATGACAGCAAGGCGGAAATGGGCTACGCGGGCAGCAGGGGTTGCCGTGATGCTCGTGGCGGGCGTGGGAACGTGGGCCGCCGTGAATGCGACCGAACTCCGTGCGAAGTTCGCGGCCCGGCAACTGATCAGCGCGACCACCGACGACGAACGCGCACGCTGCGCGGAATCGCTCATCGGCTATGGTGAACCAGGGGCACGCGAACTGGTCGAGTGTGTGAAGGCCGGCGCGGAACCAGCTCGCGCCGCAGCAACCGCGCTGGAGAAACACCTGGAGAGCCTTCCGGATAACGATCCCCGCGCGCTGACCGTTGCCGAGGCGATCCTCGGCGCGCTGCCGGAGGCGAGCGACCCTGGCCGGTGTGCGCTACTGAATCTCTTTCCGGCCGTCCTCAAGCGTACCGCTTCCACGCACGCGCGGCGTTGCCGTTCCCTCGTTGTCGATTCACTGAAGTCGGCCGATGCCGAGGTGCGGCTCGAGGCGGCGCGGCTGGCCATTCACCCGGACCTCAAGGTACGCGCGGAACTGAAGCCACTCCTCGCGGATGCGGACGCCCGCGTCCGCGGCGCGGCTCTCTTCGCCGCAGCGGCACCGGCGGATGGTGAACTGACGCTCGGCGACGAGGAACTCTTCCGCTGGCTCCACGACCCGGACTCAGGCGTGCGGAAGATTTGTCGCGACGCGCTCATCGCGCGCGATCGTTCCGAATCCGAGATCGCGTTGGGGCGACGATTGACGGACCCCAACCCGACTGAACGATTGAAACTTCTGATGAATCTCCGTTATGACGAGGATGTGTCCGACCCGGAGCCGTGGCTGGAGCGACTCAGCCGCGATCCGGAACCGGCCGTGCGTGCGGGCGCCGCGCGCGTCGCGGTGGAGGTTGCGGCGGCGCGCAGGCTACCAGTCCCTGTGTGGGTGGCGCGCGTGGCCGATGCCGATCCGCATCCCACCGTGCGCTTTGTCGCGGCGTTCTATCGCACCCAGTCCCCGCCGCGGCCGGAGCCAGTTCGCCCCGCCAGCGGCCCCTGACACGCCGCGCACGGACGAATAGACACTTCCCTGCCGCAGTCGATGTCAGGATCGAGCGTCGCTCTGATGGGGAAATCTCTGCGAGATCCGCTCGAAATTCGCACCTCACACGGCCCGTCAATCGAAAAAACGCGAAAAATCGCACCCGAAGCCAGAATGCTCCTTGACGGCACAACTTACCCGGTTTTACAGTGGAATAGGTGAGAGGGTCATTGACGCGCAAGAACTGGCGCGTTCGATGCGTCGCGCAATCCGCCAGCAGAGTGCTCGCGGAACAGCGTGATGAGCGTTTTTGGCTCTTTCGCGAGGGCGGATGGTCTGCCCCCGATGGACTGGAACAGAGTTGGTGCGCAACCACCAACCTGGGTTGCCACTCACGGAAAGATAGACACCTATGCTCGTTCTGTCCAGAAAAAAAAATGAGTCGATCGTCATCAGTAACGACATCGTAATCACGGTGGTTGAGATCCGCGGCGACAAGGTGCGACTGGGGATCGAGGCGCCGAAGGATGTACCTGTTCACCGGCAGGAGGTGTACGAAGCGATCCACGGCACAAAGGCACCTGGTTCGCCAGCGGTTGTGGCCAAGACCGACGCCGAGCATCGCTCCTGAGAGTCGCTCGCTCCCACTTCCACTCGCTGGGTCTTCTTCTCCTGTCGTCACGCTCACGCCACAGCGTTCGCCACGCGCTCAACTTGCTGCGGGAAGTGCGATTGTGAACTTCGTACCGCGGCCTGGCTCGCTCTGCGCCTCGATGGTGCCGCCGTGGGCCAGCACAATCTTTCGCGTTGTCGCCAGCCCCAATCCACTGCCATCGGGCTTGGTGGTGTGGAATGGACGGAACAACTTTGCCATCGCCTCGGGTGCGATGCCCACGCCAGTGTCGATCACTTCGAGATAGACCATCTCGCCCGCGGAGCGGCCAATCAGCGTCAGCGTTCCGCCGTCGGGCATCGCCTGCTCTGCGTTGAGCATGAGATTCACAAGAGCCTGCTTGAACAGATCGGGATCGAGCCGAACTGGTCGCAACTCGGGGCCAGGGAACCAGCGGATTTCAATGTTCCACTTCTGGGCAGTGGGGCCGAGGAAGTCAATCAGGTCCGACACAATCTCATCGAGCGCCACAGGCCGCGCATGCAGTTCGCGGATCCGGGCGAAGCGGAGGAAGTCGTTCGAGAGTTCCACGAGTTTCTGGCACTCGCCCGATAGCCGCGTGACACGGTCGAGTGCGCGGCGTTCGCGCGGCGTCTGGGCTTCCTCGAAGTCCTCGGCGAGCAGTTGAAGATTGAGCGAGAGTGTACCGAGGTGATTCTTGATTTCGTGGATGAAGCCAGCCGCCAGTTCCGCTGTACTGGCAGGAAGATCGCTGGCCGTTGCCAGAAGGGGTGGATCAAGTGCTGCGCGATCAGACATCGCAGGGCCTCCGCTACTGACGGTTCCCTCACTCATAATCTACGCGCCGCGGCGCTCTTGAAAACATTTCGGTTGTTCCAATCCTAAACAGGGAGCGGTTGCGACGCAGTTTCTGCGACAGACCGCGAGTACCACCGACTGGCCCGGCCTCTCCGCGTCCATGCCTCCGGGCACTTCCTGCGCTCTACTGGAAAGAACACATGGCGGACTCCCCTCGTGGCAAGCTCGGAATCGTGGTTGGCGGCGGTCCCGCACCAGGCATTAACGGCGTGATCAGTTCGGTCACTATCGAGGCCATCAACCGGAACCTCGAAGTCGTGGGCATCCGCGACGGGTTCAAGAACCTCGCCGCCGGTGATTACACTCAGGTCCGCCCGCTGACGATCCCAGACGTGGCCCCTTACTATCAGCGCGGCGGCTCGTTGTTGGGCACCAGTCGCACGAACCCGGCGAAGGAACCGGCCCACATGGCCGCGGTGCTGGAGGGGCTGAACAAACTCGGCGTGAAATACCTCGTGACCATCGGCGGCGACGACACGGCGTACAGCGGTTCGCAGGTCTACGCGCACGCGAAGGGCGCGATCAAGGTGGCCCACGTTCCCAAGACCATCGACAACGACCTGCCACTCCCTCCCGGCATCCCAACCTTCGGATTCGAGACGGCCCGGCACTACGGCGTCCAGGTGTCGCACAACCTTCACGAAGACGCGAAGACAACGACACGCTGGTACATCCTCGTGAGCATGGGCCGCGCCGCGGGGCACCTCGCTCTGGGCATCGGCAAGGCGTCGGCGGCCACCATCACGATCATCGCCGAGGAGTTGAAGGGCAAGGAAGTGTCGCTGGAGTTGATCTGCGATATCATCATCGGCTCGATGATCAAGCGGAAGGCCCAGGGGAAGGGCTACGGCGTCGTGGTGCTGGCCGAAGGGTTGCTGGAGATGATCGGCGAGGAGCGCCTCTGCAAGCTGATGGAGCAGAATCCCGGCAAGTTTGGCACCGTTCAACTCGATGCGTTCGGCCACCTGCGGCTCGGCGAGATCGAGTTCGGCCGCATGATTCGAACCATGATCGCCAGCCGGCTTGGTGAACTGGGTCTGAAACTTGACATGGTAGACAAGGACCTCGGCTACGAACTGCGCTGCGCCGATCCGATCCCCTTCGACGCCGAGTACACCCGTAACCTTGGCTACGGGGCGGTGAAGTTCCTGCTCTCGCCAGCGGCCGAACAGAACGGTGTCGTCATCACCTTCGTCGGCGGCAGCATGGTACCGCGGCCGTTTCAGGAGATGCTCGATCCGGTCACCAAGAAGATGCGGACGCGAAACGTGGACATCACCGGTGAGAACTACGAGGTCGCTCGCCGCTACATGATCCGGCTGGAGCAAGGCGACTTCGATGACTCGGTGCGGCTGGAACGTCTCGCCGCAGTGGTGAAGTTGACCCCCGCCGACTTCCGCAAGCGTTTCGAGTATATCGTGAAGTAGTCGCAGCGAGTTCGTGTGAGTGAGTCAGGGCCAGCCAGTTTGAGTCACTCCGACTCGAGCCGGCTGGCCCTGACTGCATTCAGCCGGACGTGCTCTCACGATCGCGGGAATAAATCCTTTCGGATCGGGATCACATCTAACAGTAAGCCCATTTCGCTGAACGAAACCTCCCACAACCCAAGGGTGTGTTATGTGGTACGGCCTCGCCGCCGATGCGCTCGTTGTTGTTCATCTCGCATATGTGGGGTATGTCGTCCTCGGACAACTGGCGATCATTGTTGCCGCACCGTTTCGCTGGCAGTGGGCGCGGAATCCGTGGTTCCGACTCACGCACTTCGGCGCCATCGCCTACGTCGCTTACGAAGAGTTCGCCGGCATTCGCTGCCCGCTGACGGTGTGGGAGGAGCAATTGCGGCTGCTAGGCGGTCAGTCGGTGGACATCGGCCAGACGTTCATGGGTCGGCTGGTCCACGATATCCTCTTCTTTCCAAACACACCGCACGTGGTCTTCGCGGTCGCGCACGTCGCGTTTGCGGTGCTGGTGTTCCAGGGGTTGATCATGTATCCGCCGCGCGGGTTTCGCTTCGGCAAGAGGAAGGGAACGACAGTCGTGGACCGCTCGCAGTTGGACACGAACGGGCAGGCGATTCCGGCCGCCATGTAGTGGGAGGTGAGGAGGAAGAGCAGGGGGGCCAGTGCCTCCCTGCTCGCATTTCGCTCAGGCCTTCAGCAGACCATAGTTGATGAGCGTCTGGCGAACCTTCGCCTCGCTGGCGGCATCCATCGGGCACATCGGCAACCGCATCTCACCATTGCCTCGGCCGAGGAGTTTCATCGCGGTCTTCAGCGGGATGGGGTTCGTGGCCACGCCGAGCATGTCGCGGCAGAGCGGGAAGAGTTTCCGGTGCCATTGCAGAGCCTCGTCGAACTTTCCGGCCGCGAACGCCTTCACCAGCGCCATCATGTCGCGCGGGACAATGTTGCCCACCACACTCACGACACCCTTTCCACCAACACTCAGGATCGGCAGCGTGAGGCTATCATCACCGCTGAGTAGTGTCACGTCGCACAGCGCCGCGACCTGGCTGGCCTGATCGAGCGAGCCAGTCGCTTCCTTAACGGCGACGATCGTGGGGCATTTCTCGGCCATGCGGGCGATGGTTTCCGGCAGGATATTCGAGCCGGTGCGCCCCGGAATGTTGTAGATGACCACGGGCAGGTCGGTGGCCTCGGCAACTGCCGTGAAGTGGCGGAAATACCCTTCCTGTGTCGGCTTGTTGTAGTATGGGCCGACCTGCAACGTGCCGTTGGCGCCGGCGCGCTTCGCGGCCTTCGTCATGCGGACGGCCTCGGCCGTGGAGTTCGACCCGGTGCCGGCCATGATCCTGGTTCGCCCGCGGGCTCGTTCGCAGACGAACGCGACAACGCGCTCGTTTTCCTCGTGCGTCAGTGTGGGCGACTCGCCCGTGGTGCCGCAGGGCGCCAGCGCGTCGGTCCCTTGTTCGCAGTGCCAGTCCACGAGTTTGCCCAGGTCGTCCCAGTCAACTTCTCCGTTCTTGAACGGTGTGACGATGGCGACGGTGACACCGGCGAACATCTCGCCGCGAGTGGCAGGCATGGCGGACCTCGGCAAAGAGCAGGAACACGATATCGGAAGTGTCAGGGTATTCGCTGAAATACGCAATACAAGTGCAGCATGCGGCAGCACGCGGTGAGATCATGAGGGGCGATCACTCACGCAGCTTCTCTTGCTGCAACGGCGATTGCCTCGTGGCATTGCGTTTGCTGCCGGAGGTTCAACCTGAAATGGGAGACAAGCATGAGCCGGCGGGCCGGGTGGCTGGAGCGGATGTCGCGGAAGGCGACTGAGTGGACTGGAACCTCGCTGGCCTTCGCGCTGGCAGTCTGCACCATTATCGTCTGGGTGTTCACAGGGCCATTCTTTCATTATTCCGATACCTGGCAGCTTGTTATCAACACCGGCACGACTATCGTCACGTTCCTGATGGTCTTCCTCATCCAGCGTGCGCAGAACAAGGACTCCGCCGCGATCCACCTGAAACTCAACGAGTTACTGGCTGCGACGCAAGGCGCGAGCAATCGCCTCATCCGTGCGGAGGATCTCTCCGAGGAAGAGGTAGCCATTCTGCGCAAGCACTACCGCCGACTGGTGGAACTGGCGCGGAAGGATGAGGACTTCACGAAGGCTCATTCCATTGAAGAGGCAGAAGCCGAGCACGAACGGAAACGCGCACGCCGTGAGGCGGAGCGGCGGGCCGTGGCCTCGACCGAGTTGCGACCTGATCTCCCATCACTCAAAAAGTGAACTCTGGCCGTCGTCGCGGCGTGGGCGTGGCGGAATCTTTCCCAGAGCCGTGTACGCACGCGGCATCGCCACGCGACCGCGCGGTGATCGCGTGATGTACTGCTCACGCAGCAGGTAAGGCTCGATTTCGTCCGAGAGTGTATCGGATGCGAGGTTGATTGTCGCCGCGAGTGCCTCCACGCCCGTTGGGCCGCCGCCGTATAGCTCGATGAGCGTCTCCAGGTATTTGCGGTCGTTCTTGTCGAGGCCGTCGGCATCCACTTCGGCCATGTCCAGCGCGGCGCGCGCGATTGTTTCCGTGAGGCTTCCTTCGTGTAGCGCCGCGGAATAGTTACGGCTCCAGTAGAGGCGTGAGTTGGCGACGCGCGGCGTTCCACGGCTGCGTCGAGCCAGTTCCAGCGCTGCTTCATTCGTGATGGGAGTGTTGAGCTTGGCCGCATTGACGCGCACGATCTGCGCGAGTTCTTCCACCGAGTAGAACTCCAGGTGCTCGTGCATCTTGAAGCGGTCGCGCATCGGTCCGGAGAGCATCCCGCTGCGTGTCGTGGCCCCGATGAGCGTGAATCGCTTGAGGTTCATCGAAATCGTTCGCGCGCTCATTCCCTCGCCGAGCACGATGTCGATGCGGAAGTCCTCCATCGCCGGGTAAATGAACTCTTCTACCACACGCGGCATCCGGTGAATTTCGTCGATGAAGAGCACCGACCCTTCGTCGAGATTGGTGAGGAATGGCAGAAGGTCCGCGGGCTTGGAGAGTGCCGGGCCGCTGGTGAGCTGGATGGTGGTGCCGAGTTCGTTAGGTAGCACCGTGGCGAAGGTCGTTTTGCCCAGCCCAGGTGGGCCGTCGAAGAGAATGTGGCCGAGCGGTTCCTTCAGCTTCTTGGCGGCGCGCACGGCAATTTCGAGCCGGTCGGCGACCTTGCGCTGGCCGATCACTTCCTTCAGGAGCTTTGGCCGCAGCGCCGCGTCCTGGGTCTTGACTTCGTCGACCGGCACCGTGGTGATCACCTTCTCGCGCGCCATGTGCGTACTTCCTGTTGATCTTTGTTCGTAGTGACCCGCTTCAGCGGGTCTCTGTCGGCTCTTGGGCCCGCTGAAGCGGGTCACGACAAACCGTGGGTCACTTCTTCGCACGCTTGAAGGTCAAGAGCATCAGCGGCGTCTTCGCCGGGGCGGCGAACTTCGCCGGCCGCTCTGGCTTCTCCGAGTTGAGGCAGAGCACGACCGTCCCGCCCTTGAACTCGTAGATGCCCGGAAGGGTGCGACCCTTGAACGGCCCGTCCTTGCGCGTGGTCAGGTCGATCCGCTTGGGCGTCTTGGTCGCGTCGAGCGTGATCGCGCCGCCCTCGGAGTTCTCGCCGAAGTCGATGACGTACTTCGCACCGGTGACGGTCAGTTTCAGCGTCTTGAATAGCTCCGTATGGTCGTGGTCGGCGAGCGTGGCCGATCCGATGACCCACGCGCCCTGAAACGGCTTCAGTGCCTCATCCGGCTCCCCCGCGAGCGCGGCCGATGCGAGCAAGACCAGCGAAGCCGAAGCGAGTCGGAGCATGATTGTCAGCCTCCGTCGAGGGGGTCCAATGTGCTCGTGAAATCACTCACGGAATACATGTCGCGACTGCAAGGCCGGAGGAGGTCCTCATTCTCGCGCACGCTCTCCGTGAGCGACTTCTGAAACAGCACATCGACGACCCGTGTTGGTGAAGCGATGTCACGCTTCCGGAAACGGTTGAACAGAGACGTAGCCTGTGGCTCTGGTGGTTCGCCGGTTTTCGTGTGGAGTGTTTGAAATCGTTGCACGTCGATGGTGCGTGCCAGCGTCATTGCATCACCCTCTTGGGGAGAACATGAGCGTGAACGCGTCTTGAATGGAAGCGAACGGTTTGCCGCAGGTGAGCAGATCGTCGAGCTTGGCGCGAGCTTCGATGGGGCTGAGGCCCAGCCCCATGAGTGCCTCGTAGACGTCTTCGATGAGGCGGCCGTCGGCAGTAGCAACAATCGGCTCGGCCTGCGTTTCCCCTTCCGTTCGCTTCTTCGCGACCTTGCCCTTCTTGCCGTTCGCTTTCTCGTCAGCAACAGTGTCCGAATCGCCAGGCGCTTCGGCTGCTGCGCTGAGCGCGATGAACGGCGTCATCTTGCGTTTGAGCGTGGTGACGATTTGCTCCGCGGTGGTCGGACCGATGCCCGGCAGCGAGGAGAGCCACTTCGCATCCTGGCGACTGATTGCATCCGCGATGGTCTTCACCGAGAACGCCATCGCTTTGAGCGCTTTCTTCACGCCGATCTTTTCAACCGTGCAGAACAGCTCGAAGAACTCCAGTTCTCGTTCCGTGAGGAATCCGATGCGGCGTGGGACGAACCGGCTGCCGGCGGAGTTCCCCTCGAAGTATTCCATCGTGTGGAGCGTCACCTCCTGGCCGACGCGCAGCTGCACCTGCCGGCGCACGGCCTCTGGCACCATGACCTGGTACTCGAACGGCCCGACCTGGAGTCGCACCTCGTCGTCGAGCGCGCGTGTCAGGAGGCCAGTCATCCTGGTAATCATGCCGATTCGCTCCGCTGTTCGTCCGCGTCCTCTTTGTCTTCGCTCAGGTCGTCCGGGTCAGCGCCCAGAAACGCCTGCATGTTCACGCCGGTGAAGGTGGCCGAGCGCGCCCCGCCCATGACGTTCCGGCCGCTACTGGTGGCGAAGCAGTGGCACAGCGCGATGCCGAGTGCGTCGGCCACGTCGTGCGGTTCGGGCGGTCCTGCCAGGCCGAGTTCGCGCGCGATGGCGTGCTGCATCTGCTCCTTGCTCGCGCGGCCGCTTCCGGTGACGAGTTTCTTCACCTTCGTTGCTGCGTAACTAAACACCGGTATATTATGCTGTGACCCAGCGAGAAAGTATACACCGCGCGCATGCGCCATCAGGATGGCGGTTCGTGGGTGTTCGTAATGGGCATAGAGTTGCTCTACGGCCATCGCGCTGGGCTTCCACTCGCACAGCACTTCCCACAACCCATCGTAAAGGGCTTTCAACCGGAGTGCCATCTCAGCAGGATCGCGCCCTTCGGCCGAGCGAATCACGCCGGCATCGACGACGCGCGGCCCGCGCTCGGTGACTTCCAGTACGCCATAGCCAGTGGTTTGCAGGCCAGGGTCGAGGCCGAGGATGCGCAGCGGCGTTGAAGTGAGTGGCGCGTTCATGTGGAGGCTCCGAACGAATGGGAACTGCCTGCCGATACCACGCTGCAGGCATTCCCGGAATGTCAGAACCGCGCCGTTCAGTGTACCAGACTACCCGACACGCCACGTTGTACCGCCGGGGCGGTCTTCGAGGGTGACGCCGAGTTCGCCGAGTCGCTTGCGGATGAGATCGGTCTGTTCGAACAGCGACTTCTTCAGTGGGTTATCCTTCGCGGCTTCCTTCGCGGCCGCGCGGAGGTTGTCACGCAGATCAAGGAGAAGCTGCATCAGGCCGGAGACGAGTTCGTTCCCGCCGCCGAGGGTTTTCGCTTCAGCAGCAAACGTCAGGCCGAGAATGCGGGTGATTTCGCGGAACAATCGGGCGCCATCGTGGAATTCCGCCAGTGCGCCGGCCGTCTTCTTTGGGTCAGTATTCGGGTCTTCGAGCTTCTCCGTGTCGGCCAACTTGTTGAGCCGAGTCGTCAGTTCGAACAGGACGCCGACGGCACCCCCGGTATTGAAGTCGTCGTCCATGTACTCGCGGAATCGAGCATAGCTCTCCGCGTCTTTCGAGAACTGGAGTAGCCGGTGACCGTCTGTCGTTTTCAGAGGTTCCAGCTCTTCCAGGCTACGGCCCGTGATGCGCTGGACACGCTCCGCGAAGCGCACGAACGTATCGAAGGCATTCTTCGCTGCCAGCAAGCCCGACGGAATTGAACCGGGCTTCGGTTCCCAGTCCCCGAGATCAATGGGCGAACGGTAGTGCGTGCTCAAGATGAAAAATCGCAGCGCTCCGCCGCCGGTGGCCTTGATCGCGTCAGCAACATTCAGGACGTTCCCAAACGAACCGGCCATCTTGCCGCTTTTCAACTTCAGCAAGCCGTTGTGCATCCAGAAGCGCGCGAAGGGTTTGCCGGTCCAGCTCTCGCTCTGAGCCAGTTCGTTCTCGTGGTGCGGGAACTGCAAATCCAGCCCGCCGCCGTGGATGTCGAGCGTTTCGCCGAGTTCCCTGATCGCCATGCAGGTGCATTCGATGTGCCAGCCCGGGCGGCCCCGGCCGCACTTGAAGGGGCTGTCGAACTGCACCTCCGCCGGCTCGCCCGGCTTGCACTTCCAGAGCGCGAAATCGCCCGGGTTGCGCTTCTTCGCGTTCGGCTCCAGCCGCGCCCCGGCCTCCATCTGCTCCGGGTCGCGGTTCGACAGCTTTCCGTAGTCCTCGTCCTTCGACACGTCGAAGTACACGCCGTCATCGAGTTCGTAGGCGTACCCTTTCGCTTCCAGCGACTTGATTACGTCGATCATCCCGCCGATGTGCTGGGTGGCGCGCGGGAACGAGTCGATCCCGGTGACGTTGAGCGCTTTCAGGCACGCGAAGTAGTCCTGCGTCATTTGCTCCGCGAGCACGGGCACCGTGGTGTTCTGTTCCTTCGCGCGGTTGATGAGTTTGTCGTCCACATCGGTGATGTTGACGACGAACTTGACCTGGTAGCCGAGGTAGGTGAGGTAGCGTTTCACCGTGTCGAAGATGACCGGGCCGACCATGTGCCCGATGTGGCTGGGCTTGTAGACCGTCGGGCCGCAGACGTACATCGTCACCGCATCGCCCGGCATCTTGTGAAAGGGCTCTTTCTTGCGCGTCAGTGTCGAATAAACTTGCAAGGCCATGTCCAGAAATCCTTTTGATCCGCAGTGTTAATCCTTCTCAATCAGCACCACCGCGTGCGTGCCGATGGCTTCGCCGCGACCGATATGGCCGACCTTTTCGCCGGTTTTGGCCTTCACGTTCACGCAGTCTATCGGCAGTGCCAGCAGTTGCGCGAGGCTCTCCCTGATGGCGGCCTTCACCAGACCCAGCTTCGGTTCCTGAGCGAACACGGTCACGTCGATGTTCACCGGCTTCCAGCCGAGTTGGCTCAGGCGTGTGAGCGTCTCGGCCAGGAAACGTCGCGAGTCGGCGTCCTTCCACAGCGGATCGGTGTCGGGGTAGGCGTCGCCGATATCGCCCAGCGCCGCCGCTCCCAGGAGAGCATCCGTGACGGCGTGCAGCACCGCATCGGCGTCAGAGTGGCCATCCAGCCCCTTCGCGTGCGGAATTGTGACACCACCAAGAATCAACGGCCGGCCGGACACGAGCCGGTGCGTGTCGTGGCCACTCCCGACGCGAACAGTCACCGCGAAACCTCTCGATCGTGGTACGGCAGCGCGTGCCGGCTGCACTATCGGCAATGTTAAAGTAGTGGTTTGTGTGCCATCGCATTCGGAACGGCACACGGAGCATGCCTGCTACTTTCACACAGTATCGCGCGGACTTCTCTGAGGGCGGATTGTAGTCGCCGAGACAGAAACGGCACAATGGCAACACCCCTCACCGAACCGCGGGTCCGAGCGTCATGGCGAATTCGATGCACATCGCGGATTTGATTCACGTCGGGCTGGTTAATGGCCGATGCACTTGCTGAACACACGGACACAATCGAAATTTGCCTACTACCGACATTGCGCCAGGAACTCGCCTGGGGGATGATACCCCCGGTTCCATATCTCGAAGGGAGAGTTTGACGATGAGCGAACGAATTGAGGCCGGGTTGATTCCACACCTGGTCGTGAAGGGTGGCGCCCAGGCGGTCGACTTCTACAAGGCCGCGCTGGGGGCCGAGGAACTCGCACGGATGGCGATTCCTGACGGCCGGATCATGCACGCCGCGCTGAAGATTAACGGCGCGCATGTGTTCCTCTGCGACGACTTCCCGGATCACTGCGGCGGCGTGAGCCGCGCACCCAGTGCCCCGTCGCCGGTCACGCTGCATCTGGTTGTGCCGTGCTGCGACACGGCGATTGCTCAGGCGGTTGCGGCCGGCGCTACGGCCACCATGCCTGCCGAGGATATGTTCTGGGGCGACCGCTACGGACAGATCGTCGACCCCTTCGGCCATGCGTGGTCGTTCAGCAATCCGCTCACGGCCGAGCGGAAGGCCGAGGCCGAGAAGAAGTGGGCGGAACATAACCCGTTCGGCGACAAGGCCGTGGCGTAGCCACACAACCCAAGTCGCGCCGCAATGGTTCGCTCCCGTGCGGCCGCGACTCGCCCAGAATGTTTCCGGCTTACTTCTTCTTCACGGGCGGCAACCGGCCTGGCTCACGGGTGCCCTTGCCCTTGCGGCCGGTGAGTGAGTCGCCCAGTTCCTCGCGCTCTTGCTCCGCGAGGCCCTGCAACATCTTCACCACCTCGGGATGTTCCGCGGCGACGTTCTTCGTCTCATTCACATCCGCATTGAGGTCGTAAAGCTCGGGCCGTTCTACCTTCACCTGCCAATAGCGCCCTGGCTTGCCGTCCTTGCCGGGCGTTTGACCCTGCATCGTGCGGTAAGTGTGAGGCAGGATTATCTTCCACTTCCCACTGCGCACCGCCTGGAGTTCGTTCACCTTGTAATAGAAGAAGAACGCTTCGTGCGGGCACTTCGCTCCCTTCTCGCTGCGGAGAAGCGGACCGATGTCCTTGCCGTCGATTTTCCGCCTGGGCAGATCCGCGCCGATGATCTTCGCAACGGTTGGGAGGATATCGATGGTCATTGCCGTTTCGCGACAGACACTTCCTGCGGGAATCTTGCCGGGCCAGCGTGCGATGAACGGCTCGCGCACTCCACCTTCCCACACGGTTCCTTTTCCCTCACGCAGCGAGCCGGCACTGCCGCCGTGATTGCCATAGCTCAGCCACGGGCCATTGTCCGATGTGAAGATAATGAGCGTGTGATCGGTGAGTTTGTTGGCGTCGAGCGCCTTCACGATCTGCCCAACGGACCAGTCGATTTCCTCGATCACGTCGCCATAGAGGCCGCGTTCGGCCTTCCCTACGAACTTCTCACTCACGAAGAGTGGGACATGCGGCATCGACTGGGCGACGTACAGGAAGAACGGTCGCTCCTTGTTCTCCGCGATGAATTTCACGGCGCGTTCGGTGTAGAGCGTCGTCAACTTCTTCTGATCCTCGGCGGTCACGTCAGGATCAATGATCTTCTCGTTGTCGATGAGCGTCAGCTTGGGATAGGTCCCCTTTCTCGCTTCTGGGTGGTGCGGCCACATGTCGTTGGAATATGGTAGTCCGAGGTATGAATCGAAGCCGTGCCGTGTGGGGAGGAATTGCGGATGATGTCCGAGATGCCACTTCCCGACCATGCCAGTGGCGTAACCCTTACTCTTGCAGACTTCCGCGAGCGTTGTTTCCGCGGAATTGATCCCGTGCCGCGCGTTTGGCCCCAGTGCGCCGTGAATGCCCAGCCGGTTGGGGTAACAGCCTGTCAGTAAGGAAGCGCGGCTTGCGGAACAGACGGGTTGCGCCGCGTGGAAGTCTGTGAAGCGAACGCCCTGTTCTGCAAGCCGGTCGAGATTCGGCGTGGTCAGCCCCTTCGCCCCGAAGCAACCCACGTCCGCGTACCCCAAATCGTCAGCGAAAACGATGACGATGTTGGGCGGCCTTGTGGGTTCCGCCGCCACGATCGCAGCGTGGCTCCCTCCGCCGAGCATGAGCACGGCCGCCCACAGCGGTTTCATTTGAAGTATGTGCCGCAGACTCGTGCGAATGCGCCTGCGCTCATCCGAGGCGAACGACCGGATGGATTTCATGGAAGACTCCCAGACGAAGCGAAGCAGACTCAACCACAACCCAACTGTTGCCGTTGCGAGGCGCGGCCGTGATGCGAGTCCGACTCACGGTCGTTCCCACACCGCGCGTAGTCTCCTGGCGTCGGCACCGTACGTCTGTGAGACGACGAAGCCGCTGGCCTGTGAGACGTAGAAGATGCGGCCGTTGGACACAACCGCCCCCAGGCACTCGCGCGAGTCGATGGCCGGGCCAGTGGAGACGAGCTTGCCGCCAGCGGCGAGGTCGATCATGTCCATGTTCGCTCCCAGAATGTATGAGCCGGACATGGTGAAGCGGCAGCAAGCGTAATTGTGATCCACACCGCCGACCACCTTGCCCGTTTTCCGGTCGAACACATTCCCACGGCCGCGCAGCGCGTTGCTGAAGATGAACTCGTCGCCCACGGTGACGACGTTGAGTGCGGAAGTGATTGGATCGGATTGCCAGACGAGCGCACCATCCTTCACATCGAGGCACCACACGAAACGTTCCTTCGTTCCTTCTTTCGCCTGGTTATTCCCACCGAGGTAGAGTCGTCCGTCGCGGGCCGAGAGTGTACACTTCGCCGTGACGAAGTACTTCGTTGTCTTCCAGATCACATCACCGGTCTTCGGGTCGAGGCATGCGGTCAGACCGTTGTTCTCCACCGGCAGGCCGCGTCGCTTCCGCTGACTGGCGGAGTAGCCGAAGAACGTCGAATAGAACAGCTTGCCGTCGAGCAGGCAGATGCCGCAATCGTTGCCGCCGCGACCATACTTCGAGAAGTCTTTCTGCCAGACCACCTTGCCGGTATTCAGATCCCAGGCCCACAGGAGCGGGCGATTGTCTTTCGGATAATACGGGTTATCGTTCGAGTAAATCCACGACATCACCTCGCGGCCATCCTCGCTCTTCACCGGCTTTCCCTTGAACGTGAACGGCTTCTCCGTTCCCTGGTAGGCATACTCGCCCGAACCGGATGCGTAGATCGCCAGGTTGCCAGATACCACTGGTGGAAACTGTCGGCTCCAGCTTGGCGAACCAGTGAAGCGTGCCTGCCACTGGAGCTTGCCTGTGGCCGCGTCGAGGCAGCGCATCACCGACTTCTTGATTCCGGCCTGTGGCACAATCAGCTTGCCATCGTGGTAGAGCGGCGAGGTGAACGAGAGGTACACGTCGGGCGAGTAGTGGCGCCACAGAAGCCGGCCGGTATCCTGTTCGAGAGCGAGGATCTGCCCCTCGGCCGTGTGCAGATACACCCGGCCGCCACCGCACACTGGCAGGTGCTTGATGGTCCCTTCCAGTCGGCGTGCCCAGCGCATCCGCAAGGGGGGCTTCAGCCCCTGCGCGTTTGCGTTGGTCCCGGCGAAGTCGCCATAGTTCGTGTACCAGTCGTACTTGGCGTTTGCGAGTGGCCCCGTGATCGGACTGCGGATCTTCGTGATGCCGAGGTCTTTCGTCGGAAGCGGAGCGTTTCCCTCGCTACCCAGCACATAGAGATAACCGTCCTCGCACGCAACATAGACCCTGCCGTCCGCCACCGCGACCGGCGCCGTGACGGGTGATCCGAATGCCGTCGCGAACGACCACGGCTTCCCGCCTGCCAGCGGCACGACGTAGAGATTGCCATCCAGCCCACCATACAGAGCGTGGTCGCGCGTCAGCACCGGTGGGCAGATGGAAGCAGCAGGGCAGAGCACGTGCGGCTTCTTCTCGCCGGCGCGGTGTCGGCAAAGACCGAGACCGTGTTCTGGCTTGACGCGGTACACGTCGGTGTCGCGGACCGCCACTGATGCAAAGCTCAGGAGGCCGGGTAACTCGATCGCGGTTTCGGTTCCCTTCACGAAGTCGGCGTTGACCTTGTCGCCGGCGAGTTTCAGGATTTCGACGCGGCCGGCATTGTCGCGCCGGTGCCACTGGACATAGACGTTGCCGGCAGCATCCGCACTCTGACCGAAGGTCGCGGGGTATTCGTTACCTGCGTAAGCCGGAATCACTCCAACGGCGCGCAGATGGGGCGCGATGCCCCCGTCGTCAAGGAAGATGGTGCGGCCCCCAGCCGGCATCACGACCGTTTTCCCGATCAGGCAGATGTCGCGGGAGCAGACGAAGTGATCACGCCATGTTACGCGATCCTTGCGAACCTTCACCCAGTCTGCACCGCTCCACCGGTTACCATCGAACTTGATAACCTCCTTGACGAAGTCCCAGTTCCAGACCAACTCGCCATCGGGCTTCACGGCATACACACGCGCGCCGAGTGTCGCGAAGTAGACGCGATCACTCCCGGCTGCCGGTGATGACAAGATTGGTTCGCGGCAGTCGATCTCACGTACCAACTTGCCCGTGTCTCGGTCGAGAACGTAGTAGTAGCCGGCGGTGGTGCCGATGTGAACGTACTTGCCGATGATGGCCGGCGTGGCGACGTTGTTGCAGTTTCCCGCACCGCCCTTCGTTGTGAACCGCCACTGCTCCTTGAGCGAACGCGCGTCGAATGCCACGACCACGCCTGAGCCGTCGATCACGAAGAGTTTGCCGTCGACGATGGTAGGGGCCGCATAGATTCCGTCAGTCAGCGGCAGGGCGCCAACGAGGCTCAGAGGTGTCTTCACCGTCGCTGCCGGTGCGTTGCCCGATCGGAGCGCGTCGCCCTGGAGTTGCGGCCAGTCGCCCGCGCATGGCGCCGCTGCGGCAGAGAGCAACACTAACATCAGCGATGCGAAGGGCTTCATAACATCGTCTCTGGCGGGCCATGGCGATGGTCGCAGCAGGAGCGGCCGCTCCCGCGATTGAGGTTACCCGGCCGGCAGGCGGTTGCAACGGTTCTCCTTCAAAATGCGCGCGGCTGTTCGCGTTGGCGTGCGAGCAACCCGGCGCGTAGAATCGCGAGTTACGCCGTGCGTTCGTGCATGGTCGTAGCGCTGACCCCCGAAGGGAGAAGGGATGCGCGATGCGTCCGAGTTGACCCCCGACGAGCACGCCGCCTACGAGTGGCAGATGCGTGTGACCGGTGTGGGAGTGGAAGGGCAACGAAAGCTAAAGGGCGCGACGGTACTGATCTCGCGCGCCGGCGGCCTCGGTGGAATCGTAGCCTACGAACTGGCTGCCGCCGGAGTCGGGCGGCTGATTCTCGCACATGCAGGTAACGTCAAGCCGGGCGACCTGAACAGGCAATTGCTGATGACGCATGCCGCTCTCGGTACGTCGCGCGTGGAGTGCGCGGCTCGTCGGTTGCGTGAACTGAATCCACGAGTCGAGGTCGTCGCGATCCCGGAGAACGCAAGCGAGGCGAATGCCGACTGGCTCGTTGGTCAGGCCGATGTGATCGTGGACGCGGCTCCCCTCTTCGGCGAGCGTTACGCGCTGAACGCCGCCGCAGTGCGCCAGGGGAAACCGCTCATCGAAGCGGCGATGTATGAACTATCGGTTCAGGTAACGACGGTGCGACCGTTTCGGAGTGCATGTCTGGCATGTCGAGTGCCCGAACCACCGCCAGACTGGAAGCGGGAGTTCCCGGTATTCGGCGCGGTTGCGGGTGTGGCCGGCTGCGTGGCCGCGACCGAAGCCATCAAGCTCATCTGCGAAATTGGTGAGCCGCTCACCGACCGGCTTCTGGTGTGCGAGTTGCACGAGATGAGGTTCCGTATCTTCCGCACGCGACGCCAGCTCGACTGCCCGGTGTGCGGCACACTGCGCCACGATGTCGCCCCGCCATGCTGAACGGGTCGTTGGCCAGTTCAACACACCCCCAGCTATGATGACCAGCAACAGGAGAAGTGGAGAATCCTCCACGCAACATTCGCACGGTTGCTCATCCGCGTCGGCTTCGGCCGGGGCTGTCACTCCCACCGGAGGCGACTCACCCATGAAGACTCTTCAGCGGTGTGGGAAGATCAATGCCTACCTGCTCGCCTTCGTCGGCTCTGTAGCGGTGCTGATCGCGCTCATGGCCTTGCTTTACTGGGACACACGGAATCCGTTCACCCAGGCGGAATCGCCCGAACCGCTCGTTGTTCACTGTGCCGCCGGTCTTCGCGCTGCGGTGGAAGAAATCGCCAGAGACTACGAGGCCGCCTACGGGGTGCCGGTTCAACTCCAGTATGGCGGTTCGCAGGTGCTGCTGACTGGGATCGAGCGGACTCACCGCGGCGACCTGTATATCCCCGCCGATGACAGCTACATCCGACTCGCCCGCGAGAAGGGACTGATCGATGAGACGATCCCGCTGGCGCGTATGACTCCGGTGGTCGCGGTTCGGAAGGGGAACCCCCGAGGCGTGCGGACCTTCGACGATCTGCTGAAGCCCGAGCTGCGCATGGCCCAGGGGAATCCGGATGCGACCGCGATTGGCTCAGTGACCCGCGAGACGCTGCGAAAGACTGGCCAGTGGGATGCCCTGAACGCACACACGGCGGTGTTCAAGGTGACTGTCAACGACGTGGCAAACGACGTTCACCTTGGTGCCGCGGATGCGGGCATCGTCTGGGATAGCACAGTCCGTCAGACGCCTGGTCTGGAGGCGGTCGTGCTGCCGCAGTTCGCCGGGGTGCGTTCACACGTCAAGGCCGCCATCCTTCGTGACACGACACAGCCGACCGCTGCCCTGAAGTTCGCGCGCTACCTTGCGGCACGCGACCGCGGCTTGCCAAAGTTCGCCGCTCATGGGTTCGATCCGGTTGAGGGCGATGAGTGGGCCGAGACGCCCGAACTGAAACTTCTGGCCGGCTCGATGATCCGTCCCGCCGCCGAAGAGACCATCACCGCCTTCGAGAAACGCGAGGGAGTGAGAGTCACGCGCGTGTACAACGGCTGCGGCATCCTCGTTGCTCAGATGAAGGCCGGCGAGCATCCGGATGCGTACTTCGCCTGTGACAAGTCATTCATGATCGAGGTCGCCGACCTGTTCACTGCCCCGCGTGACGTATCCACCAACCAACTCGTTATCATCGTCCACAAGGGGAACCCACACGGCATTCGCACGCTCGCGGACCTGAGCAAGCCAGGGCTGCGCGTCGGCATTGGCCACGAGAAGCAGTGTGCGATGGGCGCACTCACTCAGCGCACGTTCAAGGAAGGCCGGGTTCAGGAGCAAGTGATGAAGAACGTGAAGGTGCAATCGCCCACGGGCGATATGCTGGTCAACCAACTTCGCACCGGCTCGCTCGATGCTGTCGTCGCTTACGTCAGCAATGCCGTTGCGGCTGCCGATCAGTTGGAAGCCATCGCCATCGATCTCCCCTGCGCCCTCGCGGTGCAGCCGATCGCGACCGGGAGAGAGTCGAAGTACCCACACCTGGCCGCGCGGCTCGCTGCCGCACTCCAGTCGGCAGAGTCGCGAAGCCGGTTCGAGGCCAGTGGGTTTCACTGGCTGGCGGTGACGAAGTGAGCGCCACGGAATCAGATCCGGCGTCTGCCCGTCGGTCACGCTCCGATGTGCCGTTCCTCCTCGGTCTCAGTGTCATCGGCGGCCTCTATGTGGGGCTGATCGTGGCGATGATCGCCGCCGATGCTGCGTACCTGGTAACGGATCCGACCGGTCGCGGCGACGACGGCATCGGCCCTGCGCTGAGCCGTCTGGTCCGTCCGTTGGCCAAACCGGAAATCCGCTACGCCCTCAAACTCAGCCTGGTGTCGTGCGCCATCACTGCCATCCTGTCGGTGTGGGTGGCGGTGCCGCTCGGCTACCTGATGTCGCGATACGAGTTCCGCGGCAAGGGGATACTTGATGCGGTACTCGACGTGCCAATCGTTCTCCCGCCGTTGGTCGTCGGGCTGAGCTTGCTGATTCTCTTTCAGACTTCACCCGGCCGCGCGATCGAGCAAGTGCTGCCGGTCACTTATGCGATTCCTGCAGTGATCCTGGCACAGTTCGCAGTGGCCTGCGCGTTCGCAGTGCGAACGATGCGCGTCACCTTCGATCAGATTTCACCACGCCGCGAGCAGGTGGCACGAACGCTCGGTTGTACTCGCGGGCAGGCATTCTGGCGTGTCGTGCTGCCAGAAGCGCGAAGCGGAATGATCATGGCCGCGACAGTGGCCTGGGCGCGGGCACTGGGTGAGTTCGGGCCAATCCTTGTCTTCGCCGGTGCCACCCGGATGCGGACCGAGGTACTGTCCACGTCGATCTTCCTCGAATTGAGCGTCGGGAACCTGGAAGCCGCCGTGGCGGTATCGCTCCTGATGGTGCTGGCGGCCGTGCTGGTTCTGATCGTGCTGCGGTCGGCCGGCGGTCCGAGTCGGGGGTGGTGAGAGATGATTGCTGCGGAAGGATTATCGGTGCGGGTGGGGGCGTTCGCCGTCGCGGACATTTCCTTTGCTGTAAGAACTGGTGAATACGCAGTACTCATGGGGCGGACAGGGTGTGGCAAGACGACCCTGCTGGAGGCACTCTGCGGACTGAAGCCCGTGCGTGCCGGGCAGGTGAAGTTACTGGGCCGCGATGTGACTCGCCTTCCGCCCGCCGACCGCGGCATCGGATACGTTCCGCAAGACCTGGCACTGTTCCCCAGCATGAGCGTACGCGATAACCTGGCGTTCGCTCTGGATGTGCGTCAGTGGAATCCGGCCGAATCGGCGCGCCGGGTCGAGGAACTGACCGAGATGCTGAAGATTGGGCACCTGCTTGATCGCCGGCCACTCGGACTGAGCGGCGGAGAAGCGCAGCGAGTGGCACTCGGGCGGGCGCTGGCATTCCGCCCCGGAGTGCTACTGCTCGACGAACCGCTGAGCGCACTGGACGAAGATACCCGCTCGGGAATGTACACACTGCTCCGCTCGGTGCAGCGCCAGACCGGGGTGACCGCACTGCATGTCACCCACAGTCGGGCCGAGGCCCAGGCACTCGCCGACCGGTTATTCGTCTTCGACGCAGGTAAGCTGTGCGAGCAACACCCCTCGTCGCTTCAGAATGCGAGTGCGTCTGCCAGCGCGTAGTAGGCAGTGAACGAGCGTCGGTGTTGTGAAAGCAACTCAACATCCGGCGCAGCCGAGTAATGCAAACACGATTCCAGCCACAAGCGAGATGTTCGCGGAGCGTGCCTACTACATTTCCGCACTGCCGCACGAAATGTCTGTCATCTCTCAAGAGATGATTTGCTTGCGTCTCTTGATGTAATCCCACACAACATAACGATCTAGGTCCCTGCCGGCGGTGAAGATCACGCGACCCTTGGTCGCTTGTGCCATCCGATAGGCAAACTGCACATCCTCCTGCGATTGATTCCAGTTCGATAACAAGAAGATATTGATGGTGATATTTTCTCGTGCACAGAGCATAGCCTCGCGCATCGTCGCGTCCTCCGTCCGCTGATCGGGCGGATAGAGCATGAACAGCGTACTTCCCTCAAAGTGTGCCGTGGGCAGGCCATCCGTGATGAGCACGATCTGCCGGTTGGGTGTGTCCTGATTCGCGAGATAGCGCCGACCCGTCTGGAGAGCGTGCTGGATGTTCGTGAAGTGATGCGGAATCGCATACTCACTGACATTCGGATTCGACATATCCGCCTTCAGCCGCACGATATGATTGAAGATTGTGACAGGCTTGGGCATAAGTCCGGCGATCTCAGAAAGGTGCCGCGGCCGTGCAAAGGTATACATCTCGATAAACTGGAGGAAGTCACCCGGATACTCACTGCGTATCAGTCCATCTAATGCCAGACCCATACGCTTGACATTGATGTACTGCCCGTCGTAGCGCATCGAACCACTCATATCGAGTAGTACGCAGGTCGCGGCCTTCGGGTTGACGCGCGTGTGGTGGATCAGGATATCGTCGGGCTGCATCTTTACCGGTAAGCCTGGCCCACTCCTGAGCAGCGCGTTCACCATGCTCGCGGGTATGTCCATCTGCGAGACCGAATCGCCGAATTCGTACTCCTTCGTCCGCGGTGATTCGACCGCGCCCTCGCCCGTTACGGCGTCCGGATGACGCCCGGTCCGCGATGCCTGAAGCTCGCTGAAAATCTGCGTCAGTACCTTCGACTGAAAGAGCCGCAGTGCTTTTGGTGTGAGCCGGTACTTGCCGTTGCCGTCGCCCTCCAGCCCCTGCTTTTCGGCCTGCTCCTTGATGTAATCCTCGACCTGTTGCTGGAGCGATTTCAGCGCCTCGATGTCGCCCGGCTGGGCAAACTTTTCCAGTTCCTCCATGTCGATGATCGCGAGTTGCGCGGTCTGCTTCGCCTCCTCCAATTGCCTCAGTAGCTTGTCGATCGCTTCTAACTCCTCCTTGATGTCGAGCGCCTCGTCCACGGTCATCTTTTGCCGGCCGGTGAAGTCGTACTTCGCGGCCAGTTCATCCACCTGATACTTGTCGCCCAGAGCGGCCGAAGTACGCACGATGTCCTGTGCGAAATCGTCGGTGTCGCTGGCCGCCCGGAAGTAGAGGTCTTCGAGGTCGGCAAGTTGCTCCTCTTTCACGGCACGATCGTACGCCTTCTTGAGTTTGGCCGGCGGTCGCGCGCCCTTTGCTGTGTCCTTGAAGATGCGTTCCGCGGCCTTCTGGGCGGCCTTCGTCTCGTAGGTTTCGAGAATCTTCCGCTTCCGCTCCAGGAGCATCGCTTTGAGCGCGTTGATGCTCGGTCCCAGCCCGGCGATTTGCGAGGCATCAATGTGAACAGCATTCGCCAACTGCTCCTCGGTGAATTCATCGGTATCACCGAAGGCCAGCATGTGGTTCATCAACGGCGACACCACGTCTGGTGGCGGCGCGGTGGGGCTGGGGAAGTTCACCGGATCGTAGCGTTGATACGTGTGAACGATCCCGCCGCATGTTTGTGTCTCGTGCTGCTCGCTCATCGTGTCTGCCATCTCGTGGATGCAGGGCCAACTCATCATAGCCGATCGGACAGACTCACGTGACAATGAATGCGGGTGCCGTCCACATGCTCGGGAGTCATTACCATGCGAATCCTGTCTGTTCTGTTGCTCTTGGTCGTTGGGGTCGGTTCGGTGTGGTCAGAGGAAGGCAAGCCGAAGCGGACGCTGCGCGTACTCACCTACAACATCCACCACGGCGAGGGGACTGACCGCAAGCTCGATCTCGAACGCATCGCGAAGGTCATCACGGAGGTCCGGCCGGACCTGGTCGCAGTGCAGGAGGTCGACAACAAAGCGAAGCGAACCAACAGTGTCGATCAAACCGCAGAACTGGCAAAACTGACGAAGATGCACGCGAAGTTCGGCCCTGCCATCGACCTTCAGGGCGGCGAGTACGGGCAAGCGATCCTGTCGAAGTATCCGATCCGGATGCTCACGGTTCACAAGCTTCCGAATGAAGGCAAGCGCGAGCAACGCATCGCGGTTGCAGCGGAAGTGCAGATCGGCGATGCCGGGCCAACGCTGCTGTTCGTCTCGACTCACCTCGACCACGAGCGCGACGATCTCCGGCAAGAACAGGCCACGAAGCTCAACGAGTTGTTCGGCCAGGCGAAGGGGCTGGTACTGCTGGCCGGCGACTTGAATTCCACGCCTGAGAGCAAGCCACTGACGATTCTCGCGAAGAACTGGAAGCCTGCCGAACGTGGAAAGCCCCTCCTGACAATCCCTGTTGCCAAGCCGCGACGCCAGATCGACTTCGTGCTGCACCGCCCGGTCGACAAGCTCGATGTGAGTGAAGTCCGGGTACTGACCGAGGCGGTAGCCTCCGACCACCGCGCACTTCTTGCCGTGTTCGAGCTTCCGGAATGACGCCCTTGCCGCCGAACTCAGTATCAGCCGATCGCCCGTCCCGCCCAGTGAGTTCGTGATGCATGCCAGCAGTTCGGAAACGGAATTCACGTTCTCGGAGTGCCAGTCGCGGGGTGGCGCTGGGCGGCACTTCGTCAAGGATGGCAGTTCCGTCTCGATCACTCACGTCTCGTAGGTCATTCGGCCGTGCCTTGTGGCGCGGCTGATCCTGTCGCTGGCATACAGCCCGGCCAGCACGAACTCCACGCAGCTTGCGCGCACGGCTTCGCTGTCGCTGGCGTTCACCTCGAAGGCTTTTTCCCAGGCTTTCGGCACGCGCCGAAGCCGCTTGGCATACTCGCTGCTTGGCAGCATGTCGCCCACTTCGATCTTCACACCCTTGCTGAACACATCGCCGATTTCCTCCAGGCCGTGCTTGTCGATGTACTCCTCGAACACCGTGCGTATCGCATCGGCGATAATCGCGTCCAGCACCTGCCGCTCGCTCATCTGGTGGGACCCCATCAGGTCGAGTTCCAGCTTGCCCAGCGAGGACGTTGGAAGGTGGCCCAGGTCGCTGATGCGAGGCACGGCCGGAGATTCGCCCAGTCGCACGCCGCGATGTCGCGCGCTGGCAACCATCGTGCGGTAGTTGGCGATACTGAATCGCGCACTGACGCCGCTCGACTGATCGACATACTTGCTTCTGCGCGCCGAGATGCTGATCTGCTCGATGATCTCCTTCATGAAGTACGGCACGAACACCGGGAACGGCCCCCCGACATCCAGGGTCGCTTCCTGTTCCATGATCTCGATACCCAGCGAGCGTTCGCGTGGGTAGTGCGTCTGAATCAGCGAGCCGATGCGGTCCTTCAACTGCGGGATCACCTTGCCTGAACGGTTGAACGTCGCGGGATTCGCGCTGAAGAGAATGAGCACATCAAGATCGAACTGGATGGGGTAGCCGCGAATCTGCACGTCGCGTTCTTCGAGGATGTTGAACAACCCAACCTGAATGAGTTCGTCCAACTCAGGGATTTCGTTCATCGCGAAGATGCCGCGATGCATGCGCGGGATGAGGCCGAAGTGCAGCGCGTCTTCCGCGGACATGCTTGTGCCAGTGGCGAGTTTGGCCGGGTCGATCTCGCCGATCACGTCGGCGAACTTCGTGCCCGGTGCAAGGCGTTCCGCGTAGCGCTCGTTGCGATCCCACCACGCAATGTGAACGGTTTCCTCGGGCGTGTTACGGACGTACTCCTTCGCGGCCTTCGTGATAGGAGCGAACGGGTCTTCGTGAACCGCGCAACCGGGAATGTCCAGGTAGGGAACGTATTCGTCCAGGAATCGCACGAGTGAGCGCATGAGGCGACTTTTCGCCTGCCCCTTCTCGCCGAGAAAGAGCATATCGTGCCCGGCGAGCACCGCGATGCTTACTTCGGGAATCACCGTATCGTCGTAGCCGACGATGCCTGGAAAGAGTGGCTCGCCCGCCTGCATTGCGGCAAGATAGTTGTCGCGCAGTTCGTGCTTGACGGACTTCGACTTCCAGCCGCTCTCGCGGAGTTGCTTGAGGGTGGTCGGCCGCTGTGCGGTCATGGTGTATCCTTGCTCCGGGAATGCCGCATCGCTTCGGGTGCAGTGCCGGGCGGAGAATCCAGTAGATGGACGAGAGCACCGTTGCCAGCCAGCGACAGTTCCTGGTGGGAACGACGCGGAGATCCGATGCGAATCGTGAATTGCAGTATAGCGTGAGCGTGTCCTGGCTTGCAAATCGGTGGCAGCGAGGGTGCCCCTGAAGATTTTGGCACATTGGCCTTGGCACGATTTAAGCAGCGAC
>CAYRDG010000030.1:0-64116 GCA_964422915.1 uncultured Frigoriglobus sp. | reverse complement strand
CGTTGCCCGTACCGCTTCGCCGCACACACAACGCTCTCCTACCGTGCATTACTGCACCCACCGCTTCGGTGTGTTGCTTGAGTCCCGTTCATTATCGGCGCAGGACTCCTCGACCAGTCCGCTATTACGCGTTGTTTAAATGGTGGCTGCTTCTAAGCCAACATCCTGGCTGTCTCTGGAATCCAACTTCCTTTCGCACTAAGCAACACTTCGCGACCTTAGCGGGTGATCTGGGTTGTTCCCCTCTCGACGATGAAGCTTATCCCCCACCGTCTAGCTGCCCGGACTTGGTACGCTGGTATTCGGAGTTTGGCTCCGACGGGTAGCCGGGTAGGCCCCCGTTCGGAATCAGTCGCTCTACCCCCAACGTCAACTATCCGAACGCTAACCCTAAAGTTATTTCGGAGAGAACGAGCTATCTCCACGTTTGATTAGACTTTCACTCCCCCACACAGCTCATCCCCTAGTTTTTCAACACTAGTGAGTTCGGTCTTCCATGAGGTGTTACCCCCACTTCATCCTGGCCATGCGTAGGTCACGTGGTTTCGCGTCTACCGCAGCCAACTTAACGCCCGTTTGAGACTCGCTTTCGCTTCGGCTACAGGCCAAAGGCCCTTAACCTGGCTGGTTACGGTAAGTCGCCGGATCATTATGCAAAAGGCACGCGGTCAGGCATTCCCTTTCGGGCATAGCCCTCCCACCGCTTGTAGGCATGTGGTTTCAGGTTCAGTGTCCTCCCCTTATCGGGGTTCTTCCCATCTTTCGCTCGCGCTACTCGTTCGCTATCGGTCACCAGAGAGTACTTAGCCTTGGGAGATGGTCCTCCCAGATTCGGACTCACTTTCACGTGTTGAGTCCTACTCAGGAATCCCGCTAGGCCTCCGATTCTTTCACATAAGGGACTTTCACCCGCTGTGGTCGGCCATTCCAGACCGTTCTGTTAGAATCTCGGGTCCGCCGCGGTCCTACAACCCCAGAGAGTTACCCCCCTGGTTTGGGCTGATCCGCTTTCGCTCGCCGCTACTTACGGAGTCGAGGTTTCTTTCTCTTCCTCCAGGTACTGAGATGTTTCAGTTCCCTGGGTTCGCTCGGGTATTCCGGGATCAAAGCTCGTTTGACAACTCCCCCGGACTTATCGCAGTCTTCCACGCCCTTTCGCCTTCTGGTGCCAAGACATCCCCCACACGCCCTTACTAGCTTGGCCGCATTGTTCGCTTCCTCCGCTCGGTGTTTCCACATAGACAGAGAAGTCGAACCTTATTCCAGCTAGCAAAGTTTCACTCGCACGCTTGGGAGCATGCGAGTAAGACGATGTTGCCTTTCTCGTTTTCTAAGGCTCGTGTCTTGTCGCTGATACTCTGCCACCTGCTTCCCCGCCAGCGATGCTTTCGCATCCCCAAACCGAGAGATCAGTGGCATCGAATCGTTGATGCAACTTACTTGCTTCACCAAGTTGTCAAAGATCACTGGGCGGTTGTGGCTGATTACGCCGCCACCCTCACCCTTCAGGCTGTCGTTTCAGACCACCTGGCTGAGCCTTGTTCTAGGCCCAGACTTCCTTCCCGTCCAGCCCCTCGAAGTCTTTTTTTGACTTCAAGTTACGTCCGGGAGAGGAATGTTAGTCGCGTCTCTGGCCCCTGTCAACCCTCACCGCGATTTTTTCTCGTCGCGGGTTTTGCCAGGGTTTCGACGCTGTGTTCGGTTCCTCTACTTGCAACTTCCGGGTCGCGGACATTCAACTTGTGGAGATGAGGGGAATCGAACCCCTGACCTCCTGCTTGCAAAGCAGGCGCTCTACCAGTTGAGCTACATCCCCGAACCGTGTGCCGCCAACCATGTGCGCGTACTTGGATTCGAACCAAGGACCTCAGCTTTATCAGAGCTGCGCTCTAGCCAACTGAGCTATACGCGCCTTTCGTTTGGCCACAACTTTCGCTGTGGAGCGTGGTCCTGTTCGACCCTCATCAAATGCGAAGGCCAAACCGATTTGGTTTGGCCCCCACCCAACCTCTGGTTGCTGGCGAGAGCTATCCGCGATTTGGCGGAATCAGTGCTAACTGCAGCAACCGGGGAATCATGCACACCTCGTTGGGTGGGTCACACACAGGATTCTAAGTGGATGACACCGGGTGTCAAGGTTCGGGTTCACGTAGCGTCGAATTCGTATCAATACTTGTATTCGCGGCGCGTTGCGCCTGAACGACTTCCGTCGATTCTTGCACCTGGAAAAAATCTTTCGTCCGTCGCGCCATGGCTCTATCATGAAGCCGTTTTGCTGCTGGAATCGACAAGGAGAACACATGCAGGCTTCCTCACCCGGACGGCGACTTCGTGACCAATGGGCATCTGGCCCCATCGCGATTCCTGGTGTCTTCAACCCACTGGTTGCGAAACTCGCGGAACGTATTGGCTTCAGAGCCGTGTATCTTTCCGGCGGTGCGCTCTCGGCCAGCAGCGGAGTGCCAGACATCGGGTTGCTCACGCTCTCGGAGTTTGTGCAGGCCGCCGCACTCACTGCACAGGCGACGAGCCTTCCTCTGCTTTGCGACGCCGATACAGGCTTCGGAGAGGCACTCAACGTGGAGCGCACTGTCAGGCTGTTCGAGGCTGCTGGTGTAGCAGGGATTCACATCGAGGATCAGCACTTTCCGAAACGTTGCGGGCACCTTTCCGGGAAGTCAGTGATTGCCGCCGAGGAAATGGCCGCGAAGATTCGCGCTGCGGTGGCTGCGCGACGCGACCCGGACTTTGTCATCATCGCACGCACCGACGCAAAAGCTGTTAACGGATTCGATGATGCAGTGTCTCGGGCGAAGATGTATTTGCAGGCCGGCGCGGATGCGATCTTCCCTGAGGCAATGGAGAATCGCGAGGAATTCGCCCGCTTCGCGAAGGAGGTCTCCGGCGCCAGCCTACTTGCGAATATGACCGAGTTTGGGAAGTCGCCGTTGTTGAACGTGCAGACGCTCGGCGAGATCGGCTATCGAATGGTCCTGTTCCCACTGACGGCGTTCCGCGCCGCGATGCGCGCCGCCGAGGATGCACTCCGCGACATACACTCACATGGCACGCAACAGGCGAGCGTGCCGAAGATGCAGACGCGCCAGGAACTGTACGACCTTCTCGGTTACACTGGTTACGAGGAACGCGACCGGGAATACTTCGGTGGGTGAACACGGCGCGCGTGTGCGTTGAAGCGTAGCTGCAATGTGGCGAGGTTGAGTCTTCCGCGTGCTTCGAATGGATCGGCCCAGTTGCTTGCCACACACACACACGAGCTGTTCGTGGTGCGAACGGTTCACCCTGAAAACATCCGATGCTCGACACTCCCACCCCAACACCGATCATCTCGTTCCGTGACGTGACCGTGCGGTTCGGCGCGCAAACGGTACTCGCGGATATCAATCTCGACATCTTCCCGCAGGATACACTCTGCATCATCGGCGAGAGCGGTTGCGGCAAGACCGTGCTGTTGAAACTCATCGTCGGATTACTCAAGCCAGCGGAAGGTGAAGTGATCGTCGAGGGCAAGCATCTCGCGGTGTTGTCCGAAACCGATCTCGCGAAACTCCGACTCCGAATCGGCTTCCTGTTCCAGCAGGCAGCCCTCTTCGACAGCCTGAACGTCTTTGACAACGTGGCATTCGGCCTGCGTGCAAAGGGCGGGATCACCGACGGCGACATCGCCGCCCGTGTGCGTGCTCGCGTGCTTGAGGTCGGCTTGCCGGCCTCGGCCGAGCGAAAGATGCCGATGGAACTCTCTGGCGGTATGCGGAAGCGCGTCGGACTGGCGCGTGCGCTTGCGCAAGACCCCGACGTGATGCTCTATGACGAACCAACCACCGGTCTCGATCCGATCATGACCGATGTGATCAACGAATTAATCCTCCAGACACGGGTGCGACAGCCCGTAACGAGCGTGATTGTGACGCACGAGATGCGTACGGTTCACAAATGCGCGAGCCGCGTTGTGATGCTTTACCCACGCGCGCGACTGAAACCGAACGAGAAGCAAATCCTCTACGACGGACCGCCCACTGGTATGACCAGTTCCGAAGATGCTCGCGTGCGACAGTTCGTAGAGGGCGAAGCCCGCGACCGACTCTCGGAAGGCCAGGACACGTCCTGACTGCCCACAGTTCGGAGAACCCACGCTGAGCCATTGGTCGTTCTGCCTGAAAAGTGCCTGCACTTCTGGCACGGCTGAGCCAACTTTCACCAACCCTTCATCATTCAGTTATCATCATCTCCTGTAGTCATCGAGACTGACCACATCCGTCCGAGGTATTGCCATGATCCGTCAACCGTGGGTCGCGGTCGCGAGTGCGTTGATGCTTGCGGTTCCGTTGCTGTTTTGGTCACCCAACGCCACCGGCGGCGTGCCCGACCAGCAGAATCCCAAGAAGGTCCCGGCGGGAGCCGACGTGTTTGGCCTCGATAAGTTGTGGCAGATCCATCTCACGCTCACCCCCGAGGAATATCAGGGGATGCAGCCCACTCAACCTGGCAGTTTCCCGCCTCCCCCCCTGCCACCGAAGGTCGCGCCGAAACCCGGTGAGCGTGACACTCACCGGAGCGTGTTCGGTAGCGTGTTTCCGTGGGCGTTCGCGTCACTTACGATAGGAGACCAGACATTCGAGAAGGTGGGCATTCGCTACAAGGGGAATTCAACCTATCTCTCAACCAGTCGCGTGCTGAAACGGTCACTCAAAATCGACATCGACCGGCACGACGAGAAGGCTCGCTTCCACGGACTGAAATCGTTGAATCTCCACTGCGGAGTAATGGATTCTTCTAAAGTGCGGGAAGCACTGGCCTACTCGGTTTACCGCGCAGCAGGCGTACCTGCTCCGCATACTGCGTTCGCTGAGGTCACTCTCACAGTACCAGGAAAGTATGACAAGGAATATGTCGGAATCTATACCGTGACGGAAACTGTCGACAAAAACTTCCTCAAACAGCATTTTAAGACGAATAAGGGCTTGTTGATGAAGCCCGAACGGCTCCGTGGGCTAGATAATCTCGGCGACAACTGGGAGCGATACAAGACAACCTACCAGCCCAAACGCGAAGCAACTCAAGCAGAAATTCGTCGCATCATCGACTTCACACGGCTCGTTAACGCAGCTCCTGATGCGGATTTCAATCGCGAAATTGCCAAATATCTCGACATCGACGCCTTCGCGAAATACATGGCAACGACAGCCATTATCTCAAACCTCGACAGTTTCTTCACGATTGGTCACAACTACTGTCTCTACCTCCATCCCGACACACATCAGTTCCATTTCATCCCCTGGGATGTTGATCTCTCGTTTGGTAACTTTCCGTTATTTGGCACTGCAGAGCAGCAGATGGATCTCAGCCTTACCAAACCTTATGTCGCGAACCGCCTCGCTGACCGACTCATGGCCAATCGCCAGTTCGCCGATCGCTATCAGGTGATTCTCAAGCAAACACTGCCGATGTGTTTCGAAAAGGACAAACTGCTGCAGGAGGTCGCTGCCATCGAGAAGACCGTGAAGCCGTTACTCGCGAAGGATGCGAAAGCTGTGGCGTTGCGAAAAGAGAATGGCGCCGGCGTCGGTATGCCCACTCCTGGTCCATTCGGGCGGCAGCCACCAGCCGTGCGACTTTTCATCGAGAAGCGTTGGGACTCAATCGCTGCACAACTCGCCGGCAAGAGCAAGGGTTACGTTCCAGTGGGGTTCGGTTTCCGACCCCCTCCACCTCCGCGACCCAATCCTGGTGAAATCCTCCCGGTTCCGCTCCAGAACGCACTCCAGATGACATCGCAGCAGAAGAAGTCGCTCGCTGAGTTACAGAAGAAGGTCGATGCTGAGTTGGAGAAGATCCTGACATCACAGCAAAAGGCGCAACTCAAGCAAATGCGCGCAGGGCCACCGAATCGGTGAGAAGTCACTCAAGGCTCCGCGACACCCATGTGAAGGAAGCAAATCCACAGAGCCATCCCTACTCACGGAACGTGACAGATCCGGCAACCGGGATGCGCATCCTCTGTGGGTTCGGCCCCTTCACCTCCAGAACCACCTCGCCGCTGATTGCACCAAAGAATTGCCCCGGCGGGACCGTGACCAACAACTTGTAGTGTCCCTGCCCACCTCGATTGGGCTGCTTTTGCAGTTCGTACACAAACTTCGCAGGTTTACTCTCACCCTTCACCAACGCAAGTTCGATATCGGGTTGCTCAGTGAAGAGATTGACCGCACTTTTGGTCAGTCCGTGGCGCCCTGAGAATGTGGGGAGCGTAATACTGGTGCGATCACCGTCGAGCCACACCACACCGCGGACACTCGCGATCACCTTCACCTGTTCCGTGACACCGCCAGCTGTCAATGCGATGGTGCGTTCAAACTTGCCAATGTCCATGCGGTGCTCACCGACCTTCGGTCGAACAGCGACCTTGAACTTGTAGGCGGATCGCACACGCTGGTGCAGTGCTGTCTGGAGCGCGGCGAGTTCTGGTTCAGGGACTCGTATTGTTTTCTTCTCGAGTATCTCGACGAACGCCGTGGGGTCAGATCCAATCGGCCGTTCGATCCGGTAGCTTGGTTTTTCGAGATCGCCAAACTCGGACCCAGGCCCACGCGTGGCAGAGTAGATCACGAGATCGAAGGTGCGGTCGGCCGAGCCTGGTTCAAACTTCCCGGCGTCGATACTCAAAGGCGCTGCGGCGCAGGGTGGGGCAATCCGGAAGAAGATGCCGAACTGCACGGTGATAAACGCCGGCTCACCTTCCAGTTGCACGGCAAAATCGGCGCTGAGTGGCTTCGTGCTCCAGTCCTTGATCGCATGGAACATCAGTTCCAGAATCCCCCACTGCGGCGACCAACCATCCGCGTTATCTGCAGCAGGGACGCGGAACGTCACGGGCTTTGTCAGGTAATTCGCAAAGCCCTGTTCATCCCACTTCACCTTCTCGAGTTTCACGGCGGACGGAATGAGGCCAAACTTCAACATGCTCACCGGGCCAGTGGGCAGCGCCGCGACGGCGGTGGATTGCAGGAGTTCGCGTGTCAGTTCGGGAGGGATCGCCACAACCCGGCCGCTAGTACACGCACTGCAACCGAGCCCCTTGACCTCTAACGAAACCCCCTTCGGATTGCGGTTCTCAAACCAGAACTGCGTACTGCGTTTGATCTCCGCCGATGCCTCATAAACGCCCTGGAAGTTGCGGTCCTGAAGCGTGTACGGAAACTCCTGTCCAACGACCTCCTCAGGTGGTTTCAACGCGGATGGCGCCAACAGTGGCAGTTCCTGATAATCGCCCGTCAATTGCGGTGGGTCCCAGGTCCGGGTGCTGGTGAAGAAGCGCAGTGGTGGCTCGCCTGCCAGCAGATCGACCTTTCCATCCGCATCGCTACTGGCATTCTTCGGCGCGTACATCGTGATGTAAGTGATGCCGAAGACCACGCCCACGAGAATGAACAGGGGGAAGACCACCTTGAGTACCGAGGCAAACCCGCCACCTGATGAGGTGGGCGCGACCGGCCGCGCCACAGAATCGCGGTTCGGGTCGTTTGCGGCATTCGAGTTGGCGTCCGGATTCATGCGCGACACTCCGGGTGGATCTCGGTGAGGACGGTGGATTCTACGTCGGAAGCAAACGAAAAGTTTGGTCATCCTCAAAGCGATTGTGGCTCACCATGAGGATGACCAAACCAAACTCATACTCGTACTACTTCTTTTCCAGCGGTTTCCCGTCCTTGTTGATTGCCCCCACAGCGACGAGGACCATCGCCTTCGGATGGAGATGCTTCTTCGCCATCGCCTGTACATCTGCCGGCGTCACAGCCTCGATTTCCTTGCGATACTTTTCGATGTAATCGAAACCGAGATGGTAACGCTCGATTCCTGCCAGTTCGCTGGCCACAGCCGAGAGGGTCGTGAAGCGAAAGGGCATGCTGCCGAGTAGATACTTCTTGGCGTCGTCCACTTCCTGCTTCGATGGTGGTTCGTCGCGGAGGCGGTTTACCTCCTTGTTGAAGCCGAACTTCACATCGAGGAAGTTCTTGGGGAAGGTACCGACAAAGCCCGTGAATGCACCTGGTTCCTCACCAGCCGAGCGGGTGATGCTCGCGTTCACGGTGTAGGCCAGTCCGAGCCGGTCGCGGAGGTTCGACGAGAGTCGATCGGTGAATCCTGGCCCCACGCCCAGCACATTGTCCATCACCAGGAGTTTGTAGTAGTCAGGGTCAGCACGCTTCACGCCGAGATGCCCTATGTACACATGGACCTGTGCCGCGTTTGGATCCGTGACGAGTATCTCTGCCGCCTTCGGGCTGGGCGGAGCCGCAACCTTCGGCCTGGGCAACTCGGATTTCTTCCAGTTATTCGTGAGAGCCTCGATCTTCTTCGTCATCTCGGCGCTGTTGAAATCCCCAACAACGACGACGGTCGCGAAGTTCGGAGCGAATGTCATCGCGTGGAATGCCTTCACATCCGCCACGGTCAGTTTCCCGACGGTCTCCTTCGTTCCAAGCAGTGGCCGACCGGACGGATGGTTGCCATAGACGGTGGAATAGAACAACCGACTGGCCCGAACTCGCGCCCGCGTCGCGGCATCGGCAATGGCAGAAAGTTGCTGCTCCTTCATCCGGTCGAAAGCGGGCTGTGGGAAAGTGGGCGACTGCACGCATTCGAAAAGCAAGCCAAGGCCGAGATCGGTATCCGGGGTAAGCACCTTCAGCGAGCCGCCAGCACCACCGAGCGAGATACTCCCACCTGTGTTGTCGATGAGTGCCGCGATCTGCTTGCCCGTGTGCTTCGTGGTTCCCTCTTCCAGCAGGTTGCCCATCAATGAGGCAACACCGAGTTTGTCGAGTGGCTCGCGAAGTCGCACATCAGTCATTCCGATTGATGCGACCACGATAGGCAACCGGTGGTCTTCGAGCATCAACAACGTCAGCCCGTTGGGAAGCACGACTCGCTTTGCGGCAGTCAGAGAGAACGCACCAGCACCAGCGCTGTCGGCTCGCAGATGGCGTGGCAGGCTCCGCGCAACCTTCGTTACAAGAGCGGAAGGCTTTCCGGCCGACTGCGGAAGGCCGCCCCCGGCGCGCCCATGCTTGCTCTGCCGGGGAATGCTCCATACCACCGCAGCTTTGTTGCGGTCGAGATACTGCTTCGCAACGCGCTGGATATCGGCTTTCGATACCTTCAGCACAGTTTCGAGGTAGTTCTGCCAGTACTTCTGCGGATCGGCACCGGTCGGGTAGGTGCTGGTACGTGAGATGGTATCGGCGAGGCTATGCACGCTCTCGCGCGAGAAGATGAACGAGGCGAGAATCTTCCGGCGGGCGCGAGCCAGTTCCTCATCGCTCACGGGTGCCTGGGCGAGTTTCTCCAGCGCGCCGAATGTCAGAGTCTCGGCCTTCTTCCGGTCTTTTCCTTGCAGAAGTTCGACATTCACTGCGAACCATCCAGGATAACGCCCGGCATAGTTGCCCGCGCCCACATCCGAGGCGATGCGTTCGTCCTCCACCAGCTTGCGGTAGAGTCGCGAGGTCTTACCGGATGCAAGGATATCCTGGATGATGTCAAGCACCGGGTCTTCAGGTGTCCCGACGACCACAGTATTGAAGCCGAGCATCAACCGCGGCACGTCGAACTTTGAGACGAATTCCTTGCGGACCGGTTCCTTACGTTCCGGGTAGAAGACCGGCTTTTTCCGCGGCGGCAACTCGCCCTTTGGGATTGGCCCAAACAGCGCGGTGATCTCCTTCAGTGCCGCATCCGCATCGAAGCCGCCGACGACGATGATCGACGCGTTGTTCGGGTGATACCACTTGTCGTAATGCCGCTTGATGATCTCGGCGGTTGCACCACGGACATGCTCGCGCTGACCGATGACCGGGTGCGAGTAGGGCGACGCCTTGGGCCACAGTAGCGGAAGCATTGCCTTGAATTCCAGGTCCCAGGGCGAGTCTTCGTTTCCGTTAAGTTCGGAGATGACCGCGCCTTTCTCCTGCTGGAATTCGTGCTTCGCATCAATGCGGATATTGCGCATCCGGTCGGCTTCGATCTTCAGTGCCTGTTGCCAGCGGTCCGCGGCGAAGTCGAAGTGGTAGACGGTCATATCCTCGGAGGTGTAGGCGTTGTTGCGGCCGCCGTTGCGTTGCGTGGCGCGGTCGATGTCGCCGGGCATCAGTTTCGCTGTCCCCTTGAACATCAGATGTTCGAGGTAGTGCGACAGGCCCGTCTGATCTTTCTCCTCGTCCGCGGAGCCAACACGGTAGGCGACCATCGTCGTGACAACCGGCGCGCCCTTTACCGGCAACAGGTAAACGCGCAACCCGTTGTCGAGTGTTGTGGCGCGGAGGTCCTTGAACATCCCCTGCGCGGTCTTCACCAGTTGCGCATCGCCAGAGGGAGGAGCAGCGACCGCCCGAGTGGGAGGCGAGTAGAGTGCGGCAGCGAGTGCCAGAAGCACGGCGGATCGGTTCATGTGGGTTCCTACCAGTCAGAGAGGCGGGTGTGTTCAGTTTATCGCGCGGCGTGTGCGCGGTGAGTGGTTGAAGCGTTCTGTGGAAGTCTGCGACAATGCCCACGGCACTGTGGAACCAGCGACCGGAATCAGGATAGACGGGATTCGCGGCGTGCGCGGGGGAACTTCGATGGAAGGTACACGCAGAAGCGGAACTGCGTCACCACCGCATGACGGCGGTGCCCCAGGTGAGGCCGGCACCGAAGCCGCTCAGCACGAGTAAATCGCCTTCCTTGAAGCGGCCATCTGCGGCGGCCTCGTCCAGCGCGATGGGGATGCTACCAGCAGAAGTGTTTCCGTAGCGTTCCAGGTTGTTGTAAACCTTGTTCCGCGGGATGTTCAACGAGTCAATCGCGGCGTTGATGATGCGGATGTTCGCCTGGTGCGCGACGAAGAGATTCACATCCTCGACGGAGAGTTTCGCGGCGTCGAGTACCTCGCGGATCGTGTCGCAGAGAATGTTGACGGCCCATTTGAACACGGCGTGGCCGTCCATGTACATGTAGTGTTTTCCCTCGGCGAGCAACTCCGGCGTGATTGGCCGCCTGCTGCCGCACGCCTCACGCTGTAACAATGGCCCGCCCCAGCCCTCCGATCCCATGCTATAGGCCAGGATGCCCTGATCCGGCCGACCAGGTTCGACGAACACGGCACCGGCTCCGTCGCCGAATAGTGGATAGGTTCGGATATCGTTCGGGTTGAGGACACGGCTGTTCGTGTCGCCGCCAATGACCAGCGCCCGTTCGCTCTGCCCCGCTTTCACATACGCAGCGGCTGTAATCAACGCGTACATGAAGCCGGCGCAGGCCGCTTCCACCTCGATCGCCGGGCCGACCATCTTCAGACGGTCTTGAACGATACAGGCGGTTGAAGGGAACGACATGTCCGGCGTGAACGTGCCGAGTACGAGGAGATCGCAGTCCTTCGCCGAGCGTCCCGTCTTGGCAAAGAGGTCCTGTGCTGCTTCGACACAGAGATCGGAAGTGGCCTGATACGGCGCGGCGTGGCGGCGTTCCAGAATGCCTGTGCGCTTCACAATCCAGTCGGAATCGAAGCCGAGCCGGGCATGAAGGTGGTCATTACCGACGACCATGTCCGGGACGTACTTACCAGTGCCGACAATGCGGACACCCATCAGTGACCGGCACTTCGGCCTGAACGAAGGTCGCTCGATGCTCATCTGTTCGGCATCCGCTGGGTGGCCCGGGCCCGCATGGCCGTGAACTGGGATTATAGGGATGCACAGGGAATGACGAGTGCGGAGCCGAACAAGCCGCGCGGCGATCCGCACCATTGCGTGTTAGTGCCGCCCCTCTGCACCCGAAGAGAGATAGCGCAACAACCCCGTAATTGCACACGCGGTTCCGCCAATTCGGAGACTGCCGTCGACGGGCGAGCGGTGGAAGCCGCCGATCAGCATCGCTGCGCGGTAACTATTCTCAAAGTGTCGGGTATTCACTTCCAGATACTGAAGACCTCCGAGGAAGTTCACCGCGGACTGAAGCGCGGGGAGATACTTAGCTTCGCGGGCCAGGTCGCCGGTCAAGCGTGTGAGGTGATAGGCGTAGGCCAGCGACTGAACATGCTGACCGGTGATGTCCACTTCCGGCGGGGTCACTGGAGTCTGGCTATTCGCGACTGTGCGGAAGCCTCCAGCGTACTGTGGCGTCCGCGGATCGGTTGAGCTAACCTGTAGCCCGCACAGCCAGTCGTTCATCTCGTAAGCCGCTGCCACCGCGGCGGGGAGTTTCGTCCGAAGGTACAGTTCACACGCTGCCGGCGTGAGGGATGCGGCCAGAATCGGGTGTGGTTGCTTGCGGAAGACATCGCGGTAGTGCGCGACACCGCGTTTCACGGCTTCGGTCTTCCACTCCGCAGGCTGAATGCGTGCGCTGACCGCCAGGGCATGCATCGCCAGACCCGGATACTCATTCGCACCCGCAGGATCGATCTGTGTCGGTACGTCGCGTGCGCCGTCGGTGTAATCGACGGAACCATCGGTGCGGAGTCGCGTGCGGAGGAAGTTGCAGAGACGCTCGGCATCGTCCGTCAGTTTCTTCTCGGCGCCGGGAAGATCGTAAATCGCCACCGCCAGGAGCGCGGCAAACCCCACGCGATTACAGACCAGAGAGGCTTGCACTGGCACGCGGCAGTTGGCGTCGGTCTGGGAGAGTTTCGTGGAAGCCAGCAGCGTGAGAATCACCTGACGCGCGACAACCGCGTGCTGCTTCTCGCCACCGAACTTCGCGGCCTGCGCCATCGCCAGCGCCGCTCGTGCCTGATTCAGGTCTTGCTCGCCGGGCACAGGCTGACGGAGCGCGGGATCATAGCCATGCAGGAAGCGTCCGTTGGGCTGGTGCATTTTCGCCATCCACGTCGCGCCCAGAAGCACGCCGCGAACCGCGTATTGCGTAACTGTGGGGTACGATGTGAGCGGCTGGAATCGCGCCAGCGGAATTTCGGCGGCCGCGGGCTGTCTCGGTGGAGCCTGTGTGCTAGTGACCGGGAGTGACCGCGGTGGTGTGGGAGTGGCGTTGCCGGGTACGACAGGGGGAACCGTGGGTGGTTGCGCGGAGACTGCGACAACCAGTAGGATCACAACCCCAAGTGCGAAGACAACACGCCGCATGGCAAGCCCTCCATGGCCGCAAGACGAACCGAAGCGGGAATCTAAGCGAAGTGGTCGTATCGTTGCAATGCGAAGGTGTGAAACGCCGTTAGCCGCGACTCGAAGGTTGCGTGAGTAGACTCACGCAACCTTCGAGTCGCGGCTAACGATGCTGATTCGACAGGCTCAGTTCACGCTGTCGGAGCGGCCTTTTGTGGCTCAGGCGGAGTGGCTTCGCCCGCCTTCAGAATGTGTGTGACCTTCACGCGGACGTGTGGCTGCGTGTGGCCCTTCAATCGACGGTAGTTCTTGCGGCGGCGGAACTTCTGCGTCATCGTCTTGACGCGCGGGAAGTCCACGACCTCCGCCAGCACTCGCGCTCCTGTCACGAGTGGCTGGCCGATCAGGGCACCCTCGCCGGCCGAGAGCAACAGCACGTTGCTCAGTTCCAGGCGCTGGCCAACTTCCGCTTCGCGGTAGTCGATTGTGACCGCAGCCCCCACTTCGACGCGGTACTGCCGCGAACCGTCTTCGATAATCGCGTACATATCTCGATTCCAACTGCTTTTGTGATGCACACGCGCAGACTAGCATACTAGTGGGCGCGGCCACAGGTGGCCACCGCTCCGCTGCGAATCTCGCCATCCCGCCCTGACGGCACTCAGCCGCGTTCGGCTATGGGTTTCACATCGCGATGCGATGGGCCAGTGTAAATCGCTCGGGGTCGGATGAGGCGGTTGTTGGCGAGTTGCTCCATGACATGCGCTGCCCAGCCGGCGATGCGTGCCATAGCGAAGATCGGCGTGTAGAGCGGAATCTCCAGTCGCATCGCGTGATAAAGGCGACCCGCTGGCCAGTCGAGGTTCGGGAACATGTTCTTTTCGGATGCCATCACGCGCTCGATGATGTCGGCGGTGTCTTCCCACTTCTCCTCGCCTGCGGCCTTCGCCGCATCGCGGGCGTAGCTCTTCAAGATGCCTGCACGAACATCGCCCGTCTTGTAGACACGGTGACCGAAACCCATGATGCGTTCCTTGCGTGCCAGCGCGGCACGTGTCCACGCTTCCGCGGTTTCCGGGCCGCCTGCAGCCAGCAGAATGTCCATCACCTTCTCGTTTGCACCACCATGCAGTGGTCCCTTCAGCGCGCCGATGGCGCCAGTCACGCCGCTGTGCAGGTCTGAGAGGGTCGAGACGATCACACGCGCCGCGAAGGTGCTGGCGTTGTATTCGTGCTCCGCATACAGAATCAGCGACACATCGAGTGCCTTCACTTCCTCCGGCGTCGCTTCCTCACCACGAAGCATGTAGAGGAAGTTTGCCGCGTGCGACAAGTCCTGACGAGCGGCAATGGGAGCCAGTCCGTTCGAGAGCCGAAAGTGATCGGCAATGGCGACTGGGATTTGCGCCAGCAACCGCTCGGACTTTCTCAGGTTGGCATCATGCGAGCCATCGGCACCGTCCTGGTCGAAGTGCCCCAGCACGCTGACTGCGGTACGCAGTGCATCGAGCGGCGTCGTCCACTTCGGCAGTGCGGAGAACAGGTCCTTCACCGCTGGCGGAAGTCGGCGTGCGGCGGCCACGCCGGAGTTGAACTCCTTCAACCGGTTGGCGGTCGGTAACTCGCCGTGCAACAGGAGGAAGGCGACTTCGTCGAACGAACAGCGTTCCGCCAGTTCGCCGACGGAGTAGCCACGATAGCTTAACCCACCCTCAACCGTGCTAATGGCCGTCTCGCCGGCCACAACGCCTTCGAGTCCGGGGGAATATGCCGGTGTGCTCATGTCGGAATCACCCGCTGGGTCGCTAGGCCACCTTCGCAGCCGCGGAGGGCCACAGCCAAGCGTATACAGTGTTGGCGAACATCGCGAGGAAGAAGTCGAGGGCGAGGATTGCAATGAAGGAGTAAACGAACGCCTCCGTCGCGGCGCGGCCGACGCCCTCGGCGCCTGGCCGACTATGGAAGCCGCGGTGGCAGGCAATCATTGAGAGCGCACCGCCGAAGACGAACGCTTTCCCCAACCCCACGATCACATCCCAGACTTTCACGAACTCGCGTGTATGTCGCCAGTAGTGGTAGCTGTCGATGTTGTATACATGAAGTGAGATTAGCGAACTACCGAGCAGCCCCATCACGTCGGCCAGCACCGTTAAAAGCGGTAAAAGCAGCAAACACGCCAAGAGCCGTGGCCCGGCGAGGTATTTCACCGGGTCCACACCCAGACAGGCCAGCGCGTCGATCTGCTCGGTGACGCGCATGGTAGCCAACTCGGCGGCCATCGCGGAACCAACCCGGCCAGAGAGCATTACTGCGGCCAGCACTGGACCAAGCTCGCGTACGACCGACATGTGGATGATCGCTCCCAGCGACGTTTCCAGCCCGATGGTGTGGAACTGACCGTAAGCCTGCACCGCCAGCACCATTCCGATGAATGTGCCCGTTACGGCGATCACACCCATACTGTTCGAGCCGACTTCGACACAAACTTGTAACAGGTCACGCCGCGTGAAGTTGCGTCCGACGATGCCTTGAACAGCACGGGCCAGGAATAGCCACCAGTCGCCCACCGCGACGGCGTAATTCAAGAAGAGGTGGACCCAGAAGTTCCGGGGGATCAGGGGTGGCGGAGCCGAGGACATGACGCGGTTGTACCGCGCCGCGGGGAACTTGGGCAGTCCAATGTTGGGTCAGCAATAGGCGTGGGTCGGCTGGTAAACTCGTCAGCCGACCCACAACCGGCCCTCGCCAGAGTCACGTTACGTCGGCACGTCCTTCACTGGCACGCCGTCGACCCATTGCACCCAGATCCGGCGACGTTCATCCCAGGCCATTCCGGAGAACCTGCGGGACGCCAGCACTGCGTCGGCGTCCATCCGTTCCGATTCCGCGAATGGCCCTTCAAAGAACTCGCGTGACTGACGATCGTACTCGCGTCGCGCCGCAGCCATCCGAACCGCAGTGAGTTCGGCCTGCCCCAGGAACCATACGACCGCGGCAATCGCGATCAGGCTCAACGCCTGCGTCAGGAAGCCGGCCACGAGCAACCCCGCGGCCACGACCGTGCCGACAACCACGGCTGTCTCGGTGGCACGAAGCCGCGTCATGTGAGTCGCCAATAGCGCCCGCAGCACACGACCGCCATCCATCGGGAACGCTGGCAGCAGGTTGAAGAGTGCCAGGAAGATGTTCGCGATGAGTATCTCATGCACGAACAGTTCCACCACGTCACCCGCCGGTTGCCAGGGCATCGGCATTCCGCCCACCGCCAACCCAAAGAAGAGGCCAAGGCCGATCACCACGTTCACAGCGGGGCCGGCCAGCGCCACTGCAACTTCTTGCCACGGCTTTTCCGGCATTCGTTCCAGCGCGGCCACGCCGCCTATGGGGTAAAGCGTGATGTCGCGTGTGCGGACGCCATAGGCCGCTGCTGTGAGCGCATGCCCCACTTCGTGCAGTGCCACGCAGCCGAACACCACGAAGACAAACAGTAACTGAAATGCGACATAGCCCGTTCCGCCGCTGAGGCTGGTGAACAACACGAACAACGGCAGCAACCAGAATGTCCCATGGAGGTACAGGTCGATGCCGAAGAGCTTTCCGAGTTTCAATGTGCCGAACATCAGTGCGTATCCCCCTCGCCGGACGGTTGCGCACCGCCCCTGTGTAGTATTCGATACCAGGGAAGGCGCATTCGATTCAGTCGCGTGAAATTTTCATTAGAGAAGGATCAGCCATGCCGACGTGAAGAAGATGGCGATGCCGGTCACGTCCACGAATGTTGCCACAAGCGCGCCCGATGCCACCGCCGGGTCGCCGCCCAGCCGGCTGATGATGAGGGGGATAATGCAGCCGATCATCGTACCCCAGAGGCAAATCCCAAGCACCGCAATGGAAATCGCAAGACTCAGATGCCAGCGGCCTACAGGCTGGGTCCGTACCTCGCATTCTGCCGGGAAGCCGTAAACCCACGCACTGGCTTCCTTACGCGGCGGCGAGAGGTGATGTTCGCCCTCCGGCAATCGGACACGCGAGTTCTTTTCCATCGTCACCGTCGCTGGCGTACCTGCAGGAAGGGCGATGTCGCCGTGCGCATCGGGTTTCAGTTCGGTTCCTGGCGGCACATGGACGGCAAACTCTTCCTTCATCTTCCGCGGGCCACTGCGCGTATCACTCGGAGTGATCGACCCGCGCACAAAAGCAATTACGCCGAGCGTCACACCCAGCGCCAGCCCCATGAGCAACTCACGACGTATGACGCGTTTCCAGTCACGCGGAGTCGCATAGCCCAGTGCCAGCGCGCGGGTCACGAGTGTCGCCGCCTGCGTCCCGGAGTTACCTCCAGTGGATATACACAAGGGAACGAATAGCGCGAGCACCACAACTGCCGCAATCAGTTCCTCAAAAAACTCCATCACCGTGAACGTAAGCAATTCCGCCACGAAAAGGAGCGCGAGCCACTTCACACGACTCTGCCACACGCGATAGAAACTCGCGTTGAGGTAGTCTCCCTCGATGGGGCCAACGGCAGCCTGGCGCTGCAAGTCCTCCGTCGCCTCCTCACGGACCACGTCAAGCACGTCGTCGTGGGTCACGATTCCCAGCAGGCCGAACTGATCGTCAACGACTGGCACCGCGATGAAGTCGTAACGAGCGAATACCTGGGCCACCTCTTCCTTGTCGTCGTTGTAACGAAGCGTGACGAGTTCCGTTTCCATCAACTCGCGGACCAGCGAATACCGCGGCGCGAGGATCAGGTCGCGGAGCGAGAGTGCGCCCAGGAGTCGACGCGGGGCGAGCGAGCCATCCGTTCGGCGGCTGGCGTCATCGACAACGTAGATGTAATAGATTGTCTCACTGTCAGGTGCCTGCTGGCGGAGTTGATCGATAGCCTCGGCCGTGGTGAGGGTAGCTGGCAGCCAGGCGTAATCGGTCGTCATCAACGCGCCGGCCGTGTCTTCGCCATACTGACCAAGCTTGGCGATATCCTGCCGGTCGGCCTCGTCCACCAGTCGCATGATCGACTCGACCACGCGCGGTGGGAGCCGGCGAAGAAGGTCCACGCGGTCATCGTGCGACATCTTTGAGAGCAACTCGCCAACCTGCGGCCGTGCTTTCTCCGCCATCTGCACCTGAAGAGACGGCGGCAGATACTCAAATATCGACGCTTGTGTACGGATATTCGCGCTACTGATCACTTCCCAGATTTGTTCAGGTGTGAATTCCTCGTCCAGCGATTCCGCGACGGTCGCCGGGTGCAACTGCTCGCAGAAGTCGCGAAGCCCCGAAGCGTTGTGCTCCGTGAGCATCAGTTTCACTTCGGGGCCAAAGAGGGGGTGAGCCATGGGTCCACTTCGGAATGTGGAATGTGGATCGCGGGTTTCCCGAGTCGCGGGCGGCAATCAGCAACGGAACGGAAAACGGCCATGCCAAATGGCCCGTTCTCATTCCGCTCCCCGGGGATCGGAGGCCACAATCAATTGATTGTCAATGAGTCGCGTCGTGCCCAGGAACACCGCGACAGCGACCACAGCGGGGCGGTCGACCTGCACGAGCGGCTGTAACGTCGCACGATCCACGATGCTCGCATAATCGACCCGCGCGCCTGAAATCGCCTCGAGGTCTGCGCAGAGTACCGCCACCATCTTCGCCACGTCGGTCTCACCCGCTCGCACACGATCCTGAATCGCTTGCAAGGCCTGGTGGATGCGTGGGGCCTCCTTACGCTCCGACACACTGAGGTAGCGATTCCGTGAACTCAGCGCAAGACCATCCGATTCGCGCACGGTCGGCTCGATTCGCATCTCCACGGACATGTTCAGGTCACGGACCATCTGTGAGAGAATACACGCTTGCTGGTAGTCCTTCGCGCCAAAATGTGCTGCGTCCGGTTGAACGATATTTAACAGTTTCAGCACGACAGTGCAGACTCCACGGAAGTGGCCTGGCCGGCTTCCCCCACAGAGTTGATCTCCAAGATTGTTCACATCCACGAACGTCAACGAGTTCGTTGGATATATCTCCTCCACGCCTGGTGCGAAGATCACGTCCGCTCCCGAAGCCTCGCATACTTTTTGATCGGCTTCGAGTGTCCGTGGATATCTGGCGAAATCTTCCTTCGGTCCGAATTGCGTGGGGTTGACGAAGATCGAAACAACCACGAACCCACTCGCGGCTCTGGCAGCCCGAATCAGTGATGCGTGCCCTTCGTGCAGTGCGCCCATTGTCGGCACGAAGCCCACACGCAGGCCGCGGGCGTGAGCGCGTGCGACCGCCGACCGTATTTCGGCAATCGTGGTAACCACCGGGGTCACGACACCACCGGCGGTCGTTCACCGCGCTGTTGTTCCACCGCTTCGACCAACAACCCCAGGTACGATCGCCGTTCCTGTGCTGTCAGCCCCAGTTCAGCCGCCGCCGTCAACAGTACGGTCTTCGCCGCTTCATACTGCGACTCCTCCACAACGATTTCGAGCTCCACGAACTCACCGACCTGCTCCACGTTGTCGAAACACGCCTGCATCTCGAAACCCTCGCGCTGGAAGCGGTACACCCGGCGTTTCTTGCGGACGGTCATAACCGGCCTGTATCCCAGGGCGAGCAGAAGTTGCTCCGCGTCAGCGGCGGTCCCTTCACCCTCGCCCAGTGGCACCTCAATCTCAGTGCGTGTCTTCGTCTCGGCATCGCGTTTTGGCCCCTTGTAAGTCAGGTAGCCCTTCGGTCCGATTCGGCGCAGGCGAAACGCTTCGTCAGTCGCCTTCAGGTCGCGATCAGGTGCCTGGAAGTAGAGGTCGGCATCACTGCGGTCTTCTGCAAGCGTCGCGCCCCATTCCAGAAGCGTCGCGACTGCCGCGACGCGGTCCGCGTTGCGATACTTCACTTCCACTTCGAGCATGGTGATGCCCATCTCGTGATGCGGGTATGGCACTCGAATTTAACATAGGCTGCTACATTGAATACGGACAACGAGAAGCGAGGAGGACGCCGTGACTCAGCGTGTGACGGTGGCAAAGACGAGCGACATCCCGGAGGGTGGGGCACTGGTGGTCATGGTTCGGCAGAAGGAGGTGGCGATCTTCCGTGTCAACGGCGAGTTTCACGCCATTGACGACATGTGCCCGCACATGGGTGCGTCATTGTCGGGCGGCTTCGTGGAGGATGGGTGCGTGACGTGCCCATGGCACTACTGGCGTTTCCGCCTGAGCGATGGCGCCTGGGCAGACAACCCGAAAGTGAAGACTGGCTCTTACCCTGTTCACATCGTGGGCGACGACGTGCAACTCGAGTTGCCAGAGGCACCCGCACAGTCAGGCTAAGGCAGTCGCTTGTAAGACCGACTGCCCGGCGGAACCTCACTTGGCCGTTTCGGTGGCGCGGCTCTCACGGATCACCGTCACCTTGATTTCGCCGGGGTAGTCGAGTTGCTGCTCGATGGCCCGCGCGATGTCGCGGCAGACGCGCACCGCGTCGGCATCGGTGGTGCGGTGGGAACTGGCGATCACACGCAACTCACGTCCCGCCTGAATCGCGTATGCCTGTTCCACCTCCGGGAAGCCACACGCGACAGCCTCCAGGTCGGCAAGCCGCTTAACGTACTTCTCCAGCGTTTCGCGACGCGCACCCGGTCGGCTGGCGCTGATGGCATCGGCCGCTGCCACGAGTACGGTGTAGATGTTGTCGATGGTCACATCATCGTGGTGGCCCGCGATGGCGTGCAACACTTCCTTGCTCGTCTCACCGTAGCGCCGGGCGAGTTCCGCGCCCACTTTCGGGTGCCCGCCTTCCATCTCGTGATCCGCGGCTTTCCCTACGTCGTGGAGAAGTCCGCAGCGACGGGCCAGTCCCGGATTCAGCCCCAGTTCACTCGCCATCAGTCCGCAGAGATGGGCGACCTCGACGGAGTGCGCGAGCACGTTCTGACTGTAACTGGTGCGAAAGCGGAGCCGGCCGAGGAGATAGACGAGTTTCTCGTGCGGCGGAGTCACATCCGCATCGAGCACGGCCTGGGTGCCAAGTTCCGTGATGTGTTTCTCCATCTCGGCCTGCGTCTCATTCACCACTTCTTCGATACGGCTGGGATGAATGCGGCCATCCTGGATGAGCTTGGTGAGGGCCAGCCGGGCCGTCTCGCGACGGACATTGTCGAACGCCGAGACGACGACAACACCAGGTGTGTCGTCCACGATCACATCCACGCCAGTGAGCTTCTCGAAGGTGCGGATGTTGCGCCCCTCACGACCGATGATACGGCCCTTCATGTCATCGGAGGGAATATCCACCGTGCTGACAGTCATGCCCGCCGTCTGGTCGGCCGCGTAGCGCTGAATGGCAACCGTGACGATCTCACGTGCGCGTCCCTCGGCCTGCTGTTTGATCCGCTCCTCGTGCTGTCGAATCTTTGCGGCAACTTCCTCGGCCAGTTCGCGTTCGAGTCGCTCCAGGAGCATCTTCTCCGCAGTTTCGCGCGAATGCCCTGTGATCTCGTAAAGCCGCTTCGTCTCCTGCTCGATGAGTTCGTCGAGGTGCTTCGACTTTCGCTCCAGCGATTCCTTGCGGTCGGCGAGTTTCTCCTTGATGCCCTCCAGGTGTTTCTCCTTGCGGGCCAGTTCCCGTTGCTTCTGCTCGGCGGCGTCTTCACGCTTCTCGGCACGCCGCTCCTGTTCGCGAACCTCGGTGCGTATGGCCTCCACCTCGCGAGTAAGTTCCTCGCGGCGGCGAAATGCCTCGTCGCGGCCTTTCAACTCGGCCTCGCGGATGATCTGCTCGGCGTCGCGGCGAGACTGCTCGACCAGTTCGGCTCCGCGTTGTTCGGCACGACGAGTGGTCTCGGCTTCCAGGTCGGAGTTCTGAGGTATCTCGGCGGGTGATCGGCGCAACAACAGAAGTGCCGTGCCGACGCCCAGGAGCGCAGCGGCGATCGCGAGACCGCCTGCTAATAGCGGCTCCATGGCCAACAGCGGGTCCATGTGGGGCCACTCCTATCGGTGGCCCGTCGCGCGTGTCGGCGGAGAAGGACTTTTGCCCCCAGACAAGTCTGGGGGGCGGTCGTCCGGGTGCGAGGCCCCAACTCCGCATGATCGGCAGGCTCGCAGTGGGAGCGCGAGGAAGGTCGGTTGATCCAAACGCGGACAGTTACGGCTGGGTGAACCTTCTCTCACACACGCACACTGCGAGGCATCGGTGTCAAGCCCCGCGGGGCGGGGTCCGAATAGCGACGGGCGAACCGGCTTGTGTGGGGGAACCGATTCTGACAACTCCCTCCCTGGTCGGCGGCGGGACACCCGCGGCCGGTGATTATCCCGATCGGCCATCCTGGCGAGCGGGGTTTCAGCGGTATTATGGCGAGACACGATACCACCCGCAACCGAATCGTTGCGGACTTCGTGCAAGATTTGCGAACGGAGTGGGGATCAGAGGGTATCGGACGGGCTTCCCACGGGCTGGCATGCCGAATACCGACCCAGTGCCCAGACGGGGAAGTATGCGCGATATCGTTCGTAATCCAGCATTGCAGTGCCAAAGAAGACGCCGTTGACCGCCTCACGCGCGTATGCACCATCGGTTCCCTGATGCCGCATCAGCCACTCGGCCCCACGCTTCACGGCAGGGTGCATCGCACCCACGATCTCAATTAGCGCCAGTACTGCCCAACTCGTCATGGTCGCCTGCGACTGCGGATGCTCAGTGTACTTCTGGCGCAGGCAGCCTTCAAAGTGTTCGCCCCAGCCGCCATCGAACATCTGATAACGCAGTAAGCACTCCGCCGCGCGGCATAACGCAGGTGAGTGGACTGGAATGCCGGCCGCGCGCAGCCCGCGGACGGCGTGAAACGTGCCGTAGGTGAGGTAGATTCCCCACGAGCCAGGAAACGCGCCATCGGGTCGCTGTCGGCTGAGCAGGAATCGCACGCCGCGTGCGATTGCTCGGGTGATGCGGTTGGGAGTGTGCGCTGGCACCGCAGCGCGGAACCGCGCGAGCGCCGTGATGCACGAGCCTGTGCATTCGATGTAAGACTGATCTGTCATACAGCGGGTGAACATCTCCGAGGGGTTGAGCATCTCCAGCCAGAGTGGCGCGCGTGAAGCATCGTAGGAGCCGAAACCGCCGTCTCGGTTCTGGCGTGAGAGGATGAAGTCGGCTGCCTGGGCAAGCCTTGCGTTGGGAATACGGTCTGGCACATCGAAAGCTGCATGCATTCCGAGAATGGCCGAGAGTGCCTCTGCGGTACAATCACTCACGGGCCAGGCGTGAACTGCGTCGCCCAGGCACCAGCCACCTTCGGACGTGTCGGGAAAGAGTGGGTCGCGGCTCGCGACGGAACGCGTCATCTGCTGAGCTGCAAGGAAGCGATATGCTCTCAGAAGCGATTCGCGATGTTGTCGCGCAACCTGCGGGTTCGCGAGTAACGCTTCGATCGCAAAGCCAGTATCCCAGGTGCGTGTGCGCCCGCCCGCGTAGCGAAGGCCACGGCTTTCATCTTCCCATCTGTGATATTCGAAACCCGTCACACACTTCGCAATCTCGGTTGTCGGCAAGCCGCGCGCGTATAGCATCATCGCGTTCAGCGTGCCGTTGACGGGTGATAGTGTGAGGTGCTGTGTCGCGTCGAGGTCGCGCGCAACGAGTTCCTCACACTTGCGAAGCGATGCTTCACGCAATTTGCGAATGGGAAAGCAATCGTACCACCCCAGCAGACGCTCGGCGGCCCGCACAATCAGCCCTGGTGGCTCGTAGGCGTCTTCCGGTGCAAGATCGTACCGGTGCTTGCGGAAATCAGCCGGCATGCCCGCCGCGTCGTACAGTTCGTGCCGTAACTCCTCACCGAGTTTGCCGAGGTCGAACCGCACACGCCCACCCTGAAGGAATGACATGGCGAGGTAGATGTAGCGAGTGTGGCAGTAGAACCGCATCGGGTGAACCGGCACGACCCTCGGCAAGAACACGAGTTCGGGAACAAGCGGACGCAGACCGTCGTATCCATAGAGGCCGAGGAGCGCGAGCCAGAACTTCCCCCATGTGGGAATGGACTGCACGCCGCCGGCCCGCGCATGGAGCCACTTCCGCGCGGATGCGGCCAGTGGCTGGTCCGGCCCAACTCCAAGTAACCGTGCTGCGACATAGACCATCGACGTGACGAACACCGAGCCAGGGTGTTCCAGATGCAACCCGAAGGCACCGTCGTGAGTTTGCGTACTCTCGAAGTGATGAAGGATTTTCGTCGCATCGTCCGGGCCGAACGGCTTCCCAACAACATGCCGGGCAATCACAACCTGCGCCGTGACGACCGGACACCACTCCATCTCACCTTCCCAACATCCAGCGTCATCCTGAAGTGAAACGAGATACGCTGCGGCTCGGTCGGCGGTGCAGTCTGGAAGCGCGTCGGTCACCTTTGCCCTCGCCCGTGAGTCAGTGCGAGAGCGATTCGCGCGTGAACCAGCCCGCCCAGCGCCCGAAGCTGGTGAATGCGCCGACGGTGTGGGACAGTGGCCGCACGAACATCCCGGTCACTACCTGCCGCGACGCGGTGGAGAGCAGCCGGGCGAATGTCACGCCGAGTGCCGCTCGGCGCGTTTCGCGCACTGCCAGGAGGCGCATCGTATCGCGGCGCGCCGCAGGCGAGGTCCGCCAGAGGTGATACACCGCGGAACGCAGCTCAGCCGATCCCGCGTCTGGGCGCACGAAGAGATCGTAAAGGCCCATCGAAAGGAGTTCCGGCACGCGCCCGGCAGTGCGGCGAGCATCCGCATACGCCTCGACGGAACCGGATCGCGCGAGTGTCATGGCGTCCAGGAAGCCAACCGACATCCCCACGGCACACAGTGGGTGGCAGTGGCCCACGGCATCGCCGACGAGCGCAATCCCGGCGCGGCCGTAGTGGCGTCGCGGGAGGAGTTGGTTCGCCGCGACCGCAGGCGGTGCGTTGTCCAGTGACTGCGCGCAGGCGTCGAAGAGCGGGCGCGGCAGGCTTGGCCGGTAAGCCGCGAGTAGATCGCCCGGGCTGCGAATCCACTTCACACGATCCACAGGAACATCAATGCAAACACGCGCCTGACTCGCATCGACGCGGAACGCGAGTACCGGACCAGGCCCGCCAAGGATGACGTTCCCATACTCCGGAAACGGCAGTGCGGCGGCATCGATTAGCAATCCGGACATGTAAGACAGAGGCCGACACGCGCCAGAGTAACCCAGCGCCTGACGCACCACCGATTGCCGACCATCCGCCCCGACCACCAGACCGGCAGCGATTTCGACTGATTCGCCGCGGTCCGGGGTTACCGCGCGAAGACGCCCTCTTGCCACATCCGACACGCGACAGCCCGACAACAGTGTGACGTTCGGCGTTGCGGCTACGGCTTTCTGGAGAGCTGCAACAAGGAGGTGATGCTGACAGCCGATTCCCTGTTCACCACCAACATAAGGGAGAACGATGGGTTCGCCGCCCTGTGGGAAGATGGCGAAGCCGCGGCCACTCGCATGTGGGATCCCGGCGGTTCCCAGATCAACCCCGAGTCCGGTAAGGATGCCAACCGCAGTGGGATGGAGCCACTCGCCGGCGAGTCGGTGCGTGGGGCCGGCGTCGATGAGGTAGACTCGCGCGCCACGGCGTGCGAACGCCAGCGCCGCGACACAGCCCACAGGGCCGCCGCCGACCACGGCCACGTCCGTAGTCACGCGCGCACGCACGATCGGCGTTTCGGGCGTTGCTACTGGCGACATCTCACGGTCTCTGCTCGTGTGCGGGTCATTCTGCGCGAAAGAAGCCGGGTTGATGGCGGTATGCTACCCATATGGCGCCACGAAGCAACACCAGTCGCGCGCGGTAAGACTCCCTCATCCCCAGACTGACGCGTATCATTCCTGTGAACTGTCAGATTTCGCGGTCTGGCAGTAACTGCACGGACTTGTCAGGAGCAACTGCAAGCACTAGACGCTCCATAAAGCGTTCCACCAGAACAACAAGGCGACTTCGAAGCTCGCCCATCCGAACACACTTCCCGGAGATCTGCCAGTGAGCATTCCCACCATCACGCCACAGCAACTCGACGCACTGCGGGCTGAGGGTCAGCCAGTCGATCTGATCGACGTGCGAACTCCGGCCGAGTTTCGCGAAGTCCACATTCCCTTCGCACGCAGTGTGCCTCTCGACAGGCTCGATCTCAGCACACTCACCCAACACTCTGCGGGGCAGACCGCCGCAACGCTCTATGTGGTATGCCGTTCCGGAAGCCGTGGCAGAACCGCGTGCGAACGTCTCACAGCGGCGGGCGTGACGAACGTGATCAACGTGGAAGGTGGCACGCTCGCCTGGGAAGGGGCCGGGCTGCCTGTGGTCCGCGGCAAGAAGACGATGTCGTTGGAGCGACAGGTGCGAATCGCAGCAGGCACTCTCGTCGTCGTGGGTGTGCTGCTGGGCTGGCTGGTCGACGATGCATTCGCGGGACTGGCGGCGTTCGTCGGCGCGGGTCTGATCTTCGCGGGCCTCACTGACACATGCGGGATGGGCCTGCTGCTGGCACGAATGCCGTGGAATCGCGTGCAGGAAGAGGTCCCGAGTGCGGTAAAGCCAAAGCAGGCATGCTCGATCCAGTCACGCGGCGTCGGGTGAGGCGGGTCATGACTGTGACCGTGCGTCACACCTTATCCGGATTGAGTTCCTCCGCACCTGCGCCGCCAAAGCGTTTTCGGACTACTTCATTCATGACGAGAGTTGCCAGCGGATTGGTTGCTTGAGCGTGTGCGTCGATGGCGTTCTGGAGCACGGGGAGATCGGAACCAGCCATCGCCGCGCGCAACGCCAGACTGGTGGCCCCGATGGCGCTGCGCTGCTCCGGGATGAGCCGCTCGCCGGCCTCGACAAGTGCCTTCTCGGTCGCGCGCAAATCACCTTCAGCCTTATTTCGCAGTTCGATCAATCGACGCGCGGAGAAGTCCTCCTGCGCATGCGCGATGCTCTCGCTCACGAGTGCGTTCACCTCATCCTGTGTCAGGCCGTGCGCGGGTTGCACGGTCACCTGTGCCCGCACCCCGGAGCGCAACTCCTTCGCGCTGACCGTCAGAATGCCGTCGTGATTCACAAGAAACGTGACTTCCACCTGCGCGAACTGCGCCGGCATCGGTGGAATACCAGCCAGTTTGAACGTACCGAGAAACCGACAATCCTTCGTCAGTTCACGTTCGCCCTGGTAGATGTTCAGCAAAATCGCGGTCTGATTGTCCACCGCGGTGGTATAGCGGGTCATGCCGCGCGCGGGCACCGTGCTGTTGCGGTGGATGAGCTTGTCCACCACACCGCCGAGTGTCTCGATCCCCAGTGACAGCGGCACCACGTCGAGCAAGAGCATGTCGCGACGGCCGCTGGTGAGAATGTCAGCCTGCACCGCGGCGCCCAGCGCGACTACCTCATCGGGGTTCAATCCGGTGTGTGGCGTCGTACCGAAGAACTCTCCGACACGTTTCCGCACATACGGGATGCGAGTCGAGCCGCCAACGAGTACCACCTCATCCACCTGCCCCGGCTTCAGTTTCGCATCGCGAATCGCAGCCTTGCAGCGATCGAGGCTCCGATCGAGCAAGGGTTGAATCATCTCCTCGAAACTCGCGCGGGTGAAGGTGCGCGAATAGGCACGCGAGGGGCCAGCGCCAGCCGGAATCGACACCGCGAAGTCGGCACACTCCGCACTGCTCAACGCGATCTTGGTCTTCTCCGCAGCATCGCGGAGGTGCTGGAGCAGTTCAGCGTCCTTTGTTGCAAGGTCCACGCCCATCTCTTTCGCTGCCGCTTGCATCAGCAGACGGTCGAAGTCGTCGCCGCCGAGGTAGGTATCACCGTTGGTGGCGAGTACCTTGAACACGCCGTCCGAGAGCGACAGGATCGAGCAATCGAACGTTCCGCCGCCGAGGTCGTACACGGCAACAGTGCCGTTGCCACGCCGGTCCAGCCCATATGCCAGCGCGGCGGCAGTTGGTTCGTTCACGATGCGGAGAACATCCAATCCTGCGATGCGCCCGGCGTCGCGCGTGGCCTGGCGCTGCGAATCATCAAAGTACGCTGGCACCGTGATGACCGCCTTCGTCGGGTTCCCGGCGCGGCGCCGCACTTCCTTGAGGATCATCGCCGAAAGTTCTTCGGGTGTATACTCGCGTCCCGCAATCGCGACGTGCAACACCTTCCGTCCATCGGCCGTGTCCCGCTCGATGATCTGGTGCGGAATCAGATCCAGTTCCTTTTTGAGATCGGCGAGAGTGCGACCCATCAACCGCTTGACGCTGAAGATGGTGTGCGTGGGATCGGAGAGGGCGCGATCGCGTGCCGCGGAGCCAACGAGTACGCTGCCGTCGTCGTGAAAGCTGATACAACTCGGCACGAGTGCCGCACCTGTTGCATCGCGCACCACAACAGGGCGGCCGTTCTCGACGAAGGCCGCCAGGCTGAACGTCGTCCCCAGGTCGATTCCTACCACAGATGGCTGGTTCATTTCCACTCGCTCGCGGGTCGCTACTACCGGGACAGACGGTCGCGGATTTCACCGAGACGGTCGTAGATTGCAAAGCCAAGCAGGATCAACTCGGCATAGACGCGCAACAGGAGCATGTAGATCGGCAGGAGAACGACAATGCCAACGAGTGAAATCAGGATATTCTGGGTGTTCCCACTGATGAGGCTCGCGGCGAAGACCACAAACGCGGCAACGATCAACAAGAGAACGCCGATCCAGAAGAGGATTTTCACCACCCACGGGGCGATGAACTCACGGAAGAAGAGGAAGTCGGAAACGAAACCGCCACCCTTCTTCGCCTTCTTGCGTGGGCGCCCCACGTACTCATCGTCGTCGTCGTCGTCGCTCTCGCGCCGACCACGGCCGCCATCCTCACTTTCATCGCGCTGCGTGGACCGGGCAGGTTTCGACTTGCGTGGAGCCGCCTCCTCGGTGGGCGCGGCGTCGAAGTCGAAGGCACCGCCTGCCGGCGCGGCGGCTGGCCGTGGGGCTGGTGCGTTCTGATACTCCAACCCAGCCTCGGTGACGACGAGAGCAGAGTTGCAATTCTTACACGTCACCTTTCGGCCGATTGCGGCGGCGGTGACGTTGTAAGCCGTACTACATTGAGGGCATGTGTTCTTCATGACAGTCTCGACAGCGGGATATCGGGCGACCGCGGAAGAGTGACGCCCGCGACTACTCCAGTCAGGCATACAGAATCGCTTACCGGATGCCAGAAACGACATCCTTGTTTAGCAGGTAGGCAGCAGAGCGGGTCGTTGGAGAAGGGGGTTGCTGAAAGCGCGGAGGGTGAGGCTCGCGTGATCAAGCACGGACCGGGCGTGACGGCGGCACGCCTCGAACACCGACATGAGGACGGCCTGGGTCTTGGTTCCCAACAGTTCCGGCTCCCGCGCCACGCCTTGCGATTGAATACCGCCGGACGAATCGCCTCTTTCATTCGTTGAATTTTCGGGTCAACTCGGCGACCCGGGCTTCGAGTTGGGCCACCTGCCTGGAGAGGCTCCGACAGCCGAAACATACCGGCTCGCCCATACCACTATCTTACCAAAAACAGCCACTCTCACTCCGAAGACCCGCTTAACAAGTACTATGAGGATTGGTTATCGATGAAGCAAGGAGCGGCGCCCACGATCACGACCCGGGGCACCACACACACGCTGCACCAGAAACTCGCTCGACTCACCACAACGAATCGCGTGCGTTCGAAAAACGCGTTCGGACTCGATTCCGGGACGTTCGGCTCAAACGAGGTTCACCATGACTAACCGTCGACAGATGCTCAGGAACGCGGTTGCCGCATCCGCGATTGTCTCCACGGGCATTGATCCGATGGAAGCCGAAGCCCGAGAGCAGAAGCTCAAAGGGCGGATAAAACATTCCATCGTCTTCTGGTGTTTCAACGCGCGCGGGCAGAAATGGTCGGCCAGGCAGACATGCGAGGTCGCGAAGAAACTCGGGTGTCCATCCGTTGAACTCATACCACCCCAGCACTGGGCGACCCTCAAGAAACACGGCCTCGCTTGCGCCATCGCGTCCAACGGAGTGCCTGGATCGTTCAAACATGGGCTGAACAACCCAAAACTCCACGATGAGGTGATTCAGCACACGACGAAGACCATCGACCAGTGCGCGGATGCGAAGGTACCCAGCGTCATCTCTTTCGTTGGCTACAAGTGGAAGAACCCAGACGACCCAAAGTCAGGGGCAATTACCCGCGACGAGTGTTTCACAAACTGCGTCAAGGGATTGAAGGAACTCGCCCGTATCGCGGAGAAGAAGGGTGTCACGGTCTGTGTCGAGCATCTCAACACGCGCGACGACTCCGATCCGATGAAGGGTCACCCTGGCTACCAGGGCGACAACCTCGACTTCGTCTGTGAGATTCTCCGGAAGGTCGGCAGCCCGCGCGTCAAACTCCTGTTCGACATCTACCATGTTCAGGTTATGCATGGCGATCTCATTCGCCGCATCGACCAGACGAAGGACCTGATCGGCCACATCCACACCGCCGGGGTACCGGGTCGGGGTGAACTCGACGAGAAACAAGAGATCAACTACCCGGCGGTGATGAAGAAGCTCATCGACATCGGTTACACGGGATACGTTGGGCACGAATTCATCCCGACTCGCGACCCGTTCGCGGGACTGCAGCAGGCCATCACGCTCTGCGACGTGTAGCGCAACGAACAATCCCGAAGCGAGAGCGCCGCTCTCGCTTCGAGATTGCAGATTTCAATCTATCAGGCCAGCTTGCTGGTGATATGGACGAAGGTGTGGATGTGAGGCAGCGCGCGGAAACTCCACACGAAGCCCGGCCCTTCCAGCCGCCAGTAGGTCCACGGTTCCTTCTCGCTGGTCTTCCCTTCCTGGTAAAAGGCCATCGAGAGCTTCTCCATCCCACCGGTTGCCTTGATCAGTTCCATCACCTCATCGCCGTCCTCCTTGCGGTACGGAGCAACCAGTTCCTTCATCAACTGTTCGGTCGCGACCTTCTGATCCTTCGACATCTCGCGGTACGATAGTCCTGGCAGTTCCGCGCCTTTCTTCGGCAATGGGATGCCGTTGTGTTCGTCATGCCATTTACCAGGCTTCACCGCAACCTTTTTCGCGCTCGGATCGAGCGTACGGAAGAGTTCCGTCGCCGCTGTCGTCTGATGGTGGAAGACGTTGGTCGTTGCGTAACCGCTGGGGCTGTGGCCATAGTACAGCGGGCCACCGAAGGCGGTGGCCGCCTCCGAGTTGCCATCGCACCGCACGGTCAGGTGGTGGCCTGTGAACACCAGTGAGAACTTCTTCCCCTCGGCCGGTTCACCGTAGATGATCGCGCTGATGCTCTCGAAGTCGCCACTGTTATCGAACCGTCCGTTGCGGCTGAGTTCTTTGTATCCCTGCTCGCCGTTGGCGATGGCGCGGAAGACACGGCCGAGCAGTTCTACCTGTTTCTTGTCGTACTCTGTCCCGATCATCAGCTTGTTGACGGGGGCGTTCCCGGTCGCCAAACGTGAAGTCACCTTGTCTTTCGCGGTTGGCTTGTGGTTGAACGGCCGCGTCAATTTCTTCTTCTGCTCCGGGTTGAGTGTCTTGTACAACTCGAAGATCATCGCCTCGGCCTGTGCCTGCTTCTCGGCGCGAGCGGCGCGGGCCTGTTGCAGCGGGGAAAGCCCGATGGCGACCGTGGCAGTCGCGCTGGCGACACGGAGAAAGTCGCGGCGCCCGATGGGCATGCCGAACTGACATTCAGGGCAAGATGGATTCTTGTCGGCGGGGGGGAGCATGACGCGCACTCCGGTGGGGGGGGGAAGGTGGGATGGGCGAGAGCCAGCGGACCTCGCCTCATTACACTCGATCCACGCGGGGTTGTCACGCGCGAAGACAGGTGAAGCTCACAACTCAACACGCTGAGTTACTTTTGAAGCTTCTTCAGATCAGTGACGTCGCCGTCGTTGGGCATGATGAGCTTCTTCATCTCGTCGGCGTCGAAGTTCCTGGTGGCTCTGTACACGGAGCCATCGCATAACAAAATGTGGAAGTTGCCATCGAAGAGACCGCCGAGCTTTGGCAGTGGAGCCTTCTCGTAAAAGGTGAGGTCTGTGGGCCTCGTCCAGATGACAGGATCGCCTGCCTCGACCACGAGCGCCGTATTGGATGTGCCGTCCGGGATCGTGGGAATCGTGAAGTTCGAACCGCGTTTGCTGAACAGAGCATTCTTCCCGACGAATCGCTGGTAGTACGTCTCACCTGGTTTCGCCTTCCCACATACCGGCGCATAGACCTTTGGTATCTTCGCGATGAACTTCTTGTTGTGCGTGCTATCCCAGGGTTCGTTCAACTTGAACTGTTTGTAAAGCTCCTCCTGCTTCAAGTACGGGAGGATCGTGACCCGCCACGAGAGGAGCACATGACCATCCTTGTCGGTGATATTCTCTGCCCACTTCAGCTTGTTATGGTCCGCGTAATTGTGGAACCCAATCCCGATCTGCTTCAGGTTGGTCTGAGACGCAGCCCGCTCCTGCTTGAGAGCCTCGGCGGTCACGGATACGGACAGGATTCCCGCACCAAGCAGAGTCGCCAAACCCAATCCCATCTGCGTCGCGCGCATGGTAAATCTCTGATGCGAGCCGCAGTCGTACGCGGCTCGTTGCGAAAAGGCTCACACCTTCCCCTTGAAGAAGACGGCGCCCAGCGGAGGCAGATTCAGGATTACGGAATACTTTTGCCCGTGCATCGGCTCGAACTCGGCAAAGACTCCGCCTGCGTTGCCCACATTGCTGCCGCCGTAGGTTTCTGAATCGGTGTTGAGTACCTCGTTCCATGAACCAGGGCCAGGCACGCCGACGCGGTAGTCCGGGCGTGGAACCGGCGTGAAGTTGAATGCGCAAAGGATCACGTCATCGCCCTTCCCCTTGCGCGCGAAGATGATGACGCTATTGGCCGCGTCGGTGCAATCGATCCACTCAAAGCCGCCAGGGACGTTATCCAGTTCGTGCAGTGCCGGTTCGCTCGCGTAGAGATGATTCAGGTCGCGTACGAGTTGCTGCACGCCCTTGTGATGCGGCCCTTGCTTCAGAAGGTGCCAGTCCACGCTCTGATCGTGTCGCCATTCCTGGCGCTGGGCCACTTCGCCGCCCATGAATAGCAATTTCTTGCCAGTCATCCCCCACTGATACGCGAACAGTAACCGGAGGTTGGCGAACTTCTGCCACTCGTCGCCGGCCATCTTGTCCCACAGCGGCCCCTTGCCGTGAACGACCTCATCGTGCGACAGAGGCAGCACGAAGTTCTCGTTGTAAGCGTAGAGCATGCGGAACGTGAGATCGTTCTGATGATGCTTGCGGTGGATCGCATCTTTCATGAAGTACTTGAGCGTGTCGTGCATCCAGCCCATATCCCACTTGTAGCCGAAGCCCAAACCGCCGACGTAGGTCGGGCGTGACACCATACTCCAGGCCGTGCTCTCCTCGGCGAAGGTCTGCACGTCCGGATAGTGCCGGTACACTTCCTCGTTGAAGCGCCGTAAGAATGAAATCGCGTCGATATTCTCCTTGCCGCCGAACTGGTTCGGAATCCATTCACCCTGTTTGCGGGAGTAGTCGAGGTAAAGCATGGAGGCAACGGCATCCACGCGCAATCCGTCGATGTGGTATCGGTCCAGCCAGAACATCGCGCTGGAAAGCAGGAAACTGCGGACCTCATGACGGCCATAGTTGAAGACGAGGCTGCCCCAGTCGGGGTGGAAGCCCTGTCGGGTGTCGGCGTGCTCGTAAAGCGCCGTTCCATCGAACCGGGCCAGCGCCCATTCGTCGGTAGCGAAGTGGCTCGGCACCCAGTCCAGGATCACACCGATGCCGTGTTGGTGAAGTGTGTCAATGAGGAACATCAGGTCTTGCGGTGTTCCGAATCGGCTCGTCGCGGCGAAGTAACCCGTGACCTGATAGCCCCACGATGCGAAGAACGGATGCTCCGTGAGCGGCAGAAACTCGACGTGCGTGAAGCCCATCTGCTGGCAATACTCCGCCAGCTTCGGTGCGACCTCGCGGTAAGAGAGCGAGTGATAGGGCGGGTCGGCCTGTCGCATCCACGAACCCATGTGTACCTCGTAGATACTCACGGGCCGGTCGTGTGTTCCCTTCTCCTTGCGTGTCGCCATCCAGTCGGCATCGTTCCACTGGTACTGCATGTCCCACGTCACCGCTGCCGCCTTCGGCGGCACCTCGCAGGTGACCGCGAACGGGTCAGTCTTCTCGGCTGTGAAACCGCCTGGCGCCGCGATGTGGTACTTGTAGCAGGTGCCCGACTTCACCCCGGCAATGAAACCGCCCCACACGCCTGAAGAACCAAGTGTCTGGAGGCGATTGGCGCCACGATCCCAGTTATTGAAGTCGCCAATGACGCTGACATAGTCAGCGTTGGGCGCCCACACCGCGAAATGGAAGCCGTCCTGACCGTCCACAGTGGCCGGGTGCGAGCCGAGCCGCTCGTAGAGCCGCAGGTGGCTTCCCTCATTGAAGAGGTACATGTCCTGTGGTCCGAACCACCCATACCCATCCGGTGAGGGGGCCGGGGCAGAACCATGCGATGCGGTGTTGACTGGAGCGGGCGACTTCACCTTCGGAGACTCAGCACTCATGGCGTCCCAGGGGGCGAGGGAATTGTCTGACTCAGGTAAAAGTACCGGGTCTGTGCCGTGATAGCCAGCCACAGACGCCCGCGAACCGAGAGAAAGTGGAACGAATGCAACGTTTATGCAGCCGATCATCCACCGACTGCAACTCCGTGAACCATCTGCTCCCACACTTCTTCCAGAACAATCAGGGCATTGTCGAGCTGGGGAAGGGTTGAATAGACAAGGCAGGTGTAGAGTGTCGCGAGCCGGGTGAAAGCCTCGAACTGCTCCGGAAACTCTTCCCCGAGACGGTGGGCGAACTCCAGCGGCGTCTCTGCCGGAACGCGCCCAAAGCCGCGATCGTGCGCCCAGGCATCAAGCGCCTCGAAGGTGTAGGCGATCAACTCCGACGGGTCGCGATCCTCGGCGGTGCCGTCGGCGAACGGGTTCGAGTAGTCGGTGAACGGCGGCGGACGTGGCACGATCGGAGCAGCGAGGTTCGTGCGCATGCTATCGTGGTTCGTCGATGACCTGCCGAAGAGACTCGCCCACCAGTTGCGAATGCCTTCGAGCAATCGACGCGCCCAGTCGGTGAACGGGGCGAGGTACTTGAGCACGCCGAAGAAGAGACCGAAGACGACGAGGAGAGCGACGACGGCAAAGACAATCCACTTCACCACGCCTGCGATCTTCTCCAGCGCGCCACCAATCTGCGGAGTAGATGTGGAGTTTCCACCGCGCGAACTACCGGACTCTCTGGTGTCGTTCCCCTGCGGATCGGCGTCGCGACTGCCACGGCCGCTCTCCACATCCTTGCGGGCTTCACTCTCGTTGCCCTGCCCCTTACCGCCGCCTTGCTGGTTGCCGCCCGACTGATCACCTTTCCCCTGCGATCCGCCCTTCCCTCCTTGACCGTTTCCACCGCTTCCGTTATCGCCGCGCGATCCACCACCGGGCTTTCTACCCTTGCCGCTGGCGGAACCGTCCCCGGTCTTCGCCTGGTTCCCGCCGCGGCCCTCACCCTTGCCTGTGGAATCGCCGAGTTGCGCATATCTCGACGCATCGCGGTCACTCTTCCCCGCACGCTCGATGCCGAACCACGGCACCTCGGAGTGTGGCCGGGGAAGAAACGCGCCGAGCACCAGAAACGCGAGGATCAGCACAGCGCCGAGGCCAAGCCAGCTCGCGGTCATCGTGCCCGGAACACGTGCCTTGCGCTGACGCAGATACCGCCGCACCCCGAGCAGGCTCGTGGTGACAAGTAGCCCCAGAGCGCTGGCAATGTAGATGCTCATCTGCAGAAACGTGATCCGGCGACGTGTCGCATCCGCCGGGTCGATGAGCGATTGCCCCAGTGCGAACAACGGTAGTGCCGCCAGTGCGAAGTAGAGCACCCACACACCCGGCGTGTGCCCGGCTTTACGCTGCGATTCACGGTGAGTCTTGTACCGTTCGATCCAGTCCCAGAGGCGCGAATCACCCTCCGACCTCCGCGACTTCTTGCCCCGCTTTCCCTTCTTCGATTTCTTCTGGGGTTCGTGGTGCGCGGCAGGAAGACTTACGCTCACGGAGTTTGTCTGATCGTCCACGTCCAGCCCGGCAGCGTTGAGCAGCCCGCGCCCGCTCGAACGTCTCTTTTCGTCGATGTGCGTGCAGTCCCATGTGAGTTTGTGCGCGCTCCACCACACAACCCCCATCAAACAGAGATTGACGAGCCAGCCCCACGAGTGGAGCCAGCCGTGAGGGTATTCGACGTATGCCAGCAGTGCGAGGTACGTGGCGACTGCGAGAGCGGCACCGTAGATCGCGGCGCGACTCGCGTCGTACTGAATTGAGATGCGGGCAACGAGTACGGCCGCGGAAACGAAGAAGAAGAACGTGTACAGGAGCCGGCCGGAATACTGCCCGGCGTACAGCACTTCCACGAGAAAGAAGACGAGGCTCCCGACCATCAACATGATGAGGATCGGACTGAGCGCAGTGACGACATAGTCGGCAACGCCCGGCGATTCGCTGTCGGCGGCCATGCGGATATTGTAGATGTCTCGCGCTTCGATGCGAGCGCGTGCCAGTGATGACGCCGCTCGCGGCCCACGGTTTCGCTTGAACTACCAGGCTGCCTACACCAAGATAGGTTTTGTCGGTCCTTCCCGCCGCGAGGTCACGCATGCGCATCTCTCTGTTCGTCGCAGCCGCATTCTTCACAATCGCGACTCCACTGCATGCAGCCGAACCGGTAGACAACGACTACTTCGAGAAGAAGGTACGCCCGATTCTTGCCACGAACTGTGTGACATGTCACGGCGCCAAGAAGCAGAAGGGCGGGTTCCGCCTCGACGCGCGAGCCGCGTTCGTCAAGGGTGGCGATAACGGCCCGGCCATCGTGGCCGGCGACACGGCGAAGAGTTTGCTCGTCCAGGCGATCAACTACCGTGGCGACATCCAGATGCCACCCAAAGGGAAGCTCTCCGATAAGGAAATCGCGATCCTCACAGCCTGGGTGAAGGGCGGTGCCCCCTGGCCAGACGATGGCCCGATCACAAAGGGCACGACGGCCGCATTCGACCTTCACGCCCGCGCGAAGACGCACTGGTCTTTCCAGTTGATCCACCGACCGGCACTGCCAAAGTTCACTGGCCGCGATGGTCAAGCCACCAACGAAATCGACCGATTCCTGCTTGCAGAACTCAGTCGTGCCGGGCTGAATTTCGCGCCGCCTGCCGAAAAACGCGTACTCTTGCGCCGGATCTACTTCGACCTGATTGGCATGCCGCCGCGCCCCGAAGAGATGGATGCCTTCCTCAAGGACGAGTCGCCACAGGCTTACGAGAAGGTGGTGGAACGACTGCTCGCTTCTCCACACTACGGGGAACGCTGGGGTCGGCACTGGCTCGACCTCGTGCGATTCGCCGAAACGCAAGGCCACGAGTTCGACTACGAGATTCCCGGCGCGTGGCGCTACCGCGACTACGTCGTTCGCGCGATCAACGCCGACATCCCGTTCGATCAGTTCCTCACGGAGCAGATAGCCGGCGATCTCCTCTCAAACCCGCGACGCGATCCCAGGAGCGGCGTGAACGAATCACTTCTCGCGACGGGGTTCTGGTGGCTGGGAGAAGCGAAGCACTCGCCGGTCGATTCGCGCGCGGAATACGCGGACCACATCGACAATCAGATCGACGTGTTCGGCAAGGCGATCTTCGGCCTCACACTGGCGTGCGCCCGTTGCCACGATCACAAGTTCGATCCCGTGAGCGCGAAGGATTACTACTCGCTTTTCAGCGTACTGGCGAGTTCGCGCTACAGTCGTGACGATGTGAACGATCCCGCCCCAACACTGAAGATTCTCGAAGAACTGGCAACGGTCCGCACCCAACTGGCGAGTACCCGACGTGAGCCTGCCGCGCAAAAAAAGGCCGATGCGCCCCGTTCACCGCAATCCGTCGCATGGCGTGAGAAATCCGTTGTCTTTGAAACATTCGGCGATGGCTGGCGTTCGCGGTGGGATGCCATTGGTCTCGCGCTGCGGCCAGAAACCGGCGCGGGCATTCCACACTCCGGACGCGAAGCGGCCCGACTCACCGGCGCGCTTCGCTCACCCACATTCCTGATCGACAAGCCATTCCTCGCAGTGCGCGTGGCCGGACGTGGCGCGAAAGCCAGGCTCATTCTCAATGGGCTGCAGTTGATCCAGAACCCCATCTATGGCGGTCTCGCCCAGGGTGTGAATCATGGCGAGGAACTGCGCTGGATAACGTTCGACCTGCGGATGTGGAAGGGACAGCCCGCATACCTCGAACTGCTCGACGATAGCTCTGGTTGGTTCGCCATCTCGGAGGCGCGCTTCGCCGATGCGCCACCGCCTGGAGAGGCCGGAGTGAAGATCTCGATCCCGGAAACACCTTCCACGAATAACGTCGAAGTCAGGAAAATCACCGCGCGAATCCGCGAACTGGAAGCGAAACTCCCCACGCCGGCCTTCGCGCCCACTACGCGCGACGGCAACGGCCGCGATGAGCATGTCTTCATTCGTGGCAATCACAAGACACTCGGTGTGCGCGCACCACGCGCCACACTCGAAGTGTTCAGCAAACCGCCCTTTCACAGCACCGGGAGCGGACGACTCGAACTCGCGAAGAGTGTCACGGATACCGCCAACCCACTCGTTGCACGCGTGATCGTCAATCGACTCTGGAAGCACCACTTTGGTGAAGGAATCGTCCGCTCGCCGGACGACTTCGGCAAGCAGGGGCAACTGCCCACCCACCCCGAATTGCTCGACTGGCTCGCGAGCGAGTTGGTAAGCCCCACCCGGAAAAGTAGTGGCGCGAAGCCGTGGAGTCTCAAGTCGATGCACCGTCTCATGGTGCTGTCTACCGCTTATCGTCAGTCCAGTCAGGCAACACCAGAGCAAGCGGCAAAGGCCCTCACGGCCGACCCGCAGAACAAACTCCTCTACCGGCAGAATGTGCAGCGACTGGAGGCCGAAGCCATCCGCGACGCACTCCTTGTCGTCAGCGGCCGCCTCGACGCAAAGGTCGGGGGGCCTGGCGCACTTCCTTACCTCACGGAGTATCAGGTTGGCCGCGGCCGCCCGGCATCGGGCCCGCTCGACGGCAACCGTCGCCGCAGCATTTATCTCCAGGTACGCCGAAACTTCCTCAACCCGATGTTCAGTGCATTCGACTACCCAACACCCGCCACCTGCATCGGTAGACGGACTGCCTCGAACGTGCCAGCCCAGGCACTCGTCATGCTCAACAATCCGTTCGTAATTCAACAGGCGGAGTTGTGGGCGAAGCACATTCTGTCGGGGGAAAGTCGTTCTGCCGAGGCTCGCGTGCGCGAGATGTACACAGCCGCGTTCGGGCGCGAACCAACCAGCGACGAACTGCGAATCGCGACCGACTTCGTGAAAGAGCAATCGCAGGAGTACGGCAAGCCCGATCACCTGAAAGCCTGGAGTGATCTGGCGCACGTACTCTTCAACGCGAAGGAGTTCATCTTCGTGGAATGAAGAACCTCGACAGCACAACCCGAAAACCCAGTGAGCGAACTTCGCTCCGCGCTCCCTGGATCGTTGCGCTGTTCACGTTGATGCGTGTACTCACACGGTCAGGAAAGGTCATGGTGAAAGCGGTGCAGGCACGACGAAGACCAGGTCGCGTGCAAGCGGCCCGCCAGGCGGCACCCTCCCGCCATCATCGGTCTGATCGTGCCCGACACTCCAGATGACCACCTGCCCCATGCGGACCGACAAGGGCAGTTGACGCTCGGCAACTGCCACACGCGCTTCACTCGGCGGCATGACCAACACCTCACCTGGCGAAACGCGGTAGCTCATGGGCTGACCAGACGCGAACGGATCTTCCGGCCACCGCGGCAGGTAATCTCCAACCAGGTCCGACGGCGCCGCGGGAGCGCGGCCGTGTTCCACCTGATATGCGAGAACCGCAGCGGTAAGCGTGGCGGCTCGATGGGCCACGCGAAGATGAAGCTCACGCTCGGCCAGCTCGAGTGCGGCACGCGCACGACCCAGGAGGATGGGGCCGCCCGGTCGCCCCGCCAGTCGTGCGACCGCCTGATACGTCAACAAGTTGCCCGATAGCCCCACCAGCCGACGGGTGCGCTCGCGTTCCCAGGGCACCGTCCAGGCCAGTGCCACGAGGTCGGCTTCCGCTGCCCCCTGCCCTGGCGCCGCGCGGAATGGGCCGAGGTGCGGTGAGAGCCACTGCGCGGGGGCAACCATCATCCCACGGACAACGTAACGATCTGCCAGAAGATGAGAGCGGAGGTCGAGAGGTTCCAGCGGATCGGATTCCGCGAGCGCACGGGCCAGCGCACGAACGGGTTCCGAACGTGTGGCCGGGAGGCGGAGCAGCCACCCCACCGCACAATGAACCGCGAGTCGCTCCGTTTCGATCGCCATCTCCAGTCCCAGAATCCCGCCGCCACGCCGGACTGTGCGTGTCAACGCCATCACGATGCGAAACGCCTGCACGAACTCCGCCGGATTGCCACGCTGAATCGCGCGGGCCAGAATCGCGACGCTCATTCGCCGTGCATTATCCAGAGCCACCACCGTCGTCGCCACCGAGCCGACTAGCTGTGGTGGATCGTACGTCCCCGTCGGGCGACTTGCGGCCTGAGCCGCCAGCGCGGGCCAGGATTTGTCGTCCAGCCCAGCCTGATCTGCGTACACCTGATCGAGCCACTCACACAGATCGGGTTCTTTGGTCAAATCGCCCGTACGGACAGCGACTTCCAGCCGGTCGCTTGCGCGCGGAATGCCCCGCAGCTTCCCGGAATGGTCGCGCGGATCCGCAGCCGCCTGGCAGCGGGCATATCTCTCGGTGGCCATGCGAAACTCGCGGCCTCCCACATTCGCATCGTAACTCGGCAGCGACGCAACCAGCGCCACATCGTCCTCACCGCCAGGTTCATCCGGTACCTCCAATACCCGGAAGGCCAGACCGAACGCGAATACGATCACCGCAATCGTGCAACCCCACGCCAGACGTACCAGCGGCCTGCGCGTGGTTGCCCGGTTTGCCGACCATGCTCTCAGTATCACCCGGCCGCAAATGAGCACCACAAGCGCCGGCAGCCAGACCTGCCATGCATGCACTCCGCCCGCCAGAAGCGACGGCCCCCATCCCACCGCACTGACGCCACCCACGACCATCGCCACACCACAGGCCACCACGATCTTGCGGAATAACAAACAGCAGAGGTGACCACACACGAATCCATAGACCGCCGGCACGAGCAAATACTTCCACGCCTCAGAACCAAGTTCGTCGAACAGGTGCGTGTGGAAGGTCGCGGCCAGTATCGTCTGCCCATGTGTGAAGTGGCGGTCGGACTCCACCTGCGCACGAACTGCACTCGGCAGCGCCAGCAGGAACAGTAACCACCCCAGCATGGCAAAGTGTAACCCCACTTTCACCCACCAGATGCGGCCAACCGGCAGGCGAAACTCTCCCCAAAACAGGGCGCTGTGGTGCGACTGTTCATCGGCAAATGTGGTTACGCCCGCAAGCACTCCTGCCGTCAGCGCCAGACCGGGCCAGACGAAGACAGATGGGAAACTGGGCAGCAAAAGAGCCAGCCCGAACGCCAGCGCGAACAGTGACAGCACAGGCCCCACAATGCGAAGCTGCCGCAGTGCCAGCCAGCAGAGCGCGCGGTAGCCCCATCCCACGGGTCGTGGCAGTCGCGATCTGTCACTTGCAGCCACCACAGTAACGGTTTCCGCGGATCGAAGCCGATCCGGTGCTGTAAACCACCACGCCGAAGCAACCAGAGGCGTCGCCAGCATCAGCACTTCAAAGAACGCCCAGCCCAGAGGGCGAGGAGTGAGGGTATCGGCATGCGAGAGGAGTAACGTGATAGGGAGGAGGAAGACGAACGCAGCCGTGCTGGCAGCCGGTATCGCAAAGCCCACCGAGCCAAGAGTCGTGCGCGACAGCGTCGAGCCGAATACCCCCCACGCGAACGCCATTATCACATACACAACCAGCCGTAACGCGAACGGCCCGTCCGCCAGACCCAGCGGCACTGCCACAATCAGTAACGCGGCTACTTCTGCCGTCGCCACCAGTAATCCCGCGAGTATCTTCGCCCGCCAGAGTGCCAGTCGTCCCCCCGGTAGAGAATCCAGAAACGGCATCGTGCCCGATTCCTTCTCGCCAGCGAACAGCGTTCCACCGCACACCATCCCGGCAGTCACCACCAGCATGAGCGTAAGCATGCGTCCTGGACCAAGTGCCGCGACCACATCACCCGCCCGTACTGGAGATGATGACGTGGAATCGGTGAACGTCGCTACTGCCGCCATGAGCGCGCCACCCAGCACGGCGAGCATCGCCGCAATGAGCACCTGCTCCCGCACTTCCTTCCAGACGATCGCCCGGACCACGATCTATTCCTCACATGCGAATCGGAACCACGGACAAGTGGCAGGAAATCGCGCAGGTGCGCGACCGGGATCGCGATTCGTCTCCGCCAGGTTGCCCACACGCACTACTCCGAGAGACGGCGGACCAAAGGCGGCGTCCCGTTCTCGGATGACACGCCGCGGGACATCAGCCCTGCGTAAACCTCTTCCAGCGACACGGGCGAATCTTCCACGTCGCTCACGCCTGGTCGCCGGCGGAGAGCAGCCAGTGCTTCAGGATCGGGGTCCTGCACCAGTACCTGCCAGAAGCGCCCGGTTCCGTTCTTTTCCAGCAGCGTACCCAGGCCGGTGGTATCCGGCGGCGAATCGTCGAAGCGGAGACTGACGCGGCGAACCGTCTTCCGCACCTCTTCCAGAGTCGCGGAGAGGATCATCTTCCCGTCACGCAGCAAACCAACATGCGTGCAAGCCCGCTCCAGTTCGGCGATGGAATGGCTGGTGATGAAGACAGTGCGGCCGGAGGCGGCGAGGCCGGAAAGGCTTGCGAGGAACTCCCGGCGTGTCAGGAGATCGAGGCCCGATGTCGGCTCATCCAGAAGCAACACCTCCGGGTCAGGGGCCAGCGCCAGTGCCAACCCCACACGCGCGTAACCGCCCTTCGAGAGTTCCTTGAGCTTCTTGCCGGAATCGAGGCCGAGTCGCTCTGCCCAATCTCGATACCTTGGCAGGAAGCCCGGACGGTGGAAGGAGCTTGTGAACCAGCCAATCTCAGCGACCGTCATCCAGTCATAGAAGCGCGGACGCTCGGGCATGTAGCCGACGCGGTGGCGTAACTCGGTGGCGTTCGACCAACAATCCTGTCCGAGGATCTTGGCACGCCCGGCGTCGGGCGACGCTTGCCCCGTGAGAACCTTCATCGTTGTGGTCTTGCCGGCGCCATTGTCGCCGAGGAAGGCATACACGGCACCCGCCGGCACGCGAAGGGAAAGCCCCTCCAGTGCGGACTTGCCGCGATACCGGACCACAAGCCGGTCGATGTCGATAGCTTCGGACATGAGAAGACGCGACCCTGCGAGTCAACTTCTCGCGAAGAACTTCTCTCGGACTTGCGGATTGACGATCCAGTCGGCCGGCCATTCGCCCGCGAGTAATTTGACGATGGCCTGAGCCGGCAGCCGTGCCATTTCCTGACGCGACCGCTCATCGACGCCCGCCGTGTGCGCGGTCAGCACGACGTTATCGAGCGCGAACAGCGGGTTCTCCCCAGGCGGTTCCACCTCATACACGTCCAGCCCCGCACCCGCGATCTTCTTCGCTACGAGGGCCTCATGCAAGTCTTTCTCATGAACAACACCGCCGCGCGATGTGTTCAGCACGAATGCTGTTGGTTTCATCCGTGCGAGTGTCTCGCGACGGATGAGGTACTTCGTCTGGGGCGTTTTGGGAACGTGAAGCGTGACGATGTCCGCACGCTGGAGAAGTTCTTCCAGAGGCACGAGAGCGACATTGTGTGCCGTCACGAAATCGTGATCCGGCAGGATCTCCGTCGCGATCACATTCATGTTGAAGACGGCCGCCCGCTTCGCCATCTCCTTGCCGATCCGCCCCAGCCCGACAATGCCCAGCGTCAGCCCGCGGAGGTGGCCGACGGCCCGACGCGGCCACTGCCCCTGCCGGATTTCCGTATCCTGCTCCCGGAGTCGGCGGACGAGCGCCAGCATCAGCATGAAGGCGTGTTCCGCAACTGCCTCCTGGTTCGTTCCAGGGGCAAAGCAGACAGCGACACCATGATCGGTAGCCGCCTGAAGGTCGACCGCGTCATAGCCCACACCGGCGCGTGCGATCACGCGCAGCCCCTCGGACGCCGCTCGCTCAATAACGGCGCGTGTGTACGGCTCACTGCCGGCCAGCGAGGCCACGCAGCCAGGTACTTCACGCAGCACTTCGGCCTCGTTCATCGGTTTGTCAGACTGAACCTCATAACGTGATGGGTAGTGGATCGTGTACCCGGCGTCACGAAGTGTGGGGGCGAAGGCAAATTCGATGGCGCGCAGGTGTGCGGGGGCGACAAGTACGCGGCGGCTCATAAGATTGAGGAATCGGTGTTCGGGGAGGAAGGCTCTCACTTTATCCGCAGTCGGCAACGAGAAGAATAGGGATTCGCGTCCGATTGTGAATGAAAAGTGAACACCGAACCCGTGGTGCAACAACTGTGTCAGTTTGACGTGCGGGCGGTAAAAAATTGCGGTCGATGTGAGAACGGGAGTATCCACCCGTTACATTCAAGACCACGGTAGGACTTGGGGCGCGTCGATGCGTCCGCATTACGGGGAATCGAGGCCATGTTGCTTGACTGAGGACACAACCCGACTGATGATAACTCTACAAGGTGTGGATGTTCCGCACCAAACATCAGTCGGCATGGCTTGGTCGAAAGCGACCCCGGAGGACGGCCCACGACAACGGTGACATTCACATCCGTTCCGCGGCACCCGCAGCCTCCGGAGGCAATATCCATGCCCTGAAGGAGGCCACTTGAACACCGCCATTTTGAACACGGTGAACTCGGTGCCCACTCCCACAGCGCCCCCTCCCATCAGCAGCGCTCTCCACAGAGCCTGCCTCGCGGCTCGCATCGCCGCCGCGAACAAGGGGCACGACATCCTGGTGCTGGACATGCGGTCCTGCACTCCCCTGTTCGATTACTTCATCATCGCCACCGGCACGAGCCGGCGCCAGATTCACACCCTGGCGGAAGAGACCGACGCTGCCCTGCGTGCCGAAGGCGACATCCGCATCGGTATCGAGGGCTACGAGGCGAGTAAGTGGGTCGTACAGGACTACGGCGACATCCTCGTTCACGTGTTCGACCCCGACACCCGCGACTACTACAAGCTCGAAGAGCTGTGGGCCGACGCGAAAAAGGTAGATTGGGAGCGCGAAGAATGAGCCCATAAACCCTGAAGCTCACGGACTCCATCCGTGGGCACCATATAACGAAACTGTCGGCCAAATCATCCCTCTGGCAGAGAGATGGTTATGGCCGACAGTCGCTTTTGTTACTGCCAAGAACACGCCGCAGGTTCCAGTCCAGACTGGTGTCGCGTTGAGTTGGGAATTCTGATGAATCTGTTGATACAAATTCGTTCGCTGTTCGAGCCGGCACTGGCCAGCCTCGTGGCGGAACCCGCGAAGGTGGTCGATTACCTCGCCGCAATCAAGCCAGCCGCAAACGCCGACCACGGCGACTACCAGGCGAACATGGCGATGGCGATGGCGAAGACGCTTGGGCAGAAGCCACAGGACGTGGCGAGGGCAATCATCGCGGCGTTGCCTGAAAACGCGATACTCGAAACGCCAACCGTAGCCGGTCCGGGATTCATCAACCTCCGCATCAAATCGGACTTCCTGGCAACGGCACTCCGGGGCATTGCGACCACCCCAAAGTTTGGCGTGGAACCCGCTAAGCCCAGGACATTCGTGATCGACCTGAGCGGGCCAAACGTTGCGAAGCCGCTTCACGTCGGGCACCTCCGTAGCACAATCATTGGCGATTCACTCGTCCGCATCCTTCGCTTCCTCGGTCACACCGTCATCGGAGATAACCACCTCGGCGACTGGGGGCTTCAGTTCGGCATTCTGATCTACGGTTACAAGCATCACCTCGACGCCGCAGCGTTTCAGGACGACCCCGTCCGTGAGCTGGCGCGGCTGTACGTCACAATCCGCAAGCAATTCCGAAAGGTTGATGATGACGAAGAAGGACCGACCGATGACCCGCTGAAGAAGGCGTGTCAGGAAGAGACAGCGAAACTGCACGCGGGCGACCCGGAGAATGTCTCGCTCTGGAAGCAGTTCATGCCGGCATGCTTGAAGATGCTGGAACCGATCTACAATCGCCTTGGCGTGAAGATCGACCATGCACACGGCGAGAGCTTCTACAACGACATGCTTCCGGGCGTCGTGGAAGACATGCTCGCGAAGGGGATCGCGTCAGAAAGCAAGGGTGCGATCGTGATCCCCAATGCCAGGGGGGTGGTCCCACGCACTGAGGAAGAGCAGAAGAAGGAGGAGCCGCCCGCGATTATCCGCAAACGCGACGGCGCGTTCACTTACACCACAACCGATCTTGCCACAATCAAGTATCGCATGGAGACGTGGAAGCCGGACGCGATGCTGTACGTCGTCAGTTCGCCGCAGGCACTCCACTTTAAAACGATATTCGCGCAAGCGCGGCGTTGGGGATACCCCGAGGTGGAATACCAGCACATCCAGTTCGGCTCGATGCTCGACCCGGCCACGAAGAAGAAGCTCTCGACCAGCGGCGGCAATTCGCCCGAGCTCGAGCCACTCCTCGATGACGCTGTCCGGCTGAGCCTCCAGAAGTATGAGGCCAGTGTCGCCGACCGCCGCGAACATGGCCACAAGGTGTACGAGGCGACCAACACCGAGAAGCAGATGATCGCGGAAGTGGTGGGCGTGGGCGCGGTGAAGTATGCGGATCTCTGCCAGAACCGCGCCACGGATTACGTCTTCGACCTCGACAAGATGACAGAAACTGTCGGCAACACTGCAGCCTACATGCAGTACGCCTACGCTCGCTGCCGGAGCATCTTCCGCGAGGGTGAAATCGACGACACGCCATTCCGCACAAACCCGCCCGCGGTGCAGATCACACACACCGCGGAGCGGGCACTGGCGTTGCAGTTGCTCCGCTTCCCTGAGGCGGTCGAGAACGCCGCGGCCGACTATCTGCCGCACCTCATCACTGTGTATCTGTGGGATCTGGCGAAAAGTTACAGTGTCTTCTTCGATAACTGCCCCGTACTGAAGGCTCCGACGACGGAGTCGAAGGAGAGCCGCCTGTTACTCGTTGATCTGGCATCGCGTGTCATTCGACAGACACTCGACCTGCTCGGTATCCAGACCGTCGAGCGGATGTAGAATGGTCTCGGCATGCGAGCCGTTCACCCTGTGACCGGCACTCCACGCGTGAGCGATCGAAACGAATGTTCCTGGAGCATCCCTATCCGCGAAACTCGCGGACCTTACTCAAGAAGTCCCATGTTTGTCGATCGTGTTGAACTGTTCGTGAAGGGTGGAGACGGAGGTCGCGGCGCCGCGACGTTCCGGCGCGAGAAGTACATCCCCAAGGGTGGGCCAGACGGTGGCGATGGCGGCGACGGCGGCTCCGTGATTGTGCGTGCCGACCCGAACGCCGACAACCTCGCCGGCCTGACAATGAAGAAGCACTGGAAAGCCCGGAGCGGCGAGGCCGGGATGTCCAAGAAGTGCGCCGGCAAGAATGCCGAGGACGTGATCCTGCTCGTACCGCCAGGCACCATCGTCCGCGACCGCGACCGCGGCAACATTCTGAAAGACCTGGTTGCACCAGGCGAGGAAGTCATCGTTGCCAGGGGCGGGAAGGGTGGGCGCGGCAACACGCACTTCAAAAGCTCGACCAACCGCGCGCCGCGACAGTACGAACCGGGGGAAGAGGGCGAGGAACGCTGGATTTCACTCGAACTCAAGGTGATCGCCGACGCAGGTCTGGTCGGTTTCCCCAACGCGGGGAAGTCCACGCTCCTCTCGCGACTCAGCCGCGCTACACCGGAAATCGCCTCGTACCCGTTCACGACCAAGCACCCGAATCTCGGAATTGTCACGCTCGGTGGCGACGCAGCCTTCGTGCTGGCCGATCTTCCTGGCCTGATCGAGGGCGCAGCACAGGGTGTCGGCCTCGGCCACGAATTCCTGCGGCACGTTGAACGAACGCGCGTATTGATTCACCTCGTCGAACCATTCCCAACCGATGGGAGCGACCCGATCCACAACTACCACGCGATCCGCAAGGAGTTGCGTGAATACATTGTGCCACTCGATTCGAAACCCGAAGTGGTCTGCGTGAGCAAGGCCGAACTGACGGGCGCCGACGAAGTACGCGATAGACTCCGTGCCGACCTCGGTCGCGAAGTGCTGCTCATCTCCGCCGTCACCGGCGAGGGGCTTCAGAACGTCGTCGGCCGAGTCGCGCAAACCATTGCCGACCTCAAGCGCGAGGAAGTCGAGGCCGCCACGCGCAAGAAGCCTGTCGAGTTCCCAACAGAGGCCGCGGTCCGTACCGACGGCTTCCAGACATCCGCGGTCACTCACATCACCCCACCCAGTGGCGAGACGACCCCATGACGCCAGATGTGGCGGTGGATATTGGCAATTCGCGCATGAAGTGGGGTATCTGCTGCAACGGCCGCGTCACGGACGTGCTTCGGCTCCCGCTGAATGATCCCGCCGCCTGGGAGTCAGCACTCGCACAGCTACCACCACCTCTGACCGCGACGCGTAAGTGGGCCGTCGCGAGCGTAAACCCGCCTGCAGTGCAGCGATTCGTTTCATGGTCGAATCGCGGCGGAGCAACAGCCGTGTTCGAACGTTATACCGATCTGCCCGTGCAACTGAATGTCGATGCACCGGAGAAGGTGGGCCTCGATCGTCTCTGTGGGGCCGTGGCCGCGCGGGCGCTGGCACCCCACAGGAACGCGGCCATCACGGTGGACATTGGTACGGCGGCGACGGTAAACCTGATCGACGCCGAAGGTGTATTCCAGGGTGGCGCCATCCTTCCTGGCCCGCGACTGATGGCCCGCGCTCTCAACGAGTTCACAGCGAAGCTGCCTCTCAGCGAACCTGCCAACAGCTACGCCGACTTTCAGGCACCTGCGAAGAACACGGCCGCCGCGATTCGCACGGGCATTCTCGCCGCGATCAACGGCGGCGTGGTGGAACTGACGACCGCGCTGGCGGAGCGATGCGCCGCTCCACCATGGATGTTCGTGACCGGCGGCGGCGCGCACCTGCTCGACTCGCTCGACTGGTCGTGGGTTGCCGGAACAACGACGGTCGATGCGCTGAACCTCGAAGGAATCCGCATCGCAGCGGAATCGTTACCGTGAGTGTCACTACTGTGTCACTGTTGACACCGCCTGGCACCGGAGCGATTGCCACGGTCGAAGTCCGTGGACCACAGGCGTGGAAGATAGCTCGTAATCTCTTCAAGCCAGCCGGCAAGCCTCTGCCGGAAGCAGTCGAAGTGGATCGCTTCTGGTTTGGCATACTCGGAAGTGATGAGGTGGTGTTTGCGCTCACTACACCCGATGTGATTGAGGTCCACTGCCACGGGGGCCGACGCGTGGTTCAGTGGGTGATCGAGCAGTTCACTGCGCAGGGCTGCACGGAAACATCGCAACCGCATCATCCGAGGAGGGAACTTCGCGCGCAGCTTGCGAATGCCTCCACGCTTCGCACTGCGAGCATTCTGCTCGACCAGTCGCACGGCGCGTTCGCCACAGAAGGACGCCGCATCCTCGCGCTACTGGATGCGCACCCACTCTCCGCTCAGGAACCTCTCTGCCAACTCGCGGAAGCGGGCAACACTGTCGGCCGCCATCTGGTGGAACCGTGGAAGGTTGTCATTGCGGGCCCGCCCAATGTCGGGAAGAGTTCGCTCGTGAATGCGCTCGCGGGCTACCAGCGTGCGGTCGTTTCCGAGGTCGCAGGCACGACGCGCGATACGGTGAGTGTCCGTACCGCATTCAGCGGTTGGCCCGTGGAACTCATCGATACTGCTGGACTGCGCGACGCGGCAGGTCTGGAGGCGGAGGGAATTGATCGTGCGCGTCAGGCGCTGACGGGTGCGGAACTCGTGGTGTGGGTGATGGACGCTTCAAGCCGCGAGGAACGATACCCGGACCCTGAAACGGAAGCGATGGTCAATCTACCTCGTAGCACGGGCTGGATTCTTGTGATGAACAAGGCCGATCGCTCGCTCAGTTGGCCGCCAGGCTACCCGGCGGGCGCGATTCACCTCTCAGCGGCAACCGGCGAGAACGTCTCACGCCTCGCCGATTGGATCGCGCATCGCCTCGTGCCGAATCCGCCTGTACCTGGCGCTGCAGTCCCCTTCACGCCACAGCTCGCAAGCCTGATCGAGACTGCAAACGCGGAGTTTGCAGCAGGGCGGCACCGAGAAGCCATGCATCACATCCGCGAGGCAATCGCGGCCGCCGAATAGCCTCGCGGGGTGCGCCCGTCAACGCTTTGCCAGTCGAAAGCCGATGATCGCCAGGAGAACGCCGAGCATCAACGATATGTGGTAATCGTGAAACGGAGCGAGCGCGCGAATGCCACAGTGGTGCCCAGCAGCAATGACCGCCGCGCCAACCAGCGCAAACGCGCTCATCAAGTTTCCACTGAGGTAGAGTGAGCCGAGCAGAAGCACACCTGCCAGTCCGACGTTGAAGCCGTTGACCCAGGACGTAAAGGCTGCCGGAACACCAGGCACAACAAGCGGCGCCGCCAACTGGTGCGTCACAGTGCCAGGCAGATAGCCGTTCTGATATGCCCACACCACACACGCCCCGACGAGTATCGCAGCCGCCACCGCGCGGACGTGCGGACCAACGAACAACTCCGCGAAGCGTGCGAAGGCATCGCCGCGTTCAACTGGCTTCACTTCATCCGGCCGCTCGGCGACCTGCATCAACTTCCGCATACTGGTGGTCGCGTGACTGGCCGAGAGTCCAGGTGCTGCCCGACGTGACTCTGCCTTCCGAACCTCATCTGCAACGCGGACCATCACGTCCGCGGTGGCGTTCGCGCGACGCTCGGCGCTGTGAGCACTGGCGCCATCGGCCAGTAGTCTCGCACGTTCGACCGCTGCCAGGAGCAAACGCGCACGCGACTCTTTCCGCGACATCTCCACACGTTCCATCCAGCCAACGAGTGGTTCGCGCCATGCGCCATGCCGCTCGCGTGCCCCAGCCGCACCACCACGCAGGAGATGCGCGCGTGCCGCGAGTTTCGCCTCGAACCCAAAGAGTGCCTCGAAGAACTCCTCCCAGTGCCGCCCGGCATACTTCGCCACAAATTGCCGTAATTGCTCCTCATCCAGCCCCTGGATACGCATTCGCCGCAGTTGCCGCTCGCAGGCTTCGAGCGGTACTCGCCTGTGCGCGAGGACCGCACGGTCGAGCACACAGCAGACTACCAGCGCCAGACCAATACCCAGGACGCCGAAGCCGGCCCAGATCCAGAAGACGTTCGACATGGCGAGCAACAGGCAGAACATGGCGAAGCCCGCGACACTCACCACGATGTCGCCCCAGCTCATCCCTTCCAGGAAGCGACGCGCGCAGCCGAAAAGGTAGCCTCGACGGAGAACCCCATCCGCCACGAAGTATGCAAGCGAAGCTTGCAACGCCAGACCGAAGACGCCGAATGCCCACCCGAGCTGACCAAAGAAGGCGAGCAACACGGCCGTGAGTGCAATGCCGCCGAAGAAGCACGAGATAACGCGGCCGCGCAACACGGCCGGCGAGCAGGAGTTGAACGCCGAGACGTGCCCTTCGAGCCGGGTGATCTGTTCCTCTTGTGGCGAGAAGGTACCCGTGTGGCGCACGCCTAGCCATTCTTCCAGCGTGCGAACCACCTCGCCCATATCGCGATAACGATCCGCAGCATCCTTCGCCATCATGCGCTGGATGACTGCGGAGATTTCCACCGGCACGCGGCTGACAATCTGCTCCGGTGGCACGAGTTGATCGTACGCATGCTTCGACATCAACTCGACAGCACTGGTGCCATCGAACGGCGGCTGACCCGTGACAAGTGCGTACAGCGTGCAGCCGAGTGAGTAAATGTCGGCGCGATGATCGACCGTGGCGGCATCGCGGCACTGTTCGGGCGACATGTACGCCGGGGTGCCCAGCGCGATCCGCGCGCCGGTGAGCGCGGGGTCGAGGGGCCGCATGTCCGTCCGTGTCGCTGCGGAGGCATCGATGCGTTCCGTGTCAGCTTCACACGGCCCGGACTCTTCCGCGGTCTTCACCAACCCCAGGTCGGCAACCTTCACCAGTCCCTGATCGTCCAGCAGGAGATTGTCGGGCTTCACGTCACGATGGATCATGCCGCGGTCGTGGGCATACTTCAGGCCGCGTGCGGCCTGAAGGATATAGCCCACCGCAGTCTCAGGATCGAGCTTTCCCTGTGCCTTGACAACTTCCGCCAGCGACCGCCCACGAACATACTCCATGCTGAAGAAACGCCGGCCTTCGACCTCACCAATGTCGTAAATCTGAACGATATTCGGATGTGCAAGCTGTGCCGCTGCGAATGCTTCGCGCGTGAATCGGGCAACGAACACAGGATCAACTGCCCACCGTTTGCTCATCACCTTGAGAGCCACGGGCCTGTCGAGTGAGAGTTGCCGCGCGAGATAAACGCGCCCCATCCCGCCACGACCGAGTTCCCGTTCGACGATGTAACCGCGAATCTCGGTACGCGATGGCAACGGCGGCTCTTCTTCGGATTCCTCATCGACGAAATCCGGGCCAGGTGAGTGGTGCGAACCACTATCGCGTGAGGAGGATCGCTCCGCGCGGGGAACGCCGAAGACGTGCGACTGACCAGGTTCGCTATCACCGCTCAACATCGTGTGATGAGGAGCCGAAGCACTCACTGCGCTGAGCGCATGAAGTGAGGCTCTTGTACCTTTCCGCGAGATGGCTGCGAGCGTTGCGCTGGATAGCGCACGAACCTCCACCTCAGCCTCTGTCTCCTCCGGAACGCGAACCAGGAATGGGAGCGCGCAGCGTGGACAGCGTGGGCGGTAACGACCCGCCTTGGCAGGTTTCAGCTTGATTCGGTGTGTGCAGTAAGGGCAGGCGATGGCCACAGCGGGCACCCTCGCGGCAGGCGAGCGCGGCGTGCGTCAGTCACACCGAAACGTAGGTCACGTTCCGCGTTCCCGCGTCAGGAAATGAAGTGTGAATGAATGTGACGGAGCCAGTTCTGCGCCGGCCTGAAAAGTACGCGGCCAGGCAGTGAAACCAGACGGGGAGTTCCGCTCTGCGCGAAGAGAGAGCAGGTTGGAGACCCACTCTCTCGGACACGCACTACACCGGCCGGCTGTGAATGCCGACCGCCTGGCGGACGAGTTGCAGGGTGACCTGCGCGGCGGCCCGCGCGTGCCGTGCTCCGGTGGCAAGAACTTCCTCCACGATTCCCGGATCGCGCGCGAGTTGTTTGCGTCGATTGCGCGCCGCGGTAAAGTAGCGGTCAATCTTGTTCAGTAGCATCGATTTCGCATCGCCATAGCCAAACGGACGGCCGCGTGTCTCCGCGCCGAGCATGGGATTGCGGTAGAGTTCGGTCAGTTCCGCGACCTCCGCTTGCGTGGCGAACAGTTTGTAGAGTGCGAAGGCGTTGCAGGTGTCAGGGTTCTTCGGCGCATCCGCAGGCGTGGAATCCGTCACGATTCCCATGACGGACTTCTGGAGTGGCTTACCTTCCGCGAAAATCTCGATGGTGTTCCCATAGCTCTTGCTCATCTTCTGGCCGTCCGTGCCAGGCACGATGGCTGCTTCGTTGAACACGGGTTCTGGCAGCGGGAAGAGTTCACCGAACGTGTGATTGAACGAGCCTGCGATGTCGCGCGTCATTTCCAGGTGTTGTTTCTGGTCCTTGCCAACGGGCACGAGGTGCGAGCGGTAAATCAGAATATCTGCAGCCATGAGTACCGGGTACGTGAATAGCCCGACACTCGGCGAGAAGCCGCGTGCCACCTTGTCCTTGTACGAGTGAGCCAGTTCGAGTGTGCTAACCGAGCAAACGGTCGAGAGCATCCACGCAAGCTCACACACCTCCGGCACGTCGGACTGGCGGAAGAAGTGTGCCTTCGTCGGGTCGAGACCGAGAGCGAGATAGTCCAGCGCCACATCCCGGACGTTCTCGGCGAGGATTTGCCGTGCCGGACGCGCGGTCATGTTCTTGTTCTTCGACGCGAGCCCAATTTCCTTCTCTTCGGCCTCCTTTAGCGACGTGATCGCGTGGTAGTCGGCGATGAAGTAGAAGCACTCACCGGAGTTCTGCCGCTCAATGTGTTGCTTGATCGCGCCGAAGTAGTTGCCCAGGTGCAGTTTGCCGGACGGTTGCACACCACTCAGGATGCGCGAGCGGCCGACCGTCGGCTCGGCGTGCCCCGACCGCGGTTCTTCGATGCACTCTCGCGTGATCTCCGTGGACATATCACCCTCATCCTTCGCCGTTGGCCTTTACCTCATCTCCCGGACACGGTTACATTACGGCCGGTTCACTCCGCGAACCACAGGTGAGGGCATGGAGAGTCTTCCGCCGAACAGCGATATGTACACGCCAGGTGGTTTCGTCAGCACTCCGGACCCGCGTCGTGCCGAGCATCTTCTCGAGGCTCTCAAGGCGGCACTCGCCTCACCAGGCGAACACCGATTGTTTCGCAGTGGGAAGATTGCCGGGTTGTTCGCGGCGCGGTCCGGCCCTGCGGGTGATGCGGCACTCCAAGCGATCCAGGACGGCTTGCTGGAAACGACTCGTAGCGAGGTGAAGGGGAAGTTCGCCACAGAATGGGTGCGAGCGACACCCCGCGCCGTGGCGTTCGTTCACGACCACGACTCGCCACGTTCCATTCTGCGCGAACTGAAGGACGTTCTCCAGGCGACGCGCGCAGGCGTGCCCGCATGGATGGCGGAAGCGAAACAGGAGGTCGCAGCGCTCTCCGCGAGCTTCGAGGTGCGTGCCTCGGCCATGCTCACCAGGCTGGACGATCTCGCCAGACGCTGCGAAGCCGCACTCCGTCGCGCCGAAGCCACCGCACATGGCGTGGCCGATCCGGTCGTGCGCGTGGTGCCGTGGGCAACCGACGCGCTGGAGTACCTCGATCGGCGTCGCGAATCGGGGATGCCGGGCAATTGCCCTCTGCCAGAACTGTTCCAGGCACTCCTCGAACGCCACTCCTCTCTCACACTCTCCGACTTCCACACTGGCATCGCCCGCCTTCACGACCTGCGCGCCGTGCGGTTACTGCCCGGGGAAGAAATCGCGGAGCCGGAGTTCGCGGTGGTGGTCGATGGGAAGCTCATGTGCATGGTGAATCGGTGAGTTGCGGAGGTCGTCGCTCGAAACTGTTCCCTCCAGCCATCGCGTGATGGCGATACGTTTAGAACGGCCAGCCGTTCCCCAGCGCGGCCTTCTGCGCGGCAGTGATCGTGTGAATGCCTGCTTCGCCAAGGTCGACGAGTGCGTCGAGTTGCTTGCGTGCGAAGGTCGCTTCCTCGCCGCCGGCCTGCACCTCGATGATCTTCCCGCGACCAGTCATCACGAGGTTCATGTCCACGTCCGCATCGCGATCCTCGACATACTCCAGATCGAGCCGCACCTCCCCTTCCACCAGCCCCACACTCACTGCGGCGACGCTATCTGTCAACACGTCTGCGACTGGCACCGTGAGTAACTCCTTGATGGAGTTCACGGCATCCATCACGGCGACGAATGCCCCTGTGATGCTCGCGGTGCGTGTGCCGCCGTCGGCCTCGATCACATCGCAATCGATCCAGAGTGTCCGTTCGCCGAGTTTACCGAGATCCACGACCGCGCGCAGGCTGCGGCCGATGAGTCGCTGAATCTCGACACCGCGGCCGTCAATCTTTCCGCCGCGATCGCGCGGCTTGCGTGTCTGCGTTGATCCAGGGAGCATCGCGTACTCCGCTGTGAGCCAGCCCTTGCCGCGCCCGGCGAGGAAATCCGGCACGCTGGTATCCACAGTACAGGTGCAAAGTACGGTGGTCCGACCCATGCGCACCAGCACCGATCCTGGCGCCGAGCGCGTGTATCCTCGCGTGAAGGAGAGTTCGCGAAGCTGGTTGGGGAGGCGTTTATCGGGACGGGGCATCAGTTACTCTCTCGCGGTGATGGCCTACATACAGTCATCGACATCATGCTGGCTCAACTCGCGGACGCTGGCGCCAGGCACGCAACCCGCGAAGCCACTCGCCGACTCAGCGAGTTTGTCATCCACCCAGTCGCCGACAAACGGCGTTTGTTGGAGGGCACGCCCGGAGGATGACGCGTCCGGTCCTCAGCCGAGGTAACAGTATCGACATCCAGCACTTCGATACATGTTCCCACCCCGGCGGATTCCTCAAGTGGAACGTGTTCATGGCTTCGCGAAGTACAGCACGCCGTCGCGAACCCATTCCCCACTGAGGTTCAGGATACGCCGAATCTTGGATGATGATACTCCCCGTGCGAACCGTGTCGTCTCGTCGATGGGAACGATGTTGGTCACGACGAGGTCATCGGAATCGTTTGGAAGGGGGGGTGTCGTTCGGACGCAACAGGAAGTCGTGGCGGCCCCAACCAGTTCCGCAGGCGTGCGTGCGTTGCGACTCGAACTCCGGTTTGAGTCCCGTGCCCGCGGCCCTGGTTGGTTAATGACGCCGGAGACTTCATTCCACGCCGAGATTGATGCCCAGCGTCGATATACCAGAGTACCTCAAAGGTTCCGTATCGCTGTCTGGAGGTGGTCCATTTCACTCGCCATCAAGCATACGCGCCGTTCTGCAGAACGAGCGATCGTCACTTCAACAACCATTCCAGTACGGCTTTCTGGGCGTGGAGGCGGTTACCGGCTTGCTGGAACGCGGCGCAAGCGGGGCCGTCCATCACGTCGTCAGTAATCTCCTCACCGCGATGGGCCGGGAGGCAATGCAATACCTTCGCGTGTTTGGGAGCAGCCGTGAGCAACTTCGCATTGACCTGGAAGCCGCTGAAGCAGCGGAGTCGTTCTTCGCGCTCGGCTTCCTGGCCCATGCTGGTCCACACGTCGGTATAGATCACGTCTGCGTTCTTCACAGCGGTGAACGGATCGTTCACTTCCTTCGGGAGTTCCGGCGAGATCTGTTCCCGGTAGATGGCCTTGAACGTGTCGTCGAAGCCGTAGCCCTTTGGGCATGCGAGAACGAAGTTCGCGCCGAGCCGACCGCAACCCACCGCCAGCGAACGCGCCACGTTGTTGCCATCGCCCACGAACGCAACCGTGCGTCCTTTCTCCGAGCCGAACAGCTCGCGCACCGTGAGCAGGTCGGCCAGCGCCTGACAGGGGTGCGACCAGTCTGATAGCCCGTTAATGATGGGGATGGAGGAGTGCGCGGCCAGGCCGTCGAGCGTCTCGTGCCGGTAGACTCGCAGCACGAGTGCGTCGGCGTAATGGCTGATCGTGCGAGAGAAGTCGGCGAGGCTCTCACGCCAGCCAAGCCCGACCTCATTACCTGGAAGGTAGATCGCCGTGCCGCCGAGTTGCGCAATGCCGCTCTCGAAGCTCACGCGTGTGCGGAGCGATGGCTTCTCGAAGATCAGCGCCACGACGCGACCGACAATCGCATGCGCCGGGATGCGCCGAGCCTGGGCATCCTTCAGTCGCGTTGCCTCCACGAGGAGGCTGTCGAGTTCGTCGGTCGTCAAGTCAATCAGGTTGAGAAGGTGTCTCATGTTTTCAGTCGAGGCTCAGTAAGTCGAAAGTCGCAAGGCACACAGACCGAACGGATCGGACCATCTCGACGTTCGGTCTGCGGGCAGGGATTGTTTTCACGGCCGCAGCGCGCCGAGAACAGCAGCCATGATCTCGCAGCCATCGTCGATCTGCTCATCGGTGATATTCAGTGCCGGCAGGAGTCGCAGGACATTGCCGTGCGTGCAGTTGATTAGCAGTCCCTTCTCCAGACACCCCTGCACCACCGGGGCACCCTCGACATTCAGTTCCACGCCGATCATCGCACCCTTCGCGCGGACCTCGGTGATAAGCGGGCACTTCTCCTTCAGTGTCAGGAAGTGCGCGCGGAACCGCTCGCCGATTTGAACCGCGCGATCCAACAACCCTTCCTGTTCAATTGTTTCGATGGTCGCGAGCGCGGCACGCGCCGCAAGCGGGTTGCCGCCGAACGTGGCCGCGTGCGTGCCCGGCTTGAGTTTCTCTGCGACTTCCGGCTTCGCGACCAGTCCGCCCATCGCCACGCCACCCGCCAGCGCTTTCGCAAGTGTCACGATATCGGGCTGAATGCCCCAGTGCTGATACGCGAACCACTTCCCGGTGCGCCCCGTGCCCGTCTGCACCTCGTCCAGAATCATCAATAGCCCATGCTTGTCGCACAGATCCCGGACACCTTCCACGAAACCCGCAGGCGGGATGTTCACGCCGCCTTCACCCTGGATTGGCTCGAACATGATCGCACACGTCTCACCGTCCACGACTTTCGCGATGCTATCGAGTTCGCCATAGGTCGCATAGTGAAAGCCGGGGAGTACGGGTTCGACACCCGCGTGATACTTCGGCTGGGCTGTTGCCGTGAGTGCGCCCATCGTGCGGCCATGGAAGCTGCCGGTGAGCGTGATAATCTTGTAACGACCCTTGGGCTTGCCGTTGAGACGGGCGAGTTTGATCGCGGCTTCGTTAGCCTCGGTACCGCTATTGCAGAAGAAGCTCATGCCATCGAAGCCGGTACGGTCGCCCAGTTCCTTCGCCAACACTGCCTGCGGCTCGGTGTACCAGGTGTTCGGGACGTGAATGAGGGTGGCCACCTGCTCCTGAACCGCCTGCACAACGCGCGGCGGGCAGTGGCCGAGCAACCCGCAACCCCAGCCCGGGAAGAAGTCGAGGTAACGGTTTCCTTCCGCATCCCACACCCACGACCCATTGCCGCGAACGAGGCAGACCGGGTACCGAGTGTAGTTCCCGATCAGATGCTGCTTCGCGAGCGAAATCACTTGTTCACTGGAAAGAACTTCAGTTGTCATCGTGCGTGTGGGAATGAGGATAATGGGGTTTGTTAGCCGCAAGCAGATGGCGAGCGTTTACCGCCGGATGGCGGTGCCTTTGAACGTGTCGTGGAGGAACACATCCAGCAGGGAGTAAGGAACCCTGCCATCGAGAATGAGGGCTTCCTTCGCGCCGGCATCGAGCGCCTCGAAGCACGCTTCGATCTTCGGCACCATGCCTCCACCCACGACACCAGAAGCGATCAGTTCACGGGCCTCACACTCGGTGAGAGAGGTGATGAGCGACTCGGGGTTCGCGCGGTCGCGCAAGACGCCAGGTGTGTCTGTCAGGAAGACCACTCGATCCGCTTCCAGCGCGCCGGCCACTGCCGCAGCCGCCGTGTCGGCGTTGATATTCAACCAGCCGCCATCCTCGTGCATCGCAATGGACGGAAGTACCGGCACGCCCTCAGCGTCCCACGCTTGCTCGATGGCGACCGTGCCGACCTGCGTGACGATGCCAACGCGACCCAGATCGATGGGCAACCCGCTCTCATCCGATAGGAAGAGGCGGCTGCCGGTGAGGAGCGATGGTATCACAGCGGCTTGCGTGCCCAGCGCCACGAGTCGCGTGGCCAGGTCGCGACCGATTTCCTGCAGCACCCTCACGACGATTTCAAGGGTGTCTTCGTCGGTGTAGCGGCGGCCAGCAACCTTCCTCGGCGTCAGACCGGCGTCGGCCATCGCGCGGTCTATGGGCTTACCGCCACCATGAACAAGAACAAGCGGCACGCCGAGTGCATTGAGCGTGGCAACGGAGCGGAGGCAGGCATCGGTCGCGGTGGGGTCTTCCATCGCGCTGCCGCCGAGTTTCACCACAACCGGCCGGTCGCGGTGCGCGCACAGCCGTTCAACGGCGGCGGCGAGATCGGCGGAGGAGAAGTCCGGTGCGGCCATCCGAGACGGCCCGAGAGGCGAGGGGTGATCGAAAAAAGCATCGTATGCCGTGACCAGAACAGCGTCAACTGTCACTCGGATTTTCTCTTGCGCGCGTGAGAGCGTGCGCGACGCGAAGATTTTGAGTGGTTGTTGCACAGCAACGAACCGATGGGTATATTGTCAACCGACCGGTGAGATTGTGGCACTCATGTGGGGTGCCAACTCCGCCGGCGGAAATCAAACAAGGGTTTCTCTCATGTTGCGTATCGCGCTGGCTCTGGCGCTTGGCTTCGCCGCCGCATCCCTGGCCGGGACGAGCAACGCCGAAGACAAGAAGGACGCGAAGAAGACCATCGAAGGCAAGATGGTCTGCACCAAGTGTACGCTGGAAGAGACGAAGACCTGCGGCCACGCCGTCAAGGTGAAGGAAGGCGGCAAGGAAGTGGTGTACTACCTCAAGGACAAGGGCGGCAAGGAAAAGTACCACAAGGGCGTTTGCCCAGGCGGCAGCGACGCGGACGTGAAGGTCACTGGCAAGCTCGTGGTGAAGGACGGAAAGAAGTATCTCGAAAGTCCCAAGGTTGTTGTCAAGAAGTAAGTACGGCAACGACACTGCACATACAACGCCACTCCATCAGGGTGGCGTTGTTCGTTTGATAGCGCACCGCGATCCTCGCTGCGTGCCGGATTTGCGATCAGATGTCTCGAGCGGACTGATTGTTGCGTGCGCGCATTCTTTCAGTACGCAGTACCGGGTCGTGCACTCACTTCATCTTTCTTCGCACATCCTGCCATCCGTCAATCGCACTATCTACAATGACGCCTCCTCAACCTCTGCCTGGAGGAGCGTTCGTGTTTACCTCCCTTGCCCTTCTCACGGCATTCACCCTCACAGCCACACCAGAACCAGCACCCTATCGGGCCGGGGTCGCGAAGGTGGACCTCACGCCCACGCACCCCATCCGACTCAACGGTTTCGGCTTCCGCCGTACGGAATCCGAAGGGGTATATCACAAGATTCACGCCCGCGCGCTGGCCCTCGATGACGGCAAGGCACCGTGTGTCCTGGTCACTGTGGATGTGCTCGGCATCCCGGCCGAGGTATACGACGAGGTGGCGAAGCGGCTCAAGAAGAAAGCGGGGCTGATGAAAGAGCGGCTCACGATCACTGCCACTCACACGCACACCGGACCGATGCTTCATGGCGCGAACCCGACTCTCTTCGGCACACCCATTCCGAAGGAGCATCAGGCGAACATCGATCGGTACACACCTGTGTTCATCGACAAGCTCGAAGAGGCCGCGCTCGCCGCGCTCAAAGACCTGAAGCCCGCAACATTGAAGTGGGGCGTCGGCTCGGTCAACTTCGCCATGAACCGGCGCACGAAAGGCGGCCCGACCGACCACGACCTGCCGGTCCTCTTTGTGACTGATGCCAAGGGAAAGGTGCGGGCGATTTACCTCAACTATGCCTGTCATTGCGTCACGCTCTCGCTCAACAAACTCGGCGGCGACTGGGGCGGATTCGCGGCAGGTGCGATCGAAGACAACTTCGAGGGCGCGGTGGCGCTCGTTGCCATCGGCGGTGGCGCGGACCAGAATCCAAACTCGGGCGTAACGGGCGCGAAGATCGACACGGCCACCGCACAGGGTCGCGAGATTGCCGCCGAAGTGCGCCGGCTCTCGAAGAACTACCTCACGCCGGTGAAGGGCGAGATTGTGTCGAAAGTCACCACGCTGGAACTACCACTCGCCGCGTTGCCCACCAAGGAGCAGTGGGAAGCAAAGGCAAAGCGGATGGACGCCATCGGCCATCACGCCCGCGTAACACTTGCAAAACTCGCTCGTGGCGAGAAGTTGCCAACGAGGATCGGTTACCTCGTCCAGACCTGGAGTTTCGGCGACTCGCTGGCAATGGTCCACCTGGCAGGTGAACTGGTAGTCGATTACCCCTTGCGACTGAAGAAGGAACTCGATTCCCGACGGCTGTGGATCACTGGCTACGCGAATCAGGCTCCGTGCTACATCCCCAGCGAACGCGTGTTGAAAGAGGGCGGGTATGAAGGCGGCGGCGCGATGATCTATTACGATCTGCCGGCGCCGTTCGCTCCGGGTCTGGAAGACAAGATCATCGGCGCCGTGAAGGAACAAATCGGCAAGACGTTCGCCGCGAAGTTCAACCCGAAGAAGACCGGTGGCGAGTTGCCGAAGTCGCCGCAGCAATCGCAATCGCTCATCAAGTCGAAGCCAGGACTAACGGTCGATCTCGTGGCCGCAGAACCCATCGTGGCCGACCCAGTCGCGCTCGCCTTTGGCCCCGATCGGAAGTTGTGGGTCGCGGAGATGGCCGACTACCCCAGTGGCAAGAACGGAAAGCTGGAGCCAGGCGGCCGTGTTGTCTTCCTCACAGACACTAACGGCGACGGCCTGTTCGACACATCGGCCCTCTTCCTCGCTGATCTCCCGTTCCCCACTGGTGTACTGCCCTGGCGCAAGGGTGTGTTGATCTGCGCCGCACCGGACATCCTCTATGCCGAGGACACCAACGGCGATGGCAAGGCCGACAAGATCCAGAAGCTCTATAGCGGCTTCGGCACGGAGAACTATCAGGCTCGCGTGAACAGTCTCCAGTACGGTCTCGACGGCTGGGTGTACGGCTCATGCGGCCTCTTCGGGGGAAACATCCGCTGCCACAAGACCGGCAGGACTGTGGTACTGGGCGACCGCGATTTCCGCATCAAGCCGGACACAGGCGAACTCGAACCTGCCACCGGTCGCACACAGCAGGGGCGTGTCCGCGACGACCGCGGCAACTGGTTCGGCTGCGATAACAGCAATATCATCTGGCACCACGTCCTTCCGGATCACTACCTGCGCCGCAATCCCTACGTCGCTTACCCTGCGGCAACGACGAACGTCGCGCCGTCGCGTCAGTTGTTTTCGCGGAAGGCCAACGCGCAGCGATTCGCCCTCTCCGGGCCGCCGAACACCGTGACCGCAGCCTGCGGCATCGGTATCTACCGCGACGTGTTGCTTGACAAGGAATTCCACGGCAACGCCTTCACCTGCGAACCTGTGAACCTGCTCGTCACACGGCGAATCCTGAAGCCAAAAGGCTCGACGTTCGAGGGCATCCGCGCGGACGACGAGGTGAACAGCGAGTTCCTTGCGTCCGAGGACAACTGGTTCCGGCCGGTCCACGTCCTCACTGGCCCAGACGGCGGGTTGTGGGTCGCGGACATGTACCGCTACTTGATTGAGCATCCGCGCTGGATACCGCCGGCTTCTCTCGCGCAGGTCGACGTTCGCGCCGGTGCCGGCTTGGGCCGCATCTATCGTGTTCGCCCCACGGACCAGCCACTGCGCGCGTGGGTGAACCTCGACACACTCGACACAAAGGGACTGATCGCGGCGCTGGACAGCCCCAACGGCTGGCAGCGTGACATGGCTATGATGATGCTCGTGTGGAAGAACGATCCGGCGGCGAAGGGATCGCTGGAGAAGCTCGTTCGCGAATCAAAGACTGACCTGACGCGAATGCAGGCGCTCTGCACGCTCGGCGCGATGGGTGCTGCCGAAGAGAGCGTCCTCATCGACGCACTGAAGTCCGATTCCCCGGTGGTGCGGGAGCATGCCATTCGTCTGCTCGGCCCGTTCCTCGCGCAATCACGCGAACGAAAGCTACTCAATGGTGTGGCTCCATTGCTTCGCGCCACCGACCCACGACTCCGGCTTCAAACGGCGCTCACTCTCGGCGACGGATTGGAACCCGCTCTCGGCCAGGCGCTTGGCACGCTGATCGAAAACAGTGCCTCCGATGCGTATCTCGCTGCGGCCGCCGTGAGTGGCATGAACAAACGGAATCTCCGCTCTTTTGCAGACACTTTAGCAGCAGGAGTGCGTGGGTTGTGGTTCATCGCGAGGCAGCGGGCG
>CAYRDG010000029.1:48600-68722 GCA_964422915.1 uncultured Frigoriglobus sp. | reverse complement strand
AACCGTAGCCAAACTCGCCCCGCTACGCTACCCCGACCTGTGAACGCTTACCCTGGCTCGTAGCACGATTTGCACACGGGGAGTTGCACCCCCATCGGCGATTGCGACTCGGCAGACGCCGCTACGGTCTGGGCAAAGTCGAGCCGACCAGATGCGACTGCCCATCCAGACAGCCCGCCTGCGGCGAGCAGTACCAGAGGGGTCAGTCGAGCGCGGGAAAACACTTCAACTACTCCTTGATGGAGAGGGGATGGAGTCTGGGTAAGCGGTCGACTGGCACGCCGACTGCGGCATCACTTACCGTCATTCGGATGCTCGATGCGAACGGGATCTGCAGCACGGTGCGTTCCTTGCCGTAATGAACCAACACCAACACGGTCGATTCCGCCTTCGTGATGGTCGGCAAGCGTGTTTCAAACCATAATAATCTGCTTCTCACCGATCGAACATTGGGCCCACTGCGAATTCTTATCCACCGAACCGTACAAAGGGGTCGTAGTGTCAGCGATTGCGTCGTAAAGTTCCCACGGTTAACGCCAACTGGAAGTTGCGCTGGGGAAGCTTGTCGTCCGACTGGATCATCCGAAACGCGACGAGCGGCAGAACTCGTCAGGCGGGGCGTTCCGAGGCGATCGTCGTGATGTGCGGGAGGAAGTGATTGACGACATCAGTACATTCGCGAAGCGATATCGCTTCGCGAAACGCGAGAACACACTCAGCGTAGCTTCCACACGATGCGACGCTGACCAGTCACGTTATCGACGTACAAGATTTCGGAATCGGAAATCGAGGTGATACGGTAGGAATACACCTGACCCACCTTCCCGCGCTGCGTTGAAGCGGATTGGGTCATCGTCACCGTACCGTTGTTGAGCCGCCACTTCCCGCTTGCGCGGTCGTCGCGAGTGAAGACCTTCTTGATACCCTTCTTGTAGGTCGTGGAAATACTGAAGGTACCATCGGCGTTGAGTGTGACCTTGACGATTTCCTCGTCAGTCTGGTGCCCCCAGGTTCCGATCAGCATCTTCTGGATGTTGTTCTCGTTAGTCGGACGCGCCGGCGGGGGCGGGGGCGGAGGAAGTTCCGCCGCCGGTGGACCTTCCACACGACGGAACGTCATCAGGAAGGTATCGCTGTTGGGCAACGAAGCCATCATCGCGGGGCGTGACTCGCCTTCCGAGCCGCGCGTGCAGATCATGAGCGTGTCGCCGTCGCGCATGTAAATCCCCCTGCTGCCGATGCTGTGCGCGCCTGCGATGTCGATTGTCTTTGGGTTGCCCTTCGAGTTGGTCACAAAGGCCAACGTCTGCACTCTGTCGTTGGGCCGAGTGACTGCCACAACCGCACCCTTGATGATGACACGAGCATCCTTGATCATCGTTTGCTTGATGATGTCGAGGGGAACTACCTTGCCGTCTTCGATTACCGAAACAAGCTCCCAGGTGCCATCGAGTGATTCGGGATCAGCCTGTGCTTGAGGTTGCGCGGCCACGGTCGGCGGTTGGAACACATCGAGAACCGTCAGGTTGGGCTGCGTGATGGCCAGGACTGCCGCCCCAACGAACGTCAGTGTCGTCGCCAGGACTGTTGCGAACCGTTTACTCATTGTTGCGTCCTACAGTTAACGTGGGCGAATGGACGGCAGTATCTCCGCGCAGCGCTTCACAACGCAAGACCAACTGTCACAAGGGCACCTCTGGGGTGTTTGCCGATGCAGACCAAGTCAGCGAGAGCCTCACCGTTCGCCTCGTGAGAAGTCGCTTGCACATCGTAATTCTGTTCTCACTCCGGTACGATGCATTCTCACTCGAAGAGAACGCTGCCATGTCGAAAGCCAGGAAGCCCGTACTCGTGAAGTTGTCCGAGTTGCGCCCCGGCGACTACGCCGACACCTTCGTGCAACTCGCCGCCAAGAGTCGCGGCACCACGCGAGACGGCAAGCCGTTCTTCACCTGCAAGTTTCGCGACGCGTGCCGCACTGTCGGTTCCGTACCTATCTGGGAGGATTCGTCGCTGTTCGAGGAAGCCCAGCAATGGCAGGTGGGTCACTTCTTCAAGGTGAGAACGACCTACACCGAACACGAGCGGTACGGTCCGCAACTCGACATCGAACAGATTCGCGAGGTGCAAGAACGTGACCGCGCCGAGGGCTTCAGCGAACTCGACTTCACCCGGCGTTCGCGTCATGACCCGGAGGCGATGTTCGCGGAACTGGAAGCACTTGTGAATGGTGAGATCGTCGATGGGCCGCTCCGCACACTGGTGCTGAATCTACTCACCGCGGACGCCGCGGCGCTGAAGGTGATTCCCGCTTCGACCCGGCACTACTACCCGTTCGCTGGCGGCTGGCTGGAACACACGCTCTCGGTTGCGCGGTCGTGCGCCTGGCTGAGCGACCGTTACGCTGCGATGTATCCGGAGCTAAACCCGCCGCTCAACCGCGGGGTAATCATTGCGGCTGCCGTGCTGCACGACATCGGCCGCGTGCGCGGCGTGGAGATGCCGCCGGGCCAGCCGGCGCGTGTCAATGTGCCTGGCGAACTCTTCGGACACCTCTTCCTCGCCTACGATATGATTCGCGCCGGAGCGACTGGTGTACCGGATCTCGATCCGGAACTGTTAGATTTGCTTCTACACAGTGTCATCACCTACTTGCGGCTGCCAGAGTGGGGTTCACCGCGCCTGCCGCTGATCCCGGAAGTGCTGATCCTGCACCACGCCGACGACCTCGACGCGAAGATGGAGATGTACACACGCTGCCTGATGCGCGATACCGCAGAGGGGCCGTTCACGGAACGCGACGCGGTACTGGGTCGCCCACTGCTGAAGGGGCGAAAGGTGTAAAAGGTGGTTGAAGAATGAAACCGCCGGGCTTCTGCACCTGTGCTCGGGTGATACAGACCGTGCCGCGAGCCCTATCCCGCGAGCGCGGGCAGAGATCGCGGGCGCGTGTCATGCTTCGATTCACTCAGAGTCGCTGACTGTAACGCTTCGTGCGGCGACCGAAAACGGGCTTCTTCTCCGCTGACGCGCCCTCGGCATCGGTGTCACTGGCTGTGGATGGCGGAGTTGGTTCATCATCCGCCCACCAGCCCTCATCGCCGGTCGGCTCGGTCTGCTTGACCTTCGGCAGTGACTCCGGTCCGGTGAAGAGGACTTTCACTTCCGCGGGCGGCTTGCGTTCTTTCTGTGAGACGGCTTCAAAACCTTCGATCCGGTCAGGTTCGATCAGCCGGTTAATCATCATCTCGATATCGGTCAGGAGCGGCCCTTGCTCGGGCGTAACGAACGAGACAGCGATACCGTCCTTGCCGATGCGTCCCGTGCGGCCGATGCGGTGAACGTAGTTCTCGATGTCCATCGGCAGGTCGTAGTTCACGACGTGCGAGAGGTCGTTCACGTCGATGCCACGGCTCATCACGTCGGTGGCGATGAGATACTTGATGTCGCCCGTGCGGAAGGCGGCCATGATCTTCTCACGCTGCGACTGCGGCAGGTCGCCGTGGATCACGGCGGCTTTCGCCACCGCGCGCTTCAGATCGCGATAGAGGTTGTCGGCCCAGCGTTTTCGTTCCACGAATATCAGGCACTGCCGTGGCTTCTCGCGCTCGATGACCCGCTTGAGTAGCTCGAACTTGCGTTCGGGGTCCACGCTGAAGTAGCTCTGGCGAATCTTGTCCACCGTCGGCTGCTCAGGCGTCATGTGCAAGTGAACCGGGTCCTTCATGTAACGATTCACCAGGCGCTTGATCGAGTCAGGTACAGTGGCGGACATGAGCAGCGTCTGGCGTTCCGTGGGGCATTTGCGGAGAATGCGTTCGATGTCGTCGCGGAAGCCGATGTCGAGCATCCGGTCGGCCTCATCGAGAACCGCATAGCGCACCTGCGAGAGCGAGAGGGAGCCGCGCTGAATGTGATCCAGAACACGACCAGGTGTGCCGACGACAAGGTCGCAGCCGCGCCGCAGTCCGTCGAGTTGGCGTTGCATGCCGGTGCCGCCATAGACCGGCACGCACCGCACCTTACGGCTTGGCGCAAGCCGTTCTGCCTCCGTGGCAATCTGGAGGGCGAGTTCGCGTGTCGGTGTCATCACCAGGCCGATTGGCCCCTGAAGTGTGTGCGGGCGCCAGCGGTTGAGGAAGGGGATGAGGAACGCAGCCGTCTTGCCGGTGCCCGTCTGCGCCTGACCGATCACGTCGCGTCCGCGCAGCCCTGGCGGGATGACCGCCTCCTGGATTGGCGTTGGGTGCGTGTATCCGGCATGGTCGAGAGCGTCGAGCAACGGACGGATGAGCTTCATCTCGGTGAAGGTCATCGCCGGGTCGGTCTCTGGCGGCGGGAGTGACTCGTGGTCGGGGTCGTTGGCCCCGATGGTATCCGCATCCAGCTCGGGATCGAATTCGTTGGTTTCGTCAATTACGGGTGGCAGGTCGTCAACCGATTCTTCATTCGGCTGTTCGAGAGGGACGTGCGTAAGTTCAGTTTCGGGAACGGTACGGTCGTCCCCGTTCGGTGGGGGGGTCAACACAGACTCCATCAGTGTGCGTGAATGCGACTGTTCGCGGCATTGGTGTGATGCCGGTCAGCAGTATTCTATCGTCCCAGACTAATCGGAAGAGAGCAAAATTGTCTACGCGAGCTGAACGGAGCATTTGAACCGGGAGCCAACTCGATACTCGCCCAGAAGTACAATAAGGGGGACATATGCCCCCGTTGCCAGACGTGCATCTCACTCGCCATTGCCGAGGTCAATCTTCGGCGGTTTCGCGTTGTTCTCCTGCATCTTCTGCAAGGGAAGGTGGTCTGTACCGTCGGCGCCGCTCCCTGGGAGCATCCCTGGGCCGCGCGGCGCAGTCGGCATGCCGCCAGGGAACGCGGCTGGCTCGAAGCCACTGACCAGCATCCAGCTCGCACCCAACGCCAGCGCCACCGACGCTGCCAGTGTGAAGCGGGCGCGGGAGGTGCTATCACGCCGCGCGCTGGCGCCCGAGCGATTCACCAAGCCAGATGGTTCGGTTGTGGCAGTGGCCACGGCAGTCGGAGCGACTGGCGCGTTGGGCCATGGGTAACGAAGCTGGGCCTTGAAATAGTCCGAGAGGAGCCGGTCCAGTTCGTCAGGCTGTTCGGGGTTGGTGGGAAGAGTGTTCATGTCTGTTTCTTCTCGCCATTGGGTGATGGGGAGAAATCTCCGTGTATCGAGAGCTTGTCCGCCAGCCGTTGGCGAGCACGGCTGAGCCGCATGTGTATTGCCGAAACAGCGACTCCCAGTCGTTCGGCAATCGTGTTCGCGTCGTAGTCGAAAGCGTACCGGAGCGTCAGTATCTCGCGGTCAGCCGGGGCGAGTTCATCAAGGACCGCCCGAAGACGGGCAAACTGCTCCTGCCGCTCCAGTTGTTCCAGAGGAAGCGGCTGCGCGGACCGCACACCACCGAGCATTTCAGGCGGTTGCGTCCCATTTCGCCGAAACGCACTCTTGGCGTAATCTTCGGCGAGGTTACGCGCCACACGCAAGAGCCATGCTCGCGGGGCTTGAATCACCTCACCCGCTTCCCATTGTTTCCACAGCCGAAGGAACGACTCCTGCGTCACATCCATCGCAAGGTCGGCATCCATCCATCGACCATAGGCCAGCGCCCAGACCTCGCGGCTGTATTGTTGATACAGCAACTCAAACTCCGCCCGCCGGGCGGAGCCGCGCGGGTCGGGAGTCTTTGAGTCGCCGTTCGGCATCGGCTCGTTCAACCGCGGGAAATCACTCAGCGGTCGTCACAGACAGGACGACCACACGCCCTCATCCTAACTGGTGCGTACCAGATTGTCGCGGTGGATCAGTTCCGGGTAAGGAACGCTACCCAGCACCGCGGCGATTCGTTCCGTCTGAAGCCCGCGAATGCGGATCGCATCGGCGGAAGAATAGTTGCTCAGCCCACGGGCGATTTCGGCGCCATCCGCCTCAGTGAGGGAGACAACTGCGCCCTTTCCGAACTCCCCTTCCACCGCCGTAACACCAACCGGCAGTAGACTTTTCCCATCAAGCACAGCCTGGCGCGCACCGGCATCGAGTCGGAAAACGCCACTCGGCCGTGCGGTAAAGCCGAACCAGCGCTTGCGCGACGGCACATCTTGACCGTGTGGCAGAAACAGCGTCCCCACTGGCTCTCCTGCCAGTACGCGATCCAGAATCCCATCCTGCGACCCGTTCGCCATGATCACGGCTTCTCCAGCGGCAGTCGCAAGTCGGGCCGCCTTCAATTTGCTCTCCATTCCGCCTGTCCCAAGCGTACTCTTCGTCTCGGCCGCGAGTCGAGTCACCGACTGATCGATGTGCGGCACGGTGGCGAGCAACTCCGCCGCAGGATTGGTTCGCGGGTCGTCCGAGTAAAGCCCATCGACGTTCGTCAGGAGAACGAGGAGCGGCGCCCGGAGCAGATTCGTCACCATCGCCGCGAGGTGGTCGTTGTCGCCGAACTTGATTTCCGCGACTGAAACCGTGTCATTCTCGTTGATGATGGGCAATGTCCCGTACTCGAAGAGAGTGCGGATCGTGTTGCGAGCGTTCAGATAGCGGGCGCGGTTGTCGAAGTCGCTCGCCGTGAGCAGGATCTGCGCGGTGTGGACTCCATGCTGAGCCAAGCTTTCCTGATAAAAGTGCATCAGCATTGCCTGCCCGACCGCCGCGCAGGCCTGCAACTGAGCCAGTTCGGTGGGACGCCTGCCGAGGCCTAGTTTTCCCACGCCGGCACCAATCGCGCCAGACGTGACGAGGGCGACTTTCCGATTCTGCTGCCGGGCACGATGGAGTTGATCGGCCAGCGACTGGATGCGGTGCCTGTCGAGTTGCCCGGTGGCATCCGCCAGCACATTGGTCCCCACCTTGATAACGACGGTGTGAGCCTGAGAGACGACCTCCCGGCGAACTGGATCGACCATGACTCCTCGCGGCGCGAACGACGTTCAATCTCTGGGATTGTGGTACGCGCGCCGGCATCCGAGAGCAATGCGGAATGGTAAGTCGCTGGCAAACGCCCTGGGGCCGCGATTCTGATCCCGTGTCACGACGTGTAACGTGTTGGCAATCTTTTCTTTGACGCACACCGTCTGGAACGGGTAGTATCTTGGTGAAGAGCAAGAAGTTCGCTGCACGCACAGAACCTCTTGCCGAAGTCGCTGGACCGGCGATCGGTCGCAGCAGTGGCTGCGTCGTGGCCACACCGAGATCAGTCCTGGAGACCGCCACAATGCGCGTGGGGGCTGCAATCCGTTGGTATGGTGCTGCAATCATACTCGTCGGCGTGTTCGCGCTGACGGGCATCGCGGCAGACCCGCCCCGAAACAAGTCGACTCGCGCTGCGAAGCTCACTGCTGCCCAGCTCCGCGAAGCGGCTGCCAAGGCCGAACGCGCCGGCGACTGGGAAGATGCCTTCAACGTCTATTGCCACCTCTTCGTTGCCGATCGTTCCTCGCCCGAACTCCGTGAAAAGCTGAATGTTGCGCTGCGTCGTGTGCAGCAACTCCGCCGCCACCGCGACCCGGCCTTCCAGCAGTTCGCCACGGGGATGCCGCTGGGAGGCAGTCTCGACCTCTTCGCAGAGGTCCTTCAGAAGGTGCCTGCGGTCTATGCCGAGCGCGAAAAGGCTGCACCACAGAAGTTGTGGCGCGCCGGTGTTGAGGAACTGGACCGCGCGCTCGGCAACAGAGCGTTCCGCCGAATGTTTCTCACTGGCGCGAAGCCCGACCGGATCGAGAAGTTCCGCGATACACTCCGCCGTGAGTGGGTCGGCCGCGCCGTGAAGGATTCCAAGGAAGCCCGAACCGCCCTGCGGCAGTTGATCGCTGCGGCTCAGGACGCTTTCCCGGTTCACATACCCGCAGCGCTGGCCGTTGAGTGCGCCTGCGGTGCATGCAGTGGGCTGGATGAATACACGGTTTTCCTCACTCCGAGCGCGACAGCGGAAACCGCGACGATCCCTGACCTGACCGCCGCTGGACTTTACCTCGGAGTGGAGAAGGGCGAGCTATTCATCGACGGTATCGTGCCGAACTCGTGGGTCGCGCTCAACTACCCACGGCTGCGACGCGGCGACCACATCACGAATCTCAACGGCCGCGAGATGATCGACACAACCCTGGCCGGCGCGGCCGTGGCACTCCGCAATCCACCAAAGGGTGTCCACCAGATCAAGACCGACGGGGCGGAAATCCCCATCGAAATCCCCGTCGTGATTCCCACGGTTTACGGCACTCGCATCGTCGAGTATGGCAAGCCCGTGGGCTACGTTCGCATCGGTGGTTTCCAGCCCTCCACACCGCGCGAACTCGATACGGCCATCGCCATGCTCAAGGATGCTCACGCACAGGCTGTGATCCTCGACTTGCGCGGCAACCACGGCGGCTCCTTCCTCGCAGCGGTTGAAACAGCCCGACGGTTGCTTCCCGCTGGTGTAATTGTCACCACCCAGGGGCAGGTGAGTGAAGTTGCCAATCAGGTCTTCTCGTCATCCAGTGGGATGGGCGCGCACGATATCCCGCTGGTGCTGCTGATCGACGCCGAGACGGCTTCGGCCGCAGAGGTACTCGCCGCCGCGCTGAAGGATAACGGCCGTGCCACTCTCGTCGGGCTGCCGAGTTTTGGCAAGGGAAGCGTCCAATACCCGCTGCGTCTGGTGGCACTCGACGACATCGACCCGACCACCGGCAAGCGGATCGGCAAGAGCGGCACTGTCCGTGTCACCATCGCACGATTGATCGCGCCGACCAGCGGCCCAATCAGCGGCGTCGGAGTCGTGCCGCACTTCCCGGAAGCCAACACTGTCCGTCAACTGGAACTGGCGATCGAGAAGGCGGAAGAGCGAATCGGCTCGCCAACGATGCCGCCCATGCCGCCCATGCCGCCCATCTCGGGCCCCATGCTGCCAGACAACCCGTAAGCCGGGCGTGACTGGCACGCACCGAAGTATTGAATCCGTGCCGCGAGCGGTCTGGGTTTTCGTCCTGAAGTCTCTCGCCACAACTTCCGCGACAGATTAACGTACCTGCATGTCACTTACTCTTCTCACCTCGGCCGAAAACGAAGCGGCCGACGCATTAATCCGTCTGGCACTCGCAGAAGACCTGGGCACCTCGGGCGACCGCACGAGTCTCGCGACGATCCCGGAAGCCGAGGTCGCCCGCGCGGCCTTCGTGGCGCGCGCCGCTGGCGTCGCCGCGGGCTTGCCGGTCGCCGAACGTGTTTGCCACGCAATCAACGCCGGCCTCGACTTCTCGCCAGTCGTGAGCGACGGCAGCCTAATCGGTCGCGGTACTCGACTCGCAACTGTGACTGGCCCTTTGCGTGCGATCCTCGTAGCCGAGCGTACCGCGCTGAACTTTCTGCAACGACTCAGCGGCGTTGCCAGCCTTACACGCCAGTTCGTGGACGCCTGCGGAAACTATCGCGCGAAGATTCTCGACACACGAAAGACAACTCCAGGCTGGCGACTGCTGGAGAAGTACGCGGTGCGCGCCGGTGGCGGGATGAACCATCGCGTCGGCCTCTTCGATGGCATTCTGATCAAGGATAACCACCTCGCGGGGTTGGGCGGTGACGTGCGCAAGGCGGTGGAGGCCGCGAGACACTTTCCGGGCAACGCAAGGTTGCCGATTGAAGTTGAAGTCGACACGCTCGATCAACTCGACATGGCGCTGGCCGTCCGGGCGGACATCGTGCTGCTTGACAACATGACCCCTGATCAGCTTCGTACGGCCGTGGCTCGGCGAGACGCCACCGCGCCTGGTGTCCTGCTCGAAGCCTCCGGCGGCGTGAACCTCACTACCGTACGCGAAATCGCCGCAACGGGCGTGGACCGCATCAGCGTCGGCGGGCTGACGCACTCCGCACCGGCGCTGGATATCGGGCTAGATTACCTTCCCTGATGCGGCACGCGCGCCCCTGGAACGAGCGAAAAGTCGGCGGGGTTTGCTCCCGCAATCGTCGTGATTCACTCCACTCACACTCGCTCGCGGAACGCGCGAACCACTTTGAAGAGTTGAAATGCTGACCCCGCGCGAGACCTGGCAGTTCAATACCGAACGGATCGGCCGTTGTGTCCGGGTCTACGATCGCGTTGCAAGCACGAACTCACTCGGTGCGAGCATCGCCACGAGTGAGGACGCCGACGGGCTTGTGCTGATCGCCGACGAGCAAAGCGCCGGTCGCGGGCAATACGGGCGAGTCTGGCAGAGTCGGCCAGGTACTTCGCTGCTGATGTCCGTGGTGTTGCGGCCACCGCCGGAGTTGCGCCGCCCTGTCGTGCTAACCGCATGGGCCGCGGTTTCGGTCGCGGAGGCGATCCTCGCACTCACTAACTTGCAAGTTCGGCTCAAGTGGCCCAACGACTTACTGCTGCGCGGCAAGAAGTGCTGCGGTATCCTCATCGAGCAAACCAGCACACAAAGCGGGACAACCGCGGTACTTGGTATCGGATTAAATCTCAATCAGACGGCAGAAGATTTCGCAGGCGCCGAACTGCCAGACGCGACCTCGCTTGGGATTGCCTCTGGGCACTTGTTCGAGACACACGCCGCCGCAGGTGTGGTGATTCACAAGCTCGATCAGGAGTATTCACGACTGCTGGCAGGCGAGCGAACGGCCGTGGAGGCGGAATGGAAGTGGCGCATCGGGTTACTCGGTCGGCCAGTCGTCATCGAACACCTGGGCGGCGAGGTGACCACTGGCCGCCTCCGCGACATGGCCTTCGAGGGTGTTGAAGTCGAAACGCCCGACGGATTCGTTCGGATCGTGATGCCGGAAAGCATCTCGCACATCCGCGCACTGGAATGAATAAACGGTGATCAGCATCAGCGTGCGCTGATTGATGGAGATCGGATGGCACTGAGTTCACGATTCCCACCACCAAATCGAAGTGCCTGAAGGAACTCCCATCGCTCAACGTGGATGAACCGTCTATCAGCAAACAGGGGAAGATAGCCCTCCTCAACCGCTTCGGTGAGAACGTCGTGAATTTCCAGTAACTGGCCACGTTGCTACAACGTTAGCTCCCGTTCCTTCGCGCAGGGTCTAACCATGTCGGTTCCTTCCGACCTGATCGTTTCCGTTTCCGGGATTCGCGGAATCGTGGGCGCTGGGCTAACGCCTGAGGCCGCGGCCCGCTTCGCCGCCGCGTTCGGTTCCACCGTGGCCGGCCGGCGCGTCATCCTGTCGCGCGACGGCCGACCCAGCGGCGAAATGCTCCGTCACGCAGTCATGGCCGGCTTGCTCGGCGCGGGTTGCACCGTCGAGGACATCGGCATCGCTCCGACGCCAACATGCGGATTCGCAGTCCGGCATCTCGGTACCGCGGGCGGCATTCAGATCACCGCCAGTCACAATCCGGCACCGTGGAATGGGCTGAAGATGTTCGGGGCCGATGGCGCGGTTCTCCCGGCCGATCGTGGGCATGCCATCCGCGACCTGTACGAGTCTGGCACCTTCGCTCGTTCCGGCTGGGATGGCACGGGCACCGTGAGTGTCCCGCCGGATGTGGCCGCGGATCACGCGAACGCAGTACTCGACACCATCAGTGTCGCGGCGGTGGCAGCGAACCGCTTTCGTGTGTTCCTCGATGCCAATGCAGGTGCCGGTGGCCCGCTCGGGTCGGAACTACTTTATGCACTGGGTTGCGATGTGATCCAGCACCACTGCGAACCGACTGGTCTGTTCGCGCACGAGCCAGAACCGATCCCGGCGCACCTCACCGAGGTTGCCCCGTGGGTGAAGAAGCACGGGTGCGCCGTCGGCTTCGTACTCGATCCGGATTCCGACCGGCTCGCACTCATCGACGAGAACGGTGACTGTGTGAGCGAGGAATGCACACTGGCACTGGCGGTGAAGTACCGACTCCAGCAGCAACCCGGAGCAGTGACCATCAACATGTCCACCTCACGCATGAGCGACGATATCGCACGCGCGGCCGGGTGCGATTGTTTCCGTTCGGCGGTGGGCGAAGCGAACGTGGTCAGCCTCATGCGCAGCACCCGCGCTGTGATTGGCGGCGAGGGAAACGGCGGCGTGATCGATCCCCGCATTGGCTGGGTGCGTGACCCGTTTGTTGGAATGGCGTTCATCCTCAGCCTCATGGCGGAGGAAGGAATACCCTTCTCCCAGTTGGTCGCGGAGTTACCACGCTACGCGATGCTCAAGACGAAGTTTGAAGTGCCCCGCGAGCGGCTCGCGGCGGTGTTCCAGTCGCTGGAATCACGGTGGCCGGACGCCCGTGTCAATCGCGACGACGGCCTGCGACTCGACGGGCCGGACTGGTGGTTGCACGTCCGTGGCAGCAACACCGAACCAGTCGTTCGCGTCATCGCCGAGGCTCCCACCGTGGAGCGCGCCGACGAACTCTGTCGCGAGGCCGGGACGGTGGTGTCCGGCTAGCAGCCGCCCGTTGTTTCTCTCACGGGATTGGCTGTTGAGCGTCGCGCGCAGCTCGGCTAGACTCTCCGTTATCCCACCTGCCGCGCGATTCTTTCTCGCGGCATCTCTCCCTCACCCGGAGCTTGCCGTGCGAGTTCTCGCTTCCCTCATCCTGGCCCTCTGCGCTTCCAGCGCGTTCGCGGCCGAGCCACCAATCATCACGTCCGCCAAAAGCGGCCCGTGGTCCGCAGCAGCCACCTGGGTGGGCGGCGCAGTGCCAGGCGCAGGTACCCGCGTTCTCATTCGCGATGGTCACACAGTCACGTACGACGTGAAATCTGACGCAGTGATTCGCGGCATCACCATCAGCGGCTCACTCACATTCGCCACCGACAAGGAGACGCTCCTCAACGTCGGTCTCATCAAGATTCAGCCGGGAAATTTGTACAGCGAGGACGGTTTCAACTGCGATCACGCGATGGAATCGATCCACGGCCCGAAGCCGTCGCTCATCGTCGGTTCGCCCGACACTCCGGTCACGAAACATGCCACGATCCGGCTTCACTTCGTTACAGGAATGGACAAGGAAACTTGCCCGGCCATTGTGTGTTGCGGCGGGCGGATGGATTTCCACGGGCAACCGCTTTCCCGCGCGTGGGTGAAACTCAGCGCCAGCGCAAAGGTCGGCGTGCAAACGCTCGCGTTGTCAGAAGAGGTGAAGGGATGGAAGACCGGCGACCACATCATCGTGACCGGCACGGAGGTTCACGACAGCCCAAGGACCGAGTCTCTGACGGAAGAACGCATCGTCACTGCAGTTGACGGTGCGAAACTCTCGCTTGACAAGCCCCTGACGATGCCACACCGGGGCGATGGCGCGTATCGCGCGGAAGTCGCGAACCTCAGTCGCAGCGTGGTTGTCGAGAGTGCCGAGCCGGAGGGTGTTCGCGGGCACACGATGTACCACAAGCACTCGGCCGGTTCGCTCTCGTATGCAGAGTTCCGGCACCTGGGCAAGAAGAATATCCTCGGCAAGTACGCGCTACACTTCCACCTCTGCCGCGACACGATGCGCGGTAGCTCCGTTGTTGGCTGCTCGATCTGGGACAGCGCGAACCGCTGGCTCACGATCCACGGCACCGATTACCTCGTAGTGCGCGACAATGTTGGCTACCGCAGTATCGGGCACGGTTTCTTCCTCGAAGACGGAACCGAGACGTACAACATGCTCGACCGCAACCTCGCAGTGGGTGCGAAGCGCGGCAAGCGGCTCCCCAAGCAGGTTCTGCCGTTCGACGCCAACGAAGGCGCGGGTTTCTGGTGGACATGCAGCCTCAACAGCTTCACGCGGAATGTCGCGGCCGAATGCGGCAACTACGGCTTCCGCTACGAGGCGACACCTTCGAGTTCGCTCAAACTCAGGTTCGCAATCCGTCAGCCGGACGGCCGCTACACCATGACGGACCCACGGACGCTGCCGTTCGTACGATTCGAGGGCAACGAAGTCCACGGCAGCCACGGGCTGTACGGTGTGAACCTCGGTGAGGGTGTCAATCGCGTCGGGCCAGACGCAAAGCACCCCTTCGTTGTGAAGAATCTTACCATCTGGGACGTTCACTACGGTTTCCGACCACAGGTGCCGAACCTCGTCGTCGAGAACCTCACCATCGAGAAGGCCGCCTACGGCGTCTATCACCCCAACTACGACGGCCACTATTACAAAAACGTCTATATCGGCCACACGAACACCGAACCGTTCAATCGTGGGCACGACGACCTGAGCGTGCAATACGGGCAGCTTGTCGTCGATGGTCTCACCTTCGATGGCGTTCGCTCAGGCGGAATGCCGCTGATCCAGATTTCGGACAACAACCCGACCGGTCGTGCTGTCACGCACATGCGGAACGTGAAGACCGTGAACTGGACAGGCAACAGCCGGCAGAGGGCGGTCGCGAATCTCGGTGGCGGTCCACGCCCCACACCCAAAACCGAAAAGGGTGTGCCGATCTACTTCCACGACTGGTTCGGTGCGGGTCGGCATGCGATGGTCGTCAGCGTGAAGTCGGGTGAGTTCAAGGCGAATCCCTCAGGCTTCCACGAAGAAAAACCGTTGACCGGCGATCAGTCGCGTGCGGCGGAAGTCAAGGATGTGAGCTTCCCGGCGATGCCCGAACTGAGTGACGATCTGCCGCCGTCCTCGGTCATCACACGCGTGACGAAGAGGAACGGCAAGCTCGACGTTCGCGGGAGTACGGCCGACAACGGTACTGTGAAGCGCGTGACCGTCAATGGTCGCGCGGCGAAATCACTCGCCGCGAACTTCAGCGAGTGGGAAGTAACGCTCGACGCCGTGGCCGAGGTGAAGGCGGTGGCCGAGGATGCGGCAGGCAACATCGAGAAGACGCCTGCCGTGGTAATGGTGAAGTAACTGCGAAGGGCTGCACCGGGCACTGTGCATACCAATCCTGGTTCGGGAATGGATAGGAATGCCCAGTTCCAGTCCACGGGGGTGAGCGTGCTCATTGTGATGGCCGGGCTACCGGGAACAGGCAAGAGCACACTCGCCGCGCGACTTGCGGCAGAACTCGGTGGCGTTGTGCTCTCGAAGGATGTGGTGCGTGCTGCACTGTTTCCAGGTGAAGCAGTCGACTACTCCGCCGAGCAGGATCACATTGCCATCACGGCCGTCTACTCGGCTGCGGCCTACATCCTGACACGAACCGCGCGGCCGGTATTCATCGACGGGCGCACCTTCAGCAAGTCCGGGCAACTCGACGCGGTACGGGAACTGGCCGCCGCGCAGGATACCGAGCTCCGTGTGATTGAATGCGTCTGTTCTGATGAGATCGGCCACGCCCGAATCGCATCGGATCTCGCCACCAGTGCGCACCTTGCCGGCAATCGAACTCCGGAGCTGTACGACCACACCCGGAAAACTGCAACGCCACTCACGATGCCACGCCTCACGCTCGACACGGGCGTGAGATCACTGGAGGAGTGCGTGACGTGGGCGAAGGCGTACATTTCTGGATAGCTCTGTCGCGCTGAGACGGCGGGCCTCGGTTCCACTCGGCTCGCGACACCGCCCGACCTTCATCTGGAGCCCCCTGTGCGTCACTCCATCGTTGCTGCGAGCCTTCTTTCATTCGCGGTCGCCCTCAGCGCGGCCGAGTTCCCCAAAGAGGCCACGAGCAACTGGCACCAGTGGCGTGGGCCAAACGCCAGCGGCAGCGCGCCAAAGGCCGACCCCCCCACAAAGTGGGACGAGAAGTCCAACATTGCCTGGAAGGTCGAACTGCCTGGTAAGGGAAGTGCGACGCCCGCTGTGTGGGGCAATCGCATCTTCGTACTGACAGCCGTAAAGACGGACCGCATCGCCAGGGCTGGTGAACTGCCAGTGGCCGACCCGGTGTTCAAGGTGAACACCCGGCCGCCACAGAACTTCTACAAGTTTGTCGTGCTCTGTTTCGACCGCCGGAACGGAAAGAAACTCTGGGAGAAGGTCGCGACCGAAGGCGTACCGCACGAGGGAACGCACGCGACCCACTCCTACGCCGCGGGTTCGCCGACCACCGATGGAAGGCTCCTCTATGCCTCCTTCGGTTCGTTCGGGACGTTTTGTTACGACTTCGAAGGCAACCAGAAGTGGAGCCGGACCGATCTGGGACGACTCCACACTCGGCTCGGCTGGGGCGAGGCTGTCACACCGGTTGTGTCTGGCGGTTCGCTACTCCTGAACCACGACCAGGAGGCCAAGTCCCGCCTGATCTGCCTGGACGCTTCCAACGGCAAGACACGCTGGGAGGCCCGGCGTGACGAGAAAACCACCTGGTCCACACCGCTGGCCATCGATTTCGACGGCAAAACGCAGATTATCACCAACGGCACAACACGCATACGCAGTTACGATCTCGCCACGGGGGGGGTGCTCTGGGAATGCGCTGGGATGACTGTGAACCCAATCCCTTCACCAGTTCCGTTCGGCCATTCGGTGATCTGTGTCAGCGGTTATCGCGGCGCCGCCGCCGTTTCCATCCCACTCTCGTCGAAGGGCGATCTCGGCGAGAAGGGAAAGGTCAATTGGCGTTACGTCTCCGGAACGCCGTACGTCCCTTCCCCGGTCGTCGTTGGCGAAACTATCTGGTTCACGCAACGGAACGAACCCATCCTGACGATCCTCAACGCGAAGACCGGACAGGTCATCATTAACAAGGAACGCCTGCCACAGGTGCAGAGCTTCTATGCCTCGCCGATCAGCGCCGCGGGTCGCGTTTACTTTGTGGATCGTAGCGGGACAACGGCAGTCCTCAAGGCAGGCGAAAGCGTGGATGTCCTGGCGATCAACAAACTCGACGACACCATCGATGCCTCGCCCGTGGCCGTTGGGAAACAGCTCTTCCTACGCGGCAACAGGTATCTGTATTGCATCGAGAAGAAGTGACGACTGAGGAAGTGGGTCGCGATCCCTGAGTGATTGCGAAGCCCGAGAGGGGGAACTGACCACTGTGTGGTGGGTCTTCATCACCAACCTCGCTGCATGGGATGCGAGGTGGATGGACGGTATCCGTGGACCGGTGCGCACTCGGCGGTGTTGGCCACCTCGAGTGCGTACCCGTCTGCCATTCGCCTAGAGTTGCACCTGCGGCAATGGATTGGAGCCGGGTTTGTTCGCGGCGTCGGCGACTGCCTTCGCCAGCGACAGATACGATTTCGACACTGGCGAGTCCGGGTACTTCCGCACGATCGGCTCGCCGTTGTCGCCGCACTGCGCGACGCGCGGGTCGATGGGAAGTTCACCAAGAAACGGCACACCGCTCTCGGTCGCGAGTTTCTGCCCACCACCAACGCCGAAGATCGGCGTCTTGTTCCCGACGCTGTCCGCGAAGTAACTCATATTCTCGACGATGCCGAGAATCGGCACGCGCACATCACGGAACATCTTCACGCCCTTGCGTGCATCGATCAGGCTCACTTCGCCAGGCGTGGTCACGATCACGGCACCCGTCAGCGGGGCACTCTGACTGAGCGTGAGTTGCGCATCCCCGGTGCCTGGCGGCAGATCAATGATGAGGTAATCGAGCTGGCCCCAGTCAATCTGCGCGAGAAACGATTGCACGGCCTGTGCCACCTTCGGACCGCGCCAGATCACGGCCTGTTCCGGACTAACGAGGAAGCCCATACTCATCAGTCGGATGCCGTACTTCTCGATCGGGAACGGGGTTGTCTGCGAATCGACAGTCCCCAGCCCGAACATGATCGGCACCGAGGGTCCATAGATGTCCGCGTCCATGAGGCCGACGGCGCGACCCTGCATGTGGAGCGACATTGCGAGGTTCGCCGCGACAGTGGACTTCCCCACGCCACCCTTACCACTGGCGACTGCGATCACTTGCTTCACGCCGGGCAACGAGAGTTTCGGCGGCATCTGCGGATTCATGGTGTCTCCTGCCGAACGGTTTACTTGGCCTGATAATTGATCGAGTTCGAGAATCTGGCGAGCCAACTTACGCTGGTCGTTCGCCTAGCTCGCGAAGCAGTTCGAGCGGGTAGATACCAGTATCGTGACCGTCATTCCATGTGATCTGGTAGGCGTAATGTCCCACGGGGGTCATGGCGACTGGTGCCGGCGCGCCCGCGGCGACCTCCTGCGGAGTCAGTACGCGAAACGGATCGGGCGGCCTTGCTCGTTCTTCCAGGCATGTCGCGCACGGGCAGTTGAGTCGCAACACCCGCCAACTCGCTATGGTGGCCGTGCCATCGTTCCACTCGATCTTCAGGCCGTCGCCTTCGCGCTTGAGCGAAACAGGTCGCGGCTGCTCCGGCATGGTCAGGCTCCAAACATGTGCTTCACGCTGCTTGATTATAGGAGACGACCAGAAAGAGCCACACGCGAAGCGCGGCCAGAAATGTGAGCGATTCACAGGAAGGGTCACCTCGCTGTGAGTCACGACCGAGATCGGGTTCCTGCGAACCCGCTATCCGGCATCGCCACGCTACTTCTCCAACCCCAGGAAACGCTGGTTGGAATCGAATCGCGAGGCGAACGCCCTGTCCGTGAGGTAGTTCGCGCGAGTGTGACGCACGGTCCCCTTGCCAGTCACGGCAACGAGCATTTCCTCGGTGTGAAGTTCCGACGCCAGCAGTGCGTCGTGTTCACCGAGAATCGCACGCCAAGTATGGCGCGACGCATGCCCAGGGACGCCGAACACCTGAAGAACTGCCGCGTTGTTCACGAGCGATTCCCAGTTATTCGGGTAAAGCTTGATCATCTGGCTCAGGTCCTGCCAGAACGTCCAGAGTTGCATCCCGTAGCCACGAAGCAGGCTGACGGCCTGGGGTAACAGGTCGAGCGAACCGAGTTGCGCGGCTTCGTCTAACAGGAAGAGTGTGCGCTGCTTCGGCAATCGCGTGCGGCGCATCACCACCGTCATCAGTGTGACGATCCAGAGCCGCAATAACGACCGGTGGCTGTGGAGCTTCTCTGGCGGCAGCACCAGGTAAATGGTCATCGGCTTGTTGTGCAGCAAATCATTGAGCGAGAACGTGCTGTTCTCGAGTGTCCGCGCCACGGAGCTACTGCCAAGGCACTTCACGAACGTGGTCGCAGTGGTACGGATGCAAGGGCGTGTCTTGTCGGATGGTGCGGCGAGGTACGCGATGAACTCATCGCGTGCCAGAGACGACATCTTCTGCTTGCGCGTATCGAGTGCTACCGCAAGTGTGTAGTCGAGGTCGTCGTTGTAGAGCATCTCGCGCAGGGTGCAGAGATTCCGCCGGGGCAGTGGTGAACTCGTTGCCACATCCGCGATGAGGCCCGACACGAGGCCGCGGCCTGTGTCTTCCCAGTAGCGGTCGGTGCTGAATTCATGACCGACCGCCAGTTGAGCCGCCAGCATCTCCGCGTCGGATTCCAGATCGGAGCCAGCCACGCTGAAGAGATCGAATGGGTTGAGCCGGTCGCTCCTGTCTTTCTGCGTGACAAGCCCGAACGGATCAAGAACAACGACCTGCTGTCCGAGTTCGCGACGATACCGGGCCGTGACCTGAAAGTTCTCTCCCTTGATGTCCGTGATGATAATCGAGCCAGGATACGTCAACAGAGCCGGGATGATCGCGCCCACGCCCTTGCCTGCGCCTGTGGGGGCGACAGTCATCAGGTGGCCGTCACCATCGTAGGTCAGCGGTTCGCGCGGAATCTCCGTTGAAGTATGGTGGCGGAAACCGAGGATGGGGCGGTGTGCGGTGCCAGTCCAGCCCAGAAAGAGCGCGGAACCGTCGTCGGGAAGACCGCAGGTGGTCGCGCGGGGCTTGCGCGTGCGGCGTGGCTTCGTGATCCTGCCTCGCGAGGGCGGCGTGAGATCGTCTGTAGGTTGCTCCTGAGACATCGGCAGCTCGGCCTCCTGTTCGTAATGACGGGCGCACCGCGGCAGCGGAGGCTACTCCATGATACGCCAAGCCAACAGTCGGGTTGACGCGATTTCGCCGGGTGAGCGGAACCCCGTTCTCCACACGAATTAGCGTAACATCCGCTTGTCTTCAGGGAATGTCGGGTGCGCAAAAAAGCCGCCCGGCGATGCCAGGCGGCTCGTTCACGCGATGAAGTATTCACTTACTTGTGGGCCGAGTGGCACGCCTTGCAGTTGATACTGCCCAGCGCCTTGTTGACTGCTGCGGCATCCTTCGCTTCGACGGCCTTCAGCGCCGCCTTCGTGCTCGCCTCGTACTTCTTGG
>CAYRDG010000029.1:0-48590 GCA_964422915.1 uncultured Frigoriglobus sp. | reverse complement strand
TTCCACGATGCCGCAGTCCCCTTCTCCGGCTTGTTCTTGCCCAGAGACTCACCAAAGAAGGCCAGCGTCGTCGCATACTTCTTCGCTTCGTCCCACTTGCCAGCCTTCGCGTCCGCGCGAATCTTCGAGATATAGCCGTTGGTCTTCGCGTGCCCCTTCTTCATGATCTCCTCGATCGAGGGCACTTTGTCATCCGCGCTAATGCCTGCGCCGGCGGCCAGCACGACAGCCGCCAGGCCGAGGAACCCGGCCAGAGTCACCTTCGTCAACTTCCGCAGCATGAAACACTCCTGAAGGATATTAACCCATCACCAGTGGTGATGCGACCGTCGCACTCACCGCCGGCGCTGTGTCCGAAGTCGCCAAGCCCCACTGCCGTTGAGACGGATGCCGCGCGCACGATATTCACAAGAAGTTGGTGTGAGGATCGCCCGGTCAGTCCCACGGTTAGGGAGAGGATAAGGGGGCAAAATGCGCGGGTCAAGCAGCACTACCAGCGAACCGCGACGCGCCGTATCGTAAGGTGGAGCCTTCATTCGGCCCCGTTCCTCATCCGACCTTCCGGCTGCGGACACAGGGGGATTACGTCTCCGGTCCCGCGCCGACCTTCCGGCGACCCGGCGGGACCTCAGCCACCACCATCCCGGGTGCCCCCAGCCATGACCGCCTGGCATCGCAACGAGTATATCCTCAAGGGCCTCTTCCTCGGCCTCTGGGTCTTCTTCGCACTGCAGGTTCCTACCAATTCGGCCGACGCCTGGATCGACATCCTCTGGGTGCTCGGCTGGACGTGCCTCGGCCTCTTCGTTGGCCTCTGCCTCGGCACAAGCCGGCTAATGACGCGCGGCGTACGCCCCTGGGACAACCCTAAAGCCTTCCCGCTGCTGGTACTGCTCGAGAGTTCGCAGTTCATTTACGTGGGCATCATGCTCGGCCTCTTCTGCGGCGTCCTGTCCGGGAATGCGCCGGCTGAGCCATTCGTGAAGACCGTCGGTGGTTGGTTCACTGATCCCGGCCGCGTCTGGAACGTGGTGAAGCACGAAAAGCCTGTCGGAGACTGGCTCGGCTACTGCGCCATCGGCGGTGCGCTACTCGGCTTCGGTCTCTACCGCATGCGGCAGATGGAGGACCCGTGGTATCGGCTCATCGTAGGGCTAGGGGTCGCCGCCGGGATGGTGTATCTCGCATCGGAATATGTGCTGAAGATCGAGGTGCCCGACCCAGCGGACCCGAGCAAGACCATCCCCTTTTTTGCCGACCACAACGCCCGATTCAATCTCGGCATCTATCTGATGCTTGGGTTGCCGTTCTTCTATCTCCTCACGTTCAGCGGCGAGGCGGAAGAGTCGGAAGTCGAGATCATGACGCTCTGCGGGACACTCGGCATCGCACTGCATCTGATGAACTTCGCACAAGGGCTGGGTGGAGCCGCCCCGTTCCTGATTCCGGTCACGCTCTACTTTGTCTACGCCACGCGATTCTTGCCTGGGTTGCGGGTCTTCAAGCACATCCTGCGCGGCTACAGCTACATGAACCTCGGCAAGCTGGCCCTGGCGATTCGCTTCTTCCGGCGTGCGCTGGAACTCAACCCCAGCAGCGAACTGGCTCGCGAAGGGATGTTGCGGCTTCACAACACCCTCACGCTTACAAAACTTGAACGTGATCCGGACCTTGTTGATGACCTCGACTTCGCTCTCTGCCTCGATCGTGCCAGCGCGCTCTTGATGACCCCGCCTACCCCTGCGGCACGCGATGAGGCCGAGAAATTCCTCATGCTTGTCGAGCAGAAGCAACCGGCGTATACCGCGCGTGTCGAGTACCTCCGCGTTGTCTCGATGATCCATGCGAAGGCGTACGAACCAGCCGCCGAGGCACTCTCACGACTCTTGAATCCGGAAACACCCGGCTACCATCCCTCCATTCGCAAGCACGTCCTCTTCGACGCCTGGACACTGGCTCTCGACGGCCCCAGGTCGATCACGGAGAGACTCGGCTGGAACGAGACGAACAAGCCCGGCCGGCGGATCGAAGCCATCGCGACCGTCGAACGCCGACTGATCGCGGTCGCCACGGACGAGCAGGCGAAGGAGTATCGAACGATGCTCTACAGCCAGCTCACCGAGGGTGAGTTCGTGGCTGCCGCGGCGGTCGCGTTGCCGGTCGAGTTCAACTATGAGTACGTCGAGCAACTGGGTTACCAACTCGCCGACGATAACGACCCCGACAGGCGTGATCGCGGTCTTGCGTATCTTCGCATCGCCGGGCGCGGGCTACCGGAACGTGGCCCGAGCATCTTTCGGAAACTCGCGGACGTGGCCGAGAAACTCGACGACCGCCACTCAATGCGCGGCTACCTGGAGAAAATTCGCGACGTAGGGACACATCTCGGCCAGGCCAACCTCGCGAAGGATCAGCGCGACATCTATATCGCCGCAGTCCGCCGACTGGCGAACATCGCAGAAAGCGAAGGTGACGCGATCAAGGCCGAGGCCGACGCGGCCGACGCTCGCGGCGATGGAGCAGTACTCGCGGCCAAGGACGCCGAGGCGAAACCATACTTCGAGGCTGCCATCGAAGACTGGCACCGCTACCGCGCTGCCGGCGGTGGCGAGATGCGCGAGATGTACCGACGCGTCTCTGAGCTCTATGCCAAGATGCGCGACCCTCTCAATGCTCTGATCAATGTCTCGGCCGCAATCCAGTACGACAGTACCGACGAGCTTCTGCGCATGCGCGATAGCTACTACTACTCGGTGCCAGTCGACCGTCTGGAACTGGCCCGCGATAATATCGGCTCGTGGTTCGACACCGGCTACTGTGTCCGCAAGGCGATGCTGGTACTCAACTCGAAAGAGGCCGACGCCGACCTGCTCGACTGGGCCACGCACCTGACACGCCTCGCCAAGGTCATGGAGCCAACGAGCAACCGCGTGCGGTTGGTGGAGGCTCGCTGCCTCTTGCGCCGTGGCGAACGCGACGCGGGCATTACGCTTCTGGAAGATGTTCGCGAGAATCAGAAAGGTTCGGGCGACGAGGAGGAAGCGTGGTACAACGCGACCCGCATTCTCGGACAGTTGTATCTCGACGAACTGAATCGACCCGAGCTTGCGCTGAAAGCGTACTCGGACTACAAGAATTACCACAAGAGTGGGGCCGACACACTCTTCCAGATCGCGCGATGCTACGAGGCACTCGGCGACCCGACCAACGCCGCGAAGTTCTACAACGCCGTAACGGCGTTTGAAGAACACCCGCGGTTCTGGGACGCGAAGGACGCTCTGAAGCGACTCGGGAACGCGTGATCGCCGAAGAGTGCGCCGTCAGGACGGTGTTTCCCGTCCCCAGGCGGACGCCGACACGCTTTTCGCATCGGTAGACGCCGGGAGTAGAGTCAGTTCGCCGCCTGGCGGTCCCAGTCGGCGCGGCTTCTCGCCCTCGCTCGGCGGGCGCCACACTTCCGTCCACTGCGTCCAGGTCAGTTGAAGTCGGTTGAAGAGCAACCGGAGCGTGTCGAGGGCCGGCCCGGTTGTCGGTTGGCGTTGACCGGGGACACGCGGGCGTAGTTGAGATACCGGATCGGCGATGTCGTAGAGAAGCGGGGCCGCATCGCGGCTCGCGTACCACACCAGTAACCCATCGGGGCAGAGATCAAAGTGCCGAGCTTCACGCGGCAGCGCGGCCCGGACCTGTTCCACGACCAGATCGACGCCGGCACGCTTGTACAGATACGCCAACGCATTGTTGAAGATCCGCGACTGCTCGGCCGTGAGTTCCTTCAAAAATCCGACATCGGCCCACCCTGCCACGAGCCAGCCATACCGATCCTCCCATTCCAGCCATGCCGGAGTTGCGTCTCCGGCCTGTAGCTCAAGTCGGATGCGATTCGTGCCCAGTAACACTTTCCCGGCGTGAAGCGGCTTCGGCCCGGACCATCCTGACGCCGGGTCGTTCAGCACTTCAACGAAGTCGCGTGTCACGAACCGACGAACAGCCTCTTCCACACCACGGAGCGCAGCGCGGTACGTGCGCGCCTCGCGCCACACGTCGGTCCGCGCCGCCTCACGTTCCGCTGCCCGTAGCCGGGCGAAGAGTCGCGGCACCGTCCCGGAGTGGAACCCCCAGTGCAACAGTGCGTGAACGCGTTCACCGTGGTCGCCCACTGCCACGGGCAGGAGCACATCAGGCCGGTTCGCGCGATACAGTCGCCAGTTCTCGCGCATCTCCCAGAACAGGAACGTGAACGCATCCGGGAGCAACCACAGCGTTCCCATGACAAGCAACCATGCGCCAGGTTCCGTCAGATAAGCGGCCATCTGTCCGACCATTGGCGAAGAGTAGCCCAGCAACGACTGCGGGTCCGACTGAAGGATTCCTGGAAACAGAAGCAGCAGCGGATAGACGAACTTGGCGAACAGAATCGAGAGAGGCAGCTTCAACGGATTGAGCATCGGCTCGATGAGCACGACCGTATAGAAGCGAATGAGGAACGCAAACGGCATCCAGACCAGACCGGCGACCGTACGGATCGCGACTGCGAGCGGACCCGCGCGTCCGCGCAGGCGCAATCCGTCCTCAACGCGCGACAGCACCCATTCCAGTGCGCCGACCAGGTCGCGGAACTGGTCGTTGAGCCACCGGAGAATCGCCGGGAGGGACGGTACCAGTTCGAGCAGCGCGCGGGCCGCCTCGAAGAGTAACGCTTCCACCCGTTCGCCAATCCGAGTATTCACGAAGAAGGTCGCGACGAGGAACACCAGCATGTGGATGAGCCACATCGCACTGCGCAAATCGGTGGAGACCGACACGAGAACGCCATATACGACGAGTGGGCGCAGCAAGAACTTCCGCACCAGTTGAACCGGGATGCTCCGGAAGAAGAGTCGGACCCACCGCGCCGACCAGATTCGGCCCGGTAGCTCCCAGAAGACGAAACGGACGGCCCGATAAAATGTCCGGCCAGTTGCTACCAGCGCGCCGCGCAGCGCGGACGACTGGATCACGAGGATGATGAGGACACCCAGCCCGATCCAGGCGGCATGAAACCACCACTCCGCGTTCCAGCCGCCGAAGAACGACGGAACAGCTTCTCCGGCTTGCCGCGCCAGCTTCGCCATTCGCTCGTGGGCCAGCAACCAGATGAACTGGGTGAACAGGAATGCCGCGCCAAACGGCAGCGTGACGTTCCGCGTCAGCCAGCGGCCGGTTTGCGTGCCGAAGTTGAGTGCCGTTGCCTTCTCCAGTCCACGCGTGTACGTCTCGGCGCGACGGTAGACCCCATCAAGTTGGTTGGCGAGTCGGCGGTCGAGCCGTAGCAGCGGGTCGCCGCGGGCGTGGTCATTGGCGACGCCCAGGTCAGGCAGTTTCATCTGCCCGCGAGCAATTGCGTCCCGCACGTCGCCGAACGAGAGGAACCCAGCCGAGGATATACGATCGAGTAGTTCCTCAACAGTCTTCTCGAGCGCGGCCCGTTCGGGCAGCGAAGTCGGGCGAAGACCGGCATCGTGTAACGCCATCGTGAGCAGCGGCGCGAACTCGTCGCGGAGTTGTCGTTCGGCCTGCCCCTGCGCGCGTTTCAGAAGGCCGGCGAGCACCTGACGGTCGGCGTCGGTCAGTCGGGCAGCCGCCAGGCGGCGCGCGGCGCTACGAAGTTGCGCCGGCACGCGGACGTAGCGTTGCCCCTTCAGTTCCTGCTTGATCGGCCGTGTGAAAGCCGAAAGTAGCCACTCTCCCACATGAAGAGCGTAGATTTTCTGTTCGTGGTCGAGGCAGGCTCGCTGGATGTCGTAGAGCAGCGCGGCCTCAACGGGTCGTGTCCCCTGGTCTGCTTTATCCAGCAGTGCGGGCAGGGTTCGCTTCCAGGCTGCCACATCTTCCGGGTCGAGTGCCAGGGCAGCGTGGAGGCGGTCCACGAGTTTCCCGATCTCCACCCGTGCCTCTTCCTGTGCCGGGCCAGTCAGGTAACCAGGAGCGACACGGGCAGCACGCGTGTGAAGGATTGCCGCACCCACTGTGTCGCCAGATGTCGCGGCACGTCGCGCGCTGCGTTCCAGCCGCTTGTAGAAGTCGTGCGACTCGTCCGACTGGTCGTCGGACTTCGGATTCGGGTCCGGTGCTCCCGGAAGACGGCTGGCGCGGAAGAGAACCGCGCCGTCCACGTCGCGTGCAACTTCTACCGTTGCCAGTTCGGCAGGCAGGCTCGGGAAGCAGACAGGAATCAGCGGCGGGTTGAAGAACTTCAGTTCCAGAAAGTACGCGGCGAACTCGATGTAGGCGGTCTTATCGTCGGCCTGCGCGGTGAGCAATCCATCCTGAATGAGGACGTTGCGAGCTTCCTCGAACGCGGCCACGCCAAGTTTCTCGACGCGCTCTCGCAACCCCCCTGATGTCAGACTCGCGAGCGATTGGTCCAGTTGACGGTGTGCTGCGGCGTGAAAGAGAAGCCGCCAGTAACGACCGAGCAGGTCCTTGACCGGCCCACTGAGTTGCTCCGCTGTGGGGCGTTCCAGAAGGAGAACCTGTTCCGGCAGGAGGTAATCGGCCGGGAGGTGCAAGTCTTCCGGTTCAACGTGCTTGTAGAGTGTCGGTCGATCGATCACGAAGCAGTGGCCATGCGGAACTCGCCAGACAACCCACACAATTCCGCTGGCTTGCTGAACGACTCTTTCCAGGACATGCCGATCCACGAGGACCGCTGCAGGGTCCGATTCGCGCAGAAGTCGGCTCAGTTCCTCGAGTTTCATGGCGAAGTCGTGCGTATCACTCTCGGAGGCACACGGTTGAAGATCCAGCGAGAACAAGAAGCCCCATCGCGCCAGCGATTTGGGGCGGGCAGCATATTCCTCAGCCGTCGATCAGTTCCGCGGCCGCCAGCGTGTTGTACAGCAGCATCGTGATTGTCATGGGACCAACGCCGCCAGGAACGGGCGAAAACCAGCCAGCGACGTTCGCCACGTCCGGATGGACATCGCCCACCAGTTTCCCGTTCACACTGTTGGTTCCAACGTCCACCACGGCTGCGCCGGGCTTCACCATGTCGGCCGTGATGACTCCTGCGCGCCCAGCGGCCGCGACGAGGATATCCGCCCGTCGACAGACCGCTGCCAGGTCGCGGGTGCGGGTGTGGGCGATGGTCACTGTCGCGTCGCCGACGGACGGGTTGGCCGCGGTTGGCTTCTGCATGAGCATCAGCGCCAGCGGCTTGCCAACGATGTTGCTTCGCCCGACGATGACCACGTCCTTGCCCGCGAGCGTGATCCCGTTGCGCGTCAGGAGTTGAAACACACCATGCGGCGTGCAGGGGTAGAATCGCGGGAATCCGGCGGCCAGCAGGCCGACATTCTCCGGCTGGAAGCAATCCACATCCTTTGCAGTTGTAACTGCGCAGATCACTGCTGAATCGTCGATCTGCTTCGGCAGCGGCAGTTGCACAAGGATACCATGGACCGCCGGATCGGAGTTGAGTTGGGCAACGAGTGCGAGTAATTCCGCCTGGATTGTGGTCGCAGGAAGAGTGTGGACCGTTGATGCGAATCCGGCTTCCTGGCAAGCCTTGTGCTTGTTGCGAACGTATGTCTGGCTGGCGGGGTCTTCGCCAACGAGTACCGCTGCCAGCCCAGGCGGTCGTTTCCCCGCCTGCGTGCGTGCCGCAACTCGTGCGGCGATCTCGCCGCGCATTGTCGCCGCCAGTGCTTTCCCATCAAGTCGTTGTGCTGGCATTGTACCTTCTGGATATGTAACAGGCCTACTCTACGAACATCACAGTCGTTCCACGAGCTTTGGAAGCATCACGCCCGAGGGACCGTATAACCCGATGTCGGCGGTGTTGCTGGCTTCGGTGCGTGTCAGGTTCACTTCGATCACCGTTGCGGGAACCGTGCGGCGTTTGGCGATTGGGATGAGTGACGCCGCCGGGTATACCACCGCGGAGGTGCCAACCACCAGCAGCACATCGCAAGCCGACGCGCCCGCAGTAGCGGCCATCCAGGTTTCATCGTCCAGCCCTTCGCCGAACCAAACAATATGCGGGCGGATTGCGTCGCCACATCGGGAACATTCAGGCGCATCGCCAAGCGACTCCAGGCTGCGGCTCACCACGATGCCGCAGCCGAGGCAGCGCGTATATCGCAAACTGCCGTGGATCTCCAGCACATTCGTACTGCCCGCCTCACGATGCAGGCCGTCCACATTCTGCGTCACCAGAAGGAAGTGCGCGCCCCAGCGCCGCTCCAATTCCACCAGTGCGTGATGCCCGGCGTTGGGCTTCACCTTCGCGACCTGCTCACACCGCGCATTGTAAAACTGCCAAACCAGTGCCGGGTTACGGTTCCAGCCGATGGGACTTGCTACATCCTCGATACGATGCCCTTCCCACAGTCCATCGCTGGCGCGGAACGTGGGCACGCCGCTTTCGGCAGACACGCCTGCCCCGGTCAACACGCAGATTCGCTTCGCACGGCCCAAGACCTCCGCTGCCTCGTTCAGAGCGGGTTCCGCGTCCGGGTCCTGGGTTTGCATAAGTGACGCTCCGCCGGCGAACCGGTACGCTCTGAGGATAACGGATTCATGCGAAGCGGGCAACGACAGGCCAGGCGATCCGTAACCTTGAGTGAATGCTCGCGTGCGACTGCAAGCGCGGTGTAGAATCGCACAGCCTCTCAGGAACGCGCATGAGCACACACCCTGATGCAAGTGCCGACGCGCTCACCCCGACGCGAGTCGTCTCGCTTCGTACAGGTGAAGACGACTTCGCGCACGATGATACCCTTGTTGTGGAAGCACCACTCGAAGTGCGCATTGGCGGCCGACCCGTCGCCGTTCTGATGCGGACACCTGGCCACGATGCGGAACTCGTTACTGGGTTCCTCTTCACCGAGGGCGTCGTTGCCGATGCCGATGACATCCTCTCCATCGAAGTCGTTCCCGATCAGCCGAATGTTCTGGAGGTGCGGTTGTTCACGTCGCGCCGAGTCGGCGATCGCCATTTCCTCAGCACGTCCAGTTGCGGCATTTGCGGTAAGCTATCGCTCGCGTCGATCGAGGTTCGCGGATCGCAGATCGTGTCTGCGTTTCACATCTCGCGCCGTGTGCTGTGCGCGCTGTCCGCGCAACTCCGGGCAGCGCAGCCGTTGTTTGCACGCACGGGCGGCGCGCACGCATCAGGGTTGTTTACCTCGGCCGGGCAACCGCTCGTGGTACGGGAAGACGTGGGGCGGCACAACGCGCTGGACAAGCTCATTGGCTGGTGCTTGAACGATGGACACATACCGCTGTCAGATTGTTTGCTGGCCGTGTCCGGGCGGCTGAGTTACGAACTCGTGCAGAAGGCAGTTGCGGCAGGTTTTCCTATTGTCGCCGCAGTTGGGGCTCCGTCATCTCTTGCGGTGGAACTCGCCGAGCGGTTCGGCGTCACGCTCGTCGGTTTCCTGCGCGATGGTGGTATGAACGTCTACGCGCACCCGGCTCGAATCACTCACTGACAGCGCATTCTTCGCTGAGATCGCAGAAGTCGCAGCGACTCCGCTCCGTGAACGGGCACGAAATCGCTATAGGTTGCGGGTCATCGCATCCAGCGGCACGAGTGCCGGGTGGCGGCTATCTCGTGGGCTTCCACCAGTTGTCCAGCCGCTTCGTCAGTTCCTTCACCTTCTCGGCCCGCTTCGCAGCAAGATTCACCTTCTCGAACTCGTCCATCGAGAGGTCGTAAAGCTCCACCTGCCCGCCTTTCACGTTCGATCTGTGTGGAATGATGAGCTTCCAGTTACCCTCGATCACCCAGCGAAACATGAGGTTCGCCGACGGCGAGTTGATGTCCACCGCGTTATGGGTGTAGATGTCGCCGAAGAGAGCATCGCGGCTGGCAACCCAGTGCGGATCGAGCAGATTAATACCCTGCATTGCGCGGGTTGGCTTGGCTCCGGCGGCATGAAGGATTGTCGGCGCGAGGTCGATGGAACTGGCGAGTCGATCGTTCTCGCCGGGGCGCACGTGGCCTGGCCACCGCAGGAGAATGGGCGTGCGCAAGCCGGTGTCATACTGAGATCGCTTCGACCGCGGTGCGTAGTTCGGCGAGTTCGGATCCTGAATCCAGCCGTTATCGTGCAGGTAAATGACCAGTGTATTCTCGGCCTGACCATTCTTCTTGAGCCTGGCGAGAAGGTCGCCCACGGTCTCATCGAACCACTCGCACATGGCCCAGTACTTCGCGACGTGCTCCGACTTTACCTTGTCCTTGTACTTGTTGAAGAGGCGGGCCGGCGGGTTGTGAGGCGAGTGCGGCATCATCGGCGCGTACCAGAGGAAGAACGGCTTGGCGTCCTTCCTGGCCTTTTCGAGAAAGCCGAAAACAGGTTCAAGACCCTGCCGGCCGATCTTCAACCCTTCGTCGCCATGCCGACCGCCTTTCGTCGGGTCGCCGTGCGTCATTCCTTCGGTGAAGCCGCCGCAGCGGCACGCATTCCCTTCCCACCACTTCCCGGCCTGGAAGCTGATGTAACCCTGCTTCTCCAGTAGCTTTGGCAGTGTCGGCGACTGCTCGAAGAGCGCGATCATCTCCTGTCGCATTTTGAGAAAGCCGGGGTTCTTGTTGGCCTGAGCGTTGGTGAGGCCCTTCGGCAATGGCGGATCGTTGGACGTGAGTTTGTGCTGGTGCGGATAGAGGCCGGTAATCATCGTGGCGAGGCTCGACCGGCACAGGCTACTGGGGACGTAGCCGTGCTTGTATACGAGCGACTCACGCGCGAGTTTGTCGAGATGCGGCGTCTGGATGTGCGCGTGACCCATGAAGCTGTAATCGGTCCACGCCTGATCGTCGCCGATGATCATCACGATGTTCGGCGGTGCGGCCTGCGCCGGGAATGAGAGTGCGAGCAAAACCGCCATCACAGAGAGGATGCGGAGCATGGTGAAATCCAGAATGGGGTGATACGCGAAGCCCACCGACCGCAGCGATCGAAGCACAGGCCGCCGCACCGATGCGACTTGCATACCCTGCGTTCCGACCGGTGCCATCGGTGGCTCGTTCGACAACCTCACTTCACAGGGACGACCCAGATGTTGCGATACACCACCGGATCGCCGTGATTCTGGAGTTGGAAGGGGCCAGGAGTGGCGGCTTCCTTCTGCCCGCCAGGGCACTCCTTCGGGAACTCCACGTCGTCGTGAATCTTCACACCGTTGTGATAGATCGTTGCTCGGGCATTCTTGATCTTCTTGCCGTTCTCAAAGCGTGCCGGCGTGAATTCCATGTCGTAGGTCTGCCAGGCCAGCGGCGGCAGGCACATGTTCACGAGAGGCTTGTGCTGCGTGTAGATGCCGCCGCACTCGTTGTTCTCGCCCGTGAGACCGAAGCTGTCGAGCACCTGACACTCGTAGCGATTCTGAAGGTAGACCCCGCTGTTGCCACGGCCCTGCCCGGTGCTGTTAGGCATCCACGGGAGGCGGAACTCGATATGAGCCTTGAACGCGCCGAACTTCTCCTTGCTCGTCTCACCGACACCGAGGAACTTGCCGTCGGAGAGTAACGTGAGCTTCCCACCGTCCCACTTCTTCACGTCGTCCGATCCGCCGAAGAGTACCACTGCGCCTGCGGGTGGCTTCTCACCCAGAGTCTTCGACTTCCGCTCAACACGTTTCGCAGTCAGTATGCCATCATTGTGTTTGATCTGAAGTTTGCCGCTGCTGATACCACCAACGGGCTTGCCAGAGAGCGAGATGCTGACCCCGTTATCGCCTCGCTTGGCCGTAAAGGCAACGCTTGACATCCCGTCCCAACCGGCACCGGGCAATCCGCCACGAAGTGCCTTCACGGTGAACTGGCCCAGCCCACTGGCAATAACCTGCACGCCAACCGTCTCTTCCTTTCCCTTGCGGGACAGTGTTCCCTGATACTCGCCCTGGATGGCGAAGTCGGGGTCCTTCGCGGCTTCCTTCGGGTCGGCGATGGCGATGCGTGTCTTCTTGGGCTGAGCAATCGCGTCGGAGTGACTGGGGTTGAGAACGATACCGGTAAGAAGCAGGCCGGCGACGAGTGATCGGAACATGAGATTACCTGGGAGGGAGTGTGAGGCGGGCAGGCCAATTGTCGCCCACGCACGTCCGGCGTCAATGGGGTACTACTTCTTTCGCAACAGGCCGGATTCTTCGAGAAGCGACCACAGTTGCTCCCACACGGCTTCCGGCGGAAGCCCGGTGGTGCCGCTGGCAGCCCAGTGGCGAGCGGCATCGGCGAGGCACTGGATCGCATCGGCCCGCACTGCCGAATCGCTGACGGAAATCTTCGGGTTTCGCGCCTTCATGAGACCAGGGGAAGCCGTGGCATGCTCTTCAACGAACGGTTGTCCGCGTTTACGAGGCTTGCCGTCAAGTGCGTCGTTGCCGATGGCGTCGGCGCGTTTGTTTTGTTCACGGCGGACGTGCGCGATCGCCACCTTCTCGAACTGTCGCCGCAGCCGGCATGCCTCGTCGAAGAGTTCGCGGAGGTCCTCGCTCTTCACCTTGTACTCGCCGTTCATCTGCTTCACGAGTAGTTCGCTATCACTGAAGACATTCAAGCGCTTCACACCCAGTTCGATCGCAAGCGCCAGCCCTTCGACAAGTGCCGTGTATTCCGCGACATTGTTCGACGCAGCGCCGATGGTGTCGGCCTCTTCAACGACTGGTTCGCCAGGCCGCGCGAGCACGACAGCGTAAGCGGCCTTGCCCGGATTGCCGCGCGATGCTCCGTCGATGTGCATGGTCGCTATCTCGGACATCGCATTCCTACCTTCTCGGTTCCGGGGCGCTACAATGCTCTACATTCTGCGGACCCGTTCCCCCCGTGGAAAGCACCGTTGCGATGAAGGGGATTCAGCGACTTGCCCCGCGAAGTGAGTATGCACGGAATCTGGCTCGTTCTGGAAACGTCCGGACGTGTGGCGCGTGTCGGGCTGGCGCGTGCGGGTCAATTCGCTCAGCGGGCGGAACTCGATTCCGGCCGGAGGCATGCCCGCGAACTTGTTCCCCTCATCGACACGATGCTGAAGGCCGAATCGCTTCGGCCAACTGATCTCACGGGCGTGATCGCAGCGCGGGGGCCAGGCAGTTACACGGGCCTGCGCGTGGGGCTGGCGACCGCCAAGACACTCGCCTACGCACTCGGCTGCGAGTTCCGCGCTGTGGACACTTTCGCCGCCATCGCGCATCAGTCGCCAGCCTGTGCGCACTCTGTCTGGGTGATCGCCGACGCGCTTCAGGGATTGGTGTATGCCCAGTCGTTCGCCAGGAGGCACGACGACTGGCTTCCATCGAACCCGCTCCGCATTCTGTCAGCTGATGAGTTCGCAGTAAGCCTTGCGTCAAATGATCTGGTGAGTGGACCGGGGGTGGCAGTCCATGAGGGGCAGATTCCGCAACTCATCCAGCGCGTGCCCGAGTCCGACCGCGAGGCGCGCGTTGAGAGCGTGCTGGCGGTCGGACTCCGGTTCGTTGAACCGTTGACGAAAGAGGAATTGTTCACACTGGAGCCGCTCTATCTGCGCGGCAGTTCGGCCGAGGAGAAGGCGAAGTCGGCGCCACGAGACTGAGTGTACTCCCGCGGCGCTTGCACGAAGCGATCAGCGACTACCGGGGCCAGTCTTGGGGACGGGCATCGGGTTCGGCAGTTCGTGCGACGGTACGACCGTGGGGCCGGGCGTCAGCGGCATCGGGGAACCGATGCTCGGCGTCCCGACCGTGGAGGTCGGGACGAAGTATTCCCCTGGAGGCCCGTAGCTCACAGGCATCCCGGAGACACCCACGCCGCAACCATGACACGGCGGGCTAACGCCAACCGGACTGCCACAGTTCGCCGGGCCGTTGCAGTTGGCAAGCCCTTCAGCAATGGCCGCACGGCGATTCTTGATCGGGTGCAAGAAGGGGTGGTAATGGCTGTGGATGCCGCACGGGTGATTCGCACGCCATCGAGATACGAGGCAACAACCTGTTGAGAAGACCTGGGGCAGAACCGCCACCAGGCCGAGGACCAGAAGACGCTTTTTCATGGTGTGACTCCTTTACGCGCGGCGGGCCGCGGCTTCCCTCTGCCGTCGTGGCAATCATGCGCATGCGCAGTAGTCGTGCAAACGCACACCGCGCGGATTCAGTCGGAGATTGGGAAAAGAGAAGTGTGCTGGAGCGGCAGCGAAGACCTGTCCGACTGGCGAAGAATGCGCGATGGTGACGGTTGCACGACAAAGACGAAACCGCGCGGACCTCTTACAGAAGCGCCCCGCGCGGTTGTAAACTTTCGCTCAGATCACGGGCCAGTTGGTGGAATGTAGGCTGGCGGAACAGAGGGGCCACAACTGTTGCAGGGTGGTGGGGCATAGCTGCTATTGCCGCTGCCGCAACACCGGTGGCGGCAACCGACGAGCGGCAGCACAAGGGCGATGGCACAGAGGATCAGGAAGGTTCGTTTGGTGTTCATCGGTTGCTCCGTCAGGTCGTGGGCCATCCCTGGACGAGGAAGGAGAACGCGGACGCTCGTCCGCGAGTCGCGGTTCACCGCCGACATCGTTGCTATTCAAATGTAAGATTGAGTTGCGCGTGCGCCGCCGCGACTTGAATGAAAGATTGACATTTCTGAATTCAACTGCGCGGTTGTGCCGATCGCACCGGCTAGTTGAGTTTGTGAAACAGGGCAAGAGGTCCTGGTTGTGAGGATTTCGCGGTTTTGCGGGTGTTTAAGATGAGTGGTGCGCGGTTCGATGATGTGCGGATGCGCGGCTTTCGCTCGCGTGCAACGGCGACCGACGTTCTCGCGCTGCTCGCATCGCGCGCCGCGCCGCTGCCTGACGAAGAGGTCGCGTTCTCCGGCGCCACCTCTCGTGTACTTGCGAAAGCCGTTGTCTCGACGGTTGACGTGCCCAGCTTCGCACGGTCCGCGATGGACGGCTACGCGATCCGTACCTCCGACACGACTGGAGACCATCGACTCGTTGGTGAATCCTTCCCGGCACGGCCATTCGCTGGCGAGGTGAAGCCAGGTGAAGCCGTGCGGATCACCACGGGTGCGCCACTGCCAACGGGTGCCGACGCGGTAGTGATGGCCGAGCTCGCCGAGATTTCGGCGGATGGCCACATCCGCACACGCACATCGGTCTCGCCCGGCAAGCACATCGTTCACGTCGGCGAGGACGTGACGCGAGGAAGCGCGCTACTTCCAGCAGGTCGAACGCTGCGTCCGCAGGACGTGGGGTTACTCGCATCCATCGGCGCGGCCACGGTGAATGTCGTGCGAAAGCCGCGAGTCGCGATTCTCGTGACGGGCAACGAATTGCTGCCGCCTGGTTCGGTCCCCACCGGCTTCCAGATCGTGGACAGCAACTCGCCGATGCTTGAGGCGCTTGCCACGCGCGATGGAGCAACGGTACTTCCTGTGCGCCGCATGCCGGACGACATTTCCGCCATTCGCCAAGCCATTCAGTCCGCTGCTCAAGAAGCCGACGTAATCCTCGCTACCGGTGGAACGTCCGTTGGCACGGAAGATCACACGCCGCGCGTTGCGTCGGAGATGGGCGAACTCGCTGTGCATGGTGTGGCGGTACGTCCCGCGGGTCCGCTGGGCGTCGCATTCCTCTCGAAGGGCCGGTTACCGCTGTTCCTCATCCCCGGCAATCCAGTGTCGTGCCTGTGCGCGTACGACCTGTTCGCCGGGGGTGTGATCCGTCGACTGGGTGGACGGTCCTGGGATCTTCCGTACCGCCGAGGGACATTCTTGCTGACAAGCGATGTCGAATCGGCCGCGGGCCGCCTCGATTACGTTCGTGTGAAGATTGATGGAGATCAGGCAATGCCGCTCGCACGCGGTACGTCGAGCCTCAGTACCACCGTCGCCGCCGATGGTTTCTTGCTCATTTCGCCCGACCGCGACCGGCTCACGTCTGGAGAGTCTGTCGAGGTGTGGCAGTACGACTGAATGAGATGTGCCGAACGCCTCCCGGATGTCGTACGCCCTGTGGATGGGGCTAACACGACTTCCAGGAGGCGTCTGCGGATACAGCCCTCAACTCTACTTGCCCGGTTGGTTGAAACCCGCTGGGTCGAACTCATCCCCACTGGGGCCAGTGACAGGCGGCTTCGGAGGAATCACTTCCCCGAACTTTGTGCCGCTCGCAGGCGTCGTGGTCGTCTGCGGCTTCGCGCGAACCCTTGCCGGCGGGATCGGCAGCGGCCTGGGCTTCTCCTTCATATCGTCAGGTGGGATAGGGGGAATCGCTGGTGGCAACGGCTTCGGTGTTGGCACTGGTGCGACTTCCACCGGAGGAAATGGCAGCACCGGTGCCGTGGTCGGGACCGTCACTCCTGACGGAACCGGTTCTGGGGTCGGTGGCAGTACCGGGACCGCTTCGGGCATCGGCGGTGGGAGCGTGGGCGAAGCCGGAATGGATACTCCCGGTGGCTCTGGCAGCGCGGGTTCCGGCATGGGCGACGGCGCAGGAGTCGTCACAGTCTGCGGCATCACCGGTTGCTGAGGAGCAGGCATCGGCGGCGTTAACGGCCGACCCACAGCCAGCAGTACCCATGCTTCCAGCGCCCGATATGCCACGGAATTACGGCTGGCGACAGCCGGCTGCTTCATCCCGCCATGCGCCACAAGCGTCTTCGCGAGTAGCGGACTCGCAGCCGGATCGTCCTGCTTCAACTGTGCCGCAACCGCGCGGAGATTGGCGCGCGTGGCCTGCGGACCAGCATCGGTCGTGGTAATACGGACGAGTTTAAACGCGCCCGCATGATCCGCCTTCACATGACAACCCACGCACTGGTTGGCGAGGAACGGTTGCACGCGCGAGCCGAACACGAGTGAAGCTTCGGGTGTCACGTCCGGTTCAGGTTCGCTGGCCGGTGGTTCCGGCGTGCGGAGTTCCACAGGGAACGTCGGTCGTTCCGGTGCGATCATCTTCGGCGCACCAGCGGGCGGGAATTGTCGGAGCGAAAGCTCCAGGGAGCGAACGAGGTCTGCTGCAGCCGTAGAAGTCGGCTGAAGCTTCTGGATCGCCTGAGCTTCCACCAACGCCTGCTCGCGCATCCCGCTGAACATGCACCACCGCGCGACCTTTAACCGGCCCGACAGGTCGTCGGCTGACACCTTCGCCAGCATGAACTTGTAAACCTCATCCTTGCTCGAAGCAACAAACTGAACCTGGCTCTTGTGGAACGGACGATCGAGCGCGCCTTGCCGCACACGAATCGTGTTCCCTTCGATACTGACACCACTTCCTTCCACAAGCTTGTTATCGTTCAGAACTACGAACTTACCGGCGTCACCAGGTGGTTCATTGGCCGCAGGCCGTGGGGCAACATCGCTGCCTGGCACCGGTAGAAGCTTGGGTGCCGGGAGTGGAGTCGGCGCAGGTGGAATCACGGGCTTCGGTGTCGGCAGAGGCACCGGTGAAATAGGGACAGCGGGCGCCACAATGGGCGGTTTGGCAACCGGCAGCGGCGGATTACTCGGCTGAGGTAACGACGGAATGAGCGGTGGCGACGCCGTGATCGGCAATGGCGACTCGGGCATGACTGGCGCCGCAGCAGGCGGTATTGCAGCCTGCGGTTGCACGATGACCGGGTTCGATACGGGAATCGTGGGTGGAGGCACCACCGGCACATCCAGTTTCGGCACAACGTCTGGTAGTGGCGACTCGGCCGGCTTTGGCACGACGACAGGCGGAACTATCGGTGTGGCCGGGATCGCAGGAATCCGCGGTTCGCTGGCCGAAGCCGGCTTCACAACTGGCACGGTCAGTGGCAGGGTGGTTGGTAGTTCAGGAGGTTCGGGCGCTTCCGGCGGGATTGACACCGGCGGCAGTGCCAGCCGTGGCACGTCGCGGGGAACTTCCGCGGCGCGGGCCTGACGTGTGGGTGCGGGCGGCCCATCGCCCGTGATGCGGGCGTAGATCGTCACCCCCGCTGCGGCAACAGCCGCAGCGGCGACGAGGTAATAGGTTGTTTTCATGGTGCAACCCGCCATAGCGTCGGCCACGGTCGTAGGCAAGAGCAGTTCGCCGGAGAACCAGGGCTATTCAGAGGTAGAATCTGGGTCGGGTGCAGTTGAACCAGAACGTTGCAAGGCGTGATCTGCGGTTCGTCTGTTTCGTCGATCAGATCCGAACGAAGACCTTCCGCCGATACATCCACCACAACCCCAGCCACAGTACAGCCAGCACAGCGGTGCCAGTCGCGAGTGGTTCATACTGCGTGCCAGCGAACTGGAAGACGTTTTTGCCGAAGTGAGTCTTGAACGACCCGATGATGAAACTTTCGACGAGGTGGGCCGCGACGTAAGCGGCGATGGAGTTCGCGCCAATCACCTTCAGCGGGTAAGCCCATCTGCCCCACAGCCCGGTATCGAGGAGTGCAAAGAAGCCCGCCAGAAAGAGGAAGCACCATCCGCCGCTGAAGAGCACCCAGGAGGGAGTCCAGATTCGTTTCACATTCGGGCAGATTCCGGCCGCGTCCAGGAGCCAGCCCGAGGCCAACAGGCCAAGGCCAAGCGCAACAAAACGGCACACCTTCACCCACCCTGGACTACTCGTACGCAGCCACCCCCCTGCGATGAGGCCGAGGATCATTGTTGCCAGCGTTGGGATGAAGCTGAGCGTTGCGTAGCCGCCGCGATTATGGGTAAAGGGTTTCTCACGCGGAAACACATTCAAGAACCAGGCGTCGAAGTCCCTCGCGGTGTTGGTGTTCTTATCCCAGTGTGCCGCGAAGCCCGTCGGACGCAGTTCGATGGGGAGGCCGCTCACAGCCTTGTAGTTGAAGTCTGGCCCTGGAAGTGGGTGCAGCGCGAACGCCGACCAGTAGCCTAAGAGGATCAGCGCGAACGCGACCCATTGCCACAACGCACGAACATGCCCCAGCGCGAAGAGGAAGAGATAGCCCAGTCCGATCTGCGAGAGGGTGTCCTCGAATGTGTAGTTCGCTTGCGGCTTGCCAACGGAACGCAAGAAGACACCCAGCCAGATAAGGATTGCCGCCCGCAACGCCGCGTGTAACCAACTCCGCCACGCCGGTTCGCCGCGATTGCGACGCGAAGCCAGCGAGAATGGCAACGCCACACCCACAAGGAACGAGAACGACGGTTGAATAAGATCGTGTAGAGAACAGCCACGCCACTCGACATGTGTCTGATGATGTGCGAGGAAGTCCCAGAGCGCCGAGCCTGGGAAGTTCTTCTTCATCTGCCCCAGTCGCAGCACCTCGGCCATCATCAGGAACATGACCAGACCGCGATACGCATCGACAGACGCGGCGCGAATCGCCCCGGATACAGGCGGAGGGGAGGAGGAAGACATTGGCGAGTCCAGCGAGGAGAGTCGTGAGAGGCACGCGTTGAGGGCTGGTACAATAGCCCGCATTCTAACGACTCGCGGCGTGCCCGCAAGCAAAGGACGCACACATGGCGAGACTCCCGCGCGTGGCGATCACGATGGGCGACCCAGCCGGCGTCGGGCCAGAGTTGTGCCTGCGCTTGCTCCGCGACGATCGCGTACGCGCGATCTGCACGCCAATTGTCTTCGGCGATGCCGACGTACTGTGCCGGGTGGCGAAGTACCTCGGCTGGCCTGAACCGCAGGTTATTCTCCGACCATCGAAGAGGACGTGTTTCGGCGAGCAGGCCCACACGCCGTGTGTTCACGATCTCCAGACCATCGACGCAGCGACGGTGGAGCCAGGAAAGGTGTCGGCCATCTGCGGGCGTGCAGCCTACGAATACGTCACGCACGCCATCGACGAAGCACTCGCAGGGCGTGTCGATGCCATCACGACTGGCCCGGTACACAAGGAGGCACTGCACGCGGCCGGGGTGCCCTTCCCTGGCCACACCGAGATTCTCGCCAACCGCACGCACACGCCACGACATTGCATGATGCTCACTGCGAAGGCGATCACCTGTAGCCTTGTCACCGTCCACGTCGGCTATCGCGACGTGCCGGCGCTGCTGACGACCGAGAGTATCCGGAACACCATCGAACTGACCGCGGACGCCATGTGGCGTATCCGCGAACGGGCGCCTCGACTGATCGTGTGCGGGCTAAACCCTCACGCGGGCGAACACGGGCTGTTCGGCAACCACGAGGAAGAGCGAATCATTGTGCCAGCGTTGGAAACAGCCCGTGCGGCGGGCATCGACGTGCGTGGCCCACTCCCCCCGGATACGGCGTTCCTCCCCAAGCTCCGTGAATCGTGCGACGCCTATATCTGCATGTACCACGACCAGGGGCTAATTCCACTGAAGGCGCTGGCGTTCGAAGACGCCGTGAACGTGACGCTGGGGCTTCCGATCGTCCGCACGAGCGTCGATCATGGAACCGCATTCGACATTGCGTGGAAGGGTATTGCGGATGTGTCAAGTTTCGTACAGGCAGTGAGCCTCGCGGTTAAACTCGCGAAGCCCATCCCTGAATGACGCCGCTCTGCCACAGAACCGAAACAGACTTCCTGGGAGCGAAGGTCGCACAGGAAATCGTCAGACGTCCCAGGTGGAACGCTATCGCTTCCGCGGCTTGCCGAGGTGCGTGGCGCTGCCATAAGCAAGCTCGGCGCTCTCCATCACTGTCTCGCTGAGTGTTGGGTGCGGGTGAATACTCTCCAGCACGTCGCGGGCCACCGCGCCCATCTCAATCGCCAGCACACCCTCGGCGATCATCTCACCGGCCCCGGCGCCGACAATCCCGACTCCCAGCACACGCTTCGTCTCCGGCTCCACGATCATCTTCGTGCGCCCCTCCGTGCGTGCGATGCTCACCGCGCGACCACTCGCAGCCCAGGGGAAGTTCAGCACCTCATGTGGCGTGTTCCCCTTCTCGGCTTCCAACTGCGTGATGCCAGCCCAGGCAATTTCGGGATCGGTGAAGATCACAGCCGGAATCGCGCGCGGATTCCACTCCGACGGTTCGCCAAGAATCGCTTCCACTGCGACACGCGCCTCGGCGGTCGCTTTGTGAGCGAGCATCGGTTCCTCGCCCACATCGCCAATGGCGAAGATGTTCGACACATTCGTGCGACGCTGCTTATCAACAGGAATCGAGCCGCGCTCGCTGACGTTCACACCGGCCTTGTCCAGCCCGATGGCTGCCGAGTTCGGCCGTCGACCCACGGAAATCAGTACACGGTCGAAGGCGAGTGACGCAGGAATATCCTTCCCTTCGAGCTTCACCACGATGTTATCGTTTTGTGCCTCCAGCCCCATCACCTTTGTACTCGTGTAGATGGCCTCGAACTCACTACGCAATCTCTTCTCAAGCGGATCGACCAAATCCTTGTCCGCCATAAAGAGGATGCGTTCCAGTGCCTCGACCACCGTGACCTTGCTACCGAGTGCCGCATACACACTGCCAAGTTCCAGCCCGATGTAACCGCCGCCGATGACAAGGAGTTTTTTGGGAATTTCTGGCAACAAGAGTGCCGCAGTGCTATCCATCACACGGTCGCTGCCAATCTGCCACGGACGTGGAACTACCGGGACGGAACCGGTGGCGATGATGCAGTTCTGAAACTTGATCGTTTGCGGCTGATCGCCGGCCACTTCCACTGTATTCGGGCCAGTGAAGACCGCACGCCCCTTCACCACATCGACGCCGCGGCCCTTCGTCAGTTGTCCGATACCGCTTGTGAGCTTGCCAACCACCTTCGCCTGCACGAAGTCGCGGAGTTTGGGGAGGTCGATCTGCGGCTCGCTGAAGGAGACGCCGTAATGGGCCATCTCGTGCGCTTCGCGGATAATCTTCGCAGTGTGCAGGAGAGCCTTCGACGGAATGCAGCCGCGATTGAGGCAGACTCCGCCGAGCTTGGTGCCTTCGTCAACGAGTGTGACCTTCAGTCCGTGGTCGGCAGCGTGTAACGCAGCCGGATAGCCGCCAGGACCGCCGCCGATGACCAGAAGAGGCGTTTCGCGAACGTCGGGCATAATGTTCTCCACAGAAAAGGAACAAGGGGCCAGCGCCCCCTGTTCGCCTGCCAGGAATTGTATGTACGCCCCCGAATCAGGGGCACCCGTCACGACTCATCGAAGTTGCCCGTGATGCCTCGAGTCATGGTCCCGAGTCCACTGATGAGGAACACGACACCAACCACAACCACATTGATCGGATTTGTACCTGTTCAGCGGGTATGTGGCAGAGGCTCGATTGAGGAGGGGTTGCCGAAGGCGCGGAGAGTGAGGCTCACGTGATCGAGCACGGACCCCGCGTGACGGCGGCACGCCTCGAACACCGACATGAGGACACCCTGGGTCTTGGTTCCCATCCAGGTCCGGCTCATCCAGAGACCTATCCTACCAAAAACAGCCACTCACACTCCGAGAACACACTCAACAAGGACTAAAATGACTGATCAGAAGTCTCACATCAGCAGTTGGCGGTGCTGCCTGAAGAACGCGCATGGAATGGCTTCCAGTGCGACCGAATGCAGCAGTCGCCTGGCGTCGTCACAATCCGACCTTCCGCACACGGTCCACGATTTTCGGCTTCATTCTGCAATCCTGCAGGAATTCGGGGCAGTGGCACCCGATGTGCGTTTCCCGGCAGAGTTCCCGCTTCTTCCGCGAATGCGAAGGCCGGCGCCGGTCCTGGTGTTCTGTTGCTTCCGCGAGGTGAGCGAATGTCCGTTCGATGGTTCCTCCCAGCCTTGTTCGCGCTTCTGATCCTGCCCACCGCCCACGCACTCGACACAACTGATGCCGCGCAACTCCGAACGGAACTCGACGCCACTCGCAAGGACATCGAGGCGTTGAAGAAGTCGCTCGCGGAACAGAAGTCGCTTGCGGAGGAGGCGAGCAAGACAGCGACGGCCACCGGCAAGGAGCGTGGCGATACCGCCTGGATGCTCGTCTCCAGCGCGTTCGTCTTCTTCATGGTCCCAGGTCTGGCGCTGTTCTATGGCGGCATGGTCCGGCGCAAGAACGTGTTGGCGACGATGATGCAGAGCATGGCCGCGCTGGCGGTTGTGGGTGTCTACTGGGTCGTCATCGGTTACGCGCTGGCATTCGGCCCCTCGCTCCTCACGATCAACTTCTTCGGGGTTGAAAACGGCGGCATTATCGGCTGGAGCAACGATCTTCTGTTCCTCAAGGGAATCGCCTTCGACACGAAACTTCCTGGATACGACATCCCTGTCTACCTGCACGTCATGTTTCAAGGAATGTTCGCGATCCTTACGCCGGCGCTTATCAGTGGGGCCATCGCGGAGCGCATTCGCTTTCTGCCATACTGCCTGTTCATGCTGCTGTGGGTCACGTTCGTGTACTGCCCACTGGCACACATGGTCTGGGCCTTCGATTGGTTCGATCCGTCCGTGTTGGCCGCAAAGCGTGGGACAAGCGCCGTCGGCCTCCTGGGGAAGATGGGCGCACTTGACTTCGCGGGCGGCACGGTGGTCCACATCGCGGCCGGCGTTGCGGGCCTGTCCGCGTGTGTGGTGCTCGGTAAGCGCCACGGCTACCCGCACCAGGTCGCGCACCCCAATAGTCTTGTGCTAACTCTACTGGGCGCGGGTTTACTCTGGCTGGGTTGGTTCGGCTTCAATGGCGGCAGTGCACTGAACAGCACCGCGCAGGCCGTCACGGCATTCGCCGCGACGCAGGCCGCGGCAGCGGCCGCGGGCCTGGGCTGGATGCTCATCGAGTGGATTCACAAGGGAAAGCCAACGGCACTGGGGCTGGCATCGGGCTTCGTCGCGGGATTGGTTGCAGTCACGCCCGCGAGCGGCTTCGTGTATCCCTGGGCCGGTGTCGTCATCGGGCTGATCGCATCAGGCGTGTGCTACCTCGCAGTGGCGATGAAGAACCGCCTTGGCTACGACGACTCACTCGACGCCTTCGGCGTCCACGGCGTCGGCGGCTTCGTCGGCGCGATCCTCACTGGCGTCTTTTGCACGTCAGCCATCGCCGGCGCTGATGGGCCCTTCGCATACAACCACCACCGTTCGCGACTCGCCGAATTACCGGCGCTTATTGAGAAAGCAAAGTCGGATGTCGCCACTGTAACCGAACCGGATGTGAAAGCGGATCGCAGCGCGACGCTCGAATCGCTGGAGAAGGAAAAGAAGAGCCTGGAGGAGAAAGTTGCCAGGCAGACCCAGGACAACAAGGGGCCGCTGTCGCAACTTTACATCCAGACGAAGGCCGCGCTCTTCTCGGCTGTCTTCGCGACACTGTTGAGTGTCGGGCTGGTGTTGCTGACGCAACTCTTGACGGGTGGGCGTTTCAAGTCAACGGAACGGGAAGAGGCTGACGGTCTGGACCGCGCCGAGCACGACGAAGTCGGCTTCGACTTCAGCGCGGCCACAGAGTCAGTTACGGTCGTCAGTGCCGAACCGCGTGCCGCCAGCATCCCGCGCGGCAACGGCCGCTTCAATGTGCAACTCTCTGGAGCCGACACGAAGAACCTGTTGCACGCCTGGTCCGAACTCTGCCAGCCCAAGCCAGAAGGCACACCCGACTCGGACTTCCTTGCGGTGTATTCGCATGTGACTACGATCCGCGGCACGACATTCCACTGCCGCGGCGGCAACCCACAGGAAATCGCCAAGCGTCTGGAATCGTTACTCAGCCGACACACGGGCCAGCCTGTGATTGCCGCCGCACCGGTCGCGGCTCACTAACGTGCAGACCAGGCGAGCAGAGGCACCAAAACCCACCTGCTCGCCGAACGTTCCACGGACCTCATACAGTCTCCCCAGACTCAAGTAAACCCACACTCCCTATGAAACTGGTCGTCGCAATCATTCGTCCGGAGAAACTGGAGGATGTGCAGAAGGCACTCGCGGAGCGCGATGTTTACCTGATGACCGTCAGTGACGTGCGCGGCTGCGGTCGCCAACGAGGTTACACCGAGGTTTACCGCGGCACCGAGGTACGGGTCCAACTGATCCCGAAGTTGAAGCTCGAAATCGCGGTCAACGAAGTGTTCGTGGAAGCGACTGTCGAGGCCATCGTTCACGCGGCGCGCACCGGCGACACCGGTACCATCGGCGATGGAAAGATATTCGTGCTACCGATGGAAGACTGCGTCCGGATCCGTACCGGCGAACGCGGCAGTGAAGCCATCGGCCCGTGACCGCGAACCTTCACCCAGTGCGGACGCAGCGTTCGATGATACTGTCGCCATCCTGAATCAGGATCACCGACGCCATCCTGATGAATAGCCCTGTACCAGCCACGCCAGGGATCGCATGCAGCGCGATGTTCATGGCGGTGGCGTTCTTCAGCGGGCCTGTTTTGCAGTCGAGGATATAGTTGCCGTTATCGGTGACGTAAAGGGCGTCCTCACGCATCCGCGGTACCGGGTCGAATCCGAGTGCGGTGATCTGTCGTCGCGCGGGTGTGAGTGCGAACGGCACCACCTCCACGGGCAACTTCCCGCGTTCGCCCAGTGTCGTCACGACCTTCTCTCCACCGACCAGCACGACGAACTTGCGCGCGAAACCGGCAACAACCTTCTCGCGCAATAGTGCCCCGCCATAGCCCTTGATGAGATCGCCCGCCGGGTCCACCTCGTCGGCACCGTCCACACACACATCAATTGCTTCCACATCATCGAAGCCCACCAGTGGAATGCCGAGTTGCTTCGCGAGGCCAGCGCTGACATCAGAAGTCGGAATTCCGCGAACTCTCAACCCACCCCGGACTCGTTCACCCAGCGCGTGAATGAACGCAGTCGCGGCGCGCCCCGTGCCGAGACCGACGACGCTATTGGCAGGTATCATCTCCAGAACACGCTGCGCAATGGCGCGGGTATCAGGATACTCCATCATGGCGGTTCCTCGAGTGCGTGGGAGATACGACGATTATTAGCTGCGTCTTCAACACCGCCAAGCCGAAAGAGGTTCGCCTGGTCCACACAGACAAACGTCACACGCAACCTTCTACGACCGAAAAACGCTTGCTTCCTCCCTGCTGACTGTCGGTTACACTGTTGCAATCACGCCTTCGGAGTCACCATGAACCGTCGCGACTTCCTCGCTGCTCTCCCCGCAGCTACTATCGCAACGCAACTCCCGGCAGCAGAACGCATTAACATTGCTGCCACCGACTGGCCGTGGTGGCGTGGCCCAGCGCGTAATGGCATTGCCCCTGCACAAAAGCATCCGCTCGAATGGTCGGCCACGAAGAATGTGCTCTGGTCGCACCCTGTCCCCGGACGCGGGCACGGCGCCGCGATTGTCGTTGGCGACCGCGTGTTCCTCGCCACTGCAACAGAGAAGGAACAGGTGCAGGGATTGCTGTGCCTGGAACGCAACAGCGGCAAGCAACTCTGGCATACAGAGATTCATCACGGCCGCTTCACCACGACGGGAATGAACAGGAAGGCCACCCACGCTTCCTCCACCCCTGCCTGCGACGGAGAACGAGTCTACATCAACTTCTTGAACAACAACGCCGTTCACGCCACCGCGCTGGACCTCAACGGCAAGCAACTCTGGCAATCGAAGATCGCGGACTACACACTGCATCAGGGCTTCGGTTCCTCACCTACGGTGTATGGCCCACTCCTGCTCGTCACCGCCGACAATAAGGGCGAAGGCACCGGCCGCGTTGCAGGACTGGACCGCGAGACGGGTAAGATCGTCTGGAGCCGAAAGCGCCCACAAGCCCCGAACTACACGTCACCCATTGTCCTGCCAATCGGCGGGAAAGATCGACTCCTTCTCACTGGCACCGATCTCATCACAAGCCTCGATCCGCTCACGGGCAGGGAGAACTGGGAGATCAAAGGCGCGACGACGGAATGCGTCACTTCAACCGTGACCGACGGCACACACATCTTCACGAGCGGTGGCTACCCGAAGAACCATGTCGCGGCGGTAAAGGCTGACGGCAGCGGTGTGGTTTGGGAGAAGAAGGATCGGGTTTACGTTCCTTCGATGCTCTGTCGCGCTGGGCATCTCTTCGCGGTACTCGACGAAGGGGTCGCGGTGTGCTGGAAGTGCGACACCGGCGCGCAGCAGTGGAAGGGACGACTCGGCGGTACGTTCACCGCATCGCCCGTTATGGTCGGCGACAGAATCCTCGCGACCAACGAGGCGGGCCGCACCTTTGTCTTCAAGGCTGATCCGAAGGAGTTCGAACTTCTCGCCGAGAACCGACTCGGCGACGAGGCGTTCGCAACGCCCACTGTCTGCGGCGGCCGAATATACATGCGTGTTGCAGTGAGGGAGAAAGGCACGCGGCAAGAAAAACTGTATTGCATCGGTGAGAAGTAACCGGAACGGCCCGCTATCGCCGCGTTGTCTGCTCACATGGAACCTGAGGAGACAACGCTCTCGTTTTTCGGAAAGTAGAAACCCGTCCCGGGCGAGTTGCTCTCACTTCCCGGCGGCGCGCTTCTGGAATCGTTCCAGCCAGTCGCGCAGAAGTGCATCCACGAGGTTCTTCGAGCCTCGCAGTTTCTCCGGCGGCGTACCCCAGTAGAAGCTGATCCAGCCGGCGGCGTCTGAACCGGCTCGGTTGATGAAAACGTCCAGTTCCTTGGGTGAACAGCGCAACGGAAACGTCTCTTCCACCACCACAGGCTTGCCTATGGCGAACCCCTTGAGTGTCTGGACCGCCTCGTCAAACTTTCCGGTTGCCGGGTAGAGGTGAACGCAGACGAAATCGAGTTTCCCGCACGCCTTCTGCGGCACGAAGCCGGAAGTTAATCCCTTTCGGTCCAAGCTCCAGTCCACCAGACCCACCGTGACAAGATGGCGCGAATCGACCTTGCGCACTGCGGTAGTGAGTCGATCGATCCATGCCTTCGCGATATCGGGACGGGAGCGATCTTTCTGATCCAGATTGATGAACTGAACGAAGTGTTTCCCTGCGAACGCACCGCCGAGCCAGTCGCCATCTTTCCGCTTCCCGCCGGCCACAACCGGTTCGTTCATCAGATCATAGCAGAAGACCGCGGGGCTTTTCGCACACGTCCGCGCCACGGCTTCCCAGAAGTGAACCTGCGCGTCCCATCTCGCCGACTCACTGAGTGCGTCGTACCACGCGGGCACATCCTTTTTGTGGTAGCAACCCAGTCCCGTCACATCGAGATAGAGGCGGTTGGTCTCCGCAACACGCAGGAGTTTCGCAAGCCGCGCGAGTGACTTCTCGTTGGGTTTGTCGGCGGCATCCATGAACTTGCCGAACTGAAGGTGAACGCGGATGACATTGGCGCCCAGTTTCTTCATTTCGGCGAAGTCGTCTTCAACCGTGTCCCACTCCTTCTCCCAGTAGTCCTCGATCAACCGGCCCGCGGTATCGCGGTCGTAATTGACACCCCACGGCACGAACGGCTTGCCACCTGGCATCAGGACGAAACCCTTGCCATCCTTCGCGACTGCCACCCACGGCATCTTCGTGGCCGCAGGCGGTTGCGCGAAGACTACCGACGTGAGGAACGCAGCGGCAAGCAGAACGTAGAATCGCACCATCATTTTTTCACTTTCACTTTCGCGAGATAAATCGCCGTCTTCTTTTCATGTGTGGAATAGTAACTCACCCACAAGAGATTGTCGTACCACACCATCCCGGCATAGCTCGTGTCGCCACCCGAAGGGAGTCTGAGTGTCTCCTCCAGTTTCGCGGCACGCGGATCGAAGAGACAGAGACTCGTCCGCACCTTGCCGTCGTAAAGACGCACCGCAGCGATCGCTGGCCCGTCGGGGATGAAGAGGAAGTTCGGCCCTCCAACACGTGCAGGAAGTTCTTTCCACGACCACTGCTTGTACGGCGCCTTGCCCACGCCCACCCACCCCTTCCCGTTGCCACTCTCGCGGCGAACGAGTGCGACCATCTCGCCACGATTCGTGAAGCGAATCGTTGTCTCATTGGGGTGGCCGGTCACAGCGAGGTCCGTGACCAACTCGTACGCTTCGCCATCCTTGCTCACCCAAAGTTTGAGTTTCCATTCGGCGTTGCCCGACTGATACGACACTCCGTAGCACTTGCCGTCATGCCAGGTCACGCGCCAGAGCCACTCGCCCTCGCTGAGAACGCGCTTCGTTTCGGTCCACGTCTTGCCATCCTTCGAGAATGCGACACGCGGTTGCCGACCGAGCAGTTTCTTCCCTCCCTTGTACACTGAACCTCCCGCGACGATCATCAGCCGGCCATCCGGTGTGATGGAGAACTTCGGGTCGCGCAGGTCGATCCCCTTTTCACTCAGGAGCGCGGCCGATTCCCACTTCTCGCCATCTGTGGAAGTGAGTACCTGGATTTTGCCGTCGCCACCAACGTGACCCTGGGACTCGCGGAAGGTGCAGAACCAGCGATCATGGAAGCGGATCAGATCGGTGAAGGCATTATGCTTCCCAGCGTCCCAGATTCTTCGGACAGGACTGGCAAGTTCGAGTTGCGGCGAAGCCGCATCAACGTGTGTGGGAAGTGCGAGGATGGTGAATAGCAGCGCGTACATACCTTGGCCCGGTAGGGGGTGGAATCTCGTACGAGACTACACCCCCGCGGCGCGATACGCAAGCGCGACGCGGGAACGCGACGCTCAGCGCGACTTGCTGGACCTGGTCGCGGAACGCTTGGGGTTCTCCGCCGGGTTCAACACGTACTCATACTCACCGTACTCGGCGGCGTGCTGCCCCTTCTCGGTCAGCGTGTAGGTCGATTCGAACGGCGTCTCGGCGTTGCCGCTGACCCGTTCGAGTAGACCCTCGGTCACGAGTTCGACCAGGAAGGAGCCGTCTTTCGTCTTGCGGCTTGGAACCAATCGCAAGTCGCGGCCTGTCAATGGCTTCTTGCTTCGCTTGAGCGTGCGAAGGACCTGCCATGTGTAATGGGAAGTAGGACGAACCGGCACGGCAATGCCTCGTAATGGGGTAAAAATGGCAGCGTTCTGGTCGCGAGTCAGCACGATTCTAAGCACGAGTTATGGCACATGCAACGCCTCAAACTCACTTCCTCACCTGAAATATGTGATATTTTCCGACTCTTGGGCGACAAATGGCCAGAAGTTAAGCACGGGCGCGAAAATGCCACTGTGCGAAATCACCCTGCGTTTCCTGGGCCGTCCGCGTCACAAACCGGGACGAAAAGCCTGCGGCGCGCCAGTTGCTAATGTCACAGCCGAGGCCGGTCTCACTGGCGAATCGGAGGAGCATCGCATGCGCGCACTGACAGTGAAGCCGGGAGTGGCCAATTCCGCGTGTGTTGAAGAGGTGCCAGAACCCACGGCCGATCTCGGCCCAGTTCTGGTGCAGGCACTGGCAGTTGGGGTTTGCGGCACCGACCTGGAGATTGTTTCCGGCAAGTACGGTTGGGCACCGCCTGGTAAGGACCGACTCATCCTCGGTCACGAGTCACTCGGTCGTGTCATCGAGGCGCCCGCCGGGAGTGGCTTCGCGCCGGGCGATCTCATCGCAGGAATCGTGCGTCTGCCAGACCCGATCCCCTGCCCCAACTGCGCCATCGGTGAGTGGGACATGTGCCGCAACGGCCAGTACACGGAGCACGGCATCAAGGAAGTCGATGGCTTCTGCTGCGAGCGCTGGCGGGTTCACCCCTCACACGCGGTAAAGGTGGCGTCGCACCTCGGGCGCCTCGGCGTGTTGATGGAACCGGCCAGCGTGCTGGCAAAAGCATGGGACCACATCGAACGGATCGGCCGTCGCGCGGTCTGGTCGCCGCAACGGTGCCTCGTAACCGGCGCCGGGCCGATCGGACTGCTCGCCGCACTCATGGGCCGGCAGCGCGGACTCGAAGTCGATGTCCTCGATCGCGTCACGGAAGGCCCCAAACCGCAACTGGTGCGCGATCTCGGCGCGCACTACTACTCCGGTGAGGTGAAGGAACTGACCGCATCTGCGGACGTGGTGATCGAGTGTACTGGCGTGGGGCAACTCGTCTTCGATATTCTCCAGAGCACCATGCCTGATTCCATCACCTGCCTCACGGGTATCTCGTCTGGCGGTCGCCCCATCTCTGCCGACTTCGCCACGCTCAACAAGTCGATGGTGCTGGAGAATAACGTGGTCTTCGGCTCGGTGAATGCCAATCGCCGGCACTACGAGATGGCCGCGGATACGCTGGCAAAGGCCGACCCAAACTGGCTGGCGCGCGTGGTCAATCGCAGTGTGCCACTCGATCAGTGGCGCGATGCGCTCACCCGCACGCCCAGCGATGTGAAACCCGTTATCCGCTTCGCTGAGGAATAACAACCCGCATGGATGTGGGAACCGCGGGGTTCGATGCGTCGAAGTGAACTGCGATTCTCCCCCGCGGCCCCATGACCGCGGGGAAAGTATCGCGACTGAATCACCGCTTCGGGTAAGGCGGGTGCGTCACCTTCTTCGGCGGGTGCTTCTTCAACTCTTCCATCAGCACCTGAATGGCCTTATCCAACTGTTGGTCATCGCCCGCGAACTCCTTCGCTGGGTCGTTGTCGACAACGATGTCGGGCGAGACACCCTTGTTTTCCATGATCCACTCGGTTCCCGCCAGATCGTAGCGCGAGAACTCCGGCTTGCTCAGCGTGCCACCATCGAGCAACGGGAGCGAGCCGCGAATACCCACCACGCCACCCCACGTCCGTTTGCCGATGAGCGGCCCAAGTTTGTTGTGACGGAAGCGGTACGAGAAGATGTCACCATCGGAGGCGGAATACTCATTGATGAGACATGCCATCGGTCCGACGAACGTGCCCGACGGATCGACTGTCGGTTCCGTGTTGCGTGCGATACCGACCATGGCCGCCTTGCGGCGGAGACGTTCGATGATCATCGGGGAAACGTTGCCGCCGCCGTTGCCACGAACGTCCACGATGAGCGCTTCCTTCTTCAGTTGTGGGTAGAAGTGCTTGGCGAACTCATTCAAACCCGCCTGCTGCATGTCTGGAATATGCAGGTAACCGATCTTCCCATCACTGGCGTCGGACACCTTCTTGATGTTCTCCTGGACCCAGGCGTAGTAGTACAGGTCGCCTTCGCTGCTGGTCGGCGTCACAACGACGCGGCGCGCGCCCTCGGCTGACGGCTTCGAGTTGACCGACAGCAGCACCGCGCGGCCAGCGGTGTTCACGAGCAACTCGTTGATGTTCTTCACACCACTCGTCGGCTGGTCGTTGATCGCGACGATCCAGTCGCCCGCCTTTATGTTCACACCCACCTCTGTCAGCGGCGCGCGACGCTTCGAGTTCCAGTTCTCACCCGGCAGGACTCGCGTGATCTGGTAGAACCCCGACTTGTCGTCGCGTGTATATTCCGCGCCGAGCAAACCCTGTGTAATCTTCCGCACTTCGTTCAACTCACCCCCACCGACATAGAGGTGCCCGGCGTTGAGTTCGCTCACCATCTCCCCAATGATGTACGTGAGGTCCGCGCGGTTCGCGACATGCGCGACGAGCGGTTCATACTTCTTTCGTACCGCCTGCCAGTCGACGCCGTGCAGGTTCGGGTCATAGAAGAAGTCCCGCATCTGACGCCAGCATTCGTTGAACATCTGCTTCCACTCGGCGCGTCGGTCGAGTTCGACCGTCAATCCCGCGAGGTTGAGCGACTCACCGATGCTGATTGGCCCCTTCGGCAGGTCGATGATGCCGTACTTTCCGTCCTTGTGAACGATCATCTTCTTCCCGTCGGCGGAGATATCGTAACCGCCAACGCTGCCGAGCCCGGTTTCTTTCTTCGTACCCAGATCGAAGACGTACAGTTGCGGCGGGCTGCCACCTCCGCGGCGATAGTAATAAACCGCATTCCCTGCCGCGCTGAGGCCGCCATAATTCGCAGCCCGACCCGGCAGAACCACGACCCGGTTGCCGATGCCGTCGAGATCGACCTTCACGTCCGGCACGGTGGGCTTTTTCTCCTCTTTCTTGTCGCCCTTCTTTTCATCCTTCTTCCTGGGCGCGGCGCCGGCGTCGAACTTCGGCGTCAGCGGATTCGGAGTACCCTTTGCCAGCGTCACAAAGTAGACGCGGTCCATGTCGCGATAAGCATGATTCCACTCGGTGCTGCTGTAGATCGGGTTGAAGTCGCGCGCCGAAACGAAGAAGAGGTATTTCCCATCGGCGCTGAAAGCCGGCGAGGTCGCGGAGTACCAGCCGTTCGTGATGGCTGTCGATTTGCCGTTCGCGACCGAGTAAAAGACGATCTTGTTGAGTGTGTCCACATCATCGCGCACGAACGCAATCCATTTCGAGTCTGGCGACCACACGAACTGGCGGATCTCCCACGCCTTCGCCTGGTCCACCAGCGTCACCTTCTTCGTCTCCACGTCCACAAACTGGAGGCGGAGCTTCTTGTCATTCCAAAGGATCTTTTTCGAATCGGGCGACCAGGAGAGTTCGTACTTGTAGGTGTCTGCCCCATGCGTGATCGGCTTCGCCGGCGTGCGACCATCGGCAGGGCCAACGTGAATCTCATCTTCGCCTGTGGCATCGGAGATGAACGCGACACTCTTCCCATCGGGCGACCACTTCGGACTGCGGTCGTGGACACCAGGGGTACGCGTGAGGTTGAGCGTCACGCCTTCCCCCGCGGGCACGGTGAAGATGTCGCCGCGTGCCGAGAGAAGCGCACGCTTGCCGTCAGGCGAAACTTCGTAGCCTGCGATGCTCTTGCTCACATCAGTGAAGAGACCGCGAGCGCCGAGACGGTCTTCCAGAATCTTCACAGGCACCTTCGCAGCTTTCCCACTCTTCACGTCAAAGCGATAGACGTAGCCGCCGTTCTCGAAGACGATGGCATCCTGACTCGCGCTTGGGAACTTGATGTCGAAATCGGTGAAGTTCGTGTGCCGCTCGGTCTTCTTCGTCGCTGGATCGAGCGAGTAGAGGTTGAACCGTTTCTCAGCCCCGCGATCGGAGATGAAGTAAATGCGGTCGCCGACCCACATCGGGATGATGTCCTGGGCCGGTTCATTGGTCAGTTGCGTGGTCTTCTTGGTGTCGAAATCGTAGAGCCACACGTCATCGGCCATGCCACCACGATAGCGCTTCCAGGTGCGGAATTCACGGAAGACGCGATTGTAAGCGAGTTTCTTTCCGTCAGCCGAGTAGCTCGCGAAGCCGCCGCGCGGCAGAGGCAGTTGCTGCGGCAATCCACCTTCAACCGAGACGGTATAGAGTTGACCGATGAAGTCGTTGAACGACCGCATCCGCGATCGGAACAGGATGTTCTTCCCATCGGGCGTCCATCCGATCACGATGTTGTTCGGCCCCATGCGATCCGATACTTCATCGCGGCCGAGCGTGGCGGTGTAAGTGAGTCGTTTCGGCTCACCGCCCTGCGACGGCACAACGAAAATCTCTGTGTTACCGTCATACTGCGCGGTGAACGCGACTTGCGAACCGTCGGGTGAGAATCGGGGGAACATCTCAAAGCCCGGGTGCGACGTGAGCCGCCGTGCAGTCCCACCCTTCGCGTTGACCGTGTAAAGATCGCCTGCGTATGTGAAGACGACCTGATCGCCGTGAATCGCCGGGAAGCGGAGCAGGCGCGTCTCGCCGTCCTCGGCGAACAACGGCGCTGCGCAGGCCGCAAGTGCGACAAACGCAGGGAGTGTGAAGCGAAGCATGTTGAAACTCGGAGAGGGAAGGGACCGTGAGCGAATTGTTGGAAGTGAGAGGCTCAGCGTCAAGATGCCGCTCATCGATGTTTGCGGCTTCTACCCTGGGCACGCACGACCGACCTGCCCCGAATGGCGAATCCTTCTCCGTGCTCTTCTCGCTACGAGAGTGTTGGTGTGGCGCGGTCTTTGCTTCAAGATCGCTTGTACCGCCTGTTGCGGGGCGAGAACCTTCTGGGAGCATTCCAATGGAACATCGACTGGTGCGGAATTGGTGGATACTCGCGCTGCGCGGCGCGCTGGCCATCGTCTTCGGCATCCTGGTCTTTTTCTGGCCTGGCTTCGCATGGGTGATGATTGTCGGCATCTTCGCGGCGTATGCGTTTCTCGACGGTATTCTGGCGATCGTTGCGGCCGTGACGGGTCACGCGCATGGCGGTCGGTTGTGGGGACTTGTTCTCGAAGGGATCGTCGGGATCGCCGCAGGCGTGCTGACGCTCGTCTGGCCAGTCGTCACTGGGATGATTCTGCTGTACTTCATCGGCTTCTGGGCGATCTGCACCGGTATCTTCGAGGTCGTCGCGGCGATTCGCTTGCGAAAAGAGATTGCTGGCGAGTGGGCACTAGCACTGGCCGGCGCGGTATCGATCTTTTTCGGGCTAGCGATCCACTTCGTGCCTACCGCTGGTGCTCTGGCCATCGCCTGGTTGATTGGTGCCTATGCATTCGTCTTCGGCATGGTGATGCTGACCCTGGCTTTCCGTCTTCGAAACTGGCACCGCAACGTGGCGGTTCCGGCAGCGTGACTGAACGAGAACGACAGTGTGCTTGCGTGGCATACAGTACATTTGCCTCGCAAGCACATTGTTTGGAATCTCCCGGTAGCGAATCAAATCTCCTGGAGTGGTTCCTTCGAGTCGCCGAACTCCTTGAGCCGCACACCGGCCTTCTCCATCAGTGAGAGGTACAGGCTGCACATCTTCCGGTTCGGCTTGCGGAGATAGTCCAGGATTCGCCCGGTCTTGATGCGGCCGCCACCCTTGCCCAGCAGCACCACAGGCAACTGATCGTTGTTATGATTGCCAGTCATCATGCTGGAGCAGTAAAGGATCATACTGTTGTCGAGTAGTGTGCGGTCACCCTCCTGCACCTTGTCGAGCTTGTCGCAAATATAAGCGAGTTGCTGAACGAAGAATCGATTCACCGCGAGCCAGTCGGCGCCGTCGGTGTGCGAGAGCAGGTGATGGATCATGTAGTCGATCCCGCCCTTGCCGCTTGCAGCCGGGAGGTTCGGGAATCGCAGGCTGGAGTGATCGTTGTTGAGCTTGAGCGTACAGACACGCGTTGTGTCGGTGCGGAACGCGAGCACGAAGATGTCGCACATGAGTCGCATGTGCTGGTCGATGTCCTGCGGAATGCCCTCGGCCGGGCGTTTCATATCAGGCTTCTCGAGCGTGGGTCGCCACCCCTGGAGCCGCCCGGCCTTACCCGCTTGTTCGATGCGTTCCTCGACCTCGCGAACGCTGTTGAGGTATTCGTCCAGCCGACGGCGATCCGCGGCGCTCACCTTGTTCTTGTAACCGTTGGCATCTTCACGCACCGCGTCGAGCACGCTCCGATCGGCCTTGCCGACTTCATCACGGAAGAGCCGATCGAAGGCCAGCGCGGGGTATAGCTCGAGCGGCGTGGGCGTTGTCGCGCTGCTCCACGAGATGTGGGAACTATAGATCATCGAGTAATTCTTGTGGATCGCAGCAATGGGGGGTTCGGTGCCCAGCACGAGTGAGGGGACCTTCGTCTGCCCCTTCGTCCTGTCTGCGATCACCTGGTCGCAACTGATCCCACTCTTGATCTCGCCGCCCGGTGCCAGGTGTGCCCCTGTGAGCAGATTACCGGTCTGACAACTGTGGATGCCGCCGATGAGGGCTTCCTGGTTGTAAAGGCCACGCAGGAAGAGTAATTTTTCGCGATGAGGCGTCAGCGGGTCCAGCACCTTCCCCAACTCCATCTTCGCGCCTTCGCCCTTCGCCCACCATTCCTTGCTGTGGAAGCCGTTACCGCTGAAAAGCGCCGCGAAACGGACGGGCGGTTCGGACGCGCGGCTTCTGGGCTTGTCGTCACCCCAGACGGGCACCGACTCCAGCCAGGGTAGCGCCATCGACACGCCGACGCCGCGAAGAAATGTCCGGCGCGAGAGTGGCTGAGTGATTCGCATGAATGTAACCCCTGCAACTCCAGTCGGGGTGTCGATCCACGTTCCGCGGATGAACAACCCGGCGTTGTGGATTCAGACCCTTACAGCTACCCGGCCATGAATGCCCTTCGACGTTCGATTCCGTCACTCTCCGAACTCACTGCCCCGGACCATTCGGAACTGCTTGCTCTGCACGATTACCTGAACAGCGGCACCAACGCGGCCCTTGTTCTTGTTCAGCGCCGCCACCATTTCATCCAGCACTGAAGTATCGGACAGTGTGACGGCCCTACCCAGAGCGTACCCTAAAAGTCGGCGGCAGAACAGCCGCACGATCACGTCTTTCTTCCTGGAAAGCAGGTAGTTCCGCAATCCATCGATCCCTTCGAACTCGGTGCCGTCCTTGAGTTTCGACTTCGCATCGACGGGCAGGCCGCTGACTTCTTTCTCGCGCAAACGGCCGATGGCATCGTACTTCTCGAGCGCGAAACCAAATGGGTCGATGCGAATGTGGCACGTCGCGCACGCCGGCACCGAGACGTGCCGTTCCACGAGTTGCCGTGTTGTGAGCTTGTCGGCTCCCTCGACCTCGGGCAGTTGCGGCACATCAGGCGGCGGTGCCGGGAGTTTCTCACCCAGTAGCGTTTCCACCACCCAGGTGCCACGCAAGATCGGACTGGTTCGCGATGCCCCGGACTGTTTGGCCTGCACACTCGCGAAGCCAAGCACGCCGCCACGCCCATACTTCCGCACGCCATCCACCTTGCGGAAAGCATCACCCTTCACACCCGGAATGCCATAGTGTCTGGCGAGCGTCTCGTTGAGGAAGGCATAATCCGCGTCGAGAAGCGAGAGGATCGGCCGATCGTTGCGGAAGAAATCCAGGAAAAAGTGGATGGTCTCCTGGTATATGGCATTTCGTAGTGTATAATTGAACACAGGGAACATGCGTTCATTTTTCTCGTCGAACGTATCGAACCCGCGGACGTGAATCCACTGCGTCCCAAACTCCACCGCCAGCGATTGCGCCTTCTCGTCCTTCAACATCCTCTGCACCTGCGACGCAAGCACAACTGGATCGCGCAGTTTCTTCGACTCGGCCAGCGTGCGCAATTCTTCGTCGGGTAGCGACGACCAGAGGAAGTAGCTCAGGCGCGTGGCAAGTTCCCAGTCGTTGACCGCACCGGGCATCTTTCCCTTCGGCGAATGCTCGATCCGGAAGAGGAACGCCGGCGCGACCAGAATCCGCGCCAGCACGCCACGGAACGCCTCGGCGTGGGGCGCGCCCTTCGCGCGAATGGTCTCGTAAAGCGACCGGAGTTCGGCTTTCTCTCGCGGTTGCAGTGGCCGGCGATACGCGCGCTCGGCGAATGCGAGAAGCCTGTCGAGTTGCTTTGAGATCGCGACCGTTTCGTCCTTCAGGAACTCGTCGGCGTGTTTCTTAAACAGCGGCTTACGGTCGATGAAGAACTGCTGAAACGCCTTCGGTGTGTCCTGCGTGGTGAAGCCCATGAACTGTGGCAGATAGTCGTATTCCGCGACTGGTTGCCGACTGATGAATCGGTGTTCCCGCCAGAGGCGATCGAGTTTCTGGGCTTGTTCATCGGTCAGGAAGAGACGAACGAGTGGTTCGTCTTCGCGGTGGAACATCTTCAGACAAACAACTTCATCTGTCGGCACGACGTGGGGGAAGCAAATGAAGAGGGGAAAGACCTTCCGAAAGGCATCGTGTCCGGCAATGAGTTGCCGGTACGGTGCGGCTGTGGAAGAACCGAGGAGCGGGCCAGCGAGTTGCGCACCCGGCACAGGCGGAGTCGTCGCGACTGTTGGTCGCACGAGTCGCTCGCCAGCGGGACCGTCGAGCCGGGCATCGACAACAAACTCTCGCCCCACAAGCAGCGCCGCAGGAAGTCGGATCGCGACGACTTCGTGCGACGGCGCGACAATGTTCGACTTGGTGAAGCGGTCCATCGCCAGCGCGAACGGCCCGTCGGCGCGTGGCTTGGCGAGTTGCGCCACGTCCACGTTCATCAATAGCTTGCTCTGGACGCCAACAAGGTTGTCGTAGAGCATGCGATCCGACAACGACGCCTTCGTCGGCCGCGTACCGGAGAGGAGTGTCTGCACCTGTTGTGCAAGCTCTGCGGCCATGTCCTTCAGTTTGGGGTCCGATGCCACGTTGCGCCATTTCCCCAGGACCGACTGCGATGGAATCGCACTGTCGATCCCCTTCCCCACACTCCGCGACGGCCCACGAACGAAACTCCACACGTCCTTGTTGCCATGTCCGTCGGCGTGTGGATTGCCATCAAGGACACTCGTCACAACATCGGCAGCGAGGTCCCATACGCGGCCGGGCTTCTCGGTCTCGCTCAGTGTGAACGTGATTGCGGTCATATCACAGACATGGTTGGCGTCCTTCGCATCCACTGCGAGGATGATCTGGTCGCCCTTCTCCACCTTCCGCGTTTTCGGATGCGGAGACACCTCGCCGCCGAGGTCGATCGCGCCTTCAGCGAACACTGCGGCGCGTTGTCTGCGTCGATGTTCGATCCAGTATGCCACGCCGTTGCCACACGCCGGATGAGCGTGAATCACCTTCGCGCTCACCTTCACATTCGCGGACACCGGCGCAGTCCACACCACTGCGACAAACTCCTTCGGCATCGGATGCACACCGACACCCTTCGCCGGAATACGACCCGGAATCTCCTCCACCTTGTCGGAAGAGTTCGTGACAAGCACCGGCAGGTCGGTCCCCTTCTTGTGCCAGCCGTTAATCACCGGGCGAGCGCCATTCCTGATGGTCTTCTCTTCAAGCAGCGTCAGTTCGACTGCCGGCACTGCGCGCCCTGTAATGCTGGCGTCCTTCGTGAACGGCTCGATGGCCAGTACTTCACTCCAGCGTTTCAGGAACGCCATGTTGAGGCCATACTGCTTCGCAGCGGATTCGAGTGTCAGCGCCCTGTCGTTGGCAAGCGCGACGACCGCGGCAAGGTATTTCGAGCTACTGGCGAACGCCGAAGGATAGTCGACCTCAAACGCAGGCCCATACTTCGCGTAATCGCTCAGTAGAAGCGTGGGCTTGCCCTTCGCCTCGAATCGCGGATGTGACCAGACAACTCGCCCATTCGTTCCCGCCTCGCGTGCAGCAAGGTAGATCGTTGCCTCATGCTGACCGGGTGAAAGCCTCACGGTGGTTCGCAGCGGCACCGATTCGATCGGTGGCAGATTGAAGGGCACCTGTCGTGTCAGGCTCTCGACCGGAGTGTCGCTTGCGCCCCAGTGTGTCCGAACGTAGCTGCCGACCCGCGCGGTCCGCCAGAGCGCCTCCTGCCAGGCTGCCACGGTCGCCACGAGCGAAGGTATGTCGGCCTCGGTCGCGCCGCGCCACTTCGCGCGGATCGTATCAAGTGGTTCCGAGTGGGTTCGATCCGTAAGCGACGACCAGACCGCGCGGAGATACTTCGCGTTGAGCTTTGTCTTGGCCGCAACTTCATCGAACTTGCCAGCAGTGAGCGCAGCGCGATGCTGCACTGTTGCCGCAAGGTACGGCTGCACAATCAACCTTCCGTCAGCGGGTGCGAATCGCGCGTAGAATGCTCGCAGCGTTGCGGTTTCCTCATCGGTCCAGTCTCGCCGTGTCCTCGACTTCGAGAAGCGAAAACCATCTGGCAGAAGCACGACGTGGTCGGCAATGTCCTTCGCGGCGTTGAGATACTTGGTGAGAAGCGCCGGCGAGATGTCGGTGAGCGACTCGGCCGCATTGGTGAACCCTTCCCCGGCCGCGCCGTCGGCCGGGAACTCCTTCGCCGGCTGGAGATCGACCCCGGTGAGATCGCGAATCGTGTAGTTGTACTCGGCGTTGGAGAGTCGTCGCAGCGGGACCCTACCCGGATCGCCAGTGCGAGCCTTCGCCTCAACTTCAAGGAAACCGCGTGCCCATTCCACGAGCCGTTTCTTCTCGTCCGCTGTCGGCTGCGGCTTTCCCTTGGGCGGCATCTCGCCGGCTTCAAGTTGCTCGATCAAACCCTGCCATACTTTCAGATCGTCGCGCGCATCGGCGAGTGTGGTGAACCGTTCGAGGTCGAGGCTGCCTTTCTTCACTTTGGCGGAGTGGCAGTTGAGGCAGTATGTCTTCAGCAGTGGGCGTATCGCGGTCGCGTAGTCATCAGGCTTCGCGTCCACTTTCGGTTCGTCTGCATTGGTGCGCGTGGCGGTGTGAATCGTGGCCATCGTGAAGGTCAGTGCGACCAGTACACTCGAGCTGAGATACGCGCGGAGTGGAGAGTCAGTCATCACGGTCCTCACCAGCTACCGGGAATGATCTTCCATCAGGATACGATACCCACCGCGCGACACAACCCTCGCAGCAGTTCCAACCACAGTCGAGTTGCTTCGGTCACGCCATCGTGGTGCGAATCACCATCGCAGGAAGCCGTCGGATTCTCCTCATCTTCGGCACGACCAGTGCTACGTACCAGGGGGCGAGATCGACATACGGAGGCGGACCATGAACCGCACACAACAACGCAAATTCCGGAAACTACTGACAGAGACCGCAGAACGTGTGGGGAAGACAGCCGCCGGGCTAGAAGAGTCTGTGCGCACACCCACGGGGGGCGAGGCGGCCGGAGGCATTTCTAACGCGCCGCTCCATCTCGGGGACATCGGCAGTGAAGCCTACAACCAGGAACTCGGTGTCACGTTGCTGGAGAATGAGACGTATATCCGAGATGAGGCTCTGGCAGCGCTCCAGCGATTTGATCGCGGCACGTTCGGCCGTTGCGAGAGTTGCGGTATGGAGATCACGGAAGAGCGTCTCGAGGCGATTCCTTACACCCGTTATTGCGCACCGTGTGCGACCAGGTTGCAATCTGGCCTCGCCGTGAACATGAACGTGGGTCGGCCGCCGGCATGGCACACCGAACTGGAAGACGAGAGGCTGACACAGTCCAACACGTCGACCAGCAGGCCGGGCCGCGACACACGGCGCAATACCAACGACATCTTCGCCGTTGGCACAGCGGGCGGAGGCACTGCCGTCGGTGGGCTAGCAGGCACGAATGTGGGTGATGGCAGCCCAACCAATGCGAACCTCGAAGAAGCAACGGGCAGCCCGACCTCCGACGTATCAGACGACCTCCTCAACGAGATCGAGATGCCGCAAGCGTACGGCGGCCACTCAGGCGGCGCGGTGGGAGGCACGCCTGCGAACAAGCGCGCTGTCGGGGGTCAGGGCGTGAGTGTTCCGAAGGAAACCACAGGCCACACGGCCTCGCGCGACACAATAGCCACGAATCCCAGAAAGAGTGCGAAAGTAACGAAGGGCCAGATCAAGAGCTCAGACGCGAGCAATGATCTTCACGCGAAAAAGCAAACAAAGAAGAAGAAGTGAGAGCAAGGAGAGTGCCCTCACCCGGATGAGCCGAGCGCTTCATCGTAACCGCCTTCACGCAACGCGCGGCGGGCCATCACTGCTGACTTCTCGCGGATGTACGACTTCCCGGTCGCATCCTCGAGCTTGCTCCAGTAGCGAACCGCGCGTTCCGTCCACGACGGATCAATGTGTCCGAGTCGTTCGCAGAGTTTGGCGAGCGTCTCCAACACCCACGGATCGGGTGAACCATTCACTTCCGCGAGTTTCTCAATCTGCCGCAGTGGGCGATAACACAACTCCGCGAAGCCGACAACCTCGTAGAGCCGGTAAAGTTCGCGGAGCAGACCCGGGCTGTCGGGTCGCGTGCGGACGGCCCGCTCCAGCACGCCGAACGCTTCCTCGACACGACCGGCCGCACGGAGGCTTCGCGCGCTGGTCGTCTCAGGTGTATCGAGCCAGAACCGCTTGAGGCGATCGCGCTGTGCGCCGAGCCACCCCGACAGACCACTCTTCTGGACCGGTGGGCGTGGTGGGTGCCCCTTGAGCCACTGGTCGAGTCGTTCGCCGTTAGTCCGGAGCGCCATGAGGTCGGGTGTCGTGGTCTTTTCGCCGCTGCCATCGTCCGTGGTTTCGCCCACGTCTGTGGGTGGAGGAAGGCCACCCAGTTCCCCTCGACGGTGAAGGTTTACAGACGAATCCAGGTCTTCATCGTGCTGTCTCGGCGCGTGTGCAGGATCGACGCGCAGTTCGACACGCACAACCAGAGGCCCAATGAGCAGTTCGTCGCCGTCGCAGATACGCGCGAAGTTTGGGACAGCCTTGCGGTTACGGCCGATCACCTTTCGTGTCAGGTTGTGGATGTACCAATCGCCATCGACGGATGCCAGTAGTGCGTTCAGTCGTGAGAGCCGCCGGTCGGCGAACTGGACGTGGCAGAACTCCAACCGCCCAAAGAGCAGGTCGTGATCGACTGCCCGGCACTCCTCCTGGCCATCGGGATACTGCACATAGGCCAGACAGACAGGCGACTCCATCAACTCCGTAGGCTCCGACGCCTCGTCATCGCGCGGGCTGAGGAGGGTGAACCGCTCGTCACCGATGGCGAGCAGACCGTTTTTGCGTGGCGTGATGCGTTGACCGAAGCGAAGCGACTGCCGGTCGTAGGCGACCTCCGGATCGTCGGAGAGGCCGTGGAACACCCAACCACTCGGATAGCGCACCGCGAGGACGGCCAAGAACGGTCCGCCCTCGGCCGTCTGGACGTTGGCGTAGTCCGCAGAGCCGATCAGCGTGCCTTCAGGCAAGAGCTTGACCGTCTCTCCGGTTCGCACATTCTGTAGGTGCAATTCCATTCGAACCGCCAACGGGCGAGATGTCGGAACCTTGCGTCATTCTGCGCTTCCGCGAAGAGGTTCCTCAATCCCAGTATACCTCGCGGCGAGGAACTTCGGAAACGACAAGCACTACAAGATCCACCATACCACGATACTCATGAGAACGAAGAGAGTGATGAGTAACAGAGGCCGCCGTGCTAGCGCCATGAGGCGGTCTGGGAGGTCCGGTTCCTGTCCGGGCTGCGGTCGCAGGCTGCCCGGAAGGAATACCCGTTCCAACCCAACCAGTGCAGGATGGAGAATCGCGTGGAGGGGCGACTTCGATTCGGGTTCGGCTGCCGCCTCGCGTGTCGGTTTGCGTGTCGAGATCGGTCTCGTGGAAGTTCCCTTTGTGAGCGCGGCCGGCTGTACCCGATCGGCTGGCGGTAACAGCTCACGAAACGCACGGGCCAGCCCGGCGGCGGTGCCACGGTCTTCGGGGTCCTTCGCAAGCATCCGCCGGAGCAGCGCACTCAGTTCATCCGGCACATCATCGACGAAGTCGACAACGTCAGGGATCGGCGCCCGCGCATGCGCTCTGCGGAACGCCTTCGCGTCGCGATCCTCGACCAGATACGGCGGCCGACCGGTGATGGCCTGGAACAGCGTTGCGCCCAGAGCGTAGAGATCCGATGCCGGGACCGTCTGTTCTTCCCATTGCTCTGGAGCCGCGTATTCGCGCGTGCCCACGAAGGTGCGACGGCGGCCCGTGCCCCCCTCCTCGTCGGCTGGCATGACGGCACCAAAATCGAGAAGTTTCGCCGCTGTGCGCGACGGCGAAACACCTGGTCCTGGCACAGGACCAGAGATCATCACGTTCGCCGGCTTCAAGTCGCGGTGGATAAAGCCATTCTGGTGGATGACCGACAGCCCTTCCAGTAGCCCGATGGCCCACCGTACCACGAAGGACCACGGTACAGGCCCGGACGAGTGCAGGAGTCGCGACAGGTCGGTACCTTCCACGAACTCCATCGCGATGAGGTACTCGTCGGTCGGGACGCCCTCCGCATCGCGAACACGTTCGTAGAGGTAGAATCTCGCAACCGCGGGATGCTGAACCCGCATCATCGCGCGGGCTTCCTGTTCAAAGCGTTGCCGGCGCCGCTCCGACTCCTCCGTGAGTACCTTCACTGCGACGAACCGACTGGGGTTGAGTTGCCGGGCCTTGTAGACTTCGCCCTGCCCGCCCTGTCCGATCTTCTCCAGAAGGAGGAACTGGTTGCGGGCGAGGTGCCGTGCTGGGTCCGTCTCGTCGCCCGTTAACCACAGGTCGATTACCGCGCGCTGATACTCGGTCAGCCCTGGCGGGTCGTCTTCTTCGCCACCGGTCCACCAGTCGGGTGGAGCAGTAGCCAGCGCGTCAAGTGTTCGCGCAAGTTCGCCACCGCCGCGCTTTGTGGCACGCTGCCACCGGTCGGGGGAAGTGACCCGGCAAGCGGTCAGCAGTTGGCCAAGTTCGGTGAGTGTCGGCATCGCATCCCGGGAAGCAGAAGGGCGTTCAGCAGCAACCGGCCGCATTCGGGCCAACTCCACACCTGTCAGGCGCCAGGCAGTCGGTGTGCTTCCGGCCCAGGTGAAGCAGAATGCCACCTGGGGTGACCTCCGCCATGGCCACCGGGTATTGCGACACCGCCGTGCCCTCGTACTCCACTTCGACGGGTAACGTCTCAGATTTCAACACCGGGGCGGCCAGTTGGAGAATGTTCGCCAGTTTTGCGGCACTCAAACGGTGGTCGCTATCGCCTGCCACCCACACCTGCAAGACACACGACACCGCGGATCGGCTCGTACCGCCGCAGTCGATGAAATCCTTCTGGACACGCCCAACTTCCGTCACATGGAAGTGCGCCGGCACGAACTCACCACTCGGCAGCATCAGGTGCAGCGACGCATCTGGATTCCGTGCCAGAACAGACAAAAGCTCAGCCACGTCCATGAACTTCCTCCGGAATTACGTTCAAGGGAAATTATCGGGATCAGGCGTGATCCTTACAAGACAGACGGATGACGGCGCGCGGTCATTCGGGTATCGTGGTCCGCAACTCCCGGAGGGTTTACACATGCTCCGCATTCTCACCTACATGGCAGCGCTCGCATCCGCGAACACCCTCATCGCCGCGGAACCCGTCGTCCCGAAGAAACCGACCGCTCTGTTCAACGGAAAGAACCTGGACGGCTTCACAACCTGGTTGAAGGACACGAAACGTGACGACCCACGGAAGGTATTTCGCGTTTCTGGTGGAATGATCCACATCACAGGCGATGGTTCGGGCTATCTCGCCACGGAGAAGCCGTACAAGGATTACCGCGCCGTACTCGAATACCGGTGGGGAAAGAAGACGGATGGCGGAAAGTACGTCCGCAACGCCGGACTGTTGCTCAACGCCACGGGCCCTGATGGCGGCGCGAACGGAGTGTGGATGTCGTCCGTCGAATGCCAGCTTGCCCAGGGGTGCAACGGTGACCTGATCGTGATTCGCGGCAAGGACGATCAGGGGAAGAGAATTCCTGTTTCCATCACAAGCGACGTGGCACTTGGACCCGACAAACGCCCCCGGTGGAAAGAGAACGGCACCAAGACAGTGTTCACGAACCGGCAGCTCTGGTGGAACCGGCACGACCCGGCGTTCAAGGAATACCTGGACACTCGCGGCAAGAACGACGTGGAGAGCAAGCTCGGCGAGTGGACGAAGGTGGAATGCGTTTGCGAAGGGGCAACGATCACGGTCTTCATCAACGGCGTGAAGGTGAATTGTGCATACGATGTGACCCCCGCCGCAGGGAAAATCCTGCTGCAGTGCGAGGGCTTCGAGTGGTTTGTGCGGAAGTTCGAGCTACTTCCGCTGAAGCAATAGCAGACGGAAATCGCGATCGTGCTTCACACCAACTCACGGATCGGCTTGGCGGTGTCTTCCACAAGATACTGCGGCCGGCCGGTGAGGTCCGCGAGTTGCGCCGCCTCCGGATCGATGCCGAGGTTGTGGTAGAGCGTGGCGAAGAGTTCCCCCCACGTCACCGGGCGCGATGCGGCCTCGCCGGCGTTCTTGTCGGTGCTGCCGATTACCTGTCCCGTTTGCATGCCGCCGCCCGCCAGGAGCGCGCAGTTCACATTGGGCCAGTGGTCGCGGCCAATCTGGGCGCTGATCTTGGGCGTGCGACCGAACTCGCCCATGATGACCACTGTGCAATGCTTATCCAGCCCGCGAGCGTACAGGTCTTCGACCAGGGCACTGACGCACTTGTCGAAGACGGGAAAATCTTCGGCTTCGCGGCCGAAGATGTTGTTGTCGGCGCGTCCCTCGGCGTTCTTCCCTCCGTGCCAGTCCCACTTGCTGTAGTTGAGCGTGACAACGCGCGCCCCGGCTTCAACCAACCGCCGCGCCATGAGCAAGCTCTGCGGCACACGCGGCGCGCCGTTGCCATCCATGTGAATCTTCGGGTTACCGGTGCCGTAGCGTTCGATCACCTTCGGCGGTTCCTTCGAGATGTCGAGCGCCTCGGCCATCCGAGACGAGGTGAGCAGCCCGAACGCCTGCTCGGTGAATACGTCCATCGCTTTCACAGCACCAGTCGCATCGGCTTCGCGCCGCATGTCGTCGAAGCCTTTCAAGAGCGACTTGCGGTCGGCCAGTTGCGAGACACTGACACCGCGGAGGGTCATATCCTCGCGGGTCTTACCCATCGCACGGAAGGGCGCCATGGCTGGGCCGAGGAATCCGGGGCCAGGTTCGTTGTACGGACCATGTGTGCAGGTGTAACAGACGCTCACAAACGGCGGCACGGCGCGATCAACTGGCCCCTGGAGTTTCGCCACCGCGGAGCCGAACTGCGGCCAACCGCCGGCCGGTGTGGGTTTCCTGGGGTTGTGGCCGTTATAGACCTGAATGGCATCGTGATCCGCCTGGTTGCCGACCAGCGACCGTACCACCGCGAGTTTGTCCATGATCCCGGCCAGGCGCGGCAGCGCTTCGCATATCTGCACGCCGTTCACGTTCGTGGCAATCGGCTTCCACGGCCCAGCGATCTCCTTGGGTGCGTTGGGCTTGAGGTCGAACATATCCTGATGCGGTGGCCCACCCACCAGATAGATGAGGATCACCGACTTGTGCGGCGTGCGGTTCCCGGACAGGGACTCGGCGCGGAGGAGTTTCGGCAGCGTCAACCCGCCGAGGCCGAGTGCCCCCATCTGGAGGAAAGCACGCCGCGGCAACAGGTGAGATGAGGGCATCGGTGGGACCGGTGGGGCAGGAGAAGGCAGTATCCGGCAGTTAATGCAGTGTCGCTTCTCCCGGCGGGCGGGTCAATCGCTTTCTGCGTTGCATCACGGTTTCTTGCGGTACACTGGTGCTTCCCGCTGACACTTTGGGAGTCTCATCGTGCGTTTCCTGCTGCCGCTTACGCTACTCGTGCTCGGCTCACCGATCCGCGCTGCGGACCCGCCCCTGGATCTCGGCACAGTCACCGAAAAGCATGTGATGGTGCCAATGCGCGACGGCACGCGCCTCTCCGTTCGCCTCTACTTTCCACCTGGAAAGGGGCCGTGGCCCGTACTCCTGGAACAGCGATATTCCAACCTTACAGGCGCTGGGACACGCAAGGCGTATGCGCGAATCGCTACCTTTGGCTACGTTGTCGCAGCACAGAACTTCCGCGGCGCAGGGATGTCGGAAGGGATATGGACCGGCTACCGTTCACTGGGCTGGGGGAAGCGTAAGGATGGCTACGACACCGTGGAATGGCTGGCGAAGCAATCGTGGAGCACAGGAAAAGTCGGCACGTTCGGCGGCTCACAGGCAGGCTTCGCGCAAAACTTCCTCGCTGTCACACAGCCACCGAGTCTCAAGGCCCAGTACATGATCGACACCGGGCTAAGTCTGTTCCACGAAGGCTACCGCATCGGCGGAACGACGCGGCCCGAACGGTTCAAGGGGATGGATGCCGTGTGTCGTGTGCCGGCGCATAACCGCACGTTGCTGAAGGAATGGTTCTCTCACCCGACCTACGACGAGTACTGGGCCGCGGAAGATTGCACACGCCACTTCGACAAAATGAACGTCCCCTGTTTCACAATCGGGAGCTGGTACGACTTCATGTGCGTTGGCAGTGTCGATAGCTACATCGGTCGACAGCACAAGGGAGGGCTGA
>CAYRDG010000028.1:0-70389 GCA_964422915.1 uncultured Frigoriglobus sp. | reverse complement strand
CGGCTTCACAGGGTTCGGCGTAGTCGGGGCAACACCGACCTGTGAACCGTTACGGCGGCACCCAATGTCCACCGGGCATGCCCGCCGTCTCCCGTTCTTCTTCGGTGATGAGGACTGGGCCACGTTCATTCATCTGGAAGATGCGTATGATCTCGACGCGACTCAGTGCGCGAAGCACTCTCGCTTCGGAAAACCGATTCTCTTGGGTGAAGATCGTTACGAGCAAGATCACCCCGGTAAGCTCGATCCACTCCACATGCGTTACTATCAACGGCGCCTCAACTGGGCATGGCTGTTCTCAGGAGGGTCTGCCAGTTACGGTGGGCGTTGGTGGGTCTTGCATCCATATTCTCAAACCGGCAAGCGGCCAACTGCCAACCCACGACCGATCTATAAATCATTACCTCACAAAACAGCACTACAAGGGCTGGATTCTGTTCGTTATATTCGTGACTACTTCCTCACGCGAAAGATCGAATTGAGTAACTTCGAACCGGACTCGACGCTTGTACGCATCCCGGAGAACACCGTCGAGAGCCGTTCGCCAAAACTCATGCGGCGCGCACGAGAGGAATTCCTCATCTACCATCCGAATGCTGCCGCTGATGGACGCGAGGCGGATGTAAATGCCAAACGTAAGGCCCGCATCACCATCGATCTGCGAAATACACGAGGTTCATTTGCGGTAGAGTGGTATCGTGGGCTCGATGGCCTCTCGCTGGCTGGTAAGCGGGTAGAAGGTGGCAAGGAAGTGGTACTGGAAGCTCCCTGGCGCGGCCAGGATGTGGTCTTGCGTCTACTCAGAATGCGGTAGCCAGGCTGACTGAATATGACGACAACCGTGTGATAGCCTGAGCAAGTAAGATCTGGAACTCAACCTTAATGACGCATGTTTCGCTACTGACATTGCATAGGTGCGGAGTCGGTGGGCAATTCCAGTGCGGAATTGCACTCGCGAACTCGCCCCCGTTCCCGAGTACTCACACGCGATGAAGCGGAGCATCACATCTCACCAGAACAGCTTGTCGAGACTCACATTTCCACCACTGAAGACGATCCCGACGCGTTTCTCGCTAACGAATGACTTGAACGATTCCGACAGCACAACCGCCAGGCCAACTGCGCCGCTGGGTTCGACAATCAATTTCATTCGCTCCCACACCAGGCGCATCGCAGTCCGGATTTCATCGTCAGTCACCGTGATGATGTGGTCCACCAGGTCGCGGATGACTGGCCACGTCAATTCACCAGTACTCGTGAGGAGTCCATCGGCGATGGTAGTGGGCGAAGTCTGCGGTTGCCATTTGTCGGCGGCCTTGGACCGCGCCGCATCATCCGCGCCGAGTGGTTCCGCGCCAATGATCCGAATGCCCGGCTTCATCGCACGCGCCGTGATGGCGCAGCCGGAAAGCAATCCTCCACCGCCAACGGGTGTGATGATGACATCGAGATCTGGCACCTCTTCGAGTAATTCCAGCGCAACCGTTCCTTGCCCGGCAATCACGTCCGGGTGGTCGAACGGCGGGATGAGTGTCGCGCCGGTTTCTGCCACCAGAGTTGCAGCCGCTTCCTCGCGCGCGGCAAGGTTCGGTTCGCAGAGTGTGACGACCCCACCATAGCCTTCAACAGCGGCTTTCTTCACTGCCGGCGCCGTGCGTGGCATGACTATGTATGCGGGGATACCCCGGACACGAGCCGCCAGCGCCAGCGCCTGGGCGTGGTTGCCGCTGGAGTGCGTGACGACGCCGCGTGCGGCCTCGGCCTCGGTGAGCTTCCGTACCGCATTGGTGGCGCCACGATATTTGAATGCGCCAATCTTCTGAAGGTTTTCACACTTGAAAAACAATCGTTTTCCAGATAGTCGGTCGAGTGTTTCGGAAGTCAGGATAGGTGTGCGGTGGACGATCCCGCGGATACGGCCTGCGGCATCGCACACATCGGCGAGGGTGCAAGCGTAGGACGGCATGGGTGAACTCCGAGGCTGCGTTTCTTTCAACGGTGAGTTTTCGCCGAGTCGCTCGTTGACGGCCCATGTATGCTTCCCCAACCCGCCAGCACGCGCTCGTCCACATCGACAGCATCAGCCGGCACAGGTACGAGAGAGCTCAGATGACGGAACCACGTCAATTGACGCTTGGCGAACTGGCGTGTGTGGGTGCGGATCAGTGCCACAGTTTCCGACCAGTTACCGCCGTTTTCCAACCAGTCGAGCAGTTCGCGATAGCCCAGCGCCTGGCGTGCCTCGCGACTGAGTGGCTTCGGTAATGTTCGCAACGCGCGCACTTCGTCGAGCCACCCTGCCCCAATCATCGCATCGACACGGCGATTGATCCGATCGTACAGGCACTCGCGCGGCAGATGCAGTACCACGCCAGGAATCTTCGCTGGTGGCGGTGCAGTCTCTGGCGAATCAGCGAAGGAGGCAGTATCCCAGTTCTGTTGCCAGTCTGAGATAGGTTTGCCAGTCAATGTGTATACCTCGATCGCACGGACGACTCTGCGTACGTCGTTGGGGTGCAATCGGGCTGCGGCCTTCGCATCGACGGAGGCGAGTCGTGCGTGCAGCGCTGCGTTACCGTCGCGACGGGCGTCCGCTTCGAGTGCGCGGCGAAGTTCCTCGGCGGCTGGTGGGCCAGGGAACAGACCATGCAGCAGTGCCTTGAGGTAAAACGGTGTACCGCCGACGAAAATGGGTCGCTTACCCCGTGAAACGATCTCCGCGCACAGGGTCTCTGCCTGGTTCAGCCACCATGCGACCGTCAGCGATTCCCACGGATCGAGTATGTCCAGCAGGTGGTGCGGCACCTGGGCACGTTCTGTGGGAGTCGGCTTTGCGGTCCCGATGTCCATGCCGCGGTAGACCGTCATCGAATCCAGCGCGACAATCTCACCCCCGATGCGCCTGGCCAGTTCAATCGCGAGCGCGCTCTTGCCGCAGGCGGTTGGCCCAGTCAGGATGAAGGCACTATCGAACGCGGACATGCGGGGATTGTAGCAACTCGCACTCCGTGTGTGGCGCGGTCGATGGTCTCACGCAAGACAGAATCGCATTCATGTACTAAATCTGTTCGTGGCTTTTGCCCTTGAAGGTGGTGACTCGCTTGGCCCCACTATCTGATTTCACAATCCGCATCGCCGGGTTGCGGGTGCTCTACGGCTCGTTCGCTGCGGTGGACGGTCTGGACCTCGACATTCGCCGCGGGGAGCTGTTCGGGCTGCTCGGCCCGAACGGCGCGGGCAAATCCACAACCATTCGCGTGTTGATTGGTCAGCGCCGACCCAGCGGCGGGAGTGTTAGTATCGATGGGCTGGACGTGGTGCGGCAGTGGTCGGCTATCAAACCGCGCTTTGGTTATGTTCCAGATCGTGAGAACCACTTTGAGGAGTTCACCGGTCGCAAGAATCTCGAGTTCTTTGGTCAGCTTTACGGTGTTCCGCGGCTCCGTGCCGCTGAGGTGCTGAAGCTGGTGGAGCTGGACGAAGCGGCAGACTTGCCGGTGCGCGGTTACTCACTGGGGATGCGGAAGAAACTGCTACTCGCCCGCGCGCTCCTACACGAGCCGCAAATCCTCTACCTCGACGAACCGACAGCCAACCTCGACATTCATTCGGCGGAGGTTGTCCACCGCATTCTGCGGGCGCGTGTGAAGGCGGGTGCGACGATCATTCTCACAACACACGACATGGACGAGGTGGAGAAGATTTGCGATCGCGTCGGGATCATGTGCCGCGGCAAGCTCGTGGCCCTCGACTCGCCGCTGGCACTGCGTCAGGCTCACACCGAACGCAAGGTGGACGTGATTCGCCACGATGGCGAACGACTGAGCTTTGACATGGACGACGCGGTGGATCGCGCGAAGCTTGGCGCGATCGTGGCCACCGGCGGAGCCGCGAGCTTGCGAACGCGGGAATTCGACTTCCACGCGGCGTTCCTGAAACTCACTGGCCAGGCGTTCCAGTGAGATCTCTCACTTCGGCCAACTGACGTTATGTCCGCGAATACAGGCAGATGATTATGCGCTGGTACATACTCAAGGCGCTGCTCCAGAAAGAGTTCGCGCGGCACATGGCCAACCGGGGCGGGATCGCACTGGCGCTCTTGCTGGTCGCAGCAGCAGTGCTTCTGTCGGTCTTCTCGCCGCCAGAGGCCAGCGCGGCGGGCACCAGCGCCGTCGGCGGCGTCCACCATTGCTTTGTCGAGTTCGACCGCGCCTCGCCACTGATCGAGCACCTCCAGGCGAATGTGCCACCGGAACTTAAGTCGCAGATTGTGTTTCGCGAACTGGCGAAGGAGCAGACCATCAACACGGCCATCGTGTATCCGACTGGTACCGGGGCGCTCCAGATTCGCCAACCTCGTGCGAAGGACTCGCCCACCAGGCACGACGCAGTCACTGTCGCGGTGTGGCACCCCGACGGCGAACCGACGGCGCTTGCGAGCTATGAGCAGTGGCTCTGGAAGGAGATTCGCCGCGCGCTCACCGAACAGGCCCGGAAGAAAGCACCCGCAGCAGCAGTGCCAGCGGAACCGGACTTCGGCAACGACGAGAAGTGGATGGTGGTGGAATCGCACAAGAGGTTTCAGGAGCAGGCGGCGACAGCAGGGGCGATCGTCCCGGATCTGGCGATAGAGTATCGCGGTCTGGGGGGGAAAGTGCTCGACTTCCGCGCTGCTATTGCCACCGGAATGGTGGTCTTCGCGCTCTATTTCGCCTGCGTATACCTGCTGCCAACGCTCAACTGTGAGGAACGCGAACGCGGCGTGCTCCTGGCACAGGCGCTCACTCCCGCATCGCCACTGGAGCTACTGACCGCGAAATTCCTGTTCTATCCCGTCTTCGGCTTCGGCCTGGCAGTGACACTCGTCGCGATCTACAAGGCCGATGTGCTGTCGAGCCTCTTCTTCTGGCTGGCGCTCTTTGCCGTCGGCGGTGGCTTCCTCGGCATCGGTATGACCATCGCGGCCGTGGCACGAACGCAGCGTGCCGCATTTCTTGGCGGCATGTGTTATCTGTTGTCGGTGTCGATGGTGCTTCTCATCTGCTCAACCAACAGCATCCCGTTGTTATCGAACTTCGCTGTGGAATATCACGGCCCGCGCATCCTGCATGCGGCATTGAGCCAGTCGGTGGGCTTCGGTCACTGGTTGCACCTGATGGCGGCGATGGGGTTGGCGATCGCATGGCTTTGCGCCGCGGGCTGGGTCTTCCGTCGTCGCGGCTGGCAGTAAGGCTCATGCCAGGAGATCCACGAGCGGCGGATCGTTACGCTCGCGGTTCGTGACACAGACGCTACTTGATCTTCTGCAACCATGTGGTGATGACCTTCGCGACTTCCGCCATCTGCACCGGGTCCACCTTGTCGGGCGTGTCGCTGAGCTTGTGCCAGTGTGCGTAGTCGAAGTCTATCACGTCCACGGTGGGGATGCCGGCGCGGTTGAGTGCGATGTGATCGTCGAGCACCTCGTAGCCGCGCTCGTATCGGAACGACTTCGCACCGATGGCTTTCGCCACACCCCAGATCTGATCGACCAGCGATCGCGCGGCGTCGTAGGAGTGCATCTCGACTTTCAGGCTCGCCCCCTTGCCGTGGCAGAGGTCGAACAGCACACCGGCATCGTAGCGATACTTCCGCTTTCCCTTGCTCTTGGCGTAAGCGTCGGCGAAATGCTCCGAGCCGATGAAATAGCGGTCGCCGCCGCCCATGCGATCCGTCTCGAAAACGTACTCCTCGCCATCGAAGAAGACGAAGTCCACGCCGAATTCGCTTTTCACGTCCTTCATGTGATTGCCCATCTCCATCATCATCGCGACGCCAGCGGTGCCGTCGTTGGCGCTCACGAACGGTTTGGTCCAGTTGGCGCGGTTGGCTTCCTGGTCGGCGATAGGCCGCGTGTCGTAGTGGGCACACAGGAGTACGCGGCGTTCGTTCTGCGGGTTCCACGAGACGATGATGTTCACGAACTCCGTTTCGTTCTTTCGGCTCCGCTGGCGAGCCTTGAACTCCTGTCGTGTCACCGTCGCGCCGAGTTTCTTGAAGTGATCCTCGATGAGCTTCTGCTGCTTTTTCATCCCCTCGGTGCCGCTCACGCGCGGGCCGATGTCGCAGAGCTGCTTGAGGTACTTCGCGGCCTGCTCGCTGTCGAACTTCACCATGGGGGCTTTCTCGTTCGCGCCACCCGTGGCGAACTCGGTCTTCTTCGGCGGCTCTTCGGCAGATGGCGTGTCCATCGTGGGAAGTTGCGGTGTTTCGGGCGCCGGGCGGTCGCTGGTGATCCACCACATCGGTACGCCAACACCCACAGCAGCCAGCGTTAGCCCGACTGCCCAGCCCATCATCTGACTCATGGCATACCCTCCTCATGCTGAGTCGCGCACCCGACCCGTGGTTGATCCTCGGGTCGGGTGCGCGTCAACGTTCTCCTCCACCTGCCTTGCACATCTTACCGACGACAGCCGCGCCACGCGAGCCAGCCTCGATTCGCTGAGACGAATTGTAAATCTTGCCCTTCCCATTCGCGTTGGTCGTCGGCATACACGCCCCCGCTCCGCAACCATTGCACCGAGTGTTCGCGACCCGTTGGGGAACGGGCCATGCACTTTGTGCTCGCCGAATCATCGGCACTGTCCGCGTCGCTCCTGACGGTGGCGTGCATTCTGCCATCCAGGTGAGGCGCGCGGTTCACGAAGTCAGCGCGTTTCGGCGGATTGATTGCACAGCTGCTTGTGGAGTGGTCGATAGTGATTTTTAAGCGTCAGTGTGTTCCCGCACTGGTGCTTCGGGGGATGGGTGAGCCGTATGTGAGCGTGACGGGATGACGGCTGCGTCTCGGGAAGAATCGGCACGACGCGAACGCCACGGCAGGGGAAGCCAGGGCGAACGCCAGCCGAGGTGAACCGGGCGAACGACCGTGGCCGTCTGACCGGGTGCCCGCCAGGGGGCGCTGCGAGTGGCTTCCACTTGTAGCGAGCGGGCCACGCGACACGGGCTTGCCCTTCATCAGGGAGGATTTGATCGTGACGCAAGTCGAAACCGATATTCAAGCGGTCTGGCACGAATACCGCGAGCGGCCGACCGTCGAGTTGCGCAACCGGCTCGTCGAAAAGTATCTGCCGCTCGTGAAGTATAACGCCGAGCGCATCTGGGCACGCCTCCCGGATGGTGTCGAACTCGACGACCTCATCAGTGCCGGGGTCTTCGGCCTCCTCGATGCCATCGAAGCCTTCGACCTTACTCGCGGCGTCAAGTTCGAGACCTACTGCGTTCCGCGCATCCGTGGTGCGATGCTTGATGAGTTGCGCACGATGGACTGGGTGCCGCGTCTTGTGCGCAGCAAGGCCAGCAAGATGGAACAGAGCCGCAAGGCCCTGGAGGCCGAGCTGGGTCGGCCGCCCAGGCCCGAGGAACTGGCCGAGAAACTCGGCATCCCGATGGACCAGCTCGACCAGTACGTCGGTGAGGCCACGGCAGTCAACCTCGTCAGCCTTAACAAGAAGTGGTATGAGACTGACAGCTACAAGGACGTGCGTGAGATCGACATTCTGGAAGACAAGAAGGCCGAAGACCCCACCGGGCGACTCCAGAATCGCGACCTGATGAAGCTCGTCACGCGCGGCCTCAACCGCAACGAGCGGCTCATCGTCATCCTCTACTACTACGAGGAGATGACGATGAAGGAGATCGGTGCGACGCTCAATCTCAGCGAGTCGCGCGTCAGTCAGATGCACTCGAGCATCGTCGCCCGCCTCCAGGCCCATCTCGCGAAGCGCAAGGGTGAGTTCAACCCAAACTGATGCAAACGACATCGCAACTGCCACACGCCCGGCATTCCGCCGGGCGTGTGGCATTTTGACTTGAGCCAAACACGCGAAGCGGCTGTTGCACGCGAGTCCTGCTCGCCCCGTATCGGCCGTGCCGATGCGACGCCTTTCCCGTGGCGGCTGGAAACGCGGACGTGCCTTGCTAATCATGTCGGTATGGACCGGCACCACCGCCGGCCCTGGCCCCAACAGGAGTTTCACCTCATGCCGGCTCAAGTGCAGAAGGAAGCCCCGGACTTCACCGCGGCAGCGGTCGTCAACGGCAACATCGTCAACGACTACAAGCTCTCGGCCAGCCGCGGCAAGTATGTCGTGCTGTTCTTCTATCCGCTCGACTTCACCTTCGTCTGCCCCACCGAGATCATCGCCTTCAGCGACCGCGTTGCCGAGTTCGAGAAGCGGAACTGCCAGGTGATTGGCTGCTCGGTGGATAGCCATTTCTCGCACCTGGCCTGGATCAACACCCCCCGCAAGGAGGGCGGCCTGGGCGAACTGAAATACCCGCTCGTCGCCGACCTGACCAAGAAGATCAGCGCCGACTACGGCGTGTTGCTCGATGCTGGGATCGCGCTTCGCGGGCTATTCGTGATTGACCAGAAGGGAATCGTCCGGGCGATCACGATCAACGATCTGCCACTGGGCCGCAGCGTGGACGAGACGCTCCGCGTGCTCGACGCGCTCCAGCACTTCGAGAAGAATGGCGAGGTCTGCCCGGCGAACTGGAAGCCCGGCGAGGCCAGCATCGACACCAAGAACGCCAGGAAGTACTTCGAGAAGGCCGCCGCGAAGTAAGGCCACCGTTCCGCATGCAAGGGATCGGACCGCATGGCGAGGGGAATGACCTGGTGCCACGCGGGGCGATTCCTTGTGAGATCGCGACTTCACATCTCCGCCGGCGGGAACATCGAACGCAGGAGCCGTGCGGAGAGGTCGAACTCAGGGGTGAAGGCCAGTTCCACCGCGGCGACGGAACTGGCGCGAATTTCCATCGATCGCACCACCCCGCAGGGGCGGCCGTCGATGAAGCCGCGGACGGGTCGTTTCCCATTGTGGTCGAGGTTCGTCAGCGACACCACGGCGCTTTCGGGCAACGTCACTGGCCGCCAGAAGCGCGGGCGGAAGACATTTGATCCGGCCAGCGTTAACACGGGTGCCGTCAGGGGAACAGGCGTTGCCCCCATCGCCCGCGCGTAGGCGCTCGATCCCGATGGCGTGGCGACCAGCAGTCCATCGCCAACGACACGCGGCACCTGCGTGCGGCCATCCACATCCACACGCAGCCACGCTGCCTGACCGCTATCGCGCTCCAGCCACGCATCCGCGCACGCCAGCGACCGCGCTCGCCTGCCGTCAGTCAGCTCCGTATCTACGCGAAGCATCGGCATCCGATAGAGCACCAGTTCCGCACTGTCGAGTTCCACCGGCAACGATTCGTTCATCAGAAAGCCGAGTGTGCCGGCATTCAGCCCGATGAACGGTAACCGCGACCGCCAGTGATCGCGGATCGCCTGGAGCATCGTGCCGTCGCCGCCGAGCACCAGGATGTGCGTTGGGTGATCGGATTCATACCGTCTGAACTGTTCGGCAAAGCCGCGGGCTTTCTCATTCCGCACATCGTAGACGATCTTCAATTGCACGTCGGACAGTCTCACGCGTGCCTCGCGCGGCGTGGGTTTGCCGGAGAACAGACCGTAGCGGCGTACATACGCGCCGACGGCCTCTGGCACATCCGGGTGTGAACTCCCACCCTGGAAGACACGCAGCCGGATGTCGTAAGTAGGGACGTGCCCCTCGGCCGTGACGAGTATCGATGCCGGTGGCTTGTCGCGTGGGTCTGGCTCGCAGCCAGGCGGGTGGAGCACGGCGAAGCGGCTCGCGGTCCACATGTCCTGCCCCATCTCCCACTTCATGTGAATGGCCGATTCGCCCCGATGACCGCCGGCAACGAACTCATCGGAGATGACGTGCCAAACCTCGCCGCGATCGGCGTGCAGGTCTTCGAATGCGATGTGGGGAGTGAAGACGCCGTCGTCGAGGTCGGAGAGATCCACCGTGACGCCTGGCAAGTCGCGGAAGGCCAGGTCGGCCATCACGGCGCGGTGGATGGGCAAAGCATGTTCAACCTCGGCGTCGCCAGGTCGCGGGCCGGTTGGTCGAACGATCACTTCATCGAATCCGCTGTCGCGCAGTGTCTGTACCACACTGCGGTGGAAGGTCGTGGGTGGGTCGAAGCTCCCCGTGAAGATCGCGACTTTCCGTCGCCGAACCGGCACGACCTGCTCGCGGCCGAGTGTGCGTCGGCCCGAGAATGCCGCGACCGCAGCGGCGGCATCGAGTCGCTGGAGGAACAGCAGGGCACCGAGGCCGCACGCCGCGGGTGAATTCTCGCCACCCTCCTCTCGGTACACGCGGTTCGAGGTCCCTTCCCAGAGCATGCTCGCCACCTGAACCGCGGCGCGTGCGAAATCGCCGCGCGCAACTGGCACGAGGCCGAGTTCCGCGGCGCGTGCGAAGAAACCAGCAGCAGCGGCCAGATCCACGCCGCCGACCGCGGCTAGCGCCGGAACGGGATCGTCGCCGAGGTCGGGCCGTTCGCACAGGAGCGCCAGCACACGCGCGGCGGCATCCTCGGCACCTGTGCCCACTGCGTCGGCCGCGACAACACGCTGCCCTTCCGTTGCGGCTCGCTCGGCCTCGCCTTGCCCCATCGCGATAGCCGTGTGGAACTCCTCTACCGATAGCGCCGGTCCCTTTCCCACATCGCACGAACCCGCCCGGACCTTGCGACAGCGATACGTCGGCGATTCGCGAAGAGGATCGGCGCACGAGCCGACATCCACAAGAACGAGACCGGTGCCCGTTGCCTGTGCCAGTACGGCAATCGCCGAATTGCCCGAAGCGATCTCGGCGATTGTTGGGCCAACTGCGCTCACGTCGCATGGTCCGTGGTCGGCGGCGAAGAGCACGAGCCGTCGTGGGGATGCGATGGGCGCGAGTGTCTGCTGGAGTGTGCAGAGCCAGTCAGCCAGCGGGCGCAGTTCCGCGAGCCCGCATGGCGGTGCAGCCAGTGAGTCGAGGTGCGTGCGAATGTCGGCGTCGGTCAGTTCCGGCATGAGGCAGCTCCAGAAGTGTGGAGTCGGCTGCCAGAATTGTAGTGGGCGAGACGCTTCTGTGTCAGCGGTTGGCTTTGCGCGAGAGCAACCGTGACAACGTGAGGTGTCGCAAGGAGCGGACGACCTGACGTGCCATGGGAATTCGCCGATTCTGTTCTTCAATCTGCCTTTCGAGCTTCTGGCGGGCGGAGTCCAGTTCGTTGATGATCTGAGCGCGTTCCTCGCATATGCGGGAGAGGCGTCCGATCGCGTCGAGTCGCTCTGCGCACGCCTGGTTCAGCACGGCGGCATCCGCCGAGAGGCGTTCCAGTGTCTCGGCGCGTTCGTCGCACACGATCTGAAGCGCATTGCGATGCGCTGCGAGGTTGAGCGCCGTACGGAGGAACTGTTCCTCGTTGGAACCAGTTGGGAATGCCCCGGCGTGTGTCTGAGCGGCGGTCGCATAGCCAAGCTCGGTCAGCAATTCGCCATGGAGGGTGTAGAACGCGCGTAACTGCCACTCACTCCAGAAGGGATCCGGCTTCCACTCCGGCTCTCCGGCCCCGAAGTAGCCTGGATGGCGTTCGCGTAGCTCACCCAGATGATTCACCCACGGCCGCACTGGGTCACCTGCGCCAATGAACGTGCCGATCCGTGTGAGTGTCTCGTTGGTGGGGTTCACCAGTTCCTCGAAGCGGAGCAGCAGGAGTGGCCCGGCCGGGCGGTTCACCCATGCACGATAATGGCTGGTCCATTCGCCGTACGGGTGATCACCAAGAAGTAACGAGGCGAACGAGGATTCGCCGGGGTGGTAGCTATTCTGGAACTTGACGAAGCTCTTGATCGCAAGCCGTCCGTCGCGGACGACATAGATCGCCTTCGCGTCGTCGCGCGGAAGTTGATGCGACTTCACCAGTACGAGGTCGGCACTCGCGCGCGATGTGTGATAGTACTCCTCCCAGTTGCGGTCAACGTAGTAAGTTCCGTAATGGCGGTAGCGGGTGCCATCAGGATCGCGGAGTTGTTCGGGAACTCGTTCCAGCCCCTCGCACGAGTCGAGATCGAAGCACGACTTCAGCACCTGACGCAGGAGGGTGTTGCCCGAGCGAGGATACGAGGCCAGCCATACGAGCATCTCGATTCCCTCCAGTTGCGATCGTCCAACTGTTACAATCGTCATCTCGTTGCAGGGGACTTGAGTCGTGTACTCTCTCTGAACAGCCCAGTTTTTCCTGGTGGCCCCGGCACGAAAGCTCTGATACGATCGGAGTGTTGAACCTTCCCGCCCGCAGTGACGGCTACTCCCTACCTGACTTCCCTCCGGATCGCCCGCCGGATTCACGCGAACAGTTTCACTACTATGCTGCGACCCGCACTCGTTGCTGCTGTTGCGCTGCTTCCCTCGTTCGCCAGGGCCGCCGAGCCGGTCCCGAGCGCCAGGCAGATTGAGTTCTTCGAGAAGAAGATTCGCCCCATACTTGTGGAACAGTGCTACAAGTGCCACTCCGAAGAGGCGGCCCGTAAGAAGAAGCTCAAGGGCGGGTTGAAGCTCGACACCAGGGCCGGCTTGCTCGCCGGGGGCGACACTGGCCCGGCGATAGTGCCAGGTAAACCCGACGCCGGTTCGCTCTTGAAGTCGCTGCATTACGATGGCGACGTGCAGATGCCGCCGAAGGGGAAACTGTCCGACGCACTGATTAAGGACTTCGAGACGTGGATTGCCAGCGGCGCGGCCGATCCGCGCACGGCGACCGCCGCGCAAACCGCCGGCCTCGACATCGAGAAGGGGAAGCAGTTCTGGGCGTTCCAGCCTGTTCAGGAACCTGTTGTCCCACAAATTCGCAATCCCCAATCCCCAATACGCAACGAGATCGACGCCTTCGTTCAGCAGAAGTGGGCCGAGAAAGGGTTACGCCCGACCGGCGAGGCCGACCGGCGGACACTGATCCGCCGCGCGTACTTCGACCTGACCGGGCTGCCGCCCGCACCCGAGGCCGTCGATTCGTTCCTGAAGGACGAATCGCCAGACGCTTTCGCGAAGGTCCTCGACGACTTGCTCGCCAGCGAGCACTACGGCGAGAAGTGGGCGAGGCACTGGCTCGATGTCGCCCGTTACGCTGAAGATCAGGCGCACACCTTCGGGGTTCGAGCCAAGACGCAAGCCTGGCGCTATCGCGACTGGGTGATCGGTGCGTTCAATTCCGACATGCCCTACGATCGCTTCGTGAAACTCCAGATCGCCGGCGACCTGCTATCAGATGCACCCGCCGACCCGTTCCAGAAGTTCGCGGGCCTCGGCTTCCTCGGCCTAGGCGCGGAATACTACAAGAATACCGCACGCGAACAGGCCATCGCGGAGGAACTCGACGACCGCGTGGACACCCTCACGCGCGGCTTCCTCGCGCTGACGGTCAGTTGTGCGCGCTGCCACGATCACAAGTTCGATCCGATCCCGACACGCGACTACTATTCGCTTGCCGGCATCTACTACAACACGAACCTCACCGATGCTCCGCTGGCCTCGCCGGAGCAGATGAAGGTCTACACCACTGCGCAGGGGCGGATGAAGCAGGCCGAGAACCAACTCAAGAAGATGCAGGCCGATTTGAAGGCCCACAAGAAGAATGCGACGCCCGAAGCGGTGAAGGAACTCAAGGACCAGGTCGCCAGGCTGAAGAAAGCGGTGCCGCCAGCCCCACCGGTGGCGCATGTGGTCAGCGGCAACGGTCCTGGCATGAAGATCTACATCCGTGGCAATCCCGCCACGAAGGGCGACGACGCTCCGAAGGGATTCCTCCAGGTGTTGCCGTGCGAGAAACCTGCCGGCAAGGACTTCACGCGTCTTCACCTCGCCAACGCCATCGCCTCGAAGAACAATCCGCTGACAGCACGCGTGATCGTCAACCGCGTCTGGGCGTGGCACTTCGGCCGCGGGCTTGTGAACACACCGAGTAACTTCGGGTCGCTCGGTTCGCGTCCGTCGCACCCGGCCCTGCTCGACTGGCTCGCGGCCAACTTTGTCAAGCATGGCTGGTCGCTGAAATGGCTGCATCGCCAGATCATGAACTCGGCCACCTACCAACTGACAAGCAAGCCCGACGCGCACAACGACAAGGTGGACGCCGCAAACGTCTACCTCTGGCGCGGCACCCGCAAGCGGCTGGAAATCGAAGACTGGCGAGATTCGCTACTGGCCGTCAGCGGCAACCTCGACCCACAGACCGGCGGGCCGACGTTCGACCTCCGCAACGCCAACGCCAGACGCCGCACCGTTTACGCGAAGATCAGCCGGCACGACCTCAACGGCCTGCTGCGTCTCTTCGACTTTCCGGATGCAAATGTGACCGCCGGCGGACGCACGGTCACGACGGTACCGCAGCAGCAACTCTTTGCGCTCAACAGCGACTTTATGCTCTCACAGGCCCGGGCGTTTGCGGCGCGAGTCGAGAAGCTCGGCAAGACCGACGAGGAACGAATCACCGCCGCTTACCGACTCGCCTTCGGCCGCGCCCCGCAGTCACGAGAAGTCGATCTGACGCTTCGGTTCCTCAAATTGCCGATAAAGCCCGGCGACAAACTCACCCGCTGGCAGCAGTACGCTCAGGTTCTCCTCGCCAGCAACGAGATGATGTATGTAGACTGAGAGTAGGCTGCTCGCCGCGAGCAGCGCGACACGGGTTATGTGTCGCCTTTCTCGTGCGATGCGAATCGCCGACTCTGAGGTACCCCATGGCTGAAGGATCACCCCACCACCGTGCCGACGTGGTCGTGGTTCATACCGATGGCGCCGTGACGTTGACTCTTCCTGCCACAAGCGTGCAACTCACTGTGGAGGAGACACAGGAACTGGCGAGCCGGCTTTACGAAGTCTCCGTGCGGGCCTTTGGCGAAGACCCAGACGAACACGACCTGGCCCGCATCCCGATGCAGTACATCCGTGCCATGGCGGAGCGCGTGGAAGGTGCAGAGCCAGATGCCGAACCTGGCACGCCGCTCTACGAGGAACTCGAAAACGCCCGAACTGCCGAGGTCCACTGCTGGATTACCAACCAGACCCAGCAGAACGCGATGCACGTTGCGGCCGGCTGGATCGCCTCGCACGGCTGGGTAGTGACGGAACTCATCGAGCAGGAAGTCGTGACTCGCGAGAACTTCGAGGATACCGACTACCTGACATACTACGAGCAGGCGTTGACCGACTCCGAGGTCTTCCTCTACGAGATCGGCGACGCGGAAACCGAAGAGCCAGAGGGTTCGACCGATGCGTCCTGACCTGGGAATTTCACGCCGCCAGCTGCTTGCTCACACCGGCACCGGGCTGGGAATGCTCGGCCTCGCGGGCCTCTTCGCCGATGAGGCAAAAGGCGCGGCGGTGGCAGGCAATCCGCTGGCGCCACGCAAGCCGCACTTTCCGGCGAAGGTCAAGCACATCATCCACCTGTTCATGAATGGCGGCCCCTCACAGGTGGACACATTCGACCCCAAGCCGGAACTGACCCGGCGTCACGGCCAGAAGCCGCCCGGTGCGCGGCTCTCCACGGAACGCAAGACCGGCGCATTATTCAAGTCGCCATTCAAGTTCAAGAAGTGCGGCAAGTCGGGTGTCGAGGTCTCGGAGATCTTCCCCGAAATCGGCTCGTGCATCGACGATATCTGTGTTATTCGCTCGATGCATACGAATATCCCCAACCATGAGCCGGGCCTCCTGTTGATGACCTGTGGCAACACGCAGGCGATCCGGCCGAGCATGGGGAGCTGGCTCACATACGGACTGGGTACCGAGAACCAGAACCTGCCAGGCTTCGTTGTGATGTGCCCTGGCGAACCGGTCGTTGGCCCGGCATTGTGGAGCAATAGCTTCCTCCCAGGCGTGTTCCAGGGGTGCCACATCCGCAACCTCGACCCCCGACGGGTCATCGACCACATCCGCAACACCAGCCTCACCGCCGGCACGCAGCGTCAGCAAATCGACCTCCTCAACCAGCTCAACGATCTGCATCGCGACGCGCGCGGCGGCGACGATCAACTCGAATCCCGCATCCAATCGCTCGAAATCGCTTACCGGATGCAGACCGAAGCTCAAGAAGCGTTCGACGTGACGCGCGAGCCACAGAAGCTCCGCGATGCGTACGGCAAGGGCTACTTTGCCGATGCCTGCCTCGCCGCGCGGCGGCTGGTGGAACGCGGCGTGCGCATGGTGCAGGTCTTCTATGGCAGCGGCCAGCCCTGGGACGATCACGGCGAAATCGAGAAGGGGCATCGCAACAAGGCACGAGACTCCGACAAGGCCATCGCCACGCTGCTGCGCGACCTGAAGGCACGCGGCCTGCTCGACGAGACGCTGATACTCTGGGGCGGCGAGTTCGGGCGAACGCCCACGAGCGAGGGCGCCAGCGGCCGCGACCACAACAACCACGGCTTCAGCGTCTGGCTCGCCGGAGGCGGCGTGAAGGGCGGCATGGCCTATGGCGCTACCGATGAGTTCGGCTTCGCGGCGGCCGAGAAGAAAGTTCACATTCACGACCTTCACGCCACAATGCTACACCTCATGGGCCTCGACCACGAGAAACTCACGTATCGCTACAGTGGCCGCGACTTCCGCCTCACCGATGTGCATGGTACAGTGGTGAAGGAGATTCTGAAGTAACAGCCGCGCTCACGGATTTTCTGGAAGAAGGCCAGGGGGCAGCCGTGAGCCTGCGGATCTAGCTCACTTCCGCGCGGTTATGAGTCGAGGTGATCCGAAGCGCGTGCGAACATCCGTCATCGATGGCGACCGACACGTCGGTTACGCCACGGTGGTCGAATACCCCGACCGCGACATTGCCGCATTCACCGAGGGATCGCCCTACTACGAGCTTGCGGTAGCGGACCTTACCGAGAAGCACATCGCGCTGTTCCAGCGATTCAAGCAACACTGGCTCATCCATTGCGGCGACCACTACGACACAGCCGAGGTTTCCGGCAGAATCTCTCCGGAACAGGCCGCGTGGCTCGCCGTGCTGGCGCTTCGACTGGCTGCCGACATCGCGGAAGTGCGCCTCACGACGATGACGCTTGAACTGGAACGATTGTTCGACACTTGAATGTCCCGGGCGAACGGCCGCCGTGCTACGCGCGGCGTACAACAGCGGCATCTCCTTCCCACGCAGAGCACACCATGAAAGCCATTCAACTGGAGCAGCCGAAGTCGTTCCGCATCATCGACGTACCAGAACCACCGAAACCAGGGCCAGGTGATGCGGTCGTGCGTGTCTTGCGCGTGGGCGTGTGTGGCACGGACTACAGCGGCTACCTCGGCAAGATGCCGTTCTTCAGCTACCCGCGCATTCCTGGCCACGAACTTGGCGTGGAAGTGGTATCGGTGGGCGATGGGGTGAGCAACGTGAAGCCGGGCGACCGCGCCGCGGTCGAGCCGTACATCAATTGCCAGAAGTGCTACTCATGCACCCGCGGGCACACCAACTGTTGCGAGAACCATCAGACGCTCGGGGTTCATGTTGATGGCGGCCTGCGCCCGCTGTTCACCGTGCCCGCCCGCAAGCTCCACGTTTCCACAAAGCTCAGTTACGAGCAACTCGCGCTGGTCGAGACACTCGGCATCGGCCTGCACGCGATTAACCGCTCCAGCCCACGCGCCGACGAGACAGTGCTCGTGATCGGCGCCGGCCCGATCGGCCTCTCCGTGATCGAGTTCGCGAAGCTCGCCGGTTCGCGGGTCGTGGTAATGGACCTGAACGAGCAGCGACTGGCGTTCGTGCGTGAGAAGATGGGCGTAGCGGAGACGATTCACTCGAAGGGCGTACCGGACGACGATGTGAGGACGTTCGCTGACCTGACCGGCGGCAAGCTGGGCAACGTGGTGGTGGATGCGACCGGCAGTACGAAGAGCATGATCGGGGCGATGCAGTATGTCGGCTTCGCGGGGCGACTGGTGTGGGTAGGGATCACGCAGGATGAACTTCACTTCACACAGCCACTGATGCACCGTCGCGAGATGACGTTCCTGGCGAGCCGCAACGCACTACCGCACGAGTTCACACGCATCATCCGGCTCATCGAGGGTGGAATGCTCGACACGCAGCCGTGGATCACGCATCGTGCCCCGATGGATGCGCTGATTGGCGAGTTCCCCAACTGGCTCAAGCCCGAAAGTGGCGTCGTGAAGGCGATAGTGGAAGTGAGCTGATCGGCAACAACTGGCCGCGTCGGTGCGCGAATCTCACGTGCTCTCGGCTGTGCCGATTCGAGGGCGTGTGATGACGTGCGCGAGGTCGCTGGCGATGAGCTGAGCGATCAGTTCCGCGACACCGGCCCCGCGCGCGCCATGCGTCACCAGATCGGCCGTTTCCTTCACGGCAGGGAGCGCATTGGCCACGGCCGCGGCACAGCCGCAGAGCGTCAGGAAGGCGTGGTCGTTCTCCGCGTCGCCCACACCGACCACGCTGTCCGGTGCCAGACCCAGTTCGGCCAGTGCCTCAGTCAGCCCGCTCGCCTTGTTGACACTCGCGGGCAGCACCATCACCGCGTCCTTGTTGAAGATGACTTGTAGTTTCAGCCCCATGTCGCGGATCGTTTCCAGCATGACCGTTTCGTGCGGTACGAAACTCGCCACGATGACGTGCCCGGTGATGATGGGCTTCACGCCGCGACGAGCCATCTCGGCCGCGAACTCTGGGGGCGGCGGTTCAGCCAGCACACGCACTTGCTTGGTCGCTGGCGCGTAGAGAGCCGCGCCGTTTTCGATCACCGCCATGTCGAAAAGATCGAGCGGTGGGAAGACTTCACGCAGTTCTGGTAGAACACGCCCGGTGACCAGTACGAGCTTGCGGCCCGATTGCTTCAGCCGTTCGAGTGCGGCGAGGGTGGTACGATCCACGGCCCCGTCGTGAGCAATGGTTCCGTCGTAATCGGTGGCCAGTGCGTGAAACCGCATGAAGATCTCCGTGAGGCGATGAAATGCGATGCAACCAGCGTGCCACGGCGAGCGCGATACTCCGCGCCCGCCGGGTCGAGACGCTACTTCTTGCTTGGGGCAAGCAGGCCGCGGGTTTTCATCCAGTCGGCGGCACGCGCGGGCCAGCTTGCCGAGGGGGTGCCAGTCTTGCGCATGCCGTAGCCGTGGCCACCGGTTGCGTAGGCGTGCATCTCCACGGGCACCTTGTTCTTTGTCAGTGCCAGGTACAGAGCGGGACTTCCCTCGTTCGTCACTGCGTCGTTGGACGAATATGCGAGGAACATGGGCGGCGAATCCGGCTTCACCACTAGCTCTGGCGCGAGCTTCCCCGCCTTGTCGGTGAGATATGCCGGGTAGATGAGAATCGCGAAGTTCGGCTCGGGGCTAGAGATCGTATCAGCCTTATCGACGGAATCGTACATTCGCTTCTTGGTCAGCGCAGTGCAGGCGGTGAGGTGGCCACCGGCCGAGAAGCCGAGCATCCCGACGCGCGTCGGGTCGATGCCGAGTTCCTTGTGCTTGCTGCGGACGAGTGCGATGGCGCGCTGCGCGTCCTGGATCATGGCGAGATTATCGGGCATTTGCCCGGATCGCTTCGGAACGCGGTACTTCACCAGAGCCGCCGTGACACCAATCGAGTTGAGCCACTCGCAGACTTGCGTCCCTTCGTGTTCGATGGCCAGGATGCGATACGCTCCGCCTGGGGCCACCACAACCGCGGTGCCGTTCGCCTTCTCCCTCGATGGCGAATAGATGGTGATGGTCGGCTCGCTGACGTTGGCGAGTCGCTTCACATCCTTGTCATTCTTCGGCAGCGTGAGCTGTTCCGGGCCGAGGTCCTTTGTCTCGCCGGGGGCCTTGCCGGGCCAGAGTTTCACGGTCGTCGGCTCGGCGCCGCTCGCCGAGAGCGTGAGTGCGAGAACCAGTGCGAGGGGAAGGCAGAGTCGCGACATGGATAGCTCCTTGTGTGAACGTCCGGTGCCAACCGGCGGGTGAGACGCAGATGCCGTGGGAATCTGCGACGTTCGTCTGTCACTCTTCCGGGAACGGATCGTTCGGCCTGATGGGTTTGCCTTCCCATACAGGTATGCCGTTGTTGTAGGTCAACAGGCGGTGCTTGCTACCCGGTAGCGGATCGGCACTTTTGGAAGGAACCCACTTCGCCAGTTCTTTCTTCACGGCGGCGAGTTTCGGTTCCTTCGCGAGGTTCTTCCACTCGTTCGGATCGTTCACTTCGTCGTACAGTTCCTCGCTGCCGTCCGCGTAGACGATGTATCGCCACTGCTCCGTGCGAACACTGTGATTTCCACTGTTGTGCGTTGTGATCGCGGGTTGTTGTCGCGCGGCCTTCGCGTTCCGCAGTTGCGGTACGAGGCTGATACCCTCGTTGGCTCTGTTGGGTGGCAGGCTGCAGAGATCGAGAAGTGTGGGGTAAAGGTCCAGCAACTCCGCGGAGCGCGCGCATCGCGCTCCGGCCGCGATGCCTGGCCCGACGAAGATCAGCGGTACGCGCGTGGATCGCTCCCAGAGTGTGTTCTTCCCGGTGATGCCCTTCTCGCCCAGGTGCCAGCCGTGATCGCTCCACAGGACGATGATGGTGTTCTTCTCCTGTCCGCTCTCCTTCAACGCCTGGAGGACACGCCCCACCTGCGCATCCGCGAAGCTGATGCTGGCAAGATACGCGCGCACCAGCGGCTTCCACTGTTTGCTCTCCTTGAGCCACATCAGACGTGGCTCCGGGAGTTTCCAGTGCAGGTACGACGCGAATCGCGGCAGGTCGTCGCGGTCGTCAGCCTTGACGGGCGGCAGGGCGAGTTTGTCTTCGGGGTAGAGATCGAACCACTTTCGCGGCGCGTAGCAAGGGACGTGCGGGTGCTGGAAGCCGACCGCGAAGAACCACGGACTCTTTGGCAGTTGCCGGAATTCCTTCACGGCCCATGTCGCGATGTCGTGGTCGAAGCAATCCGCGTCCTTGTCCGGGAAGATGCCCCAGTCGACCAGCGGGTGTTGGTCGGGCGTTTGCACGAACTTCGCCTTCGGCCGCGGTTGCATGCGAGCGGGTGCGCCCCACACGTCCACTTCCTTCGCGCGATCCTCCTTCGGCGGATAGCCGCCGTGGAAGATTTTTCCCGTACTGATTGTCGTGTAGCCGCTGTTGTGGAATGCCTGAAAGAGTGTGACGGTGTTCCGGAACTTCGCCGAGGTGCGGATCCATGGGGCCAGCGCGTACACGCCTGTTGTGCTCGGCCGTAGCCCGGAGAGGATGCTCGTCCGCGAGGGGTTGCACAGCGGTGCCTGACAATGGGCGTTGGTGAATGTGGTGCCACGCGCCGCCAGCGCGTCCATGTTCGGCGTCTTCACCTGTGGGTGACCGCCAAGCGGACCGACCCAGTCGTTCAGGTCGTCGATGGCGATGAACAGCACGTTGGGCTTGTCGGCGGCGTGAGTGTGCGTGGCGGACGCTACACACACAACGAAAGCGAGAAGGGAGCGCATGGAGATTTTCCGGCTGAAACAGGACGCACGGATGCGGTAGAATGCCGCGGTGCCCGCCATTGTGTCCGAATGACCCCTGCCGAACAAGCGCCGGTCCCGACCGTTCCACGATTCCAGTGGTGTTCACCCCTGGAGCCTGGGACCGCAATGGTGTTGAGGGTTTTGCACCGTGTGCCGAAATACACTTCCCGTCGCATTGCTGGTTGCGCTCCTGGCCGCGCCTTCCTGGGCCGCCAACCCCAAACACTGGGCGTTCGTGCCACCAGAGCGCCCTGCGGTGCCGAAATCGATAGCTGGTACTCGCAATCCCATTGATGCGTTCGTCCGCGCGCGGTTGGTTAGGGAAGGGCTGAATCCTTCGCCCGAGGCGGATCGAATCACACTTTGTCGCCGGCTCTACCTCGATCTCATCGGCCTCCCGCCGACGCCGAAGGAGGTGGACGAGTTCGTCCGTGACACAACGCCGGACGCCTACGAACGTCTGGTGGAGAAATTGCTCGCCAGCCCACACTATGGCGAAAAGTGGGCGCGCTGGTGGCTCGATGCGGCACGCTTCGCCGATAGCGACGGCTATGAGAAGGACATGTCGCGCCAGGTCTGGGCGTACCGCGATTATGTGATCCAGGCTCTCAACGCCGACAAGCCATTCGATCAGTTCACCATCGAGCAAATCGCCGGCGACCTGCTCCCGGGTGCGACGCAGGATCAGATCGTCGCCACGGGCTTCCTTCGTATGTCGATGCTCAACGAGGAAGGCGGTGTCGATCCGGAGCAGTTCCGCATGGACGCGATGTTCGACCGCGTTGATGCAGTGGGCCGCGCGTTCCTCGGCCTCTCGGTGGCGTGCGCTCAGTGCCACGACCACAAGTTCGACCCCATTTCGCAGGAAGAATACTACCGGCTCTTTGCCTTCCTCAACAACGACCACGAGGCCCAGCGCGTCGTTTATACCGCGAAGGAACGAATCGCAATTAACCGCATTCGCACGCGCCTGGCGGAACTGGAAACGAAGCTGAAGGAAAGCAACCCGGACTGGCAGAAACAACTCGCGCAGTGGCAGGCGAAACTGCCGAAGGAGCCACTGTGGAAGACAGTGGCCGCCGTGAACGCCGGCGACAATTCGCAACGCTACATCCCGCAGAAGGACGGTTCCATCCTCGCGCAGGGTTACGCGCCGACCAAGTTCAGTACGCTCATGCGCGGCCCGGCTCCGGTGAAGACGATCACGGCGTTTCGACTGGAGTTGCTCAACGATCCCAACCTCCCCTGCAACGGTCCGGGCCGCTCATTCATGGGCACCAGCGCGCTCACTGAGTTCACTGTGGAAGTGGAAACTAAGGGGAAGCGGCAGAAGGTGAAGTTCGCGAAGGCTCTGGCAGACTACGCCAACCCGGAACGGAAACTGGAAGCGAACTTCGACGACAAGAGCAACAAGAAGCGCGTGACAGGACCGGTGCGGTTCGCCATCGACGGCAACGACCTGACCGCGTGGGGCATCGACGCCGGACCTGGCCGCCGCAACGTACCGCGTGTCGCTGTCTTTGTTCCCGTGGCGCCCGTGGTGTTGCCCGATGGAGGTACGCTCCACTTCAACCTGAAGCAGAACCACGGCGGCTGGAACAGCGACGACCACATGAACAACAATCTCGGCCGCTTCCGGCTGAGCGTCACCGACGAGAAAGTGCCTGATGCCGACCCGCTGCCGCCGCTGGTGCGCGCGGCACTCGCGGTGCCGGCCGCGAAGCGGAGCGTGGCACAACTGCACACGATCTTCGACTACTGGCGTGCAACGGTGAAGGAGTATCAGGCCACGAACACGCAGATCGAATCGCTCTGGCGTGAGTGGCCGCAGGGGTCGACGAGTCTCGTCGCGCAAACACGCGACCGCCCGCGCGAGACGCACTTACTCAAACGCGGCGACTTCCTGAAACCCGGCGCCCGGGTCGAGGCCGGTACACCAGAGTTCCTCAATCCGCTTCCGAAGGGTGCCGACGGCTCGCGGCTCACGCTTGCGCGGTGGCTCGTTGACAGGAAATCGCCCACAACGGCGCGCGCCATCGTCAATCGCGTCTGGCAGGCGTACTTCGGCAACGGGCTGGTGCGATCGCCCGAGGAGTTTGGTACGCAGGGCGAGAAACCCTCGCATCCGGCCCTGCTCGACTGGCTCGCCGTGGAGTTCATGGAGCCGACAGCCAGGCCAGGCCACATTGCCGGCGCGGTGTGGAGCCTGAAGCATCTCCACCGGGTCATCGTCACGAGTGCCACCTACCGGCAGTCGTCGAAGGTCTCACCGGAACTCTTGAAGGCCGACCCAGAGAACAAGCTGCTCGCACGCGGCGCGCGATTCCGCGCCGATGCCGAGATCGTCCGCGATGTGGCGCTCTCAGCGAGCGGGCTACTCAACTCGAAGATCGGTGGGCCGAGCATCTTCAGCCCCGCGCCGCAGTTTCTCTTCCAGCGGCCCGTGAGCTACGGCCCATTCACCTGGAAAGAGGCCGAGGGCGCCGACCGCTACCGCCGCGCGCTCTACACTTTCCGGCGCCGCTCGACGCCGTACCCGGCTCTCACGGTGTTCGACGCTCCCGTGGGGGAGGCAAGTTGCGTGAAGCGAGCACGCAGCAACACGTCGCTCGCGGCTCTCACCGCGCTGAATGAAACCGTCTTCGTGGAGTGCGCGCGAGCACTGGGCAAGCGAGCAATACTCGAAGGCGGCAAGGCTGATGTGGACCGCCTCACGCACGCCTTCCGGCTGTGTGTGTCTCGCGCGCCAACCAAGGACGAACTGTCGATTCTCACTGGCCTACTCGCCAAGAGTCGCAAGCGATTCGCGGAGGGCCAGGCGAGCGCGGCCGAGGTGGCCACAGGCACGAAGACTCCCGGCAAGTTGCCGCAGGGCGTCAGTATCGAGGACTGGGGCGCGTATACGCTGGTGGCACGCGTGTTGTTAAATCTGGATGAAACGATCACGAAGGAGTAGGCGATGAGTACCCACGCTCAGCCAACAGGGGGCCGTTCCACGGATAGAGTGAGTGCGTGAGGCATGCCATCTGGAATGAAGATGCTGTGATCGTTACCGTGCTGCACGCTTGCCGTCAGCCCGATTCATGACAAGGTCGACTGACTGAAATCACCACTGAGGAGTCATCCATGTTCCGAGATGTTTGTGCGTGTGCAGTTGCCGCAATTGCGGTGAGCGCATCGTTCCTTCCCGCGGACGACAAGACGCCGGCCGACAGTCAAGGCAGTGGCTTCAAGCCGCTCTTCAACGGCAAGAACCTCGACGGCTGGATCAACGTGAACTGTGCGCCGGGCACGTTCTTCGTGAAGAACGGTGAGATTATCACCACCGGGCGGCCCACGGGCTTTCTTCGCACCGATCGACAGTACGAGAACTTCGTACTCGAGATGGACTGGATGCACGTGAACAAGAAAGCGGTCGCCAACAGTGGGCTATTCGTGTGGGGCGATCCGATCCCGGCGGTCGGCACGCAGTACACGCGCGGTATCGAGGTGCAGGTACTCATCAATTACCCGAAGGTCGATTGGGCCACCAATCACGGCGACATCTTCAGTATCTGGGGCGCCCGCTGCAAGCCAGACCGACCGCACCCGAAGGGGATCGAGCGCTGCCTGCCCAGCGAGAATCGCGTCAAGGGCGGCGGCGAGTGGAATCATTACAAGGTGATTGCGAACAACGGCGCGATCAAGCTGGAAGTCAACGGCAAGGAAGTCTCCGGCGTCAGCCAGTGCAATCCGCGCAAGGGTTATCTGGCGCTCGAGAGCGAAGGAGCGGAGTGCCACTTCAAGAACCTCAAGATCAAGGAACTACCCAGTAGCAACCCCAAGCCAGCGGAAGTGGCGAAGGTGTGGGAAGGGCACAAGAGCATATTCACCGGCCTCGATATGACCGGGTGGAAGACGGAGAAAGGCGCGTGGAGAGTGAGTGGAGGAAGGCTGGTCTGCACCGGGCAGGGCGACCTGGTTACGGAGAAGGCTTATGGCGACGTGGAACTGATCTTCGACTACAAAGTGCCGCCGAAATCGCCGAAGAATCAGGCCGAGTTCGAGGTCGGTGGCAAGAAACACACAGTGACTGCCGCCCCGGGCGCGAAATCCGGAGCCTGGAGCCGTTCCACTGTCGCGATCAGAGAGGTCCAGACCAATACTCCCATAGTGTTCAAAGCAGCCAAGGGGTTGGAAATCATGAACGTCTTCGTGCGCGAGTTGAAGGAAAAGAAGTGATATCCTCGACCACGACGCCGGAGGTACCGGCGGATCGGCCGTTCTCGATCGTGCGATGGCGCTGTCTGTAACCGGCCGATGCGCTGGGAGCGGAGGAATACGAACCACCCTCCTCGTTCCGGCCTTCCCCTTTCGGGGTGTGGCTCTGGTTGCCGAATCACGAATTGTGGTCCTTGTACTGGCTCACACGAGCCGCGAACCCGGTTACTGGGCTGACCGTCTCACTGCGAGTGACCGATGAGGTTTCCCAAAATGTTTTCCCACTTTCTCGACCGTCAGCGACTCCTCAACCGCCGCTGGTTCCTCCGCGACTGCGGCGTCGGCCTCGGTGCAATTGCGCTTGCGGACCTCGCATGCGCGAAGGAAGAGGCTAAACTCAGGACGCACCACACGCCCACCGCGAAGCGCGTCATCTACCTCTTCATGGGCGGCGCGCCGTCTCACCTGGAACTGTTCGACAACAAGCCGCAACTTGCCAAGTTCAACGGCACACTCCCGCCGCCGGAGTTACTCAAGAACTACCGCGCGGCGTTCATCAATCCGAACTCCAAGCTGCTCGGGCCGAAGTTCAAGTTCAAGAAGTTTGGGAAGAATGGCACGGAACTCGGCGAACTGCTCCCGCATCTCGGTGAAGTGGTGGACGACATCGCCATCGTCAAGTCGATGGTGACGGATGCGTTCAATCACGCCCCGGCACAGATATTCGCCCTCACGGGTAGCCAGCAATTCGGCCGGCCAAGCATGGGGGCGTGGGTCACTTACGGTCTCGGAAGTGAATCGAAGAACCTGCCTGGCTTCGTCGTTTTTTCGAGTGGCAGCAAGGGGCCAAGTGGCGGGAACTCCTGCTGGGGAAGTGGCTTCCTGCCTTCCAGCCGCGCCGGAACGCTCTTCCGCTCCGGTGGCGATCCAGTGCTCTTCCTCAGTAACCCGCCCGGTATTGGCTCAGATGCTCAGAAGGATTCGCTCGACGCTATTAACGCGCTGAACAAGAAGCGCCTCGATGTCGTCGGCGATCCGGAGATCGCGGCACGCATCTCGGCGTATGAGATGGCCGGTCGGATGCAGAGTAGCGCCCCGGAACTGATGGACCTCTCGAAGGAGACGAAGGAGACGCTCGCGATGTACGGCGCGGAGCCAGGCAAGCCAAGCTTCGCGAACAACTGCCTGCTCGCGCGGCGGCTCATTGAACGCGGCGTGCGCTTTGTGCAACTCTTCCACGAAGCCTGGGACCATCACGGCGGCCTGACCAACGGTCTGAAGTCCGAGTGCGGCAAGACGGATCGCGCGAGCGCCGCGCTAGTAAAAGACCTGAAACAACGCGGGCTGTTGAAAGACACGCTCGTCATCTGGGGCGGCGAGTTCGGCCGCACGCCGATGGTGCAGGGCGGCAACGACGGCCGCGATCACCATCCGAACTGCTACAGCATCTGGATGGCGGGCGGCGGTGTGAAACCAGGTCTGGTGATGGGCAAGTCCGACGACCTTGGCTTCAACGCCACCGAGGACCGGGTGCATGTCCACGATCTGAACGCGACCATCCTTCACTTGCTCGGCATTGATCACACGAAGCTGACATACCGACTCCAGGGCCGCGATTTCCGTCTTACCGACGTTCACGGCGACCTGGTGAAGCAGCTTCTTGCATGAGCCGCACGGCGTGGCGGCTTTACACTGCAGGCAGTTCGAAGCCCTTACGGTAGTCGCGGCCGAGTAGCTTGTTCGCTTCGGGCGAATCGGTCGTCTGGGTCCTGCTGTCGAACTTCAGTGTCTTGCCCGTTCGGTAGGCGAGGTTGCCGAGGTGACACAGGAGCGTACTCTTGTGGCCGATCTCGATCTCGGCGTTGGCTTTCTCCTCGCCTCGAATCGCTGCGATAAAGTTCCGCTGGTGCGTGGCGACTGTGCTGCTCTTTGGCTTGTCGGCGGCTTCTTCACCGCCGCGGATCTTCCACGAATCGCCTGTGAAGATCATCGTCCCCTTGTCGCCGTGAATCGCGATGCCGTAGCCCTGGCCTTCCGGCCCCTGATTCTTCTTCTCCCACACCCGGTGTTCCCACACGAGCGTACAGCCCGTGGCGCCGCCGGGTGCGGTGGCGAAGTCGAAGGTGGCAATCTGCGTGTCCGGGGTCTGCTGGTCGTCGTTGATGAAGTAATACTTGCCGCCGGCGCAGCTCACCTTCACAGGAGTATCCACACCCAGGATGTTGCGCGCGAGGTCGAGGCCGTGGATACCGTTGTTACCCAGTTCGCCGGTGCCCAGATCCCAGAACCAGTGCCAGTTGTAGTGGAAGCGGTTCCGGGTGAACTCGCCCGACGCTGGCCCGAGCCAGAGATCGTAGTCGACCCCCTTCGGCGGCGACTGCGGCTTCGCGCGGCCGATGTTTCCCCGCGGCCCACCGATCCATGCCCGCGCGAAGCAGACCTTGCCGAGCTTGCCTGCCTGAACGTATTCGCGCGCTGAATCCACGCTGCTGGCGCTCCGGCGCTGCGTGCCGGCCTGGATCACCACCTTGTACTTGCGAGCGGCCGCAACCATTCGTTGTCCCTCGATCAGGTTGTGGGAAATCGGCTTCTCGACATAGACGTGCTTGCCGCGTTCGGCCGCCCAGATCGTGGCCAGAGCGTGCCAGTGGTCCGGAGCGCACACGGCCACCGCCGTCACGTCCTTGTCGGCCAGCACCTTGCGGATGTCGGTTTCGACCTTCAGCGTCGTGTCTGGCGTCTTCAGTGCCGCAAGCGCAGGCTTGACCATCGCGGGATCAGGATCGACGACGTAGGCGATTTCGACGCCAGGGATCGCCGCGAAGCCTGGCAGCAGTTGCTTGCCGCGGGTACGAAGCCCCATCACGGCGAGACGGATTCGTGCGTTGGGCTTGTCGGCGGCGCGGTTATACGACGCGGCAGAGAGCGTCAGCGCGGAGGCGGCAAGGAACTCGCGGCGAGTTGTGGACATCGAAATGCTCCGGGGAGGGACAGGGATCGTTCATTATGGTAACTTCTTCAGGATGCAGTTGTCACGCAAAGCGGCAAAGAAGACAACGAATGAACGGGTCGCTGTGACCTCCCTGCGTTAGCCGCGTGGCTCCGTGAGAGCCTTCTCCCCGGATTCTTCCCGAGACGCCACCATGTTCCGCCTGACTTTCACATCGGTTCTCCTCATCGCGTGCCCGCTCGCGGCCGCGCAGCGCCCAGACATCCTCGTCGCCGACTTCGAGGCCGACAGCTACGGCACCGGCTGGAAAACTACGGGAGACGCATTCGGCACTGGGCCGGCGAAAGGGACACTCCCCGATCAGATGCATGTCGATGGCTTCCTCGGAAAGGGGCTGGTGAACAGCTTCAAGGGCGGCGATACCACCACGGGCACACTCACTTCGCCTGAGTTCACGATCGAGCGAAAGTACCTCAACTTCCTCCTCGGTGGCGGCAAGCACAAGGGCACACGGATCGATCTCATCGTGGAAGGCAAGGCCGCCCGAACTGCGACTGGCCCCAACGATCGGTCCGGCGGCAGCGAACGACTCGTCTGGTACACCTGGGATGTGTCCGACCTGGCCGGGAAAGCCGCACGGATTCAGATTGTTGATCAGGAGAAGGGTGGCTGGGGGCACATCAACGTCGATCACATCGTGCAGAGCGATGCGAGGAAGCAGGCCGAACGCGCAGTGCGGAAGTTCGCGATTGACAAGCGTTACCTGCTGCTGCCGGTGAAGAATCGCGCGCCCATGAGTCGCGTGGCGTTTTGGGTGGGGAACGAGGTGGTGCGCGAGTTCGACATCGAACTGGCGGAAGATGAGCCGGATTTCTGGGTCTTCGCGGATGTGTCGGCGTTTCAGGGGAAGATGCTCGCCGCGCAGGCGACGCTTCCGGCCGGCTCGAAGGCACTCGACGCGCTGAAACTTTCGGACGAACTGCCCGACGCTGAGAAAGCCTATCAGGAGAAACACCGCCCACTGTTCCACTTCACGAGCCGCGTTGGGTGGCTCAACGACCCCAACGGACTCGTTTACGTCCCGGATTCGAAAGCCGGAATCACAGACACAGGCACCTGGCACCTCTTCTATCAGCACAATCCGTTTGGCCGCGAGTGGGGGAACATGCACTGGGGCCACGCGACGAGCAAGGACCTCTTCCGCTGGAAGGAGCAAGGTGTCGCGCTCTATCCGCGGAGATATGGCGACTGGGCCTTCTCCGGCTCGGCTGTGGTGGATCACGGCAACACATCTGGCTGGGGTACGAAGGAGAAGCCGCCACTCGTCCTCGCGTATACGAGCACCGGCCGCGGTGAGTGCATCGCTTACAGCACCGATCACGGCAAGAGCTGGAAAGAGTTCAGCGGCAATCCGGTCGTCAAGCATGGCGGGCGCGATCCGAAGCTCATCTGGTATGCGAAGGGGAAACACTGGGTGATGGCGGTCTACGATGAGCACGACAAGAAACAGTGGATCGCGTTCTATACGTCGCCGGACCTCAAGAAGTGGACGTTCGCCAGCCGCATCGAGCACTTCTTCGAGTGCCCGGACCTGTTCGAGTTGCCGCTGCCGAATGTGCAACTCAAGGGTGGCCCGCCAGAGACGAAGTGGGTTCTCTATGCGGCCGATGGGAAGTACGTTCTCGGCGACTTCGACGGCAAGACATTCCAGCCAGACGCGAAGGAGAAGAAGCAACTCTGGCACGGCAACTTCTACGCGGCCCAATCGTTCGACAATCCACCCCTGTCGAAAGCGATCTTCGGCGTTAAGACGGGCACGCCGCGGCTGCGGCGCGTACAGATTGGCTGGGCGCGGGGCGTTTCGTTTCCAGGCACGCCGTTCAACCAGCAAATGGTAGTGCCGGTGGAACTCAGTCTGATGGATGGCGGCAAGAGCGGCCCGGTGCTGGTTGCGAATCCAGTTGTCGAACTCGCCTCGCTGCGGGAGGGGAACGCTATTCGCGCCGTGAAACGCCCTGGCTCAATTGTTGGCGCGCGGGAGGGCGGGAAAGAGTCTCGCCTCAAGCTGGCGGATGATCTAGACACCTTCGAGATTGTGGCTGAACTCAATCCGGGCAAGGCGGCGACCATCGGCTTCGACCTGCGCGGGATCCGCCTGGAATATAACGTCGCCAAACAGATTCTGACGTGCAGGGATGTATCCGCACCCGTTAAGTTGCGTGATGGCAAGCTCGCGCTTCATATCCTGGTGGACCGTGGATCAGTGGAGGTCTTCGCGAATCAGGGCCGGACCGCTCTCTCGGTGGCCGCACTTCCTGATGGGAAGAATCTACGTGCCGAACTCTTCGCCACTGGCGGTGGCGAATATGGGATCACCGAGATCACGATCTATCGCTTGAAGTCGAGCTGGGATAAGTAGCCGTACCACCGGCTGTGAGCGATTCATTTCCGGGCGCGGACCTCGCCGCGAGCGAGGCCACGCTGCCCGTTCGCGTGTGGGCCTGTGCCGACTATAAACGTGAAAGGTGTCTTGTTCCTCGCAGCTATACCGTTTCGTCACATCCTTGCCACTTGGAGCGTTCCATGCCCGTTTCCCCGGATACGGTTCTTGATCAATTGAAGTGGCGCTACGCCACGAAGAAGTTCGACCCCACACGCAAGATTGACCCGCATCTGTGGGCGAAGCTCGAACAGGCTGCCGTGGACGCTCCGTCGTCGTTCGGCCTTCAGCCGTGGCAGTTCGTTGTGGTGACTGATCCTGAGGTGCGGAAGAAACTACACGCGGTGTCGTACAGTCAGCCCCAAATCCTGGCGGCGTCGCACTTGATCGTCTTTGCGGCGAGGAATCCACCACTGCCAGCGGATGTGGAGGCGTTTGTCGCGCGCACGGCGCATCTCCGCGGAGCGACAGTCGAGAGCCTCACCGGAATGCAGGATGCGATGCTCGGCGCGCTGGCACGTATGGATGCGGCACAGGCGCACCGCTGGGCCGCGCGGCAGTGCTATATCGCGCTCGGCGTCTTCCTCTCCGCCGCTGCAATGATCGGCGTGGATGCCTGCCCGATGGAGGGCTTCCAGCCCGAGAAGTACGACGAAATTCTCGGACTGAAGGAGAAGCGGCTCGCGTCGGTCGTGATCGCAACCGCAGGCTACCGCTTGCCAGACGACAAGTATGCGCACGCTGCCAAGTCGCGATTCGACGTGAACGATGTCGTCATTCGCGTGTGACAGCAGCCGCCCGTTCGTCGCTTCGCTCACGCATCCATTGCCTCTGGCAGCAACTCGCGGGCTGCCGGAGGCAATGTCTGTTTCCCGGCTCGGAAACGGCATTCTCGAACGACTCCTACTGTCATTGCAGGTTGCATCGTGTCGGGGTAATTTCCATTCCATGTGACGCCCACACACCAACAGGGGTGCATCATGGAGCTGGAAAACGGCCAGATCTACGAGATGCAGGGTTCCGGCAAGAGCCCGTACAAGATCAAGAACATCGGTGGGGTATATTCCTGCTCCTGCCCTGCGTGGTTGAATCAGAACGCGCCAAGCAACGCGCGAACGTGCAAGCACATCCGCAAGCTCCGTGGCGATGCTGCCGAAGAGCTACGACTCGCGAGCGCCGGAACGCTGCTCCCTCCCAAACCCCAGGGCGCGGAAGACAAGAAGGAACTGCCGCTACTCCGGGGCGAACCCTGGGACTGGGAGCAAGACCTGACGGGTTGGTGGCTGAGCGAGAAACTCGACGGCGTGCGGGCGTACTGGGACGGCAAGCAGTTCCTCTCACGCGGCCACAATATCTACTACGCGCCCGACTGGTTCCGTGCGACTCTGCCCGATCACCCACTCGATGGCGAACTCTGGATCGGCCGCAAACAGTTCCAGGCTGCCAGCGACATCGCCCGAAGCCAGGGTATGCCTGAGCGATGGAAGTCGCTCCGCTATCTCGTTTTCGACGCACCTGATGCGAAGGGGCCGTTCGAGGAGCGGATGAAGTTCCTGACGGAATCGCTTCCTTCCTGGAAGTCACCAGTTGCGACGCTGGTCGAACAGACCCGTTGCCAGAGCAATGCACATCTTGAAGCAGAACTGGAACGGATCCTGAAGCTCGGTGGCGAGGGGTTGATGGTTCGCAAACCTGGCTCCCACTACGAGCGCACGCGGTCGTCGACGATTCTGAAGGTCAAAAAGTTTCTCGATATGGAAGTGATTGTCGAGGACTACGAGCCAGGCGATGGGCGTCACAAGGGGCGTGTGGGCGCCTTGTGGGTGAAGCTCAGCACCGGGGTGAAGTGTAAGGTCGGCACAGGGTTGAAGGACAAGGATCGCGACAACCCACCGGCCAGGGGGAGCGTCATCACGGTGAAGTATCAGGAATTGACGGAAGACGGCGCGCTGCGTTTCCCGGTGTTCGTCGGTGTGCGAACCGACGGCGACCCAAATGCCCCACCACCAACGCGCAAAAAGCCCAAACTCAATGCGGGTGCTGATACCCCCACCCGAACTGCTCCCAAACCTGTTTCCGTAACCCGTGGAGAAACGACGATGACGAAGAAGCGGTACTTCGAGTTCGTGGAAGGCTCATCCAGCAAGTTCTGGGAAGTGTGGCTCGAAGGCGCCGAGGTGGTGACGCAGTGGGGGAAGATCGGCACGCCAGGCCGCGAGACACGCAAGTCGTTTGCGGATGAGACGAAGGCCCAGAAGGAGTACGACAAGCTCGTCGCGGAGAAGAGCGGCAAGGGTTATGTTGAGACGGAACGCCCGGTGTGAGTGTTTCGCACGCCGAGACGGCAAGAGCATTGAGGCGTGGATTCCACCTCGTGCTCGACCTGTCGCGGCATGCTTTACAACGCTTATTCGGCCAGTGAGTAGCAGGCGATTTCCTTATCGTTGCGGACATAGATGCACTTGTTCGCGAAGGCCGGGTGGCTCCAGACAACGTGTCGGCCGTAGGCGGCACCCGTGGGCGTCACAAGCTTCGCGCGACTCAATTCCTCGTATCCCTTCGGCGAGAGTTTCGCGATCACCAGTTCACCCGTCTCGGAGAAGAGGAAGTAACGGTCACCATTTTTCACGATGAACGCGGTGCCCGAACCGGCACCCTTGTAGTCTTCCAGTGCCTCACGGCCAATCACGGGCTTGAACGTGAACCAGAGCTTCTTGCCGCTCTCCAGTTCCATCGCGCGGAGCATCCCAGGCTGATCGACACCGTAAACGGTGCCGTGGTCGATGAAGGGCGTCATATTCACCGAATAAATGCCGCGCGACCTTGGCTTGCGGTTCATGATCTTGTCGAGCGTTTCCTGCCACAGAACCGATACCTTAGGCTCCTTCGGATCGAGCTTCAGCACCACCGCAACGCCGATGCCAGCAGCGTAGAGTCGGTCGCCTGCCTGCCGGGGGGCCATGATCGCCATGCCGAACAATGGTTCCAGCCCCATCGACCAGTGAATCTTGCCGCTGGAAGGATCGAGACCGTGAATCGCCTTGCCAGTCCAGATTACACACTGGTCCACTCCCCCGGCGTGGATCAGTGTGGGTGGGCTGCAGCCCAGTTGGGTGTCGCTGAGTGCCTTCCACTTCTCCGCGCCTGTGTCCTTGTCGAATGCGACTGTGGTAGCATCCTGGCCGCCGACGTTACAGATCACGAGGTTCTTGTAGACCAGTGGATGCCCGCAGAAGCCCCACGTCGGCCCGCGCGCCTGAATGTAGTTTTTGAGGAAGTTCTTTGACCAGAGGAGTGTTCCGCCTTTCGCATCGAGGCAGACAAGATCACCCATGGCGCCGAGCGCGTAGACCTTTCCACCGCTGACGGTGGGCGTACAGCGAGGCCCGGCCGGATAGCTGATCTCATAGTAGGGGCACTTGTACTCGTGCTTCCAGAGTAGCTTGCCGTCCTTCGCATCCAGACACAGCACACGCTCTGTGCTGAGAACCTTCTGCTTGGTGTCGAAGGGATCGACGGGGTTCTTCGCGTCCTTGGCCAACACGCGATCAGTGACGTAGACGCGCCCTCCCGCGACAGCCGGTCCGGCGAAGCCGCCGTGAATGGGCGACTTCCAGAGCAACTTCGGCTTGCTCTTCGCGAATGTCCGCAGGACACCCGTTTCCGCCCACACCGCATCACGGTTCGGGCCCATCCATTGCGGCCAGTCGTCGGCCTTGATAACTGGAGAAGCGAGGAGCAACAGAGCGAGCGTCGATCCAACACGAATCATGGAGGCCACCCAGGAGGGACAAGTCTGTCGGGGTGATACCGCACGACCGAGCGAGCGCTTACAGTGCGAGACGCAAACCGATGAACTGTGGTGCGATCGGTTTGTGACGGGGTTCTCTGAAGAGCCTCAGGCGAAGAGGTTCTTGATCACGGCCCCACTCACATCGGTGAGGCGGAAGTCGCGACCGGAGTGCCTGTAGGTCAACTTCTCGTGATCGAGTCCGAGAAGCGCGAGGATTGTGGCGTGCAGGTCGTGGATGTGAACCTTGTCCTCGGCCGCGTACCAGCCGTAATCGTCGGTTGCACCGTGACGGATTCCTGGCTTCACGCCGCCACCGGCCATCCACACGGTGAAGCCTTCGGGATTGTGGTCGCGACCGTCGCGACCACCGCCCTCGACCGTTGGTGTTCGCCCGAACTCGCCCCCCCACAGTACCAGTGTGTCCTTCAGCAGCCCGCGCGACTTCAGATCTTTCAGCAGCCCGGCTATGGGTCGATCCACCTCGCGCGCGTTCTTCGCATGCCCCTTGCGCAGGTCGCCGTGCTGATCCCACTGCACCTTGTCGTCGCTGTGCGTGACCTGCACGAAGCGCACGCCTCGTTCCGCGAGGCGACGCGCCAGCAGGCACTGCCGGCCGAACGGTGCAGTGATCGGATCGTCCAGGCCATAGAGTGCCTTCGTCTTCTCCGTTTCTTTGGAAAGGTCTTCGGCCTCTGGCATCGTGCGTTGCATTCGGAAGGCCAGTTCGAACGACTCGATCCGACCCTCCAGCGTCACATCAGGTCCGGCGCGGTCGAGGTGCGCGCGGTTGAGGTCGGCGAGCAGGTCGAGTTGTTTCTTCTGCGCGGAGGGCGTGAGGTGCGCATTCTCGATGTACTTCACCTTCGCCTTCTCAACGGGCGTGCTGGCGTTGCCAAGTGGGACACCCTGACACGACGCCGGAAGGAACGCGGCGCCCCAGTTGTTCACGCCACCGTGCGCAAGCGTTGGGCAGATGGTAACGAACGCCGGCAGGTTCGCGTTCTCCGTGCCCAGACCGTAGGCGATCCACGCACCCATGCTCGGGCGGACGAAGTTGTCGCTGCCAGTGTGGAGTTTCAGCAAGGCCCCGCCGTGCGCGGGGTTGGTGCCATGCAGCGAGTGAACGAAGCAGATGTCGTCTACGCAGCCGGCAACGTGCGGGAATAGCTCGCTGACCGGGCTACCGGACTGACCGTGCCGCTTGAACTTCCACGGCGAGCGAAGCAGGCTGCCCGTCTTGGCGAAAACGACGCGCGGTCGCGGACCAGGATACGGCTTGCCGTCGTCGCGATCCAAGAATGGCTTTGGCTCGAACGTATCGACGTGGCTGGGGCCGCCCGCCATGAACAGGAAGATGACTCGCTTGGCGCGCGGCGTGAAGTGCGGGCCTGGCAAGCGTGATGGGTCTGCCCTGGCGACCAGGTCCGCAAGTGCGAGCGAGCCGAAGCCCAGCGCGGAGCGTCGCAGGACGGCACGACGAGTGAGTGAGTGTGGCGTCATGGCAGCTCCTACGGAATGTGGATGAACTCGTTGCCGGCCAGTACCGCCTGACAGACGGCGGCCCACGCCTTCCGCTGGCGTTTGGTGGTGTCGTTCTCGCTGGCGAACTCTTGCTCCAGCGCCGCAACAGCCGTGGTGACCCGTTCCACTTCGCGCTGCACTGGTGGTCGGCCGTAGGCGAGTGTGAAGAGTAGTTGCACGCGCCCCGCGTTGTCCATATCGGGCTTCGCGAGAAGGCGGCCGGCCAGCGCGTCCGCGGCGCGGGTCGCAAGTTCGCTGTTCATGAAGAACAACGCCTGTGTTGGCACCGTGGTCGAGGCGCGGTCCCCATTGGGAACGGCCGGATCGGGCGAATCGAAGAGCTGGAACACGTCGTAGAGGTTATTGCGGATCACAGGCAGGTAGACCGAACGGCGGTCGCTCACATAGCTCGTCTTGTCCTTCGATGTGTGGTCGAAAAGGTAATCGCGGTTCTTGATGCTGGCCAGCGCCGGGCCGCCTGCGGTGCGGTCGAGCAGGCCGCCGACCGCCAGCAACGAATCGCGGATCGCCTCGACTTCGAGCCGCTTTTCGTTGGCACGCCACAGCAAGCGATTGTCCGGATCAGCCTGTGCGGCCTTCGCTTCGTGAGTACTGCTCATCTGGTAGGTTGCCGAGAGCATGAGCCGCCGGTGGAGTGTCTTGATGCTCCAGCCCATCCCACGGGTTGCGCGGTCGGGCTTCGCCACGAAATCCGCGGCTAGCCAGTCGAGAAGTTCGGGATGCGTGGGCTTCTCCCCAACGATGCCGAAGTTATCCACGGAGCGAACAAGCCCCTTGCCGAAGTGCCACCGCCAGACGCGATTGACCAGTACGCGCGCCGTGAGCGGATGACCCGGCTTCGTGAGCCATTGGGCCAGTTCCAGCCGGCCGCTGTGTCCCTTCGGCATCGGCGATTGATTCTCACCGGCCAGCACGACCGGGAAACGCCGCGCGACGACAGAAGCCGGCGTGAGGTGGTTGCCGCGACGCAGGATTGGCGTATCGGTGGGCTTCCCTTCCGTCACGCCCATCGCGCTGGGTATCTCAGGCCCGGCCTTTTCCAGTGCTGCAAGTTCTGTCTGAAGCGGCTTCAACTGCGCCTTGGCAGTGCTGCCCTTTGCCGTCAACGCCTTGATGCGTGCCTTGAGGTTCGCGACCGCGGCGGCGTGAGCGGCCGCTTTTTGCTCGGCCTGCGGATCGGCGAGTGGATTTTCGTGCCACCGCGCGACCTTCGTGAAACTGTCCATCGTTTTCGTGCTGACGAACATACCCGCCAGGGCGTAGTAATCGGCCGCGGTGATCGGGTCGAATTTGTGGTCATGGCAGCGGGCGCAGCCGAGTGTCAACCCCATCACGGCGCGGCCAAGCGTGTCGATTTGCTCATCGACGATGTCCATCTCCATCTTCTTCTCGTCCGGTTCCGCCAGCACTTTCGGCCCGAGCGCCAGGAAGCCGGTGGCGATGAGGTCTTCGTTCCGGATGGCGGGAGTTGGGGCGGGCAGGAGATCGCCTGCGATCTGTTCGGTGAGGAAGCGATCGTATGGCTTGTCGGAATTGAAGGCACGGATGACATAGTCGCGGTAGCGCCAGGCATTGCCATGCGCGACGTTCTCGTCGAGGCCGTTGGAATCGGCGTAGCGGGCCACGTCGAGCCAGTGACGGCCCCAGCGTTCACCATAAGCAGGTGAAGCGAGTAACCGATCCACCACCCTGGCGTATGCCTCGGGCGAGTCGTCGTTCAGGAACGCTTCGATCTCTGCTGGCGTTGGCGGCAGGCCGGTCAGGTCGAAGGTGGCTCGCCGGATGAGTGTTCGCTTGTCGGCACGCGGTGCAGGCTTCAGCCCGGCGGCTTCGAGCTTGGCCAGCACGAAGCGATCGAGATCGGACTTCGGCCAGCGGGTATCGCGTACGGTGGGGGCGGATGGCCGTATGACTGGCCGGAACGCCCAGTGTTTCGTTGGGTCGGGACCGGCGGTAGTCGTCACCGCCGGGAACGGCGCGCCGCGTTTCACCCACTCGGCGAGGTCGGCGATTTCGGAGTCCTTGAGTTTCTCCTTCGGCGGCATCTTCTCGACGCCTTCGGCGTGCCGAATCGCGCGCAGTAACAGGCCCTCACCCGGCTTCCCAGCCACGATGAGTGGGCGACCGGAGTCACCGCCGTTCTTCACGCCTTCGGCGGTGTCGAGTCGCAGTGCGGCTCGTTGCTTCTTCGGCCCGTGGCACGAATAACACTTCTCGGCGAGAATCGGCCGGATACGCGTCTCGAAGAATTTTACGTCTGCGGGCTTGGCCTGTGGCGGTGCCGCGCGAGCGGTTCCGGGCAACAGGGTTGCCGTCAAAGCAGCGAAGAGGGATGTCAGGAGGCAGAGTTTCATGCGCGGGGTGGGTGAGAGGCGCGGCGTGGGTGGGTAGTGTATCATCGCCCAGTCACTCCCTGAGTTCAAGGCCGCGCCGGGCATCAGAATTATAGTGCACGGTCGACTATTGGCGGCGGCGTCGCCGCGAACGGAGGAGCATTACCCCGCTGAAGGTCGCGAACAGCCCAGCGATGCCGATCCCGGCGAGCAGGAATGGGTGAGTCGAAGCTGAAGGAGGTTCGCTGGCGGATGGTGGCGCCGACGCGGGCGGCGCGGGCCGCTGGCGGGGAATCGGCACTGGTGTTCCGGCAACGATCGGGATGCTGGCCACCGGACTCGCCGCGGTTCGCCCCCAGTCCATCGTCATCAGCAGATCGACTCCCGGATTGTCACGCTTCACCTCGCACGAGCACGGGCCGGCGAGGAATGTCGCGGCCTCTTCGATATTCGCCGGCGTGATCCCTGCGCCCACCAGCGCGGGCATGACCCGGCCACGCCCATACACCGGGAACACCATTGGGTCGGATCGACCCGGTAAGTCGCCCTCGGTGTTCAGGAGCATCCGTACCAGCATCTCTTCAAGCGGATTCTTCCGACTGACGCGCAGCACGGAGAACGCTAGTTTTAATGGTTGGTTGTCGGATAGTTTGTCTTCCGGCGCAAGTGTGCGTGTCGGCAGCTTCAGTTCCTTTTCCAGTCGTTGCACTTCCTTCCGCAACAACTGTTCGGCGGCAGCATCCTTCTTTGCGTCGCCACCGGCCAACAACACCCACACGGCCGAGTCACCGTCGCGGATCCGGCGGGCCAGTTCGTGACGATCAGGGGAATTGAGCAGGCCCTTGAGAATGCTCGACTGTAACGGCCCCGACCAGACCGGCGTCTCGATCCGCGTGGCCGCCGGGTAACGGACGACCAGCCACGGCAGCTTCGCGCGCTCCGGCGGACGGATTTCGCCTTCGGCGCCAGCTGGCTTGCTGGCCAGATCAACGATTTCGATCGTGACCGCGGGATGATTGCCGCTGGCGTGCTTCCGCAGCGCGTTAATGGAATCGCGATGTTCGGCAGCGAGCGGCCCGCGGTGGAAGATGGTGAGCCGGTAAGGATCAGACGGCCAGTGATCGAGCGCGAACCGGAACACCGGTATGTTGCACGCGCGCACGGGCACCGCACCCCCCAGGAGGGCTAGAGCGAGCAGGAACAGCATGCGAGGTGTGCGATAAATCATCGGGGTGCGTTGCGAGGCGCGGTGGGCTGAAGTCTTCCGCCTCAAACCACCAGCGTATCGCGGTGGCCCGCTGCGGTGAAGCGAATATTGCGCGATCCTTGCATTCAGCGTAGTAGGCACACCCCGTGTGACGTTGGTTGTGTGTAGCGACGTTCCACTCTGTGTGCCTGCTGCTTTGAGGCCACTCAGTGTGCCGGTTACTCTGCAGGTGCGTTAGCTGGCAATGCGAACGCGTTCACAGCCACACGCGAGATGTTCACTCACCCGTTCCTATGCGGCGCGATTCGCACGCGAGTAATCGCCGCTCTGGTCGGCGAGCCATGCGGCACAGCGTGCCCAGTTGCGGTTATCGCCAGGAGTGAAGTGGCCCAGCAGTCGCCCCCCGATCGCCCCAGTCAGGACCGGTAGGTTTCCTGTGATGCCATCGCATGTGAGTGCCGCCAACACGGCTGCTGATGCTGCATTCCGCGCCAGCGCCGGCACTCCCACTGCCTCGGCACGTTCCACCTGGTCGCCAAACTGCTGCGAGACACGTTGCCAGAGCAGGCCATTGCGTACCCCGCCCCCTGTGAGGACCACGCGGCGAGGTGAATCCGGCTTCATTTGCGGCAATCGGCTGGCATCGCAGATCGCCCGGGCGGCCAGATGCGTTGCAGTGCATAGCAGGTCGGAGAGGCTCGCATTGAGTTGACGGGCCGCGTCGAATGCGGCCAGCAAGAAACTCCGGCCGAACGCTTCCGGGTGGACACTCTTGGGCGGTAGTCGTGTCAGGTGCGGGTGTTCGAGCCACTTTGCCAGGAGTGGTTCGAGGCACACCCCCTGCACTGCCGTCTTGCCGCCGGCATCGACACACTCCTTGCCGCGCGAACCGTGGAAGAGGATCGCATCGAGCAATTGATTGCACGGCCCGACCTCGAAACCGAACACACCCGAGACACTCTCACGCGCCGGCACGAGTAGCACGCTTGCCACGGCGCCGAGGTGGACGATGAGACGCGTTTCGCTTTCGTTGCGAAAGAGGAGGAAGTCTGCGACTGCGGTGATAGGCCGGGCGGAGCCACCAGCGGCGCGATCACGATCAGCGAATCCATGCACCACGGTGACGCCGAGTTGGTCGGCCACAACCCCCGCGACCTCCGGCCAGTGAATCGGCACCGCCGCGGCTGGGCGTGTCGGATCGAACAACCCCGCCGCGAACGTATCGCGCGGCGAGACGGATGCCTTGCTCAGCGCTTGCCGCGCAGCGAACACCACGGTATCGGCGATGGCGCGCAGAAACTCTGGCGACATCGGCGCCGCTGATGTCATCGAAGCCCGGATTACGTCGCGAACTGCTGGCGCGAACGCCACTCGCACTGCGGGCATGGCGCGCGGTATGAGCGTCAGCCCCAGCCCTTCAGCGCGAATGGCAACGGCATCCACGCTCTCCAGTCCAGAACCGATCGACAGGCCGAGAAGTGTTCGAGTCATCGGAAGAGTTCCCGCTTCAGCAGTTCCACGATCCCGAATCGACCGGGCAGCTATAGCGACACTTCCTCGTGGAGGGAACGCCGGATCGTGGCGCAGAAAGCGGCCCGACCGGTTGCTGCTGGTGGTTCGACCTGATGAGTCGAACCACCAGCAGCAACCGGTCGGGCTGCGGTTCACGGCCGCTCCGTCAGGCGGCGACAGGTGCGGTGTCGAGACTTCTCACTGCGGCCTGCACGAAGCAATCGAAGATTTGCACGTCCAGGGCGCTGGCGGTTTCGGCCTCCGGGTGCCACTGAACACCGACGCAGAACCAGTTCGGATCGGTCGATTCGATGGCTTCAATCACGCCGTCTGGGGCCTTGGCGGCGACACGCATCCGCTTGCCCATCTGGTTGATGGCCTGGTGGTGCGTGCTGTTAACGCGGAGTTCCTGAGTGCCGTAGATGTCGTCGAGTCGCGTCCCTTCCTCGATCAGCACCATGTGCCGGTGCGGGGCGCCAGTCTGATCGAAGTGTGGCAACGCTTTCGGATTATCGGTGGGCAGGTGCAGGTGCAACGTGCCGCCGGCGAAGACGTTCAACTGCTGCATGCCCACGCCAATGCCGAGAACGGGAATCTTCTGCTCGAAGATCTTGGCCAGCAGGTAGCGGTCGGCGTCCTCGCGACGAACGGGCATCGGGCTGACCGCGGAGGTCGTTGCCTGGCCATTGCGGCGTGGGTCCATGTCGGCGCCGCCGGTGAGCACGATTCCGGCGCACTGTTCGAGGAGAGCGTCGATCTCGGCGAGGTTGTCTTTCCGCAAGGGCGGCAGGATCACCGGCAGACCGCCTGCGGCGATGATGGCATCGATGTAGCCGAGGTTGAGTCGTGTGTAAGGGGTGCCGTTCTTCGGAGTGACCAGGTCGGCGTTGATTGCGATGAGCGTGCGGCCCGGGGGTGGCGCCGCAACTTTCTCTTTGGGCCGAGCTTCCTTGATGCGGACGGGCATGTGCGGCGAGTCCTCCATGACACGACGTATGGGGCGTCTTGCCCCAGTGTGGGCGAGGAGTTTAGCGCGCCGCGCGAACGAGATGCAAGACCAATTCGCGCGCTGCCGTAACTGCACCCAGGGGAGTGATCGGTCTATTCGTGCGACCACAATCATGGGTACGATGACGCGAATTCGTTCGAGGAGGTGCCCCGCGTGCCATATCAGCCAATCGAGAATTACGGGATCATCGGAAACCTGCGCACTGCGGCGCTCGTCGGGCTGGATGGCTCGATCGACTGGCTCTGTCTGCCGCGGTTCGATTCCCCCAGTGTCTTCGGCGCAATCCTCGACGACGGGAAGGGCGGGCGGTTTCGCATTGCCCCAACGGCCGAGGGTGGGCGTCACAAGCAGTTCTACTGGCCCGATACGAATGTGCTGGTCACGCGGTTCCTTCACCCGGACGGCATCCTGGAAGTCATCGACTTCATGCCGGTGCCGCAGCCGGGCGACGAATGCGAATGCCAGTTGATCCGCAGCGTCCATGTCGTCACGGGTGAGATGGCCGTGCGTGTGGAGTGCCGGCCGGCGTTCGACTACGCTCGCGCGCCGCACCAGAGCCGCCACGACGATTGCGGCGTTCGCTTCGATGGCCCGGGCCTGTCGCTCTCGCTTTCCTCCCAGATTGCGATGCGGATTGAGCCAGACGGCGGCGCGGTGGGTGAGGTGGTGCTGAAGGCCGGCGAAGAACAGACGTTCATTCTGCAGTTGCTCCCGCCCGGAATGAAGCCTGCGGCGTGCCCCACGCCCGCCGGTGCCACACTCCTGTTTCAGCGCACGGTCGATTACTGGCAACGCTGGCTGAGGAAGTGTACGTATGCTGGTCGCTGGCGCGATCACGTTTACCGCTCGGCGCTGGCGCTGAAGCTGATGACGTACGAGCCAACCGGGGCCATCGTTGCGGCGCCGACAACGAGCCTGCCTGAGGGCATCGGCGGTGTTCGCAACTGGGACTACCGCTATACCTGGGTTCGCGATGCTTCGTTCACGCTCTATGCGCTGCTGCGGATCGGTTTCACCGAGGAGGCCGTCCGGTTTAGGGAATGGCTGCGCGATCGCTGGCGCGAGGACGAGTCGCATTCCGACGGCCCGCTTCAGCTCATGTACGGCATTGATGGCCGGGCGGAACTCGAAGAGTTCGAACTGCCGCACCTGGAAGGCTACTGCGGCTCGCGGCCCGTGCGAGTTGGTAACGGTGCCCACGGGCAACTGCAACTCGACATCTACGGCGAACTGATGGACGCAGTTTACCTCTACAACAAGCACGCGGCACACATCGGCTACGACGACTGGATGCGATTGCGGCGGATGATCGACTGGGTGTGCGCGAACTGGCAGCGCCAGGACGAAGGCATCTGGGAAGTTCGCGGCGGGCGGCGCAACTTCGTCTATTCGCGCGCGCTTTGCTGGGTTGCGCTGGACCGTGGGATTCGCCTCGCCGATAAGCGATCGTTCCCGGCCGACCGCGCGAAGTGGCAAGCCGCTCGCGATGCGATTTATGAAGAGGTGATGACTCAGGGGTGGAATCCGCAGAAGAAGGCGTTCGTGCAAGCGTATGGCTCCGACGCGCTGGACGCTTCGCTCCTGCTCCTGCCGCTGGTCTTCTTCGTTTCGCCTAACGATCCGCGCATACTTCAGACACTCGAGGCGATCCGCGCCCCGCAACGACTCGGCGGGCTGGCAGCCGATGGGTTGGTGTATCGCTATGATCCGGCGCTTGCGCCCGATGGCCTGCCTGGGACGGAGGGAACGTTCAACATGTGCTCCTTCTGGCTCATTGAGGCACTCACCCGCGCGGGTCACACCGAGCCGAAACTGTTGGCCGAGGCCCGGCTTCGCTTCGAACAGATGCTCGGTTATGCGAACCACCTGGGGCTATACGCGGAGCAGACGGGCCCCAGTGGCGAGGCTCTGGGGAACTTCCCGCAGGCGTTCACGCACCTGGGGCTGATTTCGGCCGCATTCAACCTCGACCGGGCGCTGGGTGGGAAACACTCCGGCGCGAATGCGTAGGTCGTGGCGGCAGGCGCCGATTCCGCCAGGTCGGTGAAGCATCGGACTGCGACTTCCCCATCATCCGCGCGGGGCTGAGTTTCATCGTGTCTGCGTTTCACTTCGTGGCCCAGCCTCCGCAGCGCGACGAATGTCGCTCGCGCGCGGTGGGCGTGGTAGAATACACCTGACACGCTGAGGAGTGGTGATCGTGTCGGGCTGTTGTGCCGGGCTGCGATGTTTTATCCTGTAAGATAGCCAGGGAAGTTCACCCTGGTGCGCCGAATAAGGAACGGACGGCGGATGGACGGCATCTTCCACGAACTGTCCCGCAGGGCCGAACCGGCCAAGCTGCTCGGATACCTCAACTTCTCCGACGGCAAGCCGGACCCGCGTTTTCAGAAAGGGCTGGCCGACGCTTACGCGCTGCTTGCGACGCACGGCGCCATGCCGTGGGTCACGTTGCCGCAATGGCTTGTCCAGGAACTCGACCAACTCGTCGCCGGTGGCTCAGCAGCTTTTCGCGATCCCACACAGGCCCGCGCGATCATCGATGCAGCGCTGGTGCAGCTCCCCGCTGCGTATCGCGCCCACCATGCCGATCTCCTCGGTCATCAGCCCGACGCGGTGCTCTTCACGCCGTTCTTCCTGGCGCGCTGCTGCGAGGCAGGGCTACGGCAGGGGCCGCCGTGGAACGAGTCGCAGCGGCTCGTGAGCGGCGCGCTCGCGCTGCTGAACGACTATGTGGGTTACCGTCCAATCGCGGTACTCGAGACGCGGGCGAATACCGAATTCTACCCACACGAGAAGGTCCGCCCGGTGCCGATCTATCTTGCGGGCGCCGGAGTCTGCACCAGTGCGTACGCCGACATCACGCGGCCCGCGCTGCGATTGCTCGAAGAGACCGATCCAACGCTTCTGGATGAAGCGAGCTTCGACCCGAAGAAGCTTGACGAACTCGCATTCGACCCGCGTGCACACGATCACTTCCACCCGATCAACAAACGCCCCAACGTGCTGTTTGGCGAGTGGGACCCACACACCATCGACGGCGCCGGATACTTCCGCCGCTTCGTGCTGCGGCAAATGACGCTCGACACCTTACTCACATGGGTGACGCCGAGCGAATCGGGTGGAGTTGGCCTGGGAAGCTCCAATCCGGGTGAACGACTCTTCGAGGCCGCCGCCGTGCTGGCGGGAACAATCCTCATGGGGGCAGGGGTCAGCGGTTCCGGCCCCAGCTACCACGATTCCTCGGTCACGCTCTCGAAACTCGTGCCGCGCATCGCCCGGTATCGCGATGAGTTCTACAAGCGATTGCTGAAGTCGTTGCCGGGAGCGCACGGCGAACGGCTTCGCGCGGAGGCCGAGAGTCGCAAGCAGCCCTTCGCCGGGGTGCGGCAATTCCTCAACCAGGCCATCGCCACGCAGCGTGCCTCACATCTGCAAGACCGGCGGCTCGCACAGTTCTACGCGGCGATGGGTTACCCGACTGCGGCACGCGAGCAGTCGTCGCGGATCGCCGCGCCTGCGGTTCGGTTCGGCACCGAAATCCGCATCCGCCAGACGGAAGCGGCCTTCGCTGCGGATCGCGAACGCCTTGCCGAGGCCGTTCCACTGCTTGCCGAGGTTGAAGATTTGCTGCGGCGCGGAATCGACTGCGGCGCACTCATCGACCCGTGGAACATTCTCGGCTTCCAGGGACTGTTTCCAATCTTTCCTGGCCGCGAAGACACCGTGCGTGACCCGCGCGCGGAGGAACTGATCCACATCGCCGGCCGGCAGCACGACCTCTACGCCCGCGCCAGCGCCGCGGCAGCCGTGGCCGACGACTCCGACTCGCGCGCCCGACTCGGGACGAACATGCGGAACTTCGCCGAGTGGTGGGACCAGTTCGCCACCTCGACAGTGACCGACCTCCCGCGAATCGTCGGCCATGAGCGTGCCGAAGCGGCCGAGCATGTCGCCGCCGCACTGGCCGCGTGGTCCACACGCCGACCCGGCTCCAACGACATTGCCTTCTGGCGCCAGCACCGCGAGGGCTTCACCAGCCCCACCGCATTCGCGCAGGTGATCGAGCCGCTTGTCGAGCGCGGCGAATGGAAAGCGGCAATGGGGCTGTTGATGACGTGGCTCTCCGAAAGCGACATCGTGCCACTGGACGAACCCGGTGCATCGTTCGAGAATCTCGCGGAGCGCTGGGTTCGCGGTGAAGTGACGTCCGAGCCAGGGGCCGAACGTGCGGCACTCATCCGCCGCTTCTTCGAGTTGCTCGATGCCAACGCCAGCGAAGGGTGGCTGGAACCGCACGAGTGGCTGGGAGTGAAGCGAGTTGATGAGAAGGACGAGACCGAGGGCGATGAGTACGCGTCGGCGTACGAAGGGGTGACGTACCAGGACTCGACCGACGACGGAGTTGAAGGCTCGATCGCGGGCGACCCGCCCGAGGCGATGGGCGAGTTCCCCCTGGAAACGCAGGCCGATGGCATCGAGGATCGGCTCGGTTTCCTGCACGCAGCGGCGAAGCTCTGGCGACTCGCGGCCCGGCTCGACGTATGGACCGCCGCAGGCAATGACCACAACGACGACGCGCTGGCCGCATGGCTCATAGCGGCGCGACGCGGCAACGACTCACTGATGCTCTTCCTCGATCGACTCTCGGCAGTGGAGATACCGGAGCCATCGAGCGGGCACGAAGGGATGATCGAGTACGATCGCCGCCGCGCGATCAAGGGTCACCTTCTCGATCTCGGCGTGAGTGCATGCGTCGAAGTCCGGCGTGCGGCCCTGGCGCTGGCTGCCGTTCGCGCACCTGGGCCAGAGTTGCCCCCCAGCGGTCTGCGGGGCACACAAACTCCGGAAACACCCACCTGGGAATCACTGCTCGTGCGCATCGTCCGTGCCATTGGCCGTGGCGACGCCGCCAGCGTGCGAGCCTTTTTGCCGTCATTCGTGGCGCACTTCCGGCGCGAGCCGCTGCTGTACTGTCCGCCGTCCGATGGCGGCAAGCCGCGCGAGGTTCTCCAGGCACAGACGGCGCTCGCTGTACTTGACGACCTTGTGACGCGACTGCCACGCCTTGGGCTGCTCCGCGAGACTTTTCAACTCACCACGCTCGCGCGTCAGATGGAGTGGAACAACCCGCCAGACGGGCGTCGCGTCAGTAGCTTCGACCAGCTCTTCCGAACGGCGCTAGCAGGTGTGGTGGACGCACTGCTGGCGGCAGCGTCCACCTGGAACGCACACCTGACGGGCGAGGAGGGACCACTGGCCGACGCGCTCTTCGAGATCGCCAAACAGTTCCAGGAACTCTGGAAGCAACACAGCCAGTCTCTGCGGCTCTCGGTACTGGAAACGGTGAGCGACGAGGACGACTGGGAACCGGTGAAGGGTTTCGTAACCCGCTACGGCAGCGACCTCTTCACGGTGCCGTTCCTCGGCCTCTCAAACATGCGCGGCATTCTGGCGCGTGGCGTTGCGGCATGGCTCGACCACGAGACGGAGACCAGCGAACACGGTAGCCGCAAGCCCAGACTTGTGAACGACTGGGATGCTGGCACCGTGGACCGCACACGCACGGCTCGCAGCGCGGAAGTAGTCCTGCAGGCGCTCGTGGAGCACTACGACGAGTATCGTGACTACAACACGACGACTACACAATCCGACTACGGCGAGAACATCCACATCCTGCTGGACATGCTGCGGCTGAAGGTGCGATACGATCGCCTCGCGTGGCGGCTCCGGCCGCTGGCGCTGGCGCACGAGGCGCTCTGTCAGCGTGGCTACGACGCACTCGCGGCGCGGTGGCGAACATTCATCGCGCGGCAAACGATGGAGTTATCCGACGATCTTCTGAAAGAACTGGCTGAGCGTGAATCGCGCTACGGCGTGAAACTCCGCACTGTGCGCGACCGGCTGGAGGAGCGTTTCACGCGCCCGCTGGAGATTGATCGCGCCGCGGCGCAGGTTGCTCCTGCAGCCGATGCGGCCCGCGCCGGCCTGACCGAAAACAATCCGGCCTTTGCCCGGTTCCGCGAAGCAATGGAGCCGCTGGAATCGACCGTAATCGGCGTCGGCCTCGACGTGCCAGCCTGGGTTCGCCGTCTCGAAGACGCTCTCCGCGCGACGCGCGACCGCACCGCGGAACCACCCACGACTCCACCTCCTGGGCTGACCTTCGAAGAACTGGAACGCCAGATGGAAGTCTGGGACAAGGGGTTCGGGGAGTAGTGCAGCGTCCGATTCCGACTTCACCAGTCGGTCTCGTCATCGTCGTAGTAGGAAGGACGATCGCGAATCTCGTCGGCGCTGGCCCCGAAGAGGCCGACCCGTACGCCGTTCTTGCGCAGTTCCGCCGTCGCGTAGCCGCTTGCAAGCACGATCACCAGCAATCCCATACACGGCACAACCGTCGCCATCGCAAACACCACTGCGACGAATGCGCCACGCAATTCCCACGAGGTGAGGAAGACGAATACCGCACCGACGCCGCCGAGGATGAATGTCAGCACAAGTGGAAAACGCAGATCGTCTTCCAGTCGGGAACCCAGGATGCTGAGTACCAGGTAGCCCATCCACAGCACGAGTTGCCCCAGTACCACTGCGACGAGCCAGCGCTGATACCGGGCGATGCGCCGCAGTTCCTCGACAGGACGCTCGTGGCCGGGCCGGTCGAAGTCTTCCCACGCGGTCATACCATTCCCCGCTTTCGCAACCGCGACGACTGCGAGTGAGAACCTTCGGTGCGATTCAGCCCTTGCTTTGAACCAGACGGCGAGCGCATCCGGCGGTGCCGATGAAGCCCGCATCCGAGCCGAGTTGCGCGAATGCGATTCTCACGCTCCTGGTTGGGTACGGCAGTCCGAACCGCTTCACATAGTCCTCGATCTTGACACGGAACCACTCACCGGCACCAACCATGCCGCCACCAAAGACGATCATCTCCGGGTCCACGGTCGCGATCATGGCACATGCACCCAGTGCCAGATAATAGGCGGTGTCGTCTACCACCTTGAGTGCCAGTGCGTCACCTTCCGCAGCATGGTCGAAGACGATCTTGGCAGTGAAGTCCTCGTCGTTGGCGGTGAAGTAGTCGCGGAGTTTCGTGGCAGGGCCGCGCCAGCCGGCCATATCCTCTCGCGCGCGCCGCACCACGTTGGTGGCGCTAGCGTAGGCTTCCAGGCAGCCACGGGCGCCGCAGCCGCAAAGCCGGCCGGTATCCGGCATCGCGATTCGCATGTGCCCCAGTTCCGCGCCGTGGCTATGCTCGCCTTCGATTATGGAATCATCGAGGATGATCCCGCCGCCCACGCCTGTTCCCAGCGTGAACAGTACCATACTCGACACCTCGCGGGCAGCCCCGACCCAGAACTCGCCGTAGGCCGCGGCGTTGGCGTCGTTCTGATACACCGTCGGCTTGCCGAAGCACTGCGCGATGTGATCGCGCACCGGGACATTCTTCCACGGCTTGAGGTTTGGCGGGTCGAGGATCAATCCTCGCTTGATGTCCATGAGGCCAGGTGTTGCCACGCCGATAGCGGCGATGTCGTTCATGGTGAGCTTCGCCGCGGCAACGGCGCGGCGGATCGACTCACACATCGTCTCCAAACCGGCTTCTTGCCCGCGTTCGGGGCTGGTGTCCATCACCACCGGGGTCGATAATGGCTCGCCTTCGTCGGTGACCACAGCGGCTTTCATCGTCGTCCCGCCGACATCCAGTCCGACGTAGTTCACGCTCGCGGTCATTGACTCACCTTCGATGAATGTCCTTGTTCTCGTTCGTCGTTCATTTCCGATTCAACACCACACCAGGCCACCCGCATTGCTCCAGGGCGAACTTTGAATGTGGAACGTGAAACGTCTGACCGTGTTGTACCGATCCGCTGTCGGGGATGAAAGCCGAAGGCGTTAAGAGAGCTTAACGGCTGTGTCTGTCAGGAAACTCCCGCGTCTGGATGCCCGAATTCTACGGCAGGCGAGCGCCCTACCGCGCTCCCGCGACGTACAGTTGGGGGTATCGAAACTCCCGCAACGGCCGGGCTGGCCGCCCCCGCACCACCCTCGCAAGTCATGGAACAGCTTACGCCACAGGTGATGCACAAGCTCGTCTTCACGATTCTCGTCCACGGCCTGCCGGACGCCCAGACCGGCGTTGCCTACGACGTGCTCATGGAGGCGCAGAGCAATCCGCATCCACAGGTTCGCGAGTTGGCCGTTGTGGCGCTGGCCGAGTTACCGATTCCGGCACCCAAGCGCGTCGCGGGGCTGGCCCGCGCGCTTCGCGATCACTCGCCACGCGCCCGCCGCCGCGCCGCGCGCGCTCTGGGCGACTTCGGAGTGCAGGCGATCCCGGCTCTACCGGAACTCACCGCCGGGTTGAAGGATCCGGACGTGAGTGTTCGCCGCGACTGCGCCGGCACTCTCGGCAGGCTTGGCCCGGCCGCCGCGCCAGCCGTACCGGAACTGGTGGCGCTTCTCTCCGAGGCCGACATGCGCAGCCGCGTGGTTGCCTCTACCGCGCTGAAGCGCATTGGCCGTTGCGCCATCCTCACGCTGCTCGAAGGGCTTCGCCAGAACGACTCCGATCTTCGCGCCCGCTGCGCCGCGATTCTCACTCACCTCGCCCCGGGCGATGCGAACGTGGCCGAGGCCATACGTCATGCGGAAGGCGCATGCGGGCAGGTCGCCGACTACGACATCCCGATGGCCATTGCCATCGGGTGAGTGTACCGAAGCACGCCTGAGAGCGCAACTTACGAATCGCTCCGCTTCTTCATCATCCACTTCACGGCAGCAATCACCCCGGCGCGCGGCGTGAATCGCTCCAGGAAGAGCACCAGCTTGTTGCGCCAACCTGGTACGACCATGCGCTTGCCGGCACTCATCGCGCGCAATCCCGATTCGGCCACGGCTCGCGCGCTCATTGTCTGCCCGGCACTGAAGGCGCGTGTTTTCTGCATCCCAGCAGTCGCAGCGAACTCCGTCGCCACCGGGCCAGGACAGAGCACCGTTACTCTCACACCGGTGCGCGACAGTTCGCTGGAGAGTGCCTCCGAGAACGAGTTCACATACGCCTTCGTCGCATAGTACACGGCCATGAGCGGGCCGGGCTGAAAGCCGGCGATGGAGCCGACGTTCAGGATGCTCCCGCGATTGCGCGCGAGCATCTGTGGCAAGAACAGGCCGGTCAGTTCCGTGAGCGCGCTCACATTCACCTGGATCATGCGGAGCATCGTGTCAAGGTCGGCCTGGGCGAAGCGACCGAGATGGCCGAAACCCGCGTTATTGACAAGCACATCGACCGTCAGCCCCGCGCCGGTCACTGCGTTGAAGAGCGATAGCGGCGCATCTGATTCAGCGAAATCGAAGGGGAAGACGTGTGACGTGGCGCCGTGCGATTGCTTCAGTTCCTCGGCCAGCGTGCGGAGTTGATCACCGCGCCGCGCGACCAGAATCAGGTTGTGGTCGACTGCGAGTAGCCGCGCCAGTTCCGTGCCGATGCCAGCACTGGCACCTGTAACCAGTGCGACCGGCCGCGAGATAGTGGTTGTCATGGGGAGCCGTTAGCCTTGAAGGTGGTCTGCCTGAAATCGGTGGTAACTCTCGCAATCACGTTGATCGATTCTCCGAATCCTGTCCGGTAGTCGTCTCGGTATCACCCGCTGCTTCCTCTGGCTCCGCTTCGCCGTGCCATTCCACCAGGTAGATCTCTCCTTCAGCCTCTGGCTGCTCCAGCCCGAGACCGCGATGGCGAATCAGTTCGAGGACGGCCAGGAAAATGCCGATGAGCCGGGCTTTGAAGTATGGTGGCGTGAAGGCATCGCGGAAGGCGAGCCGACCGCTAGCGGCAGCGACGCGTTCCCGAATCTGTGCCTCGTAGACGTGCTGTGGCGTGTCGTCCACGGCGATGGTCGCCGGCTGGAAAGACTGCGTCTCGCGCATCAATCGTGCGAAGGCGCTGACAAGGTCCCATAGCTCCACCGGGCGCACTTTCGGCCCGAGTTCGGCCGCCGGTTCAGCGGGTTCCATCCGCGGTAACCGCGTTCCGGCCTCCTCGGCGCAAGCTTCCAGCGCCGTCGCCGCGTCCTTGAACTTGCGATACTCCAGGAGTTGGCGAACAAGCTCGCGCCGCGGATCAGGAGCGTCATCCTCGGCAACCTGCGCCTCGGCCGGCAGTAGCGACCGGCTCTTGATCTCCATCAGCGTCGCAGTCATGACGAGGAACTCGCCCGCGAACTCGATGTCGAGTTCACGGATCGCCTGAACGTAGCCGAGGAACTGATCCGCGAGCTTCGCCAGTGAGATGTCGAGAACGTCCACCTCGTTGCGCTTGACGAGGTAGAGGAGCAGGTCGAGCGGGCCGTGGAAGGCGTCGAGTTCGACAGTGTACGGCATAACGCATCCTTGCGCGGCGTGGGCCTGCTCATGGCCACGAGCAGGCCCACGGTCAAATCCTGTCACTTCTTGAAACCACCTGGCGGAGAAGGTGGGCGCGGCGGAATGAACCCGTCGGGCTTTTTAGGGATTGTCGCACCTGGCCCACCGAGACTGCCGCCGTACCAGTCCTTCGGCAATGGCATTCCGTCGGTCGGACCAACCGCCAGCCAGAGTGTGTGGTCGCTGATCGAATCCGGAACGAAATGCGCCGAGCCGTCCCACATCGCGACGTTGAAGCCGCCTGGGAATTGTCCGCCGAACTTCTTCTTGAAGTCCTTCGGCATCTCCTTGCCTGGCACCATCACATCGTCCGGCTTCGTCCAGATCACTGGCTCGGCGGCCTCAACCACAGCGATGGTGTTCGATGTGCCATCCGTGATACTGAGAATACCCATGTCTGGCCGCAGCGCGCCAGGACCGATGACCATCTGCAGGTGCGTATAGCCGGGCTTGCCGGGTTTGTTCACCGGAGCAAAGAGCTTCGGCATCTTCTCGATGAGCTTCTTGTTGTTCTCACTGTCCCACGGTTCGTCGAGTTTGAATTGCCGGTAGAGGTTCTCCTGCTCGATGAATGGCAGGATCGCCACACGCCAGGAGAGAAGCGGCTTGTCCTTGTCGTTTCGGATTGCCACACCCTTCGCACCGGTGGCGTAAATCGGGAGCCGTCCGTAGGCGTCGTGGTAGTTGTGCAGAGCCAGCCCGATTTGCTTGAGACAGTTCAGTGCAGTAGTCCGGTTGGCGGCCATCTGAATTTTCGGCACGACCTCGGAGGCGATCGTGTTGAAGTCGAAGTTGGCGTTGTACGTAGCTGCGAGAGTCAGATCGGAGCCGGACGCCTCGACCTTCGCTTCCTTCAGCGTTCGCTGAGCCTCCTGCACAGCGGTCTTCACCGCGGTCAATGTCGCTACTTCCTTGTCGTTCATGGCCTGTCCCACGAAGCCAGCCGCCATGCCGAGGAACTGTTGCACGGTCTCCCTGGCCTTCTCTGCGGCAGCCGCGTCCGGGAATGTGGCCCGCGCTCCGAGCGAGATACTCTTCCCCCTGAGGTCGCCGGTCAGAGTGACCGATTGCGCGGCGATCAGCGACTCCAACTGTGGGCTGCCTGCAACCGGAATGTCCTTCTTCGGCAGTTTCTGGAGGTTCACCGCGAAATAGAGTGCGTGGTTCCCGGCGGCTGTCGTCAGTCCGGCGGTCATGGGCCATCCGGCGCGGTTTCTGGCATAGCCCGCCAGATACTTGTCTGCGAATTCCTGGCTGAGAATGACCATCGTTTTGCCGTCGGGGAAGTGGATCAGTCCGTCTTTCCCCTTCGTCTTGTAGACGCCATTGCTGTCAGGCTTCTGGCCCTGGATCAGAGACACTTTCGCCTTGTCGATGAGTGTGGAGGAGTTGAAGATCACGACCGCCTTCGGGTCGCCACGAGTTGGAAAAGCCGGCATGAACATCGTCACAGAATTGAGATAGCTGGGCCTGAACCCCATCTCCTTCACTGCGTCATCTTCGACTTTGTTCCAGCTCTCAGGGCCACCGGCCTTCGTCACCGACTGCTTGATCTCGGTAAACAGTTTACTCGCGCGGATCGCTTTCACGTTGATGTGCGCGTAGAGCAGATAGTCCGAGCTGACGGCTCCCGGCGCGCCGCCGCCGCCGGGAATAGGCATCTGCCCCATGCCCGGCGGCGCCAGGTTGGGGTTGTTGGGTTCGGCGGCCTTCTTCTTCTTGCACGCGGGCAAGGCAATGAGACAGACGAACAGGAGCAGGTAGAAGGGGAGGCGCCATTCTGGGCGTAGCATGATGATCTCCCGGGACGGAAAGGGGCAGGTGGGGAGATTATCACGCCGGAACCGGCCAGATACAAGGGGCGAGGAGAGAGTGGCTTCCTCGCTCGCCCCACTCGTGCATCACACCACCACGCCCTCTGGGATGATCCCGCCACGCGGCACGCAGATGATCCCATCGCGGATGAAATACATCCCGTTGGGGCCATCGAACTCCTGCTTGTGTTCCTCGTTGAGCAGTTTCGCGCCGCGGCCGATGCGGCAGTTCTTGTCGAGGATTGCCCGCTCCACGACCGCGCCGTCCCCAATGTTGAGGTCGGGCAGTCCGCGACGGCGGTTCTCCGCGCGGACCGCATCGGTCTCGATCCCGTCAGACCCGATCATGACCGTATCGCGGAGTACACAGTTTGCGCCGATGCGGCTTCGCACTCCCACGATGCTGTGCTCGATGCGACTCCCTGTGCCGATCACACAACCATCCGCGACGAGGCTCTCCTTCAGTGTGGCGCCGTTAAAGCGGCTGGCAGGCAGGTTCCGCATCCGCGTGTAGATCACACCCTCCGACGCGAAGAAGTCGAATGGCGGTTTCGGGGATGCCAGCGCCAGGCTCGCCTCGTGGTAGCTGCGGATCGTGCCGAGGTCTTCCCAGTAGCCATCGAAGAGGTGCGCACAGATTTTCTTGGTCTGATAATTCCGTGGGAAGACCTCCTTGCCGAAATCGGTCGCCAGGGGCTTGGCCGTGAGCAGTTCGTAGAGCACTTCTGTCTTGAAGACGTATGTCCCCATATTGGCGAGATAATGCCGACCATTGCAGGGGATACCGCGCTGCTGAATCCACTCGGCGGAGGTGTAGTACGGCTCGCGGGCCTCGGCCGTCTTGGGTTTCTCCACGAAGCCGGTGATGCGACTCTCGGCGTCCATGCTGAGCAGCCCGAAGCCGATGGTGTCCTTCTCCGGCACCGGGATGGCCGCGATGGTTGCATCGGCGTTTGAATTACGGTGGGTCTCGATGAGCTGGCGGAAGTCCATCCGGTAGAGCTGGTCCCCCGAGAGGATCAGCACGTCTGCGGGGTTCTCGCGCTCGATGTAGGAGAGGTTCTGACGCACGGCATCCGCGGTGCCCTGATACCAGTCGGCGCTCTCGTTGGTCTGCTGTGCCGCCAGCACTTCCACGAAACCGTGGCTGAACATGTCGAACTTGTACGTATTGGCGATGTGCTGGTGCAGGCTGACGGAAAGGAACTGCGTGAGAACGTAGATGCTATGCAGATCGCTATTGATGCAGTTGGAAATGGGGATGTCGATGAGGCGGTACTTACCAGCTACGGGTACCGCGGGCTTGGAGCGAGACTTGGTCAGGGGGAAGAGTCGCGTACCGCGGCCTCCTCCCAGAATCATGGCGAGAACAGAGCGCATGGTTGAGCCTCGGGGCGGACCGGGCCGCGGCCAGATGGAGGAAGTATGTCGGCCGCGTGAGGAGATGCTACCAGCGTGCCGGCGCGGGAGGAAGACAGCAATCGCGGATTACGCTCGGACAGCGGCAGAATGAGAGCAGGCGGCATCAGAACTGACGGCCAGTCCGGCCGCCGGGCCATTACAGGGATGCCATTTCGCACACTGCCGGCAATCCGCGCGGCCACACGCCAGGCGACGCGGAGATCGACATCCAGGTCTTGAGACACCGCACCACTGGCAGAATCGGCGTCGGTGAGACAACATGCGACGGATTGGGATTCCTGGTGGATGAAACAGTCCGGGACGACATCGCCGGACGCTGGAACGGAGTTTCGCTTCTCCGAACTGCCAGGGCCGCGCAGTTTCGCACGATATCGGTGGCTCTGACAGGCGAAAACTTCAGTCAAACTGCTTGACGGCACCGGAAGACGCAGTTATAGCCGCTCCGCTTCTCAAACACTCTCTACGCGGGGCAAGACGCCCCAGGGAGACGGGAGTCGGGGCCGCTGGGGCGGTTCTCGGCGCCTGCACCGGCCAGCTGTTCGTGGGTCTGCCCGCGAGCGACGGGGGAATAAGGCCGGCGCGGACCGTCCGTCCAGCGGGGGGAAGGAGGCCATTGGTGTTCCAGACAAGGAAGTGGAACTGGAAGCGGGTGGCGACCAACCTGCTGCTGGTGCCGGTGCTGGCCGGGGGGTCGGTAGCCGTCGTCCAGGCGCAGCTCGGTCGCGGGGGCAGTGGGTCGTCGTTGCCCACGATGCCGTCGACTGTCAGTTCCGGGAAGTCCGCCCGACCGGCGGCCACGACAGCGGGCGACTCGAAGCAACTGCTTCGAGATGGCCGCAAGGCACTGAGCGAGCACCGCTTTGCTGCGGCCCAGGACCTTGCACAGGCTGCCGAATCGAGCAACCCTTCCGGTAAGTGGGGACTGTTCGACGACACGCCCGCCGCGCTGCGTAAGGATATTCAGGCGGCCATGCACAGGGCACACAAGGCCCAGGCCGATCAACTGGTCAAGCAGGCCAGGGCGATGGCCGCCAAGCACGCTGCCAATGATGGCGAACGTGCTTACAACCTTGATAGTGCCCTCCAGATGGCACGCAAGGCCGAGCAGTTGCACGGCCCATACTCCGCGTGGGACTGGACCGACCGGGCCGACAAGCTCGTCAAGGAACTCTCCACCGCGCGCGCCAAGCTGAAGGTCGCCTCCACACCGGTGGCCAGCGCGAACAAGCCGATCCCTGGCGGCGCCAACCGCACCCCGCCCGCCATGCCTACAACACGCAGCGGCCGGTCGGGTATCGGTGACACACATCAGGCCAGCAAGCGGATTCCTGGCTCCGCCGATCCGAACAAGACCGCGGCGGTCAAGCTCATGGCCGAGGGGAAGGCGCTGGCCGATCAGGGTCAGTTCTCCCTGGCGAAGGCGAAGTTCACCGAGGCCGACAAGCTCGGGGCGAAGTTCTCCATCAGCGAGCCGAACCCTGGCTATGCTCTCCAGGAACTGAACACCCGCGCGGCCGCGGCCATGGACCGGTTGGTCCGTGACGGCAACACATTCGCTTCCAAGAAGGACTACACACGCGCCAGTGCCGCGCTCGACCACGCCGGTATGATCGCCAGCGCGATGGGGCTATTCCCCAAGCCTGTGACCGAGGCGAAGGCCGCGCTCTGGACGGCTTCCGGTGGCAAGTACGGCAGCGCGCCGGCCAGCGGATTGATCGCCGCGGGCGGACCGGAACATCTGATCCCGGCTCCGTCGGTGCCAGGCACAGCCCGGGTGGCATCGGGCGTGACTGAGAAGCCCGGAATGCCGCTTGCGCCAGAACCTCCGTCGCGTGGCGGCGATATCACCGGTCAGCAATTGCTCGACCAGGCGTATGTCGAATTCAAGGCCGGGGAGTTCCAGACCGCTGAACGCCTCGCGACTCAGGCATTCAATCACGGAATGCAGAAGGAAGCGGCGGCGCTGCTCAACACCCTCGACGCCGAAGTCAACGCTCGCCGGCAACGCGATGCCGAACGCGCGATGGCCAACGCGAAGGGCGCCTTCGACAAGAAAGACTACAAGCGTGCCCTCGGCGCCCTCGTGCTAATCGAGCCGAAGCTCCTGAACGAGAGCGGGCAGAAGTCACGCGAGGAGATGCTGAGTGCGTGCCGCGCCGAGTTGAAGAAGGCCGGCGCCGATCTGGTCGCGATTGGTGGTACGCAGTCGCCCGATTCGCCGCTGCCGCCAGCCGAACTGACAACGGGCACGGGTGCCAAGCCCGCCCATCCTCCGGGCACCGCCCGGCTGAAGTCCGACGATCCGCCTTCGGCCGCCCAGGCGATGCGCACGGTCGCATTCCAGAAGCTCCGCAGCGAGGGGCTTCGTGTACAGGAGGAATCGCAGAAGGCATTTGGTCGCGGCGAGACCGACCTCGCCATGCAAATGCTCGTGGACTACGGTAACCGCGTCCGCGGTTCCAACCTCGACGGCAGCAGCGTTTCGCGGCTCCTTCGCCCCATCGAGAACCGTCTCGATACCTTCCGCATGATGAAGGGGCAGGTGGACGCGAATGCCCGACTCAACAAGGAGCGTCGCGAAGCCAAGGAGATCGTGACCAGCCGCGCCTCTGCCAGTGAAGAGCGGAAACGCGAGGTGGCCTCGCTGATGCGGCAATGCCACGACCTTGTGAAGAAGGGCGAATACGCGAAGGCCGAACGCGTCGCGTTGCAGACCAAGCAACTCGACCCGGATGAGCCGGCTGTCACGGCGATGCTGGAGATGGTGCGCCTCACCAAGCGGGTCAAGGAAGCCGAGGCCGACAAGCGGTCCAAGGAAGAGTTCTTCCTCGGCGGCCTCAACGACAACGACCGGCTCGGGCCGCTCGTAACTTCCAACGATCCCGTATCGGTGCAACTTGATGCCATGCGGCGTGCCCAGCGTCGTGGATCGGGAGACCACTACCTTCAGAGGACCCGCACGCCGGCGGAGTACGAGATCGAGCTGAAGCTGGAAAAGCCCATCTCGATTGAGTTCAACCAGACGCCGCTGGATCAGGCCATCGAGAACATCAGGACGCTGACCGGGATTCCGCTGGTGATCGACGAGGCGTCACTGAACGCCGAGAAGATCAGCCCGGTCCAGCCGGTAACGGTCAAGCCTGGTACGTCGGTCGCCACCAAGAACATCCTGGCCTTCACGCTGGAACAAGCGGGGCTGAGCTATGTCGTCGAGCACGACATGGTGAAGGTCACGACGGTGAAGAAGTCGAAGGGTCGGATGGTCACGAAGGTCTTCTCTGTGGCCGACCTGGTGACACCTGTGCCGAACTTCGCACTGCCCGACTACGCGAACTTCGACAAGATGCTCAACCGCAACCCGCTCAACAGCGGTGGGCTGCACATGTCGGGGCTAAATGGTGTCACGCCCAGTTCTCCCGCTGGCGGTCTGGGAGGCGGTCAGCCTGCCAGCACTCCGCTGCCTGGGATGCTGGCAACCACGCCGGGCATCCAGGGCGCGCAGGGCGGTCCTTCCTGGCGAGGCGGCTCGCTGCAGACCAACCCGCTGGCCAACTCCTCGAGCATGGCTGGCGACACCAACAGCAAGCACGAGCAACTCATCAAGCTCATTACGAGCATGGTGCGGCCCTACTCGTGGGACGGTCAGGGTGGCGGCGGCAAGGTCGAGTTCTTCGACATCGGCAGCGCACTGGTTGTCAACCAGACGGCCGACGTGATCAGCGAGGTGCAGGACCTGCTGGAGGCGCTGCGGCGGCTCCAGGATCTGGCGGTGGCTGTTGAAGTCCGCATCGTGTCGCTGGCCGAGTCGTTCTTCGAGCGTATGGGCGTTGACTTCTCGGTCAATGTTCAGACGCACAACACGAGTTTCGAGCCGCAGTTGCAGGCGTTCAACCCGAACACGGGTACCAACGGTGTCTTCCGGCCTTACCCGTACCTCAACAGCTACAACGGGTACAAGGGCGTTACCGTGGGGCTGACACCCGCAGGGACGTTCACTCCGGACCTGAACGTGCCGATCAAGGCAACGAGCTTCAATCGCGGTATTCCGGGCTTCGGCGGATACCCGAACGCAACAGGCAACAACGGCGGTATCTCGCTGGGGTTGGCGTTCCTCAACGATATCCAGGTCTACACGTTCATGGAGCTCGCGCAGGGCGATATGCGGTCGAACATCATGAACGCTCCGAAGCTCACGATGTTCAATGGCCAGACGGCAACGCTGACCGTCTCCGACCTCCAGTTCTTCGTGACCAACGTGCAGGTGGTCTCGGTGAACGGTCAGATTGTGTTCATCCCGCAGAACACACCGCTGCCTGGTCCTGGTAGTTTCCAGCAGGGTGGTATGATCTCGATCACCGTGCAAGCGGTGGTGTCGGCCGACCGCCGGTTCGTCCGAATGAACCTGCCGGTGAACATGTCGGTGCAGTCGGGAGCCTCGGTGCCGCTGTTCCCGGTCACGACGTTCGTCACGCCGGTATTCGAGGGCGGCAGCCAGGGTCAGCCGATTCCGTTCACGCAGTTCCTGCAACAGCCGGCGTTCACCACGCTGTCGATCCAGACAACCGTGGTGTGCCCGGACGGTGGCACGGTGCTGCTGGGCGGCTTCAAGACACTGGCCGAAAGCCGCAACGAGTTCGGCCCGCCGTTCCTCTCGAAGATCCCGTACCTCAACCGTCTCTTCAAGAACGTGGGTGTCGGGCGCGAGAGTCGGCATGTGATGATCATGGTTACGCCACGCATCATCATCAACGCCGAGGAAGAAATCTTCCAGACGGAAGGCCGGCTTCCGGGTCAGAACGTGGCCCGGTGATCGAATCGGGATTCTGGATGGGAGAATGCTAACCCTGGCCCCGCGAGCATCGCTCGCGGGGCTTTTCTTCATTGAATGAGACTCACGCCATCGCCGAGGCGGGAACATCGGTGCCGCCACAGCGGTGAATGATCGTGGAAGCCAGTTCGCGATTCTCGGCCTCGGTGTGGACCGCGAGAATGAACGGGCCAACCGTCGGGTCCACAGCCGGCATTTCCACGCCCGCGTGATAGATGCCCACCCCGATACCCCAGCCAATCAGCCCACCGAACAGACAGAGGAACGTGGCGGCGGTAAGCCCCAGGCCGAGGATGTCTTGCAGGTTGCGGAAGTGATCCGACCAGATGTTGAGCACGAATGCGAGGCCGACTCCCAGCGCCGCACCGACGATGCCGCCGATGACAGAACCACTGAAGGCATAGCTGCGGTCGATGAGGTTGGTGAGGCCGCTGAAGGGATTCCAGGTGAAGCAGCCAATCTGTTTGTCGGTAAAGCCCTGGATGTACAACTGCAACACGGCCTGGTCCGCGTCGAGTTGGCTGTCAAACACTGCAACGACATCCGCGCTGGTGGCCTGGTTTTGATCGGCTGACATGGTGTTCCTCCGACGGGAAAAGTGCCGGGAAACACTCAAGCAAGAACTGTGCCAGTCGAACGGAGATTCTTTGGAATGCGTCGGCCGCAACGGGACTTCCAGAGCCACCAGAACTGGCTGCCCCGTCGCAACTTGAACTCGTACTACTTACCGCTCAGTTCCTTCACGTCCTTGAGTACCTGCTGGGCGTGCCCCTTCGGGGAAACCTTCGTGTAGACCTTCGCGATCTTTCCCTTGGGATCGACGATGTAGGTGACACGCATGGCGTTGCCACTTCCGGACTTGATCCCAAGTGCCGTGATCAACTTCTTGTCCACGTCGCAAAGTAGCGGATATGTGTACTTGTTCTTGTCGGTGAACTTCTGGTTGAGGTCTTGTGTGTCCGCGCTGGCACCAAACACGACCGTGTTGGCGTCCTTGAACTCCTTGAGGAGGTCGCGGAACCCGTTGCATTCGATCGTTCAGCCACCGGTGAGTGCCTTCGGATAGAAGGCAATCACCACATACTTGCCCTTGAGGTCCTTGATGGACAACTCCTTCGCGCCCGGCTTGACCAGGCTGGCCTGGGTCGCCGGCACCGCGATGTCAGGGAACGGGTCCCCAACTCCAGGCTTGTCGGCGGCCGAGGCCGCCCCCGTGAGCGTGGCAGCGAGGGCCAACAGGCCGCTCCCGATTACCACGCGGATCGCACGAAACATGCGAACTCCTTCGTCAGTGATGGGTCCATGAACGGTGGCACTGATAGTTTCGGAGGGAGCAACGCGGCACGCAAGAGTCCGCCGGCCATTTCGTGCCGCGAGCGGCCGAGGAAACCCCGGCCGCTCGCGCGTCGTTTTGCATCATTCAGCGTGCTGAACTACTTGTCGCGTTGCGTGTCACCCAGCGCGGCCTGCGCCGCGGCCAGCCGTGCAATGGGGACGCGGAACGGAGAGCAACTGACGTAGTCCATCCCGACCTTATGGAAGAAGACGACGCTCTCCGGATCGCCGCCGTGCTCGCCGCAGATGCCGACCTTCAGGTGCTGGCTCGCCTTCGCCTTGCGGCTGGTTCGCCCGCTCTTGATCGCAGTGTCGATGAGTTGCCCGACGCCCACCTGGTCGATTGACTCGAACGGATCGACGGCCCAGATCTTCTCCTTGAGATAGGCGTTGCGGAAACCGTTCATGTCGTCGCGGCTCACGCCGAAGGTCATCTGCGTCAGGTCGTTGGTGCCGAAGCTGAAGAACTCCGCTTCCTCCGCGATGGGGCCGGCCATGAGTGCCGCCCGCGGAAGCTCGATCATGGTACCGATCTGGTAATCGAACTTCACTCCGGCCTTTGCCATCGTCTCTTCGGCCACCGCAATCGCGCGCTTCTTGAGAATCGCCAACTCCTCGACTGTGCCGATGAGCGGGATCATAATTTCCGGCAGCACGCTCTTGCCCTGTTTCTTCACCTCAATTACGGCCTCGATGATCGCGCGCACCTGCATGTCGCCGATCTCAGGGAAGACGATGGGCAGGCGACAGCCGCGGAAACCCATCATCGGGTTGAACTCGTGTAGCTCCTCGATGCGCTCGCGGACGCGGGTCACAGGCACGCTGAGGTCGCGGGCAGCGGCCTCCTGCCCCTCCGGGTTGTCGTCCTTCGGGAGGAACTCGTGCAGCGGCGGGTCGAGCAGGCGGATGGTGACCGGCAGGCCATCCATTGCCGCGAACAGCCCGACGAAGTCTTTCTTCTGGAAGACCAGGACCTTGGCCAGACCGGCGGCACGAGCTTCAGGCGTCTCGGCGAGAATGACCTCGCGGATGGAGGCGATGCGGGCCTTCTTCTCCGCCTCGTCGGCACCAACGAAGAACATGTGCTCGGTGCGGCAGAGGCCAATCCCCTCGGCGCCGAACTCGCGTGCCTTGGCAGCGTCGGTGGGGGTATCGGCATTGGTGCGAATCTTCAACCTCCGGGCCTTGTCAGCCCATTGCATGAGCGTGGCGAAGTCGCCGCTCATGCTCGGGGCGATCGTCTCCACCTTGCCGATCATCACATCGCCAGTGGTGCCGTTGATGGTGAGGAAGTCGCCGGCCTTGATCGTTTGCCCGGCGATGGTCACTGTTTGGGCGGCCTCGTCGATCTTGACCGCTTCGCAGCCCACGACACACGGTTTGCCCCATCCGCGTGCGACCACGGCCGCGTGGCTCGCCTTGCCGCCGGTTGAGGTCAGGATACCCCGAGCCAGGTGCATACCGGCCACGTCTTCGGGGCTGGTTTCCTTGCGGACCAGCAGAATCGGATCGTCCGGCTTCTGCTTGGCGTGCTCCACGGCGGCCTCGGCCGACAGAACCACCTTGCCGCTCGCTCCGCCCGGACTGGCCGCGATCCCTTGCGCGACTGGCTTGTTCTTCGACTTCGGGTCGAGCTGCGGTTGGAGCAGATGGTTGAGGCTGTCCGGGTTGACGCGCTTCACAGCAGTTGTCTCGTCGATCAGCTTCTCCTTGACCATCTCGACGGCGATGCGAACTGCCGCTGTGCCTGTGCGTTTCCCGGTGCGGGTCTGGAGCATGTACAGCACGCCGTCCTGCACCGTGAACTCGATGTCCTGCATGTCCTTGTAGTGCTTCTCGAGGTCTGCGCGAATCTGTACGAGCTGGTCGTACACCTTGGGCATGTCCTCGTGGAGCTTTGCGATTGGCTCGGGCGTGCGAATGCCCGCGACCACGTCCTCGCCCTGCGCGTTGATGAGATAGTCGCCGTAGAAGACGTTCTCGCCGGTGTTCGGGTCGCGTGTGAAGGCAACTCCTGTCCCGGAGCTGTTCCCCATATTGCCGAAGACCATCGCCTGCACGTTAACAGCGGTCCCCTTCAGACCCGTGATGCGCTCGATACGGCGATACTCGATGGCCTTGTTGCCGTTCCAGGAGTTGAACACCGCATTGACGGCGAGATAGAGTTGCTTCTTCGGATCCTGTGGGAAATCTTCGCCCACGTCCTTCTTGTAAACTGCCTTGTACCGCTTCACGAGTTCCTTGAGGTCGTCGGCGGTGAGGTCGGTATCGAGCTTGACGCCTTTGGCCACCTTCATCGAGTGAAGTTCGTGCTCGAAGTGCTCGTGCTCCAACCCCATCGCGGTTGAGCCGAACATGTCGATGAGTCGGCGATAGCTGTCGTAGGCGAAGCGGACGTTGCCGGTCTTGCGGGCCAACCCCTCAACCGAGGCGTCCGTCAGGCCAAGGTTGAGAATGGTGTTCATCATGCCTGGCATGGAGAGGGCCGCACCCGAACGGACAGACACCAACAGTGGGTCGTTCGGGTCGCCGAACTTCTTGCCGACGAGTGCCTCGACCTTCTTGAGTGCCTCATCGATCTGCGGAATCGCCGCTTCCGGGATTTTCTTCCCGTGATCGTAGTAGGCGGCGCAGACCTCGGTGGTGATGGTGAAGCCGGGCGGGACCGGGATTCCGATCTTGCACATCTCGGCGAGGTTGGCCCCCTTGCCGCCGAGCAGCTCCTTCATCTTGCCGTCGCCATCGGCCGCCTTGCCGCCGAAGGAGTAAACGTACTTCGCGCTCATGTTCGCCCGTCGTGAGAAAGGTGACGCCGCTGCGTCGCGGCAGCATGGTTCACCAATGGTTTACGGATGCGAACCGCGCCCGGCAAAAGGAACGGCTCGTTACCCGACAGGAACACCGAGTTCCACCCGGCCAAGTAGCTCCGGTTCGCCCGCCTGCGACTTCTGATCCATTGTGTACATCGCCTGAAGTGTGCGCAGCCGCCTGCGTTCATTGTCGCTCAACTGGAGCTGCTCGGCCTTACCTCCAGGCATGCACCACTCGCGTAGGGTATTTTCCTCGATCAGTAGCACACGCAGCTTCACGGTGAGTATTTCCGGGTATCGCTCGCATGTCACGGCGAAGAGGAAGATGCCCGTGCGGACCTTCTCGCCCAGCGCGGCGGCGAGGAACGTGGTCGGGCAGAGCTCCGAAAGAGAATTCTTCACCGCGCGTTGCAGATAATCGCGATCTGCCACGTTCGAGAGCCGAATGAACGGATCGGCGACCGTGGTTCGCGCCGCCGCAGTGTGCAGGAGTCGCACACCGTGCGCGTTGGACCACACGTCGGTGATTGCCACTTCCAGAAGCGTGCGCATCGCGAGCGCGGCGCCGAACAGATTCAGCGAGAAGTTGACCTGTGAGAGAAACTCCTTCCTGGCCCACTCCTTCTTTCGGCGTCGCCACGCGAAGAATAGCCCCACCCATGTGATGACGAGGGCAACCGTGGAGGTGATTGTCGCGGCGTGTGGCCGGAGTGATTCGTAGATGGACTTGAGTGTCTCCATGCGCGTCTCGGTGGAGTTGCAAGCGAGCGTTGGTGCCGCTTACCCTACCCGCCTCGGCGGATGCCTGCAATGGTGCGGGCCATCGCGTGCCTGCCGCTGTCTCGCCTTCGGCCAGAACAGCCATCACTTTTCCGCTCTCCTGCGCAATAATACCGTGTGCGGACGTTCGTCGGGATCAACACCACTTGCGTAAAGTCACACATGCGATTGCTCCTTGCCGCGCTGTTCATCCCCTTCTTCCTCGCACCCGCCGGCGCGGAGGAACCCACCCTGGAAGCGGTGGATGTACTCGTTGCGGACGCGCTCAAGGCATTCTCGGTTCCTGGCGCGGCGGTCGTCGTCGTCCACGGCGATCAGATCGCTGTTCTGAAGGGCTACGGGCGACGCAGCATCCACGAAGCAAAGCCCATTACCACTGACACGATCTTCCCGCTGGCATCGTGTACCAAGCAGTTCACGACGGCGCTTCTCGCGATGCTCGTCGATGACGGCGTGATCGACTGGGACGACAAGGTCAAGAAGCTCTACCCGTCGTTCAAACTCTCCGACCAATGCGTGAACGAACTTCTGACACTTCGCGATCTCGTCTCACACCGTACTGGGCTGAATGGCCACGACCTGCTCTGGTATCGCGCGCCGTGGAGTATCGATCACACGATCGCGCAGGTGCCGAAATTGCCTCTCGTTTATCCGTTCCGCGGCGGCTACCGTTACAACAGCATCACCTTCATGGCAGCGGGCCGCATAGCGGAGAAGTTCGGCAAGGCGAGGTGGGAGAAGCAGCTTCGCACGCGGATCTGCGAGCCGCTGGAGATGAAGGACGTGTACTTCACCACGGCGGAGATACCGAAGAACGCAGACCGCGCGCTGGGTCACAGGTTGAACAAGGAGGGGAAGGTTGAGCGGATGCCGGCATACGAGATCGCGGAACCGAACCCGGCCGGTTCACTGAACCTCACCGCGCGCGACATGGCCGCCTGGCTCCAGTTCCACATCGCTGATGGCGTCGCGCCCAGCGGCAAGCGGATCGTCTCGGCGGCACCGCTCCTCGAAACGCGCACGGGGCAGAACCTCATGCGACTCGAAGGCAGCGCGAAGGCCCTGTTCCCGGACACGGTGCAGCTCAGCTATGCGATGGGGTGGGTGGTGAACGATTACCGTGGGTTGAAAGTGAACGGCCACGGCGGACTGATCGATGGATTCCGCGTCCAGATCACACTTGTGCCCGATCGGCAACTCGGCATCGCGGTGCTGGCGAACCTCCACGACACGCGCATGCCGATGGCCCTAACAAACTCGATCATCGACCGCTACTGCGACCTCAAACCAAAGGACTGGAACAGCTTCTACCGGAAGATTATGGATGACGACGTGGCCAGTCACCAGGCGGCGCTTGCGGCGCGCGACAAGGCTCGAGACCCCGGTGCGAAGCCCTCACTGGCGTTGAATGCCTACGCCGGCCAGTATGAGAACCCAGCCTACGGAGTCGCCACCGTCATACTGGCAGATGGGAACCTTCGCGCGAAGTTCGGTGGCTTCGCATTCCCGCTTGCGCACTTCGAGCACAATCGCTTTCGCGTCACGGCTGGCTTCTTCGAGGATGAGCTGGCCGGGTTCGGTGTGAAGGACGGAGCGGCGAAGTGGTTCAAGATCTCAGGGATTGAGTTCAAGCGGAAGTGATCGGATGGAGCAATCGCGGCTTCGCGCTCGCAGGAAGTCTGGCTCCGGCCTCTGTGGTATGGGGCCGTCAACTCACGAGTGTGAAGAATAGCTCCTCCAGGTCGTCTTGCCGGTACATCTCGCGCAGTTCGACGAGCGTGCCGCAAACGACAACCTTCCCCTTCGCCATCACGGCGACACGGTCGCAGAGTTTCTCCACCTCGCGCATGATGTGCGTCGAAAAGATGATCGTCTTCCCCATGCCGCGAAGGTGCTTGATGTTGTCAAGCACTGCACGCTGCACCAGAACGTCCAGCCCGGCGGTTGGCTCATCGAAGATCAGCACCGGGGGGTCGTTCACCAGCGCTCGCGCGATTGACACTTTCTGCTTCATCCCCGTGCTCAGTTGGCCGCCGCGTACATCGCGGAAGTCCGTCATCTTGAGCGAAGTGAACAGTTCCTCCATTCGCGGCCTGAGCACGTCTGGTGGTACCTGATTGAGACGGCCGTAATACTCCACCATCTCCCAGGCGGTCATTCGGTCGTAGACGCCCGTGTTCGCTGAAAGGAAGCCGACATGTCGGCGAACCTCGGCCGGATGCTCCACCACATCGAAGCCCGCAACGGTCGCGGTACCGGCCGAGGGTGTCAGTACGGTGCAGAGCATTCGCAGTGTGGTCGTCTTGCCGGCGCCGTTGGGTCCGAGTAACCCGAAGACCTCGCCGGGCGTCACGGTGAAGCGGACGGAATCCACCGCCATGACACGCTCGCCACCGGCGCCGTGAAACCATTTCGACAGATCGCGTACTTCGATCATGTGTGCCGCCAGTTACCCCTTGTGACCGTCCTCGTATACCACGTTCCCTTCACGCTGGCGGCCGAATACATCGACCTGCCAGTAGTGGCCAGAGAGGGCGTCGAGACAGGTGAGCCAGCCGCCGCCGTGGACGTATGTGTCGATGCAGACGGCCCCAGGCACCACCTTCGGTACGCCGGATTTCTGTGACGAATGGCCACAGATCACCGTCTTGCCCGATTCGTGCCGCATCGCGACCGGCAGGAACTCCCAGAACAGCATGTTATCGGGTTGCTGGTCCATCGGCGTGTCGGTGGAAACGCCCGCATGAACGAAGATGAACTGTTCGGTTTCGTGGTAATCGACCAGACCGTGCTTGAGCAAGTGCCAGTGGTCCGGCGGCACATCCTCCAGCGACCCGGAAAGACCAGGCGCACTGCCATAGGACCCCAGCGCCTGCATCCCGCCAACGGAGAGCCACATCTTCCGATCGGAACGGTCGCCGTAGCGTGCGGCGAGCATCATGATTTCGTGATTCCCCTGGAGGCAGACTACCGTGCGTTCCTGCTTCAACTGATGGATGCGGTTGAGCACGCCGCGCGTGTCCGGGCCGCGGTCCACGTAGTCCCCCAACAGTATGAGGGTGTCGTCGGGCGTGGGAAGCACACAGGCCAGTAGATCGTTGAGTGGGCCAAGACAACCATGAATATCACCGATCGCAAGCAAACGCATGACGGACCACCCGGAAGATACAACTTCTCATCAGTATATCAGGTTGGGGTGGTCACATCGAGATGACGATTGTAAATATGTCGCACTAGCTGATTGTTGCGGAAGCGGTATTCTGCCGGAGCCAAATCTTGTAGCGTATCGGTATTTCTGAAGAATGAATGATGGAATTACATTTCCATCATTCATGCTCTCTTGCGTGCAGATCTGTTATTAGTTCTTCAATTCTTCGACGGTGAAGGTGTCGGACGGGACAGTCGGGTTCAACTGAACATCGCGCATGTAGTATTGCCCAACGAGGACGCGCGTGCCATCCGGTTCGGTGCGGTACAGTTCGGTCCCGACCTGAAGCCATCGTTCGGCGTCGATATAGATTGTTACCTCGGTGAAACCTTCCTTCGCCACCTCGTCCGGGTCGCTGGTCGCGTGGCCGCCAATCTCGAACGAGTCGATCTCGGTGCGTGGGCAGTGACGTCGGATCACGAAACACTCGCGGCCAATCTGCGGGATTGCCTTCTTGCCGAGGTATTCGATCTTCAGTTCGCCAGCTTCCTGACGTTGCTTCCACGCTTCGTAAGTGCGAAGCATCGAACGATAGAGTCCGGCGTCGCGGATGCAATAGCGCGACTGCGACTTGGCCAGTGCGTTGTTCGCAGGCGTGGGGCTGCTGAGTGGGCCGCCGGTCAACTGGCCGGCTCCTGGCCGCCACGCAACCACTTTTCCGTCGAGGCCGCCCGCGGCCTTCGGCTTCTCGCTGAAGAGCGTACCGCGAATCTCGGCCCCGAACCCGAACGGTTTTCGTGCCCCTTGAAGCCACTTCATCTGCACTTCAATCGCTGTTTTCTTCGTTGCCGGGTCGGGCACATCACCGCGTACCCACACGTCGAGGATCTCCACCGGGGGCGTTGCCGGTGGTCGTGGCTTCCCCTGAATCCGTTCCTGTTTCTCCAGGGTGAAGTGAGCGCCCGTTTTGACCTCGCGCGTGTAGCGTGAGAGGCACTGGCTGAGTGTCGCCACCGCGTCGGACTTTGCGAGTTTCTCGAACTCGTTCTCGCTGGCAACGTGGCCATTTGGTGTGAACTGCGGTACCTGCGGCGGTGGGGTGCCGCGGAAGAAGTGGGTATAGGCCGCGTAACTCCCCACTGCCAGTAGCAGGACGGCGATGGGGAGAATCAGACGGCGTCGCATAGTCCTGCGACCTCGTTTTCCGGGTGGAGGCGACCCGGACAGTTTACCCCGGGCGTGGGTGCCAAACAATGCGCCGCGGAGGCGCGAAAGAGCACGAGCCATCGAAATCGCCTCAATTTCGGGAGTGCGGAAGACTGGTGCAACGTCTGGTTTGGGCCACCGTCGCTCGCGGACATTACCCATGCGTGGCGTCTTCGTCAACAGGCGACAGGCGAGGGTGTAGCCAAGTTCTCTGGTGGTGCCGGCGTGAATTGGGTAATTTGGGTAATC